>DAOTTU010000059.1:0-59362 GCA_034437655.1 Anaerolineae bacterium
CATTCGTGAGATCAAAACGCAGCTCGACGAAACCCGCATCGCGCTGGACCGGGCTGAACGGCGTGGCGAGTTGGAAGAAGCAGCACGCCTGCAATATGGTGACATTCCGCAACTGGAACAAGAACTGGCACAGGCTGAACGCGCTGTCCAGCAGATGTACCATGAGGGGCAAACATTGCTCAAAGAAGAAGTCGATGCTGACGAAATTGCCACGGTCGTCTCTAACTGGACGGGCATTCCGGTTAACCGTCTGTTAGAAGGTGAAGTCGAGAAGCTGTTGCACATGGAAGACCGCTTGCATCAGCGTGTTGTGGGGCAAGAGAACGCCATCCGCAGCGTGAGTAATGCTGTGCGTCGTAGCCGGGCCGGCCTGCAAGACCCCGACCGCCCGATTGGCTCATTCCTGTTCCTGGGGCCGACGGGTGTCGGTAAAACTGAGTTGGCCCGCTCATTGGCGGCGTTCATGTTCGACACCGAAGAAGCAATGGTGCGTATTGACATGAGCGAATATCAGGAAAAGCACAGCGTCGCCCGCTTGATCGGTGCCCCACCCGGGTATGTCGGTTATGAAGCAGGTGGCCAGCTTACAGAAGCGATCCGTCGCCGTCCATATGCTGTTGTGCTGTTTGATGAGGTTGAAAAGGCCCACAACGAGGTCTTCGATATCCTGTTGCAGGTGCTGGACGATGGACGCTTGACCGATGGCCACGGCAAACAGGTCGATTTCAAGAACACCGTCATCATCATGACCAGTAATGTCGGGAGCCAGCGCATCAAGCAACTCACCGGGCAGCCCGAAGAGGAAATTCGCCAGGCAGTGATGCAAGAACTGGACATCACCTTCCGCCCCGAGTTCCTGAACCGTATTGACGACATCATTCTGTTCCACAGCTTAAAGCGCGAACATATGCAACAGATTGTTGAAATTCAGCTTGAGCGCCTGTCACGCCTGCTAGATGAACGCAAGATCACGCTTTCACTGTCGGAGGCAGCGCAGACCCACATCGCTGATAAGGGCTATGACCCCGTTTTCGGTGCGCGGCCACTGAAGCGCGTCATTCAGAAAGACATCTACGACACGCTGGCGCTGGCCATCCTTGAAGGACATGTGCGCGAAGGTGACACGGTGCTGGTGGACTATGCCGACAACGCGCTGACTTTCCAGTCAGTTGTCGCGGAAGACGTAGCCGCACAGTAACCCTTTTCTATGCGGTGTCGCCCTCTCTATCCTTGCCTATTCTGGTAGGCGGGGCGGCACCAGAAACACCAACTCAAACGCGCCAACGTCTGGCTCAATGCGCGAGAGGATAAATTCACCGGGGTTAATGCTGTTGGTGAGCAAACTTTCGCGCAAGATGTATAACACCTCGTCGTCTGGCACACCGATGGCTTCGTTCACCGTGTAAGAAATCGGATCAACAACGAGGTCATCATCTACCGTAAGATAGCGCACCAGCAAGACGTTGGCGTCGCCATCTGCATCTGTCCAACGATATTGCACTTGATCCCCAACAAAGACGGCTTCGACAGTCGCAGCAAGCCCCCCAACTTCCACCAGCGTCGCCAGCTCATTAGCGGTCCAGCGCTCCGTTGAAATCAACCAGCCCTGCGGCGCACCACCTGACAACGCTTCAAAAGCACCGGGTGCAGGTGCGGGCGGCACTGGCGGCACGCGGAAGGTCAATGTGATGTTGACATCGGTAAACGTAACATCGGTAAGGGTGTATTGCGTAGACTGTACACTGTTGCGCAGCAAAGCACGATTCACGGCTGTCTCGATACCGTTAAGTGTCACAGGTGGAAAAGCCGGGAGGTCGTCCACAGTGTAGCCAATTAATGTTGAGGCCAGCTCTCCTCGGAATGGTTCCAGCGCAATCGTGACAACCGCCCGTCCATCGGTATCTTGCCAGGTCAGGTTGAGCAGGTTTCCGACCTGAAAGCCTTCTGTGTCTGAGGGTAGGAAATCTGGCGCGATGAACGCAAATTCATCCCCCGTCCATGTCTCGCGTGAAATCAGCCAGTTTTCAGGCGCTTCCGGCACAGCCGCAAAGCTGACAGCCGTTGGTGACGGTGTGAATGTCAGCGTGGGCGTGGGGCTGGGGGTCACCGGGGTGGCAGTGGGTTCCGTCGGGCGTAGGAGTGGCGTGGGGCGGGTTTCGGGAAGGTCTACAAGGAAGCCAGGTTCAATAAAGCAGTAACGCGGCCACGTATTTTCAGTGCCCAGCCGAGAAAGCACACGCGGCGTTTCTGATGAAAGGACATCCGCCAATACCACCTGCACATTGCCACTCCCGACGTCCCCGGATAACAGCAAGCGCCGATCATCAACCCAATGAGGGGTCTGGATGCGCCCTTCCAGCGTCGCGACGCGGCGAATAAAGCCATTGCTGTCCAACACAAACGCGGCACTGGTGGCTGGTTCGTCCGCAGTCGCTTCCGTTTCCGCTACATAGGCGATATTCTGAAAATTCGGCGATAGCATCGGGTAGAGTTCGTCAATGTCAGGCGTGTTGGTAACTTGACTGATTTCTTCCGTCTCGACGTTGTACTGGTAGATGTCAAAGTTGCCGTTGCGCTCGGTGCTAAAGAACAGAACATTGCCGTCTGGACTCCAACTCGGGAACAGGTCATCGCCCGCGTCGCGGGTAATGGGGCGGAAATTCGTCCCGGCACGGTTCACCAGCCAGATGTTGGCGTCCCCTGCTTCAGTCGAAACATAAGCAAGCCGTTCCCCATCTGGTGACCAGACCGGCTGGAAGTTGTCGCCACTGGTGTCGGTGAGTTGGCGCAGGCCCGAGCCATCATAGTCTGACGCATACAGCTCGCGTGTTTCATCCTCGCCCCGGTCGCTGTCAAAAACCAGTACCTCACCACGTGGATCACACGCTGCAACGATGTCGTTACCAGAAGATGTCACCAGTGGCCGGGACGGTTCGCCGATCAACGTCATCACCCAGATGTCGTTCACACCACCTCGATTGGACGAAAAAATGACAGCGTTGGGCTCTGGATTGTCAGGCAAATCAGGGCGCGGTTCGAATGTATTCGACGGTGTCAGGGTAATCGTCGGTGTATCCGTGATCGTGCTGGTTGGTGTAGGGGTGACCGTTGGTGTTAACGTATCCGTCGGGGTATTAGTAACTGTCGGGGCCGTAGCAGTTTCAGCGATGACGGTTAGCTGCGCAATACGGGTTATTGTTGCGTCGATGGGGTTTGGCGTCACCGTTGCCGTATCGGTTGGTGTGGGCGTGTTAGAGGGTGTGAAGGTTGGCAAAAGCGGGCTCGGTGTGAGCGTCGCAGTCGCTGTTTCAGTTACGGTTGGGGCACGTGCTGTCTGTGTTGCTGCGATGTCTTCTTCCAGGGGCAGGCCAAATGTCGCGGCAATGTCAGCCTGGTTGACGCGGGTCGGCAACTCTATCGGCTCTGTATCTTCACTTTCGCAGGCACCAAGCACAACACCAACCACAAGCACTACAACGACTTTGCTAAAATGTACAGACAACCACTTCACAGACAACACTCCAATGACATTTCGTTAAATAACGCATTTTAATGACTCAATCATATCCATTAAACCGCCTCAAGGGTACTGAAAAGCACCCCAAAAGAAAAGCAATGGGCCATCTTGACAGCCCTGAATGATATTGCTACGCTTAGCGCAGAGCAAATATGACAATCTGCACTGAAACAGACAAGTAATCTCCGATGTGCTGTGCTAGAGAGCCGTGGACTGCTGGAAACACGGTATAGCCCCGGGTGTGAATGGACTGTTGAGCAGTATAGGTGAACCGCAGTAGCTTATACCGGCCGGCCACCGTTAACGGGCCCGAACGCGGCAAATAAATGCATTATAGAATTTGTCCTGTTCACTGAGCGAGGCCGTGCATAATGTGCTATTTCATGGTACGACCTAAGCCGGGTGGCAACGCGGGAAGCCTTCTCGTCCTGGAAATGATGAGGGGCTTTTTTTGTTTTCCAGGACAGGCAGCGTTAAACACTTATTGTTGATGATAGCGAACACAGAAGGAACTCATGACTGCAAGCGATATTCAATCTGCTATTAAAAAAGTATCCCAACAAGAACATTTAAGCCAGGCAGAAGCGCAGGCCGCCATGCGTGACATCATGACCGGACAAGCCACTCCGGCTCAGGTCGGGGCTTACCTGATGGGGCTTCGGTTGAAGGGTGAAACCCCTGACGAAATCACCGGAAGCGCCCGCGCCATGCGCGATGTTGTCAACCGCGTCTCACTGAAGTCCACCGTCGCGATTGACACCTGCGGCACAGGCGGCGATGGGGCCAACACCTTCAATATTTCAACTACGGTCGGCTTTGTAGCGGCGGCGGCGGGTGTCCCTGTGGCCAAGCACGGCAATCGCGCCATTAGCAGCAAAAGCGGCTCCTCGGACGTGTTGAGTGCGCTCGGCGTTATCGTTGCGTTGACTCCCGTTCAGGTTGCGGCATGTGTGGATGAAGTCGGCATCGGTTTTATGTTTGCACCCGGTTTTCACCCTGCCATGAAACATGCCATCGCCCCCCGGCGTGAGCTTGCTATTCGGACTATTTTCAACCTCCTCGGTCCATTGACCAACCCGGCCGGCGTCAATCGGCAGGTGCTAGGCGTCTATGACCGTAGCCTGACGGGACCACTGGCACGAGTGCTGCATAGTCTGGGTGGTGAGCGAGTGTTTGTGGTGCATGGCGAGGGTGGATTGGACGAGTTGAGTACGCTCGGCGCAAATTCTGTCAGCGAAATTCGCGACGGTACAGTGCAGGACTATGAGTTCCACATCACCGACTATGGCTTAAACCCGGCCACAGTTGAAGACATTCAAGGCGGCGACGCTAATGTGAACGCCCAAATCACCCGTGATGTACTCGGTGGTGGCGGCACACAGGCTCAACGTGAAATCGTGATGCTCAATGCGGCGGCTGCGCTGGTTGTCGGTGGCAAGGTCGATAGCCTCGAAGACGGTTTGCAATCGGCCGCAACCATCCTCGACAATGGAGCCGCTCTCGATAAGCTCAACGCGCTGGTTGAGTTTTCGCGTCAATTTGCCCCGGAGACAGCCTAATGCCACCTCGCAACGGCCTGACGACCACAGGCACGGTACTCGACCGCATTATGGCACATAAGCAGACGGAAATCGCGGCAGCAAAATTGCAGCGGCCCTTACGTGGGTTGCAAGCCAGTTTGCCCACCGCCCCGAAAATTCCCGACTTCAAAGCGGCGCTGCACCATGACACCATTGCTTTGATCGCCGAAGTCAAAAAGGCGTCGCCTTCTAAAGGGCTTTTCCTCGACGACTTCGACCCTGTTACAATTGCGCGAGAATATGCGCAACATGGCGCAGCGGCCATTAGTGTGCTGACCGATGAGCATTTCTTTCAGGGACATCTCGACTATTTAGAACAGATTCACGCGGCGGTGAAACTCCCGTTATTGCGTAAAGAATTTGTGCTGGACGCCTATCAGGTTTACGAGGCCCGCCTTGCCGGGGCCAGCGCTATTCTGCTAATCGCCGCCTGTCTTGATGACGCCCTCCTGCGTGATTTGTATGCCACCGTCTATGCACTGGGAATGCACGCCTTAGTTGAAGTCCACACTGCCGAGGAACTAGAGCGCGTTTTGAAGCTATCGCCGCAGATCGTCGGCATCAACAACCGCAATCTGCACACCTTCAACGTCGATTTGCAGACCACCGTTCAACTGGCTGCACAATGCCCACCCGATGTGACACTCGTCGGTGAGAGTGGGATATACACGGCGCAGGACATCGCAACGCTTGCCAAAGCAGGGGTACATGCGGTGCTGGTCGGTGAATCACTCATTCTAGCTGAAGACCGTCCGCGCAAAATCCAGGAATTAAGTGGGGTGCAACGATGACTAACGTTAAAATTTGCGGCATTACGACCGAACCCGACGCCATTCACGCTGCCAAACACGGCGCGGATATGCTGGGCTTTATCTTCGCGAATGTCAGCAGGCGTTATATTGCCCCTGCCGACGCACAACCAATTATTGCGAGCATCAAAACCACCTATCCAGACGTACGCTGCATTGGGGTGTTTGTCGCGTTGCCGAACTTGCCCGCCACTAAGATTGACGCCGCTGCACAACTGGCCGGCGTGGACGCTATCCAAATCGTTGGGGAGTTAACGCCTGACTTTTTGAGCGCGTTACAAACCACCTACTACGTCAGCATCCGTCCGCGCACCGTTGACGAAGCTCATGCCGATGCTGAGCGCTTTAACCACCCCATGCAACGTGACGACCTACCCACACTGCATCTGGATGCCTTCCACGAAAAACTCTATGGCGGCACAGGCGAAACCGCTGCGCTGGATGTTGCGCAAGCACTCGCGGAAGACACATCGCGCCTGATGCTTTCCGGTGGTTTAAACGCAGAAAACGTCGCCGACGCTATCACGCAGGTTCAGCCGTGGGCCGTGGATGTCGCCAGCGGCACCGACCGCGCCCCCGGTCAAAAAGACCCCGAAAAAGTACGCCAGTTTATTCAAGCAGCCAAACGTATTGTTACCCCTTAACTGAGTTGTAGAGGAATTGCACACCATGACAACCCAACCTGTACACGAAACCCGCACCCTTCCTGATGAACGCGGCTATTATGGTGCTTTTGGTGGACGCTTCGTTCCCGAAACCATCATCCCCGCGCTGGAAGAAATCGAACGTGTTTACGCCGAGCTAAAAAACGATCCTGATTTTCAGGCCGAACTCTTACACCTGCACCAGACCTACACGGGCCGCCCGACCCCCGTCACTTATGCCGGCCGCTTGAGTGAGCATCTCGGCGGGGCTCGCATCTACCTCAAGCGCGAAGATTTGGCCCACACAGGCGCACACAAGATCAACAACGCACTTGGGCAAGCCTTGATGACCCGGCACATGGGCAAAAAACGAGTCATTGCCGAAACCGGGGCCGGTCAGCACGGCGTAGCCACAGCAACGGCCTGTGCATTGCTCGGTGTCGAATGCGTTGTGTATATGGGCACAGTAGACATGGAACGTCAGAAACCAAACGTGTTTCGGATGCGCTTGATGGGCACAGAAGTTCGCGGCGTAGATTCTGGCAGCCGTACCCTGAAAGACGCCATAAACGAAGCGATGCGCGACTGGGTAACCAATGTTGAAACCACGCACTATTTACTTGGCTCAGCGCTCGGTCCACACCCCTTCCCGATGATCGTGCGCGACTTCCAGTCCATCATTGGCACCGAAGCGCGGCAGCAAATGCTTGAGCAGGCCGGGACATTGCCAGATGCCGTGCTGGCATGTGTTGGCGGTGGCAGCAACAGCATCGGCATTTTCCATGCGTTTCGTGAAGACGATGTGCGGCTCATCGGTGTGGAAGCTGGCGGCCGGGGCATTGCCTCGAATCAGCACGCGGCCCGCTTCGCTGATGCTGACGTTGCCCGTAAGGGGATTCTGCATGGCACCAAGTCTTACGTGATGCAGGACACCGCCGGTCAGATTATGGAAACGCACAGTATTTCCGCCGGGTTGGACTATCCCTCCATCGGGCCCGAACACGCCTACCTGCGAGACACCGGCCGCGCCGAATACACCTATGCCACCGACGACGAAACGATGGAAGCCTTGCAGCTTATTTCGCGGCTAGAGGGTATCATCCCCGCGCTGGAAACGGCTCATGCTGTCGCGGAAGCCATCAAACTCGCCCCAACGATGTCCCGCGACGAGATCATTCTGATCAACCTTTCTGGACGCGGTGACAAAGACCTGAACACCATCATTAACGCGATGGATGGCAACGCCAGCACCCACAATGAGGAGGCGTAAACGTGGCTGAACTCAAAACACGGCGCGGCTTAGCGGCGATTGATGCGGTTTTTGCGCAATGCAAGTCTGAAGGCCGGGCGGCTTTCATCCCCTATTATCCGGTCGGCTATCCAGACTACGAAACCTCCGTTGTGGTGCTGAAAAAACTGGCCGAGGCCGGTGCAGACATTATCGAAGTCGGCGTACCGTTCTCTGATCCGCTGGCCGATGGTCCGACCATACAGGCAGCAACACAGATCGCACTCGAAAACGGCACCACCCCACAGCACTGCATTGACGCGATCCGCGAGTTACGTGAACAGGGCATCGAGACGCCGATGGTGTTGATGGGCTATGCCAACCCGTTTATGGCCTATGGCTATGCGGGGCTCATCGCAGCAGCGGAAGATGTTGGCATTGATGGCTTTATCATCCCCGATATGCCCGCCGATGAAGTAAGCGAATTTCAGCCGTTGGTAGAAACCGCCGACCTGGGGATTATTCATTTCATGGCCCCGACCAGCAGCCCGGAACGCATCGAACTCTCAGCACGGATGTCGCGCGGCTACATTTACCTCGTCTCAGTGACCGGGGTCACGGGGGAACGCACCGCTGTCAACGCCAAGCTGCAAGCCCATATCAACACGATTCGCGCCGTAACGGATAAACCGATTGCGGTCGGCTTTGGCATCTCCACGCCAGAACACGCCGCCAATATCGGCAGTATGGCTGATGGTATTATCGTCGGGAGTGCGCTGGTGCGTGCAGGCAAAGAAAGCCCGGACGCAGTTCATACACTGGCTCGGCGTCTTCGTGACGCGCTGTAGGCCACCAGCGCTAAAGAAAGGGAGTTTCTATCTAATACCAGGTTCGGGTCATCACTATACAGAAATATGGACAGGTATGTCTTCCTTCGGAAGCCAACACAGTCCCTACAAAACCCATTGGCAAGCCGAAAACCTGCTGTAGGGGAGGTGTTGACGTCGCAGACGGCATACCCTCCCACAGAACTCCCTTCTACATAGTCACACAGATATGGTTGCTATTCGGTGCAGGTACTTGTTTCTTCGATAGATACGTTCCAAATGTCGCCCGTGAACACATCAACGCCATGTTCCCACATCATGACCAGTTCGGTTTCGTAGGTTTCAAGCAAATCAGTCGGTGCTGAATACTCGATAATGTAATTGGGCGTCATTCTGGCCATACCTGTCCGTCCCTCGTGTTCAAATTCAACGGTGATGGTGTCTTCTGTCAGGCAAGAGATTTCGCCATTTTCCAGATTCAGTTCAAAGTCAATTTCTACCCCATATTGTGCTTCCATCCATTCCAGACCATCAGCCCACAGACCCTGTAACCACCAGTCCGCTTCTAATAAAAGTGTTTCCATTGATTTATAGCGTACAAAGGGAATATTGCTGAGATCAGCGTCACGCTCCAGCGGCACATTACTGATAATGACATCGCCATCCAGCGTGGTCATGCTATACCAGCCAGCCGCATAAGGTATCGACATTGCGCCATCTGGCGCACGGTCAATGGTGTTTGGCAGGAAAAGCGAGTGCTGAAGCTCATCATCTGCAAAAAATTGATAGCTAGCCGCATATTCCACCATGGCATCGAATACATCACCCTGCGCGCGCCAATCCTGTTCGCTAGCCAGCATTGCATACACAACGTTGTTATCGTTATCACCGCCCATCGTGGGGTTCCAGAAGGAGTCAAAACGTACATCTGCTACTGTGCGACGGCCAGCCTGTGGCAGAATCGTTTCTGGTGCTAGACCCAGCGTCACCATTACGGCCGGTGTCAGGTCCACCTCGTCTCTGATCCCATCAAACGACTCAAACCACATCGACGTCTGTGCAAAAACAAACATTGGTGGTGTCGCCTCGCCTGCGATAAATGCTGCAAGCGTTTCAGCAGTGACAGGTTCTCTGGCGAGTGCATTGACCGTTACAGGTGCCGGGAGCGGGCTTGCGTTGCTATAGGCATAAAGATTATAGTCTTCGTTCAAGACGCTATAGTCCAGATTTTCGACCTCAAATGTGCTAAGCTGCCAGGGTTCTGGGTAGCGCACCGCAAAGCGCCACTCATCTACGCGCAGGAATCCATCTGGCAAATCGTCCAATTGTTCAACCGACGACAACAATCGTGAAGAACACTGATAGTAATCAATAGGATCAACCTCGTCCCCCAGAAAAACGATGTTATCGACATCTGGCAGGGGTGCTGCAACAGGCGCAAAGACCGGGTCTTGCGTCATCTGGTGCGGCGAAATCTGCGCACGCAGACGGGTCACGTAAGGATAGCTGGCAATCACCTCTTTCAAATATGGATCACTGGCAATTTCTTCGCGCCCCTGTTGCACAAAGCGCAATGGTGTCATGTCGTAGGGCAGTTCTCCCAACAGATTCTGACTTGGCTGTGCATATTCTGTGATAAATGCACGTCCGTCATAGGCGTCCTGGATATTGTCTCGCAAAGTATCATACTGATCATTGGCATCAGTCGTCATATTGAAATAGGTGCCAGTGTCGCGCATGCCACGTGCATCGCGAAACTGTGAGAAGTCAACGCGCACATCGGCATAGTTTTGGGGCGCGTAAGCCGTGTCTGCAAAAATCCAGACCAGCACGGGCAGATTATCAGCAGATGCTCCGGCTGCAATCCGCAATGGAATCATCGGCTGCTCGGCTTCATAGGTCATCTGGATGGGTTGAATATCCTCGACACCTGCCCCGGCGGTGAGCTTCATCGCCACAAAAAACATGCCTGCGTCTACATAATCCGCAATGATGGGGAGCATATTGTCGGTGACTTGATAGCCGTTTTCTTCGAGCCACACCGTTACAGCGGATGGATCTTCGCTGCTGAGAATCGTGAAGTCAAAGGGCCCCACCTGCCCTTCACCCACGACAGGTCCGCTACCGCCACCCAGCCCCGGCGAAGGGGTTCTGGTGCCACACTCAAAGGTAGGGGCGAATACTTCAACGTTAGTCGCCAGTTCGAGCGCGTCTAGAGTGGCTGTTTCAGCAACATCCAATTCTGGTTCAGATGGCACTGGCAGAATCCAGCTAAATTCTTCAGCTTCCCCGGTATAGTGAATGCCAACGGTCGTAGTGATGGTGCCATCACCATTAACGGTAAATATCATACGTTCGGCGTTCTGTTCGATAAACTGTTCGCGGGTGAACAGGCCACCGCAGGCCTGCGCACTTCCCACACAAAAGTCACTGAATAGTATTCCGCCGGAGAGTACAGTCAATACAAATACTGCCAAAAGCCATCTCTTTTTCATCGCAAGCACCTTTTATCTCCATAAATGTCGTAAGCATAGCACAGGGTTTCATTGTATGCCGACTACAGCCTACAGCACTCGCGTGCCAGAAATGTGCCAATGATAAAGCGGCCAACTTTTCCCCATATTTCTGGATAAAACTCATACAGGACTGTAAGACTTTTTGCCGTGGCACGTAATTTCATATGAGTGCACTCAAGAAAATCGATTAACGAACACATATCGCACGAAAGGACTGTTCACAATGTTTACGACACTCTCTCGGACCATGCATCGCGTATTCGCATTGACACTTGTTCTGGTTTTCTTGTTTGCCGCTGCTGCGGTTACATCTGCAAATGAGCCGCCGCGCTACAACGCTGACAACTTCCGGGTTGCTGCTTTCGGTATTGATGACGATCGGGTTGAAGTCTGGGGGGCTTGCAATGTGGATGACATATGCCAGCTTATCGCCCTGATTGACCCGACTGAACTGGACGCAGACACGACGCTCTCTTACTCGCAGCCAGGCACTGACTGGAAAGTTAATGTCATGTACATAGAGACAACCGACAGCGGGCAACTTGTTTTCCGGGCCATCACTATGAACGAAGATGATGTCATGGTTGACGACAAGCTGGAATTTGTCCTCTATCCTGATGATGAAACCTGGGCAATGCAAGAAGTCGGCAGCGAATTCCCGGTGTTTGTTGGCAAGTTAGACGCTACCGAATAGCCCATACAACCAGGCTGCCCAAAACCTGGTTTCTAAGCAAAAAAGGGTGGCTGCCAGCGCTGGCCGTCACCCTTGTTATTCGAATAAACGACATGCACTTACTGATCGCGATAGGTGCGCAGGAAGTCGAGAACATCTTGATTGAAGGTGGCCGGATTCTCTTCCATCGGCAGGTGCCCAACATCGTCGTAAGCAATCCACACACTATTTGGTAGAATCTCGCGTAGGGGTAACCCGCTCTCTATCGGCACAACGGTGTCTTCCTTACCCCAGATCAACAACGTCGGCGCGGTGATTTGGGCCAGACGCTCTCGGCTAATCGAATCAAATTCGATGTCGCGTGTATTGTAAAGCAGGCCATCTTGCCAGCCTTCAACACGGAAGGATTGCAAGTAGCCGTCAAGCACCTCGTCTGAGAGCGCATCAACATCATAGACATTCACCGCAAACGCCTCACGGAGTTGGTCTTCTGTGGCAAAGCCTTGCAAAACCTGACCCAACACGTCTATCACGGGCTCCGCAAACAAGGGCAACCGCAAGGCATCAGTCGCTAGCTCAGGGATTTCTAGAACTTGTTCGCTCTCAGTCGTCGTGATTGCCCCGGCAACCACAACCAGTTGTGAGATGCGTTCCGGGTAACGGATAGCGAACTCAGCCAGCACCCGCCCCCCCTGCGAATGCCCAATCAATGCGGCCCGTTCAATGCGCAGGGTATCCATCAGTTCGACCAGAAATTCTGCCTGCCCCACGGATGAATAATCAAACTCAGCGGGTTTATCAGACAGGCCAGCACCCGGTCGGTCATAAGCAACGGCACGATAGCCCGCTCCAGCCAGCACATCGAGCGTCTGCCGCCATTGGAATGACGAGCCGCCAAAGCCATGCAACATCAGCACGGCGTCACCAACTTGCGGGCCGCGTTGTTCAACATAGACTTCTACACCGTCAACGTTAAAAAATTTGGAGTCTGGCCGGGCGAAGTCTTCCGGCGGGCGTTGCTCCTGACCGAGCGTGCTACAGGCAGTCAACAGCAAGAAAAGTAGTACGAAAGGGGAAAATCGTTTAAGCATTTAGTCCTTCAGTGCCTTGTAGGCAGCTAATGTACGTTCACGGGCTTCTTTGTGGTTGACAATGGGCGCGGGGTAGTCGGCCGGCGGTTCGTCCAGTTCCCACGGTGCATGGATGTGCTTATTGTCCACGTCGCGCAGTTCAGGAATCCAGTGGCGGATGTATTCACCGTCGGGGTCGAATTTTTTGGACTGACTGACCGGGTTGAAGATACGAAAATAGGGTTGTGCATCCGTACCTGTGCCAGCCGCCCATTGCCAGCCACCGTTGTTCGCGGCCGGGTCGCCATCAATGAGGTATTGCATAAAATGGCGTTCACCTTCGCGCCAGTCGATGAGCAGGTCTTTCGTCAAAAAGCTGGCGACGATCATGCGCGCGCGGTTCGGCATCCAGCCAATCTGCTTCAGTTGGCGCATGGCCGCATCCACAATCGGATAACCCGTCATGCCATCTTTCCAGGCTTGCAGGCCATCGTCGTTATCGTCCCATTCCATTGCATCGTATTCCTCGCGGAAACTTCCCGACGCCACATGCGGGAAGAAGTCGAGGATATGCACATAAAAGTCACGCCAGACCAATTCATTGACATAATCCTGCACGGATTCACGGCTAGCGTCATCTGGTGCTTGCACATAGGCTTCGCGGGCTGCCCAATACACCTGTCGCGGCGAGAGTACTCCCAGCCGAAGATACGGGGATAGGTACGAACTACCGGGCTCGTCATAGTTCCATGGCTCTGCCACAAGGCGATTACGTGCCTCGCCATAGTGAAAGATATTGCCATCCATGAAGTCGCTGAGATGTTGGTGTGCGGCGTCTTCGCTGGCGGCTGGGAGGTCAAAGGTGTCGTCAAAGCCCAATTCATTGAGTGAGGGGATGCCATCGCTTAACTCAGTGTCATAATCGGCAAAGAGGGCTTCGCTGAGATACCCGGTCGCTGTCTCACGCCGTGAAAGTTGCAGCCATTGCTTTTTGAAGGGTGTAAACACCACGTAGGGTTCACCATCTTTTTTCAGCACCTCACCCGGTGCATGGAGAACGGCGTCGTGTGTGCGGTGGAACGGAATCCGCAGCTTTTCTACCAGGGCACCATCACGCTTTTTGGCGTAAGGTGTGTAGTCGTGGTTGGCAAAAACCGCTGTGGCGTTCAACTCATCAATTAACTCTGGCATTTCCGTCGATGGGTCACCATGCCGCACCAGCAAGCGTGAGCCATAGTGCTGCAAATGCGCGTCTAATGACCGCAGCGTGCTTAACAGGAATTTCACACGCGGCGCGGCAGTGTTGGTACTATGGAGGATGTTTGGGTCCAGCACGAAAACAGGGACCACAGGCGCGGCGTTCTGTGCAGCGTCAAACAATGCGATGTTATCTTTCAGGCGTAAATCACGCCGAAACCACATGATCACACATTGATCGTTACTCACGGGCAGGTTGCTCCTCCAGTTGCATGTCGTGCATTTCTGGCACTGCAAAGGCGCGACGGTGTTGTAACGGCAAGTTGCGCTTTACGTCTTTAAACACGCGCATTGCACCGAGAGTAACACCGGCTGTTGATTGACCGGGGAAAACCGAGTCACCAACAAGTCGCAGATTCGGTATCCCGGTTTTGGGTCCGCGTGCTGTAAACAACGAACGCTGCGGGAAACCACCGACCATGCCCAGATGACGATCCGTATAAAACTCATAGGTGACAGGCGTGCCGGGGAGTACCATCTCTACGCTGGCTTTAAACCCGGGGACATGTTGGTCAACCGCGGCAATCATGCGCTCGGCATAGTCGTCTTTGCGGGCATAATAGGCGTCCTCGTCACGGTCGAGCAGCTCCCACCATTGCGTGACTTCGGTATGCGTGGAAAGCGTCACGGCTTTGCGTCCTTCTGGTGCCCGCGACTCGTCCCAGTCGGGCGACATCGAGACGAAAATGCTACGTCCTTCGCCCATTGGCCCCTCCATTGTGGTGATAACCTGATGATGCTCAGCGGTATTGGCGGGAAGTTTAGCAGGATCGAGGCTAAGGTGCAGCACAAACGCACCCGACCCAAGCGAGCGTTGCTGAACCTCACGCTGGAGACGTCGCGGGCTATCCTCCTGTAAAAGCTGATCCAGTGACCACGGCGTCAGATTACCGACTACAAATTCGGCGGGGAAGAAGGTGCCTTTTTTGTCGTGGCGTCCTTTGTAGGCATGAACACCCGTGACACATCCCTGTTCAACCCTAATATCAGCAGCGCGATGACGATACAACACCTTGCCACCCAGTTCACGCACTTTGGTCGCCAGTGTCTCCGCAATACCACCAATGCCACCTTCAACGTGAAAAACACCCTGCCGCGCCAGGTCCAGCGCTGTAGCTCCGTAAAGCCCATTCACCTGTGCAGAGGTTGCCTGCGCCGAAATCAACAGTTGGGCGTCGATAAAGCGCAAAAAGGCTTTGTCCCTGTCGAGCTTGTGACGCTGCAACCATCCTTTGACCGTGCCAAGCCCCAGCGGTGCCAGCCTCAAATCTTGCGGAAAGTTGCGCAACCCAACACGGGCCAGTTGTAGCAATTCTTGCACGCTCGTTGGCGGCCACGGGAGCCCCTGCGCAGACATCTTCCACGTCAGGTCAGCAATATGGTGTTGCTGCTGCCAGAAGTCGGCGGTCTGTGGGAATTTGTCCACAATATCAGCATAGTCACTGTCGAGTGCTACTGAGCGGTCTGGTAGATGGACCACCCATGCTGGTTCACAGGCATGAATCGGCCAGTCAATGTCCAGTTCCGCAGCAACAAGGGCATGGGGGCCGTTCGGTTGGAACCCACCGGCCAGCGTTGCGCCGCTCTCAAAGCGATGGCCTTTATGGTAGAACGTTGAGGCACAGCCGCCGGGGTAGGTCTGGGCTTCAAGCACGGTAACGTCGTAGCCATCACGGGCCAGCAGTGCGGCCAGCGTAAGCCCACCGACGCCTGCACCGATGACAACGACACGTGGTTGTTGAGTTGAATATGTTGCGCTCATGTCACTTTTTCTGATTGATTTCCGTCTGAAAAGATCGCTAAATTTGATGCTAGTTTCAGACTAGCGAATGCACGACACAGCGTCAACGTAAGGCAAGCAACTATTATATTGCTCTTAGAATTTGGCATCCAACCACGGGAGGCGACGCGGGAACATCTGCCGCAGGGTTGCTTGTGCTGCTTCGCTTGGATTGCCCCACGCCCGGAACACAAAATCTGCCGGGTCAGCCACCCCATAAACCAACGCCGATAGCGCTTGAATACTCAGCACGCATGCGGCCGCTGCATCCGTCCGTTCAACATACAGCACACCGTTGTCACACTGTAAATGAAACGTGCCGTTATTCCAGTGGCACTGCTCGTCCTGCACAGCTACGACAATTGAACCGTCGCCCACCTTCAGCCCGCCGAGATGCATTACATCCATTACCCGACCCATCGGTGTAGGACCATCGAAGGGATGCGATGCACCAAAATAAGGTGAATGAACCTTTGTATCCGTATCAAATAGCCATGTTTCAAGGTATTCATCGGGGCGCAAACGCAACCATATTGTCGAAACCTGGTCAACATGCCGAGCCAGCCAGTTGAGCAACAGGTATTTACCCGTCATTGAAGTATAGAGAAACGTGATCACATGCATTTCTTTTGCAAACCCATGCAGCTTATACACCATCGCACCGACGAGGGTTTCGCCCTGCCAGGCAAAAGCCACCCAATACTCAGCATGAGTATTGCGGTCGGTTTCAGTTTCGGTGCTAAAGCGACCCTTCCCATGCCAGTGGGGTTGCAATTGTGTTTCGAATTCTTGCAAGCGTTGGTTAGCGTCGCGCAGATGCATAAATTCAACGCGCCCTTCCATTGAAACACGCATGGCCCCCGACAGGCTACCGGGGCTTACGCACACAATGCGCTCTTTTGTAAACCCAGCATACCCCAAACGCCCATAAAATGACTCGCGGAACGGATAGAGTGTCGAAATAGGTAGTTGCTGTTCATGCATGTATTCAAACAGGTGCTGGACAAGCAGCCGGGCGTATCCCTTGCGGCGGGCCTGTGGTTGCGTGGCAACCCCGGCCACCCCACCCATCGGCAACACTTTTTCACGTACCGATTGCGTCATCGTGTGGAGATTGGCAGTTGCAACTGGCGCACCGTTGTCAAACAAGACCACAATATACCGATTGCGAAAGTGCTCCTTGTATTTTTCCCGAAATTCTTCTGTCTCAATCGGCGGGGTGGCGTTAAAGGCATAAGCCACAAGCGGTAACCAGTGTTTTTCAAGTTCATCAACATCCACACGACGTATTTCGATGGGAGCCATAGGTGTACAGCACCTTTCATGGTGAGCATATTCAGGGTGAGAAGCGACTTCTGGAGCCGCCCTTCAATTATGCGTGCTGCGTCGATTTTTTGCTACGCACCCCCAGCCGCGTCCGCAAATGACGATAGATGAACAGCCCACGTAGCGCCAGCCCGTTAAACGCCAGGCGTGTGAAAATGCCTCGCCAGCCGCGAGGGTGTTCAAGCTGGATACGGTCGATCAGTTCAACAGCGCCCTCAACAGGCTGCATCAGGTGCGTATGTTCCCAGTTTTGGAGGGGGCCTGCGATCTGGCGGTCAATGAACGATGTTTCAATCGGGCCTGCTGCATGTTGCGCCATCCAGCGCACCGGGATAGGACCCATCCACATCGTAAACTCGACCTCGCCATCACGGATAGAGGGCATCTCACGGCGGTGAACTTGAATGAACACAGGTGGCGGCGTTAAGCGTTGGAAGGCGTTTGGATGTTCGTGCCAGGCTAGCACTGCTTCGGCAGTAGTGTCTTTAATGGTGGAACGATGTTCGAAGGTTGGCATCAACGGTTGGTCTTTCTTTATTAGCGTCTATTACCTTGAGTGATACCATATCTGCCTTAACTTTTACCGTCTGCACGCTGAACAGTGGCTAAGCATCGACGCGAAAAGTCAGCGCCATCGTTTCAAACATCGCAGCGTAGTCGTCAAAGTCGGGGAGTTGTGCGCTAAAGGTGAAGGTATAGAGCTGATTGTTGATCACCAGTAAATATTGGAATTGACGGTTGATTGCTTGGCTACCCGGCGGCATGACATCAATCGTCCAGCGCACCGCGTCACCTTCTGGCAGCAATAGTGAACGTTGCTGGCGCGGCACAATACCCGCTGTCAGCAACTCTTGTTGAGCTTCATCAATGGCATCCGCTTGATCTTGGCCGGGGCGGAGAGAACGTGCAGTGATCGTAGCGTAGGCTGTGCCATCAGTGCGAATCAACACCAGCCGATAAAAACTATTTGCTGCTAAATCTGCCAGATCAGCATAAACATTGGCCACGCTGGGGTCTACCTGTTCAAACGTACTGAGGCGTTGCTGAGTCCGGTCGGCGTCAGTGGGCACTTGATCCCAGGTTGCGGAGGGGGCTCCCATACTAACCCCACGCCCGGTAAACGCTACCCACCCTTCAGTTGCAACCGGATCAATTTCAGAAGCAGGTAGCTGGCCAGTATCCTGTAGACGCACAAGATTACAGGCTATTGTCACCAACCAGACGGGGATGAGTAATACAGACAGCAGAAGACGAAATCGCACGGATTGCACTCAATTCAAGATAGATCGAACAGGCCCTACCTTAAACTATTGTACGCATTTCTCGTTGATGTGCATCCTATTGGGCTACGCTGAGCCCCACTGTAGCCCGATTACGTTCCAGGCAAGACGAATGATGCATTTCGCACCAGGGACTGCAAGAAGCCCCGCGTCCGGTTGATCTCCCCCGCCGGTTCAACCGTCATGTAAAAGACATAATTTTCGCCATCGACCTGTAGCGCCCCAAACCACCCGGCCACATCGGGGCTACCATCCAGACAATCAATCGCAGAGAACGTCGTCCCCTCGGCCTGACGCCCACCGATGCTGTAGAATTCACGCTGGTCGGTATAAATGCCCACCGTGCAATTGCTGAACAACAAGCTGCGCAGATATAACACCGCATTCGGCCACAGCGTCACTTCTTCAGAGTTGGTAGGGAAGATTTCTGGGAAACGCCACAACACCGTGATGCGGCCGGTTGCGTCACCACCGACCGGACCTTCATATACCGACAGCACGATATCGGTGTCCTGAAAAATAGAACTTTCTAGCGGCACCAACGCATGGGCCTGGTCCCATTCAGGTGGCAAGCCAAGCTCTAACAGCGGTGGTTCAGCCGGGCGAAGACTGCGCGGGGTAGCCGTCGGGAAGGGTGTTGGGCTGCTGGCGGGTGTAGATGTCGGTGTAATTGTCGGGCTAATGGCGGGCGTTGCTGCGGTGTCGCCTGCTGATTCCGGGTTCGTGCCAAACGGCGTCAACGTCAGTGTAGGGCTGGCAATGTTTGCAGATTCTGGGGGCAACGTTGTTTCACCGGCCGGGGTAGCTGATGGGGGGAAGGGCGTCAGCGTCGGGGCAAGCGCCAATGCAGTCGCCTCGTCGGGGTCGCGTGTCGGCGTTGCAGTCAGGACCGAATCCTCAAGCATGATTTGCTGACGCAAGCTCAAGTCCCCGACATGCTCAAACATACGATTGGTCACAAAGCCAAGCCCCTGTCCGGGGAGCCGCACGCTGTAAAAGACCAATTCGTCAGCGGTGGGGATGGTGCTGGCAACAATCTCGAGTTGCGTACCGCTCTCCACTGTCTGAATAATCTCGGCCTCAAGGTCAGGTTCGTCATAAACGATGGCGTTATCTTCCAGCGCCCGTGCAAACACCTGAAAGCCGAGATTTTCATTGCTTTCACCGCTACGAATACGGGCTTGCTCGGTCTCTTCAATGACGTTCAGTGCAAAGGCATCGTCTGGCACCAGCAGCAACGAATCCGGATTGCCGCGCACAACCTCTACTTGCGTTTCTGCCAACCAGCCCGAAAGGTCACCAAACTCCACCACATAAAAGACCGTGCCGAGCGCGTCTGGTTCCGAACGGCCGGCAGCTTCAACAGTGTCACCCTCTACCAGCGTGAAGACTTCAGCACCGTTGCGGTCGGGGATATTGAAAGCCGTGGCTCGTCCAACAGTGACCCGTAGTTGGGACGTAGCCGCCATCTGCGTAGGGCGTGGGGCGTTGGCGTCTGCATTGCCACCGTCGTTATTGTCATCATCGCCACTGCCATCACCACACGCCACCAGCAAAGCCAGCAGCAAAATCATAAGCACTGGCACGCGATAACGCTTATTCCCACTCAATTGTTGCCGGGGGTTTAGTGCTAACGTCATAGACAACTCGGTTGACCCCTTCAATTTCATTAACGATGCGATTACTGACATGTGCCAGCAGGTCATAGGGTAGCCGCGCCCAATCAGCGGTCATAAAGTCTTCTGTTGTTACAGCACGCAGGACAATCGTTTCGGCATAGGTGCGCTGGTCACCCATCACACCAACACTTTTGACAGGCAGTAGCGCTGCATAGGCCTGTGAGGTTTGCCGTAACCAGTCCGTGTCTTTCAGGGCTTGCATAAAGATGTCGTCGGCTTTGCGCAACACTTCCAGCCGCTCGAAGGTCACTTCGCCCAGGCAACGAATCGCGAGGCCGGGCCCGGGGAATGGTTGTCGCCAGACTTGCTCTGCTGGCAGACCAAGTGCTTCACCCACGCGCCGCACTTCGTCTTTGAAAAGGTAACGGAGTGGTTCGACCAATTCAAGCGTCATGTCTGCGGGCAAGCCACCGACGTTGTGGTGTGTTTTGATGGTGTGGGCGTGCGGACGTTCCTGTGCGCCAGATTCGATCACATCCGGGTAAATCGTCCCCTGCGCCAGAAAGCGGGCGTTTTCAATACGTGCTGCTTCACGCTCGAAGACCTGAATAAACGTTTCACCAATAATTTTACGTTTGCGTTCCGGGTCAGTAACACGCGCTAATTTGCTCAAAAACGCTTCCGTCTCGTCTACCGCTACCAGCCGCGCCCCAATGGTTTGCCGGGCGGTTGCGGCAACGGTTTCAGGTTCATGTAAGCGTAACAGACCGTTGTTCACAAAAATGCACGTCAATTGCTCACCAACGGCGCGGTGAATCAGTGTGGCGGCCACCATAGAGTCCACACCACCGCTAAGCCCAAGCACAACGTGCCCATCGCCAACCTGATCCTGTATGGCATCAATAGATTGGTCAATAAAGTGTGCTGGTGTCCATTCGGGGGCGGCTACGCAAACTTTCAGCACAAAGTTAGAGAGAATGTCACGTCCATGCGGCGTATGTACGACTTCAGGGTGAAATTGCACCCCAAAATAGCCGCGCTCAAGGTCACCGATGGCGGCATATGGGGAGTTGGCACTATGCCCCACAGACACAAACCCCGGCGGCGGTGCAGCGATGCGGTCGCCGTGGCTCATCCACACCTGCATATGGGGTGGTAAACCTTCAAAAAGCGGATTGTTGATGCTCGTTTCGTGTTCGAAGTCGGCCGCACCATATTCGCGCACTTGCGCCGCTTCAACTTTGCCACCCAGCATATGTGTCAGAAGCTGCATTCCATAGCAAATGCCCAGCACAGGCAACTGTTGTTCCAGCACCCACGCTGGCAACGTCGGTGCTTTGTCTGCATAGACGCTATTCGGCCCACCAGAAAGAATGATCCCTTTGGGTGCAAGTTCCAGCGCTTTTTCTGGCGCAATGTCCCACGGCAACAAAGCGGCATACACACCCGCTTCGCGTACGCGACGGGCAATAAGTTGGGTATATTGCGACCCATAGTCCAGCACAACGACCCCGCCCTGCCGCACTGCTAAGGTACCGTTTGTCATCAGTTAATCGCCTGCCAACACAATCTGGCCATCGTCCATCGACAGAATCTGCACCAGCGTTTCGACACGCGTGTCGTATTTTTCGAGCATCTCACGCCCGCCTTCGAAGGTTTTCTCTACAACACACGCGATGCCAAGCAATTCACACTGCGCAGACCGAACGATCCGTGCCAGGCTACGGAGTGTCTTGCCGCTAGCTAGAAAGTCGTCAATAATGAGTACGCGCTCGCCCTCGGGCAAAAACTCTGCTGAAACCATTAGATTCACTTCCATACCTTTGGTGTGGCTGGGGGCAGTTTCAAGGAAGATGGGGCCAAACATCGTCACCGGCTTCGTTTTACGGGCATAGACCACGGGCACCCCCAGCGCAACCCCGGTCGCCATGGCCGGTGCAATCCCAGAAACTTCAGCCGTCAAGATGCGGGTGACGTTATCAGCACGAAAACGGTCAGCAATGGCCTCGCCGCAGTCCATAATCAGGTCTGTGGCAAGTTGATGATTCAGAATACTATCAATTTTGAGAATACCGTCCCCCAGATTTTTGCCTTCACTGAGAATACGGTCGCGTAGCCGCTGTACGGTCGTTGAGACTGTTGACACGTAACATTGCTCCGTAGATGCTAAGGATATTTCAAGTATTGTGCATATTATAACGGGTGCGGACTGGAATGCTTAGCGTCTTTTATGCTGATAGGTGAAATGTCCTATTCAAGAAAACAAAAGCGCCCCCAACAGTGATTGTCAGAGGCGTTTTGGCGCGTCGTGCAGTGTTATGTTGCCTGGCGGATAACCTCGTCAGCAAGCGGAATGGTAAAGTGGAAGGTCGAGCCTTCGTCAAGGACACTTTCAACCCAGACTTTGCCGCCATGTTGCTCAATCAAACCGCGTGTGAGTACCATACCCAGTCCGGTCCCCGGTTCTTCAGTAGCTTTGGCCTCATCGGTACGGAAGTAGCGCACATTAAATAACTTCTTCAAGTCTTCGTCGGAGATACCAATACCGGTGTCTTGCACCTGAACATGCACGACGCGCCGTGCCCCCTCTTTGTCCCAGATGTTGACGGCTTCTTCTGCCTTTACAGTTATGGTGCCGCTTTCAGGGGTGTACTTGTTGCCGTTGGTCATGAAGTTGGTCATCACCTGGCCAAGGCGTGTGCGGTCACCCCAAACTTCGGGCAGGTCGTCAGGTACGTCCATAACGACCGTCTGACTTTTGCGCTGGAAGGCAGCTTCGAGCGTGTGGTATGTCTCGCGGATAATGTGTACGATGCTGACCTGTTCCATTTCCATCTTGAAGTGGGGGTCGTCCATTTGTTCGAGGTCGCGCAGGTCATTGATAAGGGTATTCACACGGTTGATGTTACCAAAGACCGTCTCTAGAAAGCGGGATTGCTGCTCGTTGAGTGGCCCAACAACGCCGCGCATCAGCAGGTCGGTGTAGCCACGAATCGACGTAACAGGGTTACCGAGTTCATGGTATACAAAGCGCACAAACTCTGAGCGTTCACGTTCTTTCTGGCGCAATTGCTCGAACAGTTTGGAGTTAGCAATTGCCGGGCTGGCGTGTTCCACCAGACGGCGAATCGCGTCCATGTCCATCAGGGTGAGGTCGGTTTCGGTATCACTTTCCAGCAAAATCACCCCCAGTACCGCCCCTGCGCTTCGAATCGGAATCACGACCTGCACCACTGACCCGGGCAGGGTTTCCACATAATCCGGGTCACCGCCGAGGTTACGAGCGAAAGATGGCGTGCGCGTACGGATCACACGGCCCCAGATACCCTGATTCAGCGGGATGGTACTACCGACTCGTTCAGCCGACAAAATTGATTCGGCAGGGTAGCCCTTCGACGCCAGGAGTACCAGACTGGCTTCGCCACCTTCTTCGTTGAGGCTTGCCATCATCGCTGACTTGGCATTGCAACGCTTGAGTGCAGATTCCAGCGTGATACTCGCCACCTGTGTCAGTTCAAGGTTCTTGTTCAACGATTGGTCAATCGCAGCGAGGTCTTCCAGCTCAGAGACGCGCTCGATCAAGCGTTCGTCTTGCAGGGCATACAGTTCCGCATTCTTAATCGCGACTGCCGCCTGTGAAGCGAAGGTGGTCAGGAGTGTCGCGTCGTCATTGGTGAAAGGGCTGCCATCCTTTTTGTTGAGAACTTGCAACGCACCAATCGCCTGTCCTTGTGTGATCAACGGCGTGGTGAGAATAGTGCGCGAGGTGAAACGATCCATCGTATCTTCATCATCAGAGTCCAGAATTTCGCCATGCCAGCGGGCATCCTGCGTCGTGTCGTTCGTGATGATTGACGTACCAGAACCAATCGCTTCATTTACCAAACTGGGTTCACCTTTCGAAATGCGGCGACCAACCAAGCCCTGCGCCCCCGGGCCAAGCGCCACACGGAACACAATCTCTTCCGAGCCAGACTCCTCTAGTAGTAGGCTGCCGGCTTCGCAACCAAGAATGTCGAGCGCACTACGGGTGATGAGGTCCAACAGGCGGTCAACGTCTGAAATTTCGGTCGAGAGTTGATTGGCGATTGCATTCAGCGCTTCGAGTTGTTGAGAGCGTGTCTGCGTGGCTTCAAAGAGGCGCGTTTTGTCAATTGCACTCGCAGCGATACTGGCGATGTCAAGGAATAGCTGCAATTGTTCGTCACTATAGCGGATGAGTGGATTTGTGCTGGCCAGCACCATCACCCCGAGCGTACCGACCGCTGTGTCTGCGGTAAGTGGGGCTGCCATGAATGCCTTGGCATTCGGAAAGTCTAAGCGAGCATTGGGGGTACGCTGGCGGGCGGTCGTAATATAATCCACTGTACGAATGACGTTCTGGGTTTCCGCAATTTCGGAGAGTAAATCGCGCCCCATTTGCCAGCGGCGGCCTTCACGTTCTTCTTCGCGTTCTTCCCCTGTAGAGAAGAAAGCGTAATACATAAAGTTCTGCTCAACCAATGCCACTGCGAAAATATCGTTGTCAATGACGCGGCTCGTCTGCGCGTACAGCAATTCCATCAGGGTATCGAAGTCAATCGCATAACTGAGTGAGCGCGAGATAGAACTGAGTACGTCTTGCACCTGGAAACGGCGTTCAAGGTCTTCAACAATCTGCGTGCGTTCCAGGGTGAGCGCGGCCTGGTCTGCGACACGTTCGATAAATTGCAGGTCTTCATAGGCATAATTTTCGCCGCTGCGCCGCCCTCCCAATACAATAAAGCCGTTGAGTTCGCCACGTTGCCCCATCAAACGCACAATGACATGGGCGTTGAGGATCGCAAGCTGCGGACGATTCTGCATAACAGCGGGCGGAAGCATCATGCCTTCTTCAAGGTAAAGCACGCTCTGCTCGCTGGATAAATATGTCGCCAACCCTGAGTCCAACGGAAAGACAACATCCGTCACCGGGCGGGCTGTTCGGCTATTTTCGTTGGCACGGAAGGCTTGCCCTTCAATGTCACGCACAAACAACACCACCTCCGATGCCGAGAGGGTTGCTTCTACCTCGTTGCGGATAACGCTGTCCACATCATTAAGAGTGACGGCATTCGAAAACTTTTCAGCCAGATCATCTAATCGTCGTTGGTAATTGCGCCGCCGCCGAAACCAGATCTCTTCAATCTGCTCATTGAGACGATTACGAATCGGCGTAAAGCCTAAGGCAATGACCAGCACAACCATCGCAATGAACACCGTATTGTCAGACTCAACTGCCTGAACGCCAATAGCGCTCAAACCCGCCACCACCGCAACATAACTGAGGATCAACGCCCCACTCAGAACGGTATACACACCGATTGAAGGCACCAGCCGATCTGTTTCAAGCAATCGGTCTTCGATGATGGCGTAGGTTACACTGACAAGGAATAGCAGCGATGTTAGTTGTACAACAGCCAGTGTCCAGGCAGGGGTTTCACCGTCATTTAGCAGAAAATAGCCTAACCAGATCATCATTGGAAACGCGCCAAAAACCGACCCCAGCGTCACATAACTGGCCTGCTCTCTGAAGATGGGCGAAGTTGTGTACTGTCGTCGCCACGACATCGTCATCATCATAATCAGAATACTTGCTGCAATCAGCAAGGGCGGCGCGATCAAAATATTGGTATTTCCGTCGGTAAATGCCACAAAGAACAGCAAAGACAGCAAAGTCCCGATGACCACTGGACCATAACGCAAAATAGGTAGTCGTTCGATGGAAAGAATCCGCGACGGGAAGATGAGGGTGAAACTCAACAGCACCCCTGCAAACATCGTCGCGCCAAAAATCCACAAGTAGGTTAGCCCCTGCACATGCATGAACTGTATGTTGAAGACACCAATGAGCGCGGCCGACAACGCCGCCCCGCCACTCGCCAGGAAACGTGCCGACGTTTGGGCAAAGCGCTGCACCAAAACAAACACACTCAAACCTAGCGCAAGTATCCCGGCGATAAAACCAATCCCAAAATATCCTATAAAGTCTACCAGCGGCATTGTGCCAAGCGTCACTGCGACACGGCAAATGGTGGTGCTTTCGTCCTCGTCAGGAGGACAACTTTCAGCACCGGGAATGCCTCGTGTACCCTGCCGCTGTACCTGCAAAATTATGGTGTCGTCGGTGTTATAGTCGCCTAACTTCTCACGGAAATCTGGATAGGTTGAGGTAGGCTGCACCTCACCACCTTCGATGATACCGAGGATGCGGTCGTTTTCCTGAATACCGGCTTCTAGACCGGGCCAGGCGTCATCCGTAAACGAGGTATAATGCCCAACCGTTAAGTCCTGGTCCAGTGCAAGGCCGACGAATGGCGTCGAAAAATATTGTAGTGCGGACACGAGGTAAATCAGGGCACCGATTGCCGCCACAGCCACCGCCGCTGAAGCAAGCAATTGTGGCATACGTACCTGTTGACTTACATCAATTTCAGTGGTTTCTTTGGAGGCAGGGGGTGTTACGTTGCTGGCAACCGCACTCATGTCTACTATCCTATGTTATGGCTTATTTGGCTGCTTTTTAACACATTCAGTTTAGCACAAGCTGCGCCACTACACTATGTGCCAGCAAATTTAAATTTTCAAATAAAGTCGCTGCCGTGTACAATGCGCGTGCAATTATAATGGAAAAAGATATACGCACGACTATCTCATCTGCAAGTTAACGAGGCGATACAACAATAACCTTATGCACCGAGCCTATCCTTTTTCAGTTGGTACCCTTATTCTGCTGGGACTTGTTCTTGTCTTAAGTGGTTGCTTCCGCGAAGCATCTGACGGTGATGCCGACCCAACACAACGTGAAGTCAGCCTGCAAGATGTCCAGGCTCAACAATCACTTACACCGCGCCCCACCGTGAACACCGCCACGCCAACCGAGACGCTAGAACCCATTCCGTTAGCCAGTAGCCCAACCCTTGATGAAACGTTGATTGTCGGTGGGCCTCCAGCCGAGGGTGATAGCGAAGCAGCACCTGATGTCCCCCCCACTGATGCGCCAACCCAAACACCAGCGGACGATACTGACACGCCGCAGCCAACACTAACGCCCACAGCGCCGCCACCAAGCCCTACGCCGACTATTACTACCGTGCCGCTGAGTGTCGCGACTATGCAGCGCCCCGGCTATGCAGACACCGGCATCAGCCCCACGCCAAGTGACACGCCGCAGCCAACCGAGACCGTTCTTGCAACACCAACCGATGTTGTACCAATTGACGAGTGTGTCTATCTGGTGCAGGGCGGCGACACTATTTTGCAGATTTCGCGTGATCTAGACATCAGCGTTGAAGAAATCTATGCTGAAAACCCAGAATTGAGGCTTTCACCAGATAATTTACGCATCGGGCAGCAAATCCGTATCCCCGGCTGTGTGTCAGGAGATGATGCCGACGCAAGCCCCAGTGATGACGATGGCGCCGCATCCGCAGATAACACCCCCGCGCCTGAGGACACCACACCTCAACCAACGCTCGACGGTGGGTTCCGGTTGCATGTGGTCCAAAGCGGTGATACCTTGTTCCGTCTGGCGACGCGCTATGACACTACCGTCGATGCTATCGTCGCGGCCAATGACAGCCTTATTTCAGAAAACACGCCGATCTTTCCGGGGGATGAGTTACTTATCCCACCCTCCGAGGAAGAGTAGCACAGGGCGGTATAGTTAGAGTAAATTGGTAGGGTCAATATCAAGCGTGACATCGTTCGGTAGCGGTAGTTTTTCCGTATTGAAGAAGCCAACCGGGTCTTGTGTACGTACCAGAATCTGCCAGCGGAAAACGTTGTCCAGCCGCATATAAAAACATGGCGTGGGGCCAATAATTTCGGTACGCGGAAACTGTATGCTATCTGCCAGGCGCTTATGCAATTGTGCAGCGACCTGTTCGGCTTGTTGCAGCACCTTATTTTGGATGCGATGCCGAAACAGCAAGCGCACCAGATGGGTATAGGGCGGGTTATTGAGCTGGCGTCGATAGTCAATCTCGTGTGCGTAGAAGGTCGTGTAATCGTGTTCGGCGGCGGCAGCCACAGCGTAGTGTTCGGGCTGATAGGTCTGTAGGATGACACGCCCCCCCAGCACACCACGCCCCGCCCGCCCGGCAACTTGCGTCAATAGCTGAAAGGTACGTTCACCGACGCGATAATCTGGCAAACCAAGCGCCGTATCCCCCGAAATAATGCCGACCAGTGTCACCAGCGGAATGTCTAGCCCCTTCGCGATCATCTGCGTGCCGACGAGGAAATCAGCTTCACGATCCAGAAAGCGCTGCAAAATCTCACGATGCGCGTTGCGTTTGCGGGCTGTATCCTGGTCCCAACGTAGCACCCGCGCCTCAGGAAATTGCTCGCTCAAGGTGCGGTCTACGAGTTCAGTCCCCGTGCCAAAATGCCGAATCCGCGTGCTTTCACACTCTGGACATGTGCTGAACAGCGGCTCCTCGTTGCCACAGTGATGACACCGTAACTTGCTATCGTGAGCGTGATAGGTCAGCGGTGTGTCACAGTTGGGGCATTTGGCGATATACCCACAGTCGCGACACATGACAAAAGTCGATGTCCCGCGCCGATTGAGAAAGAGGATTGCCTGTTCGCGCTTGCGCAGCACTTCATGCAAGGCCGTATGCAGTTCTCGGCTGAAAATACTACGGTTGCCCATGCTTAGCTCATGGCGCATATCTATAACACGCACGGGCGGTAGGTCAATGCTTACCGCTTCGCTGGCATCGGTTGCTACATAGCGCGAATCGGGCAAGTTGAGTTGTGTAATCTGGCGGGCAATTTTAGCACGGTGCGCAATGACTCGGTCTGGCATCGTCAGTAGTTCAAACTCACCCTGCTGCGCCCTGAACATCGTGGTAACGTCTGGCGTTGCACTACCAAGAATCACGGTCCCCCGATTACGCCGCATCATCTCAATCGCGACATCACGTGCATGATAATATGGGGGGGCTAGCGGTGACATTGCCCCGTCTTGCTTATAACTGTCATCATGTTCTTCGTCCAGCACCACCAGCCCGATGTCTGGAAACGGTGTAAAAAGCGCAGAACGGGCCCCAACTACAACAGAAAGCTCACCTGTACGTGCGCGTCGCCAGGTATCGTAGCGCTCACCGATGGATAGCCCCGAATGTACCACTGAAGTTTGCCCCGGAAAACGCGCCATAAACCGCCGCACAAGCTGTGCAGTGAGGGCAATTTCTGGCACCAGGATAATCGCCTGCCGCCCCTGTGCAAGGATGCGCTCAACTGCTCGCAGATAGATTTCCGTCTTGCCCGACCCGGTAACGCCATGCAACAAGAACACATGCTCACCGTGGGCATCAGGAACAGCGTCACCCCAATGGGTGCGGTCTAATTGAGGACGGATGGCGTCCCAGACGGCTTGCTGGGCGTTGGTTAACGGTGGTGGCAAATCGGGCGCAACATCAATATCAGCAACGGGGTCTCGCCAGATTTCGTCGTCACTGACAATGATGAAGCCGTCGTCGGCAAGGCGTTGCACCTGCTTCCGTGAGGCACCTGTCGCGTTAAGGATATCTACAATCGGTGTTGGATTCTGCTGGTGGGCAAGGAATTTCAACACCGCGAGATAAGGTTCAACGCCACGGTACTCACGAATCTGTGTGTGCGTCGTCTGAACGTCTAGCAGTAAACGTACCGTGCGGTCTTCAATACTGACCACTCCATCACGCGCAAGTGTTTTTATCGGGGATTCTGTACAGCCTACCGCATCCATAATTTGTTTTTTGGAGCGGGTATGCGCGGGCGACATCAAGAGAACTTCGAGTACATTGGCCCGTCGCGAGTCGCGCCCAAGGTGTGATGTGATGCTTTCGATGGCCTGTGGCAGAATAGCCAGACGCGCCGCTAGCAGCGTTTTCGGTCGTACCGAAGCCGGCCGGAGTATTTTTTCCTCTTGCACAATATCTTTGTTGAGCAGTGGTCGCATCACCGCTCGCCATTGCATATGGTCACCCAGCAGTCGGTCAAGTTGATGGCTGCTCAGTGGGCCACGCCGCTGTAGCAAGCTGAATAGGCGTGATTGCTTAGGGGTTGTCGGCATATAGCTGGTATCGACGAGAGTATAGCGTTGGGCACTCTGGCTGGTGAGCCCCGGCGGCAACATCAACCACAAACACGAACCCAACGGCGCAATGGTCTGCTCTGCCAGCCAGTAGGCTATGTCGATCTGTAGTGCAGTCAGGGCGGGTTCGGGGTCCAGAATGCGCAGAATCGGTTTGGCGTACGGCGCAGGCGTATCCGCGTCAAAGCCAACAACCACACCATTGAGCGTCGTCGTACCAAATTCAACTTCGACAAGGTGTCCGCGCATAATCGTGCCCTGTAGTTCGTCCGGTATCTGGTAATGAAAGCTCTGCTGGACCGGGCGGTTCACAGCAATTCTGGCATAGTGCCGCGCAGACATGTTCTGTCTACCCCCCCTTGCTTCATTCCGATTTGTGTCATTAATTTACGTCTGAAAAGCGCTTTCCATGATAGCATGTCGCCGGGTGTTCCTCTAGCGAAAGCCTGCCTTGTTAAACCCTGCGTAACAGGTACAATCGGGCGGCGTAGCTGTTGGATGTTTGTGAAAGGGTAGCTTGATGTCAACAATTGACGGGCGGCCGTTGCGGGTCGTATTATTCAGCGAAACGTTTTTGCCTAAACTGGATGGCGTGGTCACGGTCATGTGTCTGTTGCTGGACCATTTCAGGGAACGCGGTATTGAAGCGTTGATGGTTTCTGGCGGTGAGCATGTAGAATCCTATAATGGCTTCCCGGTCATCTCCATCACACCCAGCGTGCCGATGCCGATGTATCCTGAAATCCGTATGACTATCGCTGGCCGCGAGACCTTCCGCCGCATTCAAGAATTTGACCCTGACATCATTCATATCGCCAGCCCAATGCACACGGGTTTGACGTTCATGAGCTTTGCTAAAAGGCTGAACAAGCCGCTGGTGATGTCCTTTCACACGCACATTATGAGTATGGTCAAATTCTATGGGCTGGGGTTCTTATCCCGTCCGCTGTGGACGATTCACCGCTATGTCTACAACAAAGCCATGTACCGCTGGGCAACATCCAAGCGCGTGCAAGAAGAACTGCTCGAACACGGTTTCGGCCGCACTGGCCTCTGGCGGCGGGGTGTAGACCCGGATGTCTTCAAACCCGGACCACCCGACCCTGATCTACGCGCCCGCTTGACGGAGGGCAACCCAGAAAAAACACTGCTGGTTTTCGTAGGGCGTCTTGCGCCAGAAAAACAGGTCGAGCAGATCAAGCCGGTGCTAGAAGCGATCCCGAATACGCACCTTGCGATTGTTGGTGATGGGCCGTTCCGTAAGAATCTGGAGCGCATCTTCGCCGACATGCCAGTCACCTTCACAGGCTATCTGGAACGCGATGAGGTGAGTGAGGTCTACCGAGCCGCTGATGTTTTTACCTTCCCTTCTGCTATTGAAACATTCGGGCTGGTGGTTGCCGAGGCAATGTCAACCGGGCTCCCCGTTGTAAGTAGTGACGTCGGTGGCGTGCGCGAAATTATTGAACACGGGGCCAACAGCTATATTTTTGAGCCGGGCGACACGGAAACGATGATTCAGTACGTGCGTGAATTGGCCGAAAACCCGGAAAAACGTCACGAAATGGGCGACCATGCGCTGAATGCGGTTAAGCACCTGACGTGGCCGGCGATTATGGATGAACTCGTTGCAGACTATCACCAATTGATCGAAGAGTACAACCAGACCCAACAGGCAAGCATCCCGGCTTCTGGTTAGCGCAAACAGGCAACAAAAAAGCTGGCTACCGTGGGCTCAAAAATAAAGTTAATCGGGATAGCCAGCTCTGTTTTCTTTAGGTGGTGTTTCTGTTAAGTCTCAACGTCCATAACTTCAATGGACAGTGAATATGCATTGGTTTCAACGAGCGTTTTGTTTGCGTTTTCCAGGATTTTAGGATCGACATTCAATGATACCGATGTCTGTTCAGCATCACGATAGCCAGTGAATATGCCACTAAACCTCACCGTGCCATTCGGCTGGCTAGCGCGGATATTCAGGATTCTGGTCTGCATAGTGGGAAACATAGTTTTATCCTTACACCTTGCGTCGATTTTCAAAGTTCTTTAACGCTGCTTCACTTCAGTGTAAGGCATAATTTCAATTTGTGCAATTCATACAAAACCGTTATTTTTGCATCGTCATTTTTTACAAATTATCGTCAACGTATGAAATTTTCATTAATTTTTTATTCAATTTGGCACTTCACATGATGAATTTATCGTTGGGAACGCTTCCATGCTTGAGCAACAGCAGCAGACGATTTTATTAAGTTTTTTTTACGCTTTGTTTGCACGGGCCAATTGCTGCATTTTTTCTGCTGCTGCCGCCAACACACTATCCTGTTTACAGAATGCAAAACGTGCCTGTTTTGCGACAACATCACGATGCGCCGGAGTATAAAAAAAAGTAGGTGGAATGCACGCCACGCCCCCCGCTTCAATCAACCATCTGGCAAACGCTACGTCATCACCGTCGAAGATAGCACTGAAGTCTGCCATCACAAAATAACTCCCCTGTGGTGTGCTTGGTTCTAACCCGGCATCTGCCAGCATTGTCACCAGCAAATCACGTTTACGCTGATACATCGTCTGTAGCTCGGCATAATAGTCCAGATCACATTGTAGCGCCTTCACCGCACCATGTTGCAGCGGATGCGCCGGGGTAAACGTCATATACTGACGCGCTCGCTGTACGCCAGCCAGCATCTCCGAATTACCAATTGCCCACCCAATCTTCCAGCCTGTGACGCTAAATGTTTTGCCAAGGCTACTGATTTTGACCGTTTGCTGACGCATTTCGGGAATGCTGATCATGGTATGGTGCGTGGTGTCATCATAGGTAATGTGTTCATAGACTTCATCCGTAATTGCGATCACCTGATACTTCTGGCAGAGTTCAGCGATAAAGTAGAGTTCATTTGGGCTGAACATCTTTCCCGTGGGGTTATGCGGGGTGTTGATAATGATTGCACGGGTTTTATCAGAAAATAGTTTCGCAAGTTCATCGCGGTCAAAGTGCCATTCGGGCGGGTGTAACGGTATATACCGTGGAACTGCCCCCGCCATCTGAATCGCCGGGACATAGCTATCGTAGAAAGGTTCGAAAACAATCACTTCGTCGCCGGGGTCTGTCAGCCCCATAATTGCAGCAAACATCGCTTCCGTAGCGCCAACTGTCACCACAACTTCATTGTCTGGATTCGGTGCATAGTTATAGAAGCGTTCCTCATGGGCTGCAATCGCTTCGCGCAGCGCTAGAATACCTGTCCCTGGCGGGTACTGGTTATGTTGTCCTTCAAGAATAGCACCAGCCGCAGCCTGGCGTATGGGTAAGGGACCGTCGAAGTCTGGCTTGCCCTGCCCCAGATTCACGGCTTGATGGTCGTTGGCAAGCGCATTGATTTCGCTGAATATTGTCGTACCGAACCCGGAAACACGTCTGGCAATGGGATGCATCGATAACTTCACCTTTTAGCGCTTAAAATTATTTACCGCAATAGTCGCACATTATCGCTTACGAGACAAACTCAGGTGCGTATGGTTGCTAGTTCCAATCGAGGTTGCTGCGCGTTTGCCAGTAGGTTTCAGGGGCTTCGGCAAGCGCATCCAACGCCGACGTTGTTTCTTCGTCTAGCACAACATCAAGCGCTTTCAGGTTCGCGTGCAAATGATCCAACCGCGCCGCACCACTGAGTACGACCGATACCCACGGTTGCGCCAGAATATAGGCCATCACTAACGCATCAACGGTTGTATGGAGTCGTTTTGCCTGCGCTTGAAGCACATGCATTTTATCAGCAAAGGTGGGATCGTTGTTGCGTGGGGTCAGGCGGCCGTTGGCTAAGGCTTCCTTGACAATAATCCCCACACCCGCCGCCGCAGCCTGCTTCAACACATCACTGGTTGAGGGTTCCAGTGGATTCCAGGTTACCTGTACCGTGTCAAATAACAATTGCCCGTTCGTTTGAACATCCAACGCAGCAAGTAGCACCTCCGCCTGTTTAGGACCGCTGAGGCTTAACCCGATAGCTGTTCCTTCTGCTTTGAGTTTACCAAGTCGTTGCAACACAGCGTCGTTTTCCAGTACACCACTGCTGAACGTTGCAGAATGTATCTGGTACAGGTCAAGATAGTCGCTTAGAAAAGACTGCGTTTCACCCCACTGACGGTTGAGTACACGCAGCGAATGTTCTTTGACCTCGTGCTTGTCGGCCGCAACCTGCCAGTCGGCGGTGTAGGTGTAGCCCCACTTGGAGCCAACCGTCACCGCGTGTGGACCAATGCCGCGCGCACGCAACCATGAGCCCAGGAAATCCTCGGCTTTGCCATACGAGCGTGCTGCATCGAAATAACGCACCCCCGCAGCCCAGGCAGCATCTAGCATAGCGTGTGTGTGCTGGCGCATCGCGTCAACGTCGTAATTTTGTTGAAGGTCGTCCGCGTGCCCGAGGTTAATGTACCCCGGCCGGCCCAATGCCGCCAAACCCAGCCCAATGGGTGAAACCGACAAACCCGTTTGGCCTAAAGTTTTCATCAATTGACCTGCCTTCTTTTGCTTCTATTCGCTGCTTAAAGGGTAGCGAATACCGCTCCAAAAACAAAATAACCCCGGGACGTTTCCCGGGGCCATTCTGCTGTCAGGTGTAGTGCTGTAATCACCAAAAATTCAGCGACTTACATCATGCCGCCCATACCGGGGTCAGCGGGCATCGGCTTTTCATCTTCTGGAATGTCAGTAATCAGGGCTTCGGTGGTCAGGATCATGCTTGCGATAGAAGCAGCATTTTCCAGTGCGCCACGGGTCACCTTCACCGGGTCCAGAATACCAGCGTCGATCATGTTGACGTATTCGCCACTCATGACGTTGTAGCCGATCTTCAGGTCACCGTCGCTCTCCTGCTGACGACGCACGTTGTTAATGATGACAGCGCCATCCTGGCCAGCGTTCGAAGCGATCTTGCGCAGCGGAGCTTCCAGTGCGCGGCGGAGAATCACAATGCCTGTGTTTTCATCGTCGCTGTCAAGTTCCAGGCCATCCAGTGCGCTAACGGCGTTGACCAGAGCCACACCACCACCGGGCACAATTCCTTCTTCAACAGCAGCACGGGTTGCGCTCAAAGCGTCTTCTACGCGGTGTTTCTTTTCTTTAAGCTCAACTTCGGTTGCAGCACCGACACGAATCACAGCCACACCACCGCTGAGCTTCGCAAGACGTTCTTGCAGCTTCTCGCGGTCGTAGTCACTGGTGCTGTTGTCAATTTCGATACGGATTTCTTCGATGCGCCCTGCGATAGCGTCACTGTCACCGTAACCGTCAACAACGGTGGTTTCGTCCTTGGTGCAGACAATCTTTGCAGCACGGCCGAGGTCGTCAATTTCAACGCTTTCCAGCTTGCGGCCGGTTTCTTCGCTAATCACTTCACCGCCAGTGAGAACAGCGATGTCACGCAACATGGCCTTACGACGGTCACCAAAACCAGGAGCCTTCACCGCAACAACGTTGAGCATACCACGCAGCTTGTTGAGTACGAGTGTGGCGAGGGCTTCACCGTCAATGTCTTCGGCAATGATCAGGATGTCACGTTTACCAATCTGGAACAGTTTTTCCAGAATCGGGACGAGGTCTGATGCGGCGCTGATCTTCTTGTCATGGATGAGGATGTATGGTTCTTCGATGACAGCTTCCATCGTGTCCTGCTTGTTGACAAAGTAGGGGCTGATGTAGCCGCGATCGAACTGCATACCTTCAACGAACTCAGTTTCGAATTCGAGGCCACGGCTTTCTTCAACCGTGATAACGCCGTCCTTGCCGACCTTTTCCATCACGTCCGCAATCAATTCACCGATGCTGCGGTCCTGTGCAGAGTTAGAGGCAACAGAGGCAATTTCGTCACGGGTATTAATGTCAACAGCCATGTCACGGATGAAACGCACCACCTGCTGGGTCGCAGCTTCAATCCCACGTTTAAGCAGCATGGGGTTCGCACCAGCAGCAATATTCTTCAGACCTTCGTTGACGATAGCCTGCGCCAGAACGGTTGCGGTGGTCGTACCATCACCAGCGATGTCGTTGGTCTTGGTGGCCGCTTCCTTCAGCAGTTGCGCACCCATATTTTCGTAGGGGTCTTCCAGTTCGATTTCCTTGGCGACAGTCACACCGTCATGGGTAACGGTCGGGGCACCAAACTTCTTGTCGAGTGCAACATTGCGGCCTTTCGGGCCAAGTGTGGTGCTAACAGCGTTGGCGAGGGTATCAATCCCGTGCTTCAGGCGGCGGCGGGCATCTTCATTGAAGACCAATTGCTTTGGCATAGTTTCAGTTACTCCTTAGTTGTCTAAACTTTTAATGGTGGATGACTGGTAGTGACGCAAATGATGCGTGGTCTTACTACTCTTCGTTTTCAACGATCGCTAGAATGTCTGATTCCTTGAGGATGAGGTACTTGGTGCCATTGACTTTGACTTCGGTACCAGCATATTTGGCGAACAGAACGGTGTCACCGTCGTTAAGGTCCATTTCAATGTGTTCACCATCTTCATCGCGACGACCGGGGCCAACGGCGATGACGATTGCCTGCTGTGGCTTTTCTTTAGCCGTTTCAGGCAAAACAAGCTGGCCACCGGCGAAGGTTTCTTCAGCCTCTTTTGGCTCCACGATAACGCGGTCTGCGAGTGGACGAAGTTTGACGGTCATACGATTGCGATCCTCCTAAAGTTATGGATTGTTTGTTATGCAGGTTAGAATTTCTATGATTTAGCACTCTTAGATATGGACTGCTAAATCTATGCAAAAATATAACAACAGTGAGCGGGTACGTCAAGCATTTTTAGCACTCTTTCCCGGCGACTGCTAAATTTCTATGAAATTTCTAACATTGTTCTCGTTATTCAGGCATTCAGACAATTTATGGTGACAATGATGAGCAAAACGCGGTACACTCTGCTTGAATTACCAACCTTTGTAGTGCTACTATCTGAGTACTTACACAGTACCGTTCGTAGCCCTTGCAAAATAGCTTAGCCAGCGCCTGGTACAAAACCGCCTACCACACCGCACCCAATGAAATCTAAGGAGTAACAACCTGCATGACAGCAACAGATCGCTTTCAATATCTGGTCGCGCAGCTCAGCCATGTAATTCCGACAATGCGCTACAATGCTGCCCGTAGCCTGGGCGAACTGGGTGATGCACGGGCCCAGGACGCGCTCCTGGCTGCCTTCAAGACTGACAAAAGTCCGGCAGTTCGTGAAGCAGCACGCATTGCCCTGACTGAACTGGGCTGCGACCCTGCGAAAGTCTAAACATGTAGCAACGTTTGATTTTTACATTCGGTGTAAATAGTACATTACACTCGCTCAGGGCCTCGCCCATACCTGAAACGCAACAAGTAGTAGTTTTATTGACCACAACGCAAAATATAAAGAATCAAAAACGACACCCTCTTAAATTTGTCAGGGTGTCGTCTTTAATTTTGTTCATAACGCAAGAGCTATCACCCGCAACGGATGTCTGCGCCTGGCTCAAGCAACTTTCCACATCTTTACTCAATAACAGTAAAACACTCGCAACAGCGAGCTACTGCTGTTCAGTGATAACGAGTTCATACACCCCTTCACCCCCAAAGCGTGTCGTACGAATGATATATGTGCCATTGCTCGGGACTGTATAGGGAATACTCGAATCAGTCGCACTCAATAAATCGGTGCTTTGACCGATGTCGTCACTTTCGCCCAGACGATTATAATTGCTATCAAACAAGAACAACCATGTGTCGAGCGCACCTTGTGCTTCTGGATTGATCGAACGCATTGTGATTTCAAGCTGGTCACCGGCTCGCCCAAAGAAGGTATACTCATGACGAGCATTATTGCCGTTCAATAGCCCCCGCACAACAGTGCCATATTCAATTTCGCCCCCTTCAGAAAGCGCAGCCGACACGGTACTGTCTTCTGTGATAGGCGGCGTGCGTTGCGCAATGGGGAGCAGTCCTTGCCCGGTGAAAGTGAAAGACTGAACCTGCGCAAAGCCTGTTTCTGGATGCGTTTCGGCAAATAGAACGCGCCCGTCGGTGCCAATCGCCAGACCGTCGGGGCGGGCATATTCACCCGGCAAGAAGCGCCCGCTGCGTTCGGCGTTGAACGGGTAGCCAAAGCGATCCTGCAAAATCCCCTGTGAATTGAGCAAAATAAAGCCTTCTTCTAACGTCGCAACGACCAGCGTACCGTCTGGCGCAACAGTGATGTCGGTGGCGACAGCATCAGCGAGGAAATCCTGCGCCAGGCCACGCACCAGTACATCGGCATTAAAACCCAGCGCAAAAACACCGGTTCCGGGTGCAACCGTGTAGATACGATCAGCGCTGCGGTTGACGTCCAGCCGGGCATTTTGCATGCCAGGGTCTAGCGTGGCCATATCGACCATTTGCAGCAAGTTCCCCTGTTGCGAGAAGCGATAAATGCGATTGGTGGGTGCGGCGCTATGCCCCTCTGAAATTGTCCAGATGTCGCCAAACTCGGTGACGGCAATGGTTTGTGGCATATCGGGTGCAAATTGCCCGGGTTCGTCGCCAGCGATCCCCCACGAGGTTTGCAGATTGCCGACACGATCAACGACCATAACCCGGCGGCCGGCACTCACTGAAGCGTTGGCAAAATAGAGTGTGCCATCTGGCGCAATCGAAACGTCAGTGAAATTGTCATTCGAGAAAATTGGCCCCAGGAAATTGATAAACTCGCCCGTATCTTGCCGAATCACCAGGAAACCGCGTTCACCCGCCGCGACATAAGCAATGTTTTCGCTGTCGTAGGTGATGCCGCCGAGTTCGATGGCACGCTGGTCACGCCCCTGAGCAATCTGGTATTGCCAGATCACGCCACCGTCAGCATCGTTAATGTTATCAAGCGGGCTTTGCATGCTCTGGGGGAGGATGAAGCGCATGGAGTCCAGAATTGTTTGGAGTTGCAGGCTGGCTTCGTTCGCCCACGTTGCCTGCGGGGCGATACCCCGGACAATAGCGATACGTCCATCGGTAGACGTCATAATGGCGACACGAGTAACAAGCGCATTCTCTGTCAGCACAAATTCAGTCTCAAAGCCGCTGACATTGCCATAAGAAACCTGATAGGGAGCAGGAGCCGTGATGCCAGTCGGTACAAGCTGTTGTACACGCTCGGCAATATCTTCGGGACGGTCTAGCCGCAAATCATTGTAACTGCCTGTGACGACCGACAACACAAGCGATTGTGGCAAGAGGCCCGTCTCGATGCGCGTGAGGTTGTCGGGCGTGCTGAGTGTAAGCCGGGTGTCTTGAACCTGTGCTTCCCAGTTGGCCGGAATCTCGAACGCAACACCAAGCACATCATTTTCATAGGATTCGAGTTGCACCCCATCTTGCGCAGATGTGCCCAGGACCCCGGTTAGAAATACCATGACTGTTATAAAGATTGCAGGTAATCGCCATCTCATGCGCTATACTCCTCCTTAAATAGCGTCGGTCAGTTTTCGGAATGTGAATGAACTGCCATAAAAGCTGATTTACATGCAATTTTAGCGTGGATAATGGTGTTTTGGGTTGATGTGATGGAAAGCAGTGAGTTCACGTAAACGAATCGTAGGCCTTCCGGTGAGTTGTTTAGTATAGTAAACCATAGCATAAGCAATCAACTGGTGAGCATAGTTTGTCTGAAAGAAAATTTGCGCTACAACGCTTCTACTTTGGTGTTTTTACATCCGACCAAAAGCCGACTATCCTGGCTCGCACCGCCGACCTGACAGGTGATCAAGTTGCGGAAGTGCTTCAAATCGCACGTATTGAGCCACCACCTGCTGCAACAGACGGAAGCAAGATGCCTGCGGCTGTCGGGTTGTTTCGCGGCGAGGTTGCACGCTATGTCTTCGCTGTAGCCCGCATCAATGCAGATGGTTTGCCACAGATTTTATATTTATTGATCGACTCCGTGCCCATGAGCTGGCTTGGTGGTAATTTGCAGCCGTTCAAAGGTCTGGCTTTTAGCGAGATGCCAGCCTTCACCAAACCCACTGGTATTCGCCCACTTTCACTGGACGACCCACATCCTGCCGATGCTGACATGGAATATGATGCAGTACAGTCCTTGTTGTTAGGTTGTCAGGACAAAATGAAAGTCGTGGAAGGGTTGCTGGCGGCATTCATTCAAGACAAAACCGTCGCTATCGTCAATGCACCCACTGACCTGGAGCAACGCTTGCAGTTTGTGGAAGGGTTGACCAGCCTTGTGCCCTTGCCAGCGAGGGTAATCGCCACATTTGCGACCAACGTCAGTCGGCAGGAAACCTCAACCGCCCAGATTCAATTCCTTGCCCCCGGCGTTAAACCCCAAAGCGATGTGGTATTTGATTGGGAAACAGCGGCACTAACCCCTACCAAAATTGAACGCCACGACTACGCACGCTATATGGTCTCACAACTACGGCTCGACCCTGAATCGGCATTACAACAGACTCGTGAGTTTTCGCGCACAACAAGCTGGCGCGCCATCCGGCGAGATAACCTCTCAAGTGCCCTGCATTGGGTTGCACGTCGCGCCAGGGTTGACAGCGCTGTCAAAAGTGGGCTGGCTGCTGATCGTGAGACGGTGGCCGCAGTTCTCCGTGAAGACCCCACGCTCACTGAGGAACTACGCATCGCTTATACGCGGCATCTTCTGTCGGTTACGCTGGCGCTTGAAGAATGGGATACAGCCGATATTATTCCGGGGATTGCGGCGGGACATGAACCCGTCGCCAAAGCTGTTGTCGAACAACTCAAGGAAACTGCTACTGGAAAAGATGCGATTGATGTCTATCACCTACTGAATCACTGGATTCGAAATGTAGATGACGCAAAATCGTTGCCCTGGTATCAGCTTTCGCATACGGCCATACTCAACCATCTGGACCACTTGCTGTCAGAGCGCAATTTAAAAGCAATTGTGGCCTTTGTTTATGAGTTGATTCACGCTGGTGAGGACTTAAAAGTCGAGGAGGTTGCACCGCGCATCGCAGCGTTTATTCTGCCCGGGGCGCACCAGGTCGAATCGTTGGCACAGGCATATCTAGTTTTTGCCGCACAGTATATGGTCGCTGGCTCGTTTCAAGATATCCTGGCGGATGAAACTCTTGTGGGCAACCTCCCTGACCGTCAGCAGAAAGCCATCCGGTATTTGCAACCCGAAGAAAGCTCGGTAAAACCGCTCCCCAACATCTTAACGCGAGCAGTCGAAAATGTTCCCCCGGCCTATCGGGTCATCGTCTTGTTGCGACTGATTGAAACGGCACTCTACTTGCATCGTTCGTGGCTTATCGGTGAGCGTGACTTGAGCGTGGTTGCTGACCTTGCCAAAATGGGCATGTTAGAACGGTACGAATATATTGTGCGCCATGTCGCTGATGAATTTTCTGCCCCCGAACGGTTAAAAGCGATGAATAGCAGCGTCATGCAGGTGCTGCCACAACTCTACTTTACCGTCGGCGAAATTGATGCAGGTGTTCGCTTGCTAGAACATTTGCAGAACCAGGTCTTTACGGTTGAAAACTTGACCCAGTTAACTGACCTGATGAGTACGATCTTTTTGAAGATTTCACTACCACCAGAAAAAATTCTCAATGTCCTTGCTGGTTTCGACGGAAGTAAGTTGCGACCCGAGGCGCGTGTGCGTGCCTATTTTGCAGCGCTGGTTAATCAAAATTGGAATCCTCAAATGGATGTCGTTGCGCGGCAGGTGGTGGCGATGCTCCATAGCGATGCGCGGTTGATTCATCTGATCGGTGCTGACAATGTGATCCGTCTGCTGAAGTTTCACACCGACCGCCAGGACAGCAAAGAAGCGCTACGGATTGCAGGTGCAATGGTGAAGTATGCTGTCCAGATTGGTGATAAAGGTCCACCGATGCTTGCCGATGGCTGGAAACTCCTTACCTGGAATAATGACATTCAAAACCAGGCGAAAGAATTACTGCGCCAATATATTCGTATGATTGACCCTGACCGTAGCCTACGCTTACCGCAATATTTCGCCCGTGAAATTTCACCTGACTACCGCGATACGCTGGACGCAACACGGCTTATGCGCATTATTACCGGGGGGCGTAACTTCTTACAATTCGCGGAAATGATACGCTTCACACATGGCCTATTGTTGGACCTTGCCATCACCTACCATGAAGGCAAAGACCGCCCGCCAACCTTCCGCATTCGTCAGGACTTACAATCAATGACGGGCAATGTATCTGAAGAAGAACGACAGGTGATGGCTTCGAATCTCTTCGAAATTGCCCGACTGATTGTCGCAATGGGTACTCAGGAATCTCGCCAGAACAGCAGCGACCGTCCCCGTGCCTTGAGCTTCCGTAGTGTCCTACGAGAAGCACGTGAAGTCGCACCAACAACCCCCGGCGAGTTCCTGGCATGGTTCGGGCTCAACTTTTCAGACACATTTGTCACAGAGCTAGGGTTAGAACGCAAAGAAGCAGCCCACATTTTCGGGAATCGTTCGATTTCGATGTTGTATCAAGAGACGTTGCAAATTTATCAATTGCTGTACCGTATGGCGCTAGCTTTCCCCATCGAAAATCCGCCAACCTTTAAGCTAGACGCCTTGAAGGAGGAAATTGAGAGCCTCTGGGAACAGGTTCCCTACCAGCACCAGCAGCGGTTGTTATCACTTTATGCCGAGGCAACCCAACAAATCGGGCTGTTGCTGGTTTATATCACTGGCAATGTCACCGGGAAACCACTGGCTGATCGTGGCAACGGTAAACAGCTTGAAGAAGGCAAACGCCAACCACTAAACGAAATTGAAGCGCTACGCTTCATCAGTGGTTATTTTGCACGGAAACACGACCGCTAATGTTGACTTTGAGTGTGGCCAGTGCAAGAATATGCGCTACAACTCAGTATCACGTTGAAATATCATGATTCCGATTTAGAATGCACAATTGGACAAGGTCAATATTATGGCGAATCAACCTACTTATGCAGTAGCTGATGAATATTTAATTGCTCCATCTGATTACCCTACACAGATGCAAGCGATCCCCACCTCGAAAATGTTTGTGGTGAAACAGGCGCTGAAAAAGTACCTTGCTGCTAAGCCCGACAGCGAAGCCTATGATGCCTCGCAGGGTGATGGTGGCAAGAGCCTTGCAGGTGTACCACATGAATTGCTAGACCGTGCTGCTGAAATGCAAAAAGCGCAAGGAACAGGCTACGACACCCCCGCCGGGCACCCCAAATTCCGCGAAACTGTGGCGCATACCTACTGGCAACTTGAAAACGGCTGGAATGAGAATAATGTGCTGGCCGGCCAGGGCGGGCGTGATGTCTTGATGAAGGCATATCAGGCGATGGTCTTTTTGGGTACAGGGCGCGTTGGGGATGCCGTGATTACCTCGGCTGTGCCGTGGATTAGTTATAACTGGGGGCCCTACGCTGGTGGGTTGAATGTGCTACGTTCGACCGGCGACCCCGAAAACGGCTGGGCCTACACTGAAGATGGGCTTGCAGAAACCGTAGCGTTTGCAGAAAAGCGCGGCCAACAGGTAGCCGGTTTGGTCATTACCTCGCCAGATAACCCGACCGGGCGCGTGATTCCGCTTGAAGACCAGATTGCGCTAACACACAAAGCGCTTGAACTCGGCGTGAAATTTGTACTCTTCGACTGGATTTATCACTACGTTACCGACGGTGAACCCAACGACATTAACCATGTGTTGGCGGCTTTCTCTGAAGAAGAACGTAAGCGCTTGATGTTCCTCGATGGTTTGACGAAATCACTCGGTGGGTCCAATGTTCGCTCGGCGCATCTTGTTGCAGATGCTGAGATCGTTAAGCTCATTACCAGCTTTGCGTCGCATGGGGTTATTCCCAGCTTCTACAGCCAGGCGGTGGCAATGGCAGCCTATGAAATGGGCTATAAAGAAGCCGTTAAACCCATTGTTGAACCGACCAATGCCAGCCGCGCTGTACTTGACGAATTTCTGGGCGCTAACGGCTACGAGTATGTCATCGGCAAGGGTTATTATGCGTTTGTCAACATGGAGCCGTGGCTACAAAAAGCTGGCTTTGCAGACACCGCAGAACTCGGTCAGATGTTGGCTGAGCAGCATGGTGTTGCAGTCGTGCCGGGTGTGTTTTTCTCACCGACGGGTAAGAACTGGATTCGCTTCTCGTATGCATTGCCACCAGAACGCACACGGTCTACAGTGGAGCGACTGCACGAAGGTCTGAGCGCGATAGAATAGCTGAACCTTGCCACGGCAATTTGTTTTTGTGTGCAATTGTGCTTAAACTTAAAGCATCAATTGACAGCGTGAAAATAACCCTATCAGCGGAGAGTCTTTGCCGATGTCTACTATCTGGCCTTTACCTAAAATAACGATTACTGCCTTAAAAGACGTGGATGAAAAACGTCCGGCTGCGCTCATTACGTCAGATGACGCCTGGAGCAAAGTGGCGCACCTGTTGGATTTGCCGCTGGTCGTGCAGGCAGAGCCTCTCGACACCTCTGAAGAATTGATCGACTACCTGGCGGAAAATTTGCCGTCGCAGGTGGAAGTTGTCTACGCTGTCGGCAATGGTGTCCCGGTGGTGGCTGGCAAAATTGTCGCACATCGCAATAATGTCCCGCTGGTGCTGGTGCCGCTCGCGCTGGATAGTGACGGGCTGTTTGAATCTTTCGTTGAACGTATGGACGACAGCGGCCTCTGGCGGCGTCAAGATGCGGCCCCGGCACAGGAACTCATCATCGACTGGGAAGTCATCAAAGCAGCCCCGGCCCATCTGCGTGGCGCAGCGATTGTAGACCTGCTCTCAATTGTGACAGCTTTGCTAGATTGGCGTTATGCTGCCCGCCAGAACCGCACCCGTGACGGCCAGAAGTTTTCGGCATGGGGCGCGAGTGTGGCGGCCGGGCTGGCCTCACAGGCGATCAAGAGTGCCGCCGACATCGGTCAGGGTAAAGTCGAGGCGATGCATACGCTGCTCGACCTGCTGATGATCTCTGTGCAGCTTGCCAACCAGCTTGGACACGACCGCCACCAGGAAGGCACCGAGCATTACTTCGCCTTCTCACTACGGAACCAGGGCGCAGCCGCCACCCACGCCGAACTGGTTGTTCCGGGCATTTTGATTACGTCGAAGTTGCACGGCCAAGACCCTGACTCAATCCGTGTGGCGCTGCAAAACGCTGGTTTACGGCTTGACCAGGTGCGGGCGGCTGATGCGCAGCTCGCCATGAACGACCTGCCCAACTTCTGCGCGGCGAACGACTTCCCATTTGGTATCGGGCATGAGCTTGACCCGAACTCTGACAAGGTTAAAGAGGCCATGCAGGCGGCCGGCTTTGGAGAAGTGTCTTCCACGGGGCAGTGGACCGCGCAGCAAACAGGGGATACCTCACCCAGCTCACCAACACAGGAACAAGGGGACGCTGCACCTGCGAATGCTGCGACCGATAGCACAACACCCGGCGCCGGCAGTGCAACGAATGCATCCGCAGCACCGGGCTCTAGTGTTGACATCAATGAACCACCAATCAAGGGTGAAGACACGCCCCCGCCTTCCCCCCCGGATAGTGGTACAGGGTGAGTGATTAACGTCGCCCGCGCAAGGCGTTGAGTGTATCAACTAACATGCCGTAAGCGGTTGTCGTGGGGCTGCTCGGCCCGCCGATAATGGTTACGTTTGGTAGCACATCCGTATCGATACTAACGGATGCGGCGGTGCTGTTGACATTGGCCAACGGATCAGTGAGCGGAACATGTGTTGGGCGCACGCTGGCTTCAACGCTGCCGTCGGTGCGTGTGGCCTCGCAAACCAGCTTAATGCGTTCCCCGTTCTTAACGGCGTCTTGCGCAGTGTGGATAGTGACCCCTGTAATACCTGTGCGGTCAATGTCGGCAGGGCGCAAGTCGGCCCCCATAAAGAGGTTGGCCAGCACGTTAATCTTAATCGCGGCGTCCCAGCCTTCGATGTCGTTAGTAGGATCAGCTTCGGCCAGTCCGGCATCCTGCATTTCACGCAACGCATCATCGAAAGCGACCCCTTCCTCTAGACGGGTAAGGATAGAATTTGTGGTACTGTTCAAAATGCCACGAATGCGTGTCACTTCTAAACCCAGCAAGGCTTCGCGCCGCACACTATGCACAGGAATACCATCCATCACAGTACTTTCGTAAAAGAAGCCAAGATTGTGTTTAGCAGCAAGCTGGCTCAGTTCACGGTAGGCAAAAGCAACCGGGCCCTTATTGGCTGTAATCAGGTGCTTACCGTTTTCGAGTACGGTGCGGCAATAGTCGGTGGCAGGCTGGCCGGTTTCGGGGTCAAGCCAGGTTCCTTCAAGCACCGCTTCCGCCGGAACACGCCGAATAAAGTCGAAGGTGTCTTCAAGCGGTTCGCCAACATGCAGCGCTGCCAGTGACTCGCCCTTGCGCACCATGTCGAGTGCAGCGTCGAGGTCAATACCATCCGCGTTAATGCACGCGCCTTTGCTGTTAGTCGCGATACCCACGACGCGCAACTTCATGCCTTCTGCGTTGCCGAGGTACTCGTTTTTGCTGTTGAGGAGTGTTGCAAAAGCCCGCAGAACGTTCCCAAAGCCTAATAACGCAATGTTGTGTACTGTGTGATCCATAAGGTTTTATCTCCGTGTCGTGTCAAGCAAACAAAAAGGCGTAGCCAACTTTGCCAGGCCACGCCGTTTTCTGCAAATTTTGGGTATTGCCGTTGGTCAGGCACTCTGTTGTGCGTCGGGAAGCTGGATGTAGTTCAGTTTCGAGAGTTCACGCACCTGTTGATCGGCGCGGTAGCTACTGCGCACCAGTGGACCGCTTTCAACCCATTTGAAGCCGATTTCCAGCCCATAGTCGCGAATGTCGTCGAATTCTTCGGGTGTATAGTATCGGTCAATGGGCAGGTGCATCCGGCTGGGTTGCAAGTATTGCCCTACCGTGAGAATATCCACCCCAACGGCGACCAGATCACGCATCACAGCTTTCACTTCGTCCATGGTTTCACCCAGACCGGCCATGATACCGCTCTTGGTGAGAACCAGCGGATCCATGTTTTTTGCATTTTCAAGCGTGGTCAGGGCCCAGTCGTATTGATCCTGGGGCTGAACCTTCTTGAACAGACGCGGCACCGTCTCAACGTTGTGGTTGAGAATTTCCGGTTGAGCGTCCATGACAATTTTCAGGGCGTCAGGGTCACCTTTGAAGTCGGGAATCAGCACTTCGATGCTGCACCCGGCGTGAATTTTGCGGATACGGCGGATCACCATTGCAAACAGCGGGGCTCCACCGTCGGCGCGTTCGTCACGGTTGACGCTGGTGATGACCACATGGCGCAGGTTCATCTGTTTCACAGCCTGAGCAATGCGCAATGGTTCAAGGAAGTCCATCGGCTGTGGCATTCCGGTTTTGATGTCGCAAAAGCCACACGAGCGCGTGCAGGTATCGCCGCCCATCAAGAAGGTTGCGGTGCCACGTCCCCAGCATTCTCCCATGTTAGGACAGCGGGCTTCTTCGCAAACGGTGTGCAATGACTTGCTGCGCATCTGTTCACGCACAAATTCATAGGTGTCGCCACCTGGGGCACGAACTTTAATCCACGGTGGCCGCCGCCGCGAGACGACACCATCCGGGTTGTGGCGTTTGCTGCCCCGCACACCATGACGCGGGTTAGGGTTACGTTCCGCTGCGACATCCGCATCGTTAGAGTCAATCGTGGGGATGTCTTGCGGGTTGATTGTGTTTGTCACGGGAGTTATCCCTTAACTGCTTTTTACCAATACCAATTATAAATATTGTAGCGTATTCACCCGGTCTCATTCAATGTAAGATGGCGCGTCGCTTGTGTCACTCATGTCCTGTTCAAGCGTTCGCAACTCGTTTTCACGCAGAATGCTGTTGTTGTGGCGCTGGTACATGCTTTCATTGGCACTTTTGTCCACAGCATAGCGCCAGCGTCGTGTCCCAACTTCGCGCAGCAGCGACCGACAGGTGTCACATCGTACGGTGCGTCGTACACGAGGCACACCTAACACGCGGTCCACCCGTTCTTCAACAGATAGCTGTCCTGTTTTACAGACTGGACAATGCTCCAGTACAAATCCGTCTGAATAGCGTTCCAGCGCGGCTGTCCGCACCGTAAACAAGACCATATAGCCCCCGACAAAGAGCGTCACCAGCCCACCGCTAATTAACAACAACGGCGAAACACCCCCACCAGAGAGCGAATCATCGTCCGGCCGCGTGACTTCAACAACGGGTGGTGCGCGGGTCGGGGTGATGCTGGGGGTGAACGTCGCTGAAGGCGTCAGGGTGTTGGTTGGGTTTGGTGTCAATGACGGTGTTGCACTCGGTGTGCTGGTCGCGGTGGCCGTGGGTGTTGTTGTGTTGGTTGGGGTTGCCGAGGGGGTCGGGCTTTCGGTAGCCGTTGCTGTCAAGGTGGGGGTTGCAGTTGACGTTGCAGTTGGGGACGCGGTGGCCGTCGGTGTTGTAGTGGGACTGGGGGTGATGCTGGCTGTTTGGGTCAGGGTTGGCGTCACAGACGGGTCCGCGGTGTTAGTGATCGTTGGCGAGAGGGTAAGCGTCGGTGTGTGGGTTTGTGTTGCGGTTGGGCTGCTGGTTGCGGTGGCGCTTGGCGACGGTGTTGTCGTTAGGCTGGGCGTATCGGTTGGTGTGGTGGTCGTTGTCAGGCTAGGGGTAGCAGAAGCTGTACGAGTGGCAGTCAGAGAAGCGGTCAGCGTTAAGGTCGCGGTTGGGGTTTGTGATGGGATGCGCGTTTGGGTTGGGCGTGGCGTGAACGATGGTGTGAAGGTCGGCGTTGTTAAGGGCGGCAACCCATCCACAATTGTAGGAATCACAAGTGTCGGCTCTGCGGTGGCGGTTGGCGGTTCCTGTGCCCAAACCGGCCATATCCTGCCCAGCCCTGAGAGCAAGAGCCCGCAAGCTGCGATCAACAACAGCCAACGCAAACGATGCATTTAGGAATCTGTGTCCTCGGTTGTAGAGACAGGCGACGCGCAGCGAAATCCATAGACAGAACCGGGGGTTTCTGGATCATCCGTCAGGCGAGCGGTGGTGCGGAACTCGGTACTGCCGGTAATGTCGCGTTGGGCCGGGCCACCCCCGCGCAGCACTTTCTCCTCACCACCGGGCGGGCCGATAGGATCAACGGCACCCACACTTTCGGCATAATAGTCTGGATCATACCAGTCCGCGACCCATTCCCAGGCGTTGCCAGCCATATCCAGCGCCCCATAGGGACTGGCACCCGCCGGGAACTCGCCAACGGGCATTAGCACACCCGCCGATGTATTGGCCGGGACTTCACCGTCAACAACACGCTCATCACCCCACGGATAGTTAAACTCTTGAAGCCCCCCCGCCGCAAGTTCCCACTGGGCTTCAGTTGGCAGGCGCTTCCCAGCCCATTCGCAATAGGCGCGTGCTGCGCTCCACGTCACACCTGTCACGGGGAAGTCGTCTTCGCCTTCTCGGAAGCGGGCCAGCGTGGTTTCAGGCTGTTCGTTGATCGTAAGGTTTTCAGAATAGAGGTTTAGCCAGATACTCGGGCCGCCTATGCCACCGGGAACACCGGGCACACTGCTGCCATAGCTGGTGTCTGCCCCCTGAAACAGCAGTAGCATAACCTCAAGGTTTTCCTCGTCTACAAGTCCATCATCAGGGTTGCTACGGTCAAAGCAGCACGAGCCGTCTGCGCGGAGGATGCGCCCCTGCTCGTCACGGACACCCGGCATCAGCATCAGGTGCGCACCGACATCTCGTGCCACAGGGGCAAAGTCTGGGTTGTCACTCTCAAGGTCCTGACTAACGAAAATATCCGCATCCCCCCACGTGGAAAGCGGCGAAATAATCTCAGGGAGGAAATCGGCTTCCTGTCCGCTGGTACCATGCATCAACACATGGTCCCCTACCCCACCTTCATGAAAAAAGGCAGTCTGTTCAAAGACAGTATGTTCAACACGGATGCGTACATTTTCAAAGGTGAAGCTGTTGTTGGGGCGCATTGTCCCGATGAACTCCGCAATGACCATGCCTGTTTCTTCGTCGGCGTTGAGATCAATGTTGAACCCCCCATCTGGATAAAACTCAACCAGTTCACCGTCATAGGACCATTGCTCGTTAAAGTTACCGACGACATAGACACCCTCGCTTTCAATCTGCCACGCTGACGTGCCCGGACGTAACCACGTGCTTGGCTCCATGAAGCCAGTCTGGTTGACAAACTCAAAATAGTCCGCGTTGGTGACTTCCGTCTCATCAATGAAAAATTCTGAAACGGTTACCGTATGCGGCGGAGCTTCATTTTCTTCACCACGAGCGCTACCCATTTCGAACGTCGCGCCGGGGACATAAACCATGCCCTCGGGCGCGGTTGGGGGTTCGGCATCTAGTGCAGCACTATCGTCCGAGTTGCCGTTGCCGCCATTACCGCCCATCACGACCATAAACAGCAGGATAATGCCAAGCAAAATTGCGACCGTCGTAATGCTACCGATCAACACCCGTTGGCGCTGGCGGTCAGCGGCAGTCAAAATAGTTGAACCGTCACCGGGGATAGCTTGTGAGCCGGAACCATGCGATAGTTGAATGGTCGCATCTCCGCGGGATGCCTGTGAGGACTCACGTGGTGTCCGGAAGATTGTTGTGGCGTCTGGCAGTTTGTCAACGCTATCGCTTTTTAGTTCGTTAAGCATCTCCTGGGCGGTCGCGTAGCGTTCCTCTGGGTTTTTCGAGAGCGCCCGCATAATGACGGCTTCATGCACGGGGTCGAGGTCCTCTTTGATGCTGCTGGGCATTGGTGGTTGTGCCTGAATTTGTTGCAACAGGAGGCTGGCGTAGGTTTCACCTTTAAAAGGCACCTGACCAGTTAGCATTTCATACAATGTGATTCCCAGTGAATAGATGTCGCTGCGGGTGGTAATTTCACCGCCAGAAGCCTGTTCGGGTGACATATAGGCTGGCGTGCCTGCGCTGCTACCTGTCGCGGTGAGCTGCGCCTGGTCCGAGATGCGTGCCAGCCCAAAGTCACTCAACACAGCGCGGTCACGCACAAGAATGACATTGGTCGGCTTGATGTCACGGTGAATAATCCCTTGCTGGTGCGCAGAATGGGTCGCCTCTGCAATCTGAGTGAAGATGCGTAGGGCTTCGCCAGTCGGTAGGCCTGCCGTGTGTTCGCGGATGAAATCGCTGAGGGTATGCCCTTCTAGCAACTCCATAACCATGTAATAAACGTCGCCTTCAATGTCAAAGTCGTAGACGCGAATGATGTTGGGATGGGTAAGGCGTGCGGCGGCTTGCGCTTCGCGACGAAAGCGTGCAGCCGACTCTTTGTTTTCCATCACACTGGGGCTCATCACCTTAATTGCGACGTCGCTGTTGAGTGCAGGGTTCAACGCCCGGTAGACTTCAGCCATCGCACCACGACCAAGTAGACTTTTGATTTCGTATTTACCAAGCATGGTACCGGGCTGCAAAAAGGCAAAAGAACGCTGGTTAGACATTCAGGCATCTTTCGTTAGGGCTGGGCAGTATGTACTTATCTTATCGTGAAATACACACCGAGCGCAAAGGTGGCTGCATTGTACGAATTGTCCAACGTGCTTGACAAGCGTGAATGTTTTGCATAGGCTATTGTCATCATTCACATTCAAAATTGCCAAATATGCTATGATTATTGCACTTGTTAGCTTGACTTTAGCACCACGTCGCCGCCGTCGCCGTCCGAACACAACTGGTTTGGAGGGCTGTTTGCAGTTGGGCTAGCAATGCACTAAAAGCACACGCGAGGAACACAGCACCCCGAACCATCCAGCATGGTTTGGGGTTTTTTGATTTTTGAAGGGTTTTCTGGAGGAGATTTTGCAGTGATTAACGTTGGTATTTTTGGCGCAAGTGGTTACGCCGGGCAAGAATTAATCTCGCTGCTGGCGCACCATCCCCATTTTCATGTGCAGTTTGCTGTGTCAGATAGTTTTGCCGGGCAGGTTATTGTTGGCACCGGGTTGCAGTACATTTCTATGGCTGAAGTTGACCTCGGCACTGTTGAGTTGGTCTTCTTGTGTACCCCGCATGGCGCATCGGCTCCGCTAGCCGCATCGGCGCTGGCCGCAGGCGTCAAAGTCGTTGATTTATCTGCTGATTTACGCCTGAGGACACCCGAAAGCTACACCACCTGGTACCACAACGCTCACCCCCTACCCCACCTGCTGCCGACGGTCTACGGCCTACCTGAACGCCATCGTGCTGCGATACGCGGTCAGGATCGTGTCGCGAACCCGGGTTGCTATCCGACGAGTGTGTTGTTGGCGCTGTTGCCACTTGCTGAAGCGGGTTTGCTCCGTGGGAGTGAACCCATTGTGGTTGATGCCAAGAGTGGTGTCAGTGGGGCCGGGCGTACTCCCAAAGCCGGGACACACTTCGTAGAAGTCTACAGTGATCTGAAACCGTATAATGTAGGGCGCGTGCATCGGCATGTTGGGGAGATGGAGCAAGAATTACAGGCGACCACACACCCCCACACCGGCCCGATCATCTTTGCCCCGCACTTGATCCCGGTTGACCGTGGCCTGCTTTCGACCATTTATGCTCCGGTGAACACCGATACTGATCGGGTGCATGAAGTCCTGGCGACAACTTATGCTGAGGAGCCGTTTGTGCATGTCTTGCCACGCGGACAACTGGCCCGCTTGAAGGACACCGTGCATACCAATGACTGTGTTATTTCTGTTGAAGAAGCTGTGCCGGGCATGGTGTTGCTTATTTCGACGCTGGATAATCTGCGCAAGGGAGCCGCCAGTCAGGCACTCCAAAACGCAAATCTACTATTTGACTTACCTGAAACCGAGGGATTGCTGGAGAGAAACAGTCATGCAAAAACCGATTCTGTTAAAAATTGGCGGTAGCAGCTTTGACCACCCTGAATTTGTTGATGACCTCGCTGCTGTTGTCAAACAGATTGACTATCCGCTGGTGATTGTGCATGGGGGGGGGCGTTTAATTTCAGATATGCAGCGTCAGCTTGGTATACAACCATATTATATCGACGGGCTACGTGTTTCTGACCCGGAATCACTTGCCGTTGCAGAGATGGTGCTTTGTGGTGCAGTCAATACACAGATCACCCGCGCTTTTGTGCTGGCAGGGATTGAAGCGCAGGGGCTGAATGGCATGGATCGGGGGCTGCTCCGTGCTGAAAAGCTGGAACACCCTGAGCATGATCTGGGGCGCGTGGGCATACCAACCACAGTGCGCAGTGAGATATTGTTGCAACTGTTAGCAGAAAAGGTTGTGCCTGTTATCGCACCGATTTGCCTCGGTGATGACGGCCCCTTTAATGTCAATGCTGATCATGTGGCGCGGGCAATTGGCAAGGCGCTTGGGGTGAAGCGTGTGGTGTTTTTGACCAATGTGTCAGGTGTGTTCCATGAAGGGGAGGTAGTGCCGTTCATTTATCGTGCTTTGGGCGAAGAATTGATCGCGCAAAAAGTCATCCGGCGCGGCATGCGCGTCAAAGTGCAGAGTGCGTTAGAACTGATTGATCACGGCGTTGAGGAAGTGCTGATTACTGACCTCGAAGGGCTTCTGACGGGGGCTGGCACCATTATCTTTGAAGAAATTCAACAGGAGCCGACTGGTACTGATACCGAAAAAGTAAAACATGAAGGGATTACCGATGCAGACCATAACCCCCGCTAAATCGCAGGCAATTGCCGACGAACAACAGTATATTGCCCAGACCTATGCCCGCCCCCAGTTTGTTTTGACGCATGGTGAGAGTGTGCATGTATACGATGCTGCGGGCAACGCTTACCTTGACCTCGTAGCAGGTATCGCAGTGATGGCCCTTGGCCACAGCGACCCGCAGCTCAGCGCTATTATTGCCGAGCAAGCACAGCGGCTCGTCCACGTCAGCAACCTCTACTACACCGCGCCGCAGGGAGAACTCGCCCGTTTATTATGCGAAAACTCGTTTGCAGACCGGGTCTATTTTTGCAACAGCGGGGCCGAAGCCAACGAAGCCGCGCTCAAATTCGCCCGCAAGGTTGCGTACCACAACGGCGACTCTCACAAAACCGAAATCATCACTTTCAGCAGTGGGTTTCATGGGCGCACGGCCGGGGCCCTTTCCGTGACTCCCAAAGCAAAATATCAGGAGCCGTTTAAGCCCCTGCTACCAGATATAACGGTGCTGCCTTTCAATGATATTGACGCTTTACAGGCCCATATCAGCAACAAGACCTGCGCAGTGATTGTTGAGCCCATTCAGGGTGAAGGCGGTATTCATGCGGCCAGCACAGAATTTTTGCAAGCGCTACGTGATAGCTGTGACGCTCATAACGCCTGTTTGATCTTTGATGAAGTACAGTGTGGGGTTGGGCGCACGGGCAACCTGTGGACACATACCGCCAGTGAGGTGACGCCGGACATCATGACACTGGCCAAGCCGCTGGCCAACGGGCTGCCCATCGGTGCAACGTTGATGACCGACGCCGTTCATGCTGTGTTGCAGCCGGGTGACCACGGCAGCACCTTCGCCGGCGGTGACCTCGTCTGTTCTGTGGCGCTGCACGTCCTCCAACGCATCAACACACCGGAACTATTGCAGCATGTGCAGGACGTTGGTACATGGTTGCGCAGTGAACTTGAAACACTGGCTGCAAAACATAAGCAGATTGTTGACGTGCGTGGGCGCGGCTTGATGCTTGGCATTGAGTTTGACTTTCCCGCAACAGAGGTAGTCACGGCTGGCTATGCGGCTGGATTCTTGACTGTGAACGCCGGGCCAAATACCCTGCGCCTCGTGCCCCCCCTGATTATTGAACAAGCCCATTTAGCCGAATACATCACATTTTTAGACACTTTTCTGCAACAGAAGGAACACGAACAAAATGACCGTTAATCCCGCCTATCCCCCCGTCGAGCGTGTTGTATTAGCCTATAGCGGTGGCCTGGACACTTCCGTCATCGTGCCGTGGCTGAAAGAACACTATAACTGCGAGGTCATCACCTTTACGGCTGACCTTGGCCAGGAAGAAGAACTCGACGGACTGGAAGAAAAAGCGCTGGCCACAGGTGCCAGCAAAGCCTATATCGAAGACCTGCGCGAGGAATTTCTAACAGATTATGTCTACCCAACCATTCGCGCCGGGGCCATCTATGAGCGTGATTACTTGCTAGGGACATCTTTCGCCCGCCCGTTGATTGCCAAGCGCATGGTCGAAATTGCTGAGGCCGAAGGAGCGCAGGCCGTCGCGCATGGGGCCACCGGGAAAGGCAACGACCAGGTGCGCTTTGACGTCTCCGTGATGGCGCTCAACCCCAAGCTGCAAATCATTGCTCCCTGGCGTGACCCCAAGTGGACAATTCGCAGCCGCGAAGATGCGATTGAATACGCCCATGCCAACAACGTCCCGGTGACCCACACCCTGAAGAGTATCTATAGCCGCGACCGCAACATTTTTCACATCAGTCATGAGGGTGGCCCGCTCGAAGACCCCTGGACACGTGCCGAAGATGATATGTTCCAGTTGACGCGCTCGCCCAGAGATGCGCCCGACGAACCCGGTGAGGTGATTATTGGTTTTGTCGAAGGTACTCCTGTTTCGCTCAATGGCGAACATCTGGACCCCGTTGCACTGTTCACGCGCCTGAACCAGGCCGGCTTTGAACACGCAATTGGCCGCGTTGACATCGTTGAAAATCGACTGGTGGGTATGAAATCACGTGGTGTGTACGAGACGCCCGGCGGCACGATCCTCTACAAGGCGCATCAGGCCCTCGAAAGCATCTGCCTCGACAAAGAAACATTGCATTACAAGCAACAACTCGCGTTGCGTTACGCGGAACTCGTCTATGATGGCAAGTGGTTCTCAATGTTGCGGGAAGCACTCGACGGGTCTGTGAATGTCACACAGCGGAGCATGACAGGGGACGTCCGCCTGGAACTCTACAAGGGTAATTTGACGGTCACGGGTCGGCGTTCACCATTTAGCCTCTACCGTGAGGACTACGCATCGTTTGGGCAAATGGACGTCTATAACCAGCAGCACGCTGAGGGCTTCATTACGTTGTGGGGCTTGCCGCAGAAGGTTGAAGCCTTGATCGCGATTGATGGGTCGGGCAAGAGCCGCTATCGTCAGCCGGATTACTACAAGTTCAAGCGAGACTAGGCCATGGCTGAATTACGTTCACTACAAAATAAGATTGAACTGGGGCTACTGCACCCGGTTGCAGGCTTCAAAACAATGGGGCTGGCGGCTGGGCTGCGCAAAAGTGGCCGCTCCGACTTTTCGATTGTCTATTCAGAAACTGATTGTGCCGCTGCCGGGGTCTTTACCACCAATCAGGTGAAGGCCGCCCCGGTGTTGCTGGATATGGAGCGCTTGCAACACAATGCCAGCACCATCCGCGCTATCGTGACCAATGCAGCCGTGGCCAATGCTTGCACCGGGGAGCAGGGCTTGCGCAATGCCCACCAGACCGCAGCTATGGCCGCCGCTGCCCTTGATATTGAACCAGAACAGGTGTTAGTCCTCAGTACAGGTGTGATTGGCGTCCAGTTGCCGATGGACAAAATCGAAGCCGGGGTAAAGCTAGTCAGCGAAACATTGCATCCAGAGGGCTGGGGCCAAACCGCCAACGCGATGATGACCACCGACACGCGCCCTAAAGCCTACAGTTTCCAGAGTCCGCACGGGTATACCATCACCGGGGTGGCCAAGGGTAGCGGTATGATCGCCCCCAACATGGCCACCATGCTGGCCGTGATTGCCACCGACGCCGCCATTCCGCAAGCGGATTTGCAAAAAGCGCTCACAGAAGCCAATCTGCACAGCTTCAACCGCATCACTGTTGATGGCGACACCAGTACCAACGACACAGTGTTACTGCTAGCCAATGGTGCTGCTGGGGTCACACCCCCTATGTCAGAATTTGGTGCAGCGTTAACTGAAGTCTGTCAGGAACTAGCACGTATGATTGTGCTGGACGGTGAAGGCGCGACGACCTTCATTGAAATCAATGTGAATGGGGCCAAAAGCCACGAGGATGCTCATCGGGTTGCGAACACAATAGGTACTTCGTCATTGGTCAAGACGGCGTTCTATGGTGCTGATGCCAACTGGGGGCGCATCCTGGCGGCGGTCGGGCGTGCAGGTGTTGACCTCGACATGAATAGCCTCAGCTTATGGTTTAAGGTGCGCGGAAACAATGAACCACCGCTGCAAGTCGTAGCGAGTGGATCACCGCTGGACTATGATGAAAGCGCGGCAACAGCTATTTTCCGCCATGACGAAATTAACGTGCAGCTTGACCTGGGGCTAGGGGATGCCAGCGCAACGGTGTGGACATGTGACCTCAGCCATGATTACGTCTCGATCAATGCGAATTATCGGACATAGCAGCAAGTTAGTTGTCTCCAAACGAACAGGTGATAAAATCGAAATTAAATTCCGTACCGTATCCGAGACGGAACTACTCGATCTGGAGAGTGTAATCCAGCGCTTGACCGACTTCTACCAAAGCGAGACGACTTTTGACTGACGACAACCAACACCGACTGTGGGGGGGACGTTTTGCGGATGACCCTGACCGTGAAATGCGCCTTCTGAACGACTCCCTGCGTTTTGACCGGGTGCTTTATGGTGTAGACATCGCCGGAAGCATTACCTATGCATGGGCGCTGTCCCGTGCTGGGATTATCACTAACACGGAGGCGCAAAAACTCGAAACCGGGCTTGAAAATATCCTGAAAGAATTCGAGCGCGACACCTTCAAGTTTGCTGACGACGACGAAGATATTCACACGGCTGTTGAACGTCGCCTCGCAGAACTGGTGGGCGATGTAGCCGGCAAATTGCACACTGGCCGCAGCCGCAACGATCAGGTGGCGACGGATACACGTCTCTGGCTTCGTGATTCGTGCCAGTTCACTATCCGGCTACTACGGGCCATACAACGTGCGTTGATTGATGCTGCAAAACCTCATCTGCACAGCGTCATGCCCGGCTATACCCATATGCAACCCGCTCAACCGATCACCGCTGCGCACTGGCTGATGAGCTTCTTCTGGATGCTGCAACGTGATATCGAACGACTCAACGATTGCAGCCGACGTGTGAATGTCAGTCCGCTCGGGGCGAGTGCGCTGGCGGGCACACCCTATCCCATTGACCGCGAACTGCTAGCGGCAGACCTCGGCTTTGGTGGTGTGACACACAACAGCCTCGACGCGGTTTCTGACCGGGATGGCATTGCGGAGTTTTTGTTCTGTGCAAGCATGATCGGCGTTCATTTGAGCCGTTTTGCAGAGGACGTCATTCTATATAGCAACCCGGCGTTTGGGTTCATCACCTTGCCAGATGCCTTCAGTACAGGGTCGAGCATTATGCCCCAAAAGCGCAACGCAGACCCGATGGAACTGACACGCGGCAAGGCCGGGCGCATCATTGGCAATTTGACGGGCATTCTGACGACGCTCAAGGGGTTGCCCAGCGGCTACAATAAAGACCTGCAAGAAGACAAAGAACCGCTGTTCGATACGCTGAACACCCTCGTACTGGTGTTGCCTGTGCTTGCCAGGATGACGGCCGCCTTGCAACTCAACCCGGACCGAATGCGGGCAGCATTGGACGAGGGGCTACTGGCCACGGAAATTGCCGACTGGCTGGTGCTAGAAAAAGGCGTCCCTTTCCGTGAGGCGCATCACATCGTTGGGGCGGTGGTGCAAACCGCCGAAAAGCAAGGTGTTGCCCTGTCGGAACTCTCACTGGCAACTTATCAGGAGATGTCGCCGTATTTTGACGAGGGTATATACGCTGTGCTGGACTTTGACGCAGCGGTCAATAAGCGCACAGCCATCGGCGGCACCAGCCCGGACGCTGTGCAAACGCAGATCGAACACGCTGAACATCTACTGGGTCTGCGTTAGGCTTGGTCTGCTGGTACACCAAACCCGATGCGGCCGCGCTCCATATCAACATTCTGGATTTCGACTTCCAGCACATCACCAACACTAAGCTGTAGCCCACGTGGTTGCTGGCTGCGATGCAATAGCCCGTCCTGCTTAACGCCAATGTCGATAAACGCACCGAAGTCAACGAC
>DAOTTU010000060.1:0-13474 GCA_034437655.1 Anaerolineae bacterium
GTCTGGTGCGTGAACAGCCCTGAAGGGCGCTCCCGCAATGGGATGCTGGCCATTACCTCACCACAATTACCAGACCCCTGAGTTAGGTTGCCAACTTTGCAAAAGTCCTAGCTAGTATGGTGTGGCGGTCAGACAGGACTCAAGTCCGCCTGACCGAGGGCCGGGGGGGCGTTTTCCGCATCGTGCCGCACGCCTCACCGCGCAGGTGGGATTTATCCCTGTCCGCGCGCACCACCTGTATAGCCCCGTGCTTCAGCGCGGGGGAAAAGGGCATTGTCGCGTTTTGCACCATGCCCGTCTGCCAGTCGCCGGAAGGCTGCTGCTGGCGAAGGATGCGGTTGCCGTGCAAGGCTTCACAGATCACGACGATTTGTATCCAGGACTTTTGCAAAGTCACATCATCTTTTGGTTCTCGGACGGGCCGTTGCCCGTCCCTACGAATGGCATGATGATGCGGTGGTAGGGACATCCAACGGGATGTCCGTGACACTTTGCAAAAGTCCTGACCCCGAGCATTGCGGAGGTGCAGCGCTGCACACAATGTGCTATGCTTGCCAATAAACGTTATTCAGCGTTCGAAAGGGCGTGTATTTCTGATGATGCGGCTGTTTGTGAACTATGCTGACCAGGACCAACCCACCGTCACCCGGTTGGGCCAGCTTCTTGAAGACCTCGGCCACCAGGTCTGGATTGACACCCCACAACCCGGTGTTAGCCGTGACTGGCAAGCCGCTGTGATGCGCGACATCCTCGGCAAATGTGATGGGGTCGTCAATGTCGTTTCCGCAGACGCCAGCCGCGCCCGCTATTGGGTTAACGTCGTGGACTGGTCCACCGTGAATGGACTGCCGATTGTCAATCTTGTGATTGACGCCAGCGCGTTACCCGCCATCGTGCAGAGCTTCCCGACCATCCCCGCACAAGATGGCCTCACTGGTGGCGTCATACAGGCCCTGGTGCAGGCGATTGACGAGTTCGAAGATCATCGCCCCGCCAACGAGCAAGCCTCTGCCGATGCCGTTATCAACAACGACCTGCCCGAAGGTGAAGACCACCTCGGCTTTAAAGACTATGCCGTTGCATTCGCGCAGATGGTGACGAACCCGCTTGTCAAGCCGCCGATTGTGGTCGGTATTTATGGGCAGTGGGGCACGGGCAAAACGTTCTTGATGCACCAGATTGAAAAAGAAGTGCTGCGTATTCAGGGCGAACACACCGAAAAGCAGCGTTTTCGTGGGGCCCGCAAGCCCAACGTCCCGATGCGCGTGCTGACGGTCGATTTCGATGCGTGGGCCTTCAATGCCTCGGATAATCTGTGGGCCGGGCTGGTCGAGATGATCTTCAAAAAGATTGAAGACCAGTTCAAAGGGTTCGAAAAAATTCGCTTCAACGTCTCGCGCAACCTCGCCCGCGAGTGGCGGCAACTCATCCTGCGTCTTTTTTACCTTGTCGCGCTGATCGGGTCGTTTGGGCTGGCGTTATACTTCATTTTCACCCAGCTTGAATTTGACCTCCTCGCCTCGATCGTGCCGATTCTGGGGTTGCCAGTGCTGGTGCGCTATGGACGCGATATAATCACGTTGCTGGCCACGCCGCAGTCGCGCCAACTGGCCGGGGTGGTGACTGCCAGCGCGAGTACCTACAACGAACGGCGCTTTTTGAAAAGCATCGTTCAGCCGCAAGAGCGCAACGTGATGGGCCGGGTGTATGATGACATGTCAAAAATGCTCGACGCCCTGCCAGAACATAGCCGCATTGCGGTGTTCATTGACGACCTCGACCGTTGCAAGCCCGACCGCGTTATCGAAGTGCTGGAAGCCATCACACTACTGCTGGCCTTTCGTGAGTTCGTGGTCTTTCTGGCGGTGGATACGCGCGTCGTGGCCAGCATCGTAGAAGCGAACTACGAAGACACGCTGACCAGGGCCGGCATCAGTGGCTATGACTACCTCGACAAGATTGTGCAACTCCCCTTCAACATGCCGCAAGCCCGCCCGCGTGACCTCTTCAAATACCTGAACACGCTTATCCAGGCCCCGCCCGAAGAAACGCAGAATCGAAACAACAACACCCTCGCCCGCATCCCGGTCTTACGCCGCCTGACGCAAGAAACACCCACCGTCAGCACCAACGGCGAATCCCCGGAAGATGACGGCATAGGCGAGGAATTCATCGGGCTGTCGGCTGCGGATCTGGAATTCGCCAAGATCGACGCCGACGAAGAAGACAAGCCCTCTGACGTGCAGATCGTCAACTTTACCTATGCCGAGCGTAACGCCTTCCGCGCTTTCAGCTACTATATGGACCCCACACCGCGCCGCATTAAACGTCTGGTGAACGTGTATCGTATGGTGCGGGCCGTTGCCATTCGTCAGGATTGGGACATGCGCCAGGTGCCGGCGGCCAAGTTGCTGCTGTGGTTGCTGCTGTCGCAACAGTGGCCCTATGCTACGGCGATGATCCTCGATGCGCGGCGTCGTATCGAAGACGAGGGTATCACACTGGCGCGGTTGTATGATGTCGTGGCCGATGCATTGGACGACGACAAGCAGCACCGCAAAATGGACTATGACAACCTTGTGCTGGACGAGATCATTGAACACTATGGCCAGCACATCAGCGGCGCAGACATCGACACTATGCAGCGGCTAACGATTCATTTTCACCCCGAGCTGGCAGAAGAAATCCGCAGCTATGACGACATCACCGTGACGGAGGGGTAGGGGGCGCGGGTGGAGGTGGCGTTTGTCACAAGGTCCCCCCTTTTTGCTGCCGACTATGCTATAATACCGCCTTTTATCATGTGATGGTATTAAAACGGAGATGGTGCTATGTCTGCTACCCGCTTCCCCTCGGCAACTCTGCTGATTCATTGCGACGACCGCCCCGGAATTGTGGCGGCTGTCACTGAATTTTTATCCACCCACAACGGCAATATTGTGCATCTTGATCAGCATGTGGACGACGAACAGAACGTCTTTTTTATGCGGGTACAATGGGACATGCGCGAGTTTGACCTGCCTGATGATGCCAGCATCCGTGCCAGATTTGAGCCGATCGCGACGCGCTTTGCCATGCGCTATCAGCTTCGGTTTTCTGAGCAACGCAAACGGATGGCCATCTTCGTCTCGAAGCAAAGCCACTGCCTCTACGACCTGCTGGCCCGCTGGCAATCGCAAGAGTTGATCGTTGATATTCCGCTGATTATCAGCAATCATGACCGCCTGCAATCTGTCGCAGCCCAGTTCGGTATCCCCTTTCAGGTATTCAACGTCAGCAAAGAGACCAAAGCCAGCATCGAGCAGCAACAGCTTGATCTACTGGCAGAACACGCGGTCGATTTTGTGGTGCTGGCCCGCTATATGCAGATTCTGACCGACGATTTTGTGGGGGCGCTACCCAATCGGATTATCAACATTCACCACAGTTTTTTGCCTGCCTTTGTCGGGGCGCGACCCTATCATCAGGCGTTCAAACGCGGTGTGAAGATTATCGGGGCAACCAGCCACTATGTAACCGCCGAACTGGACGCCGGGCCCATCATTGCGCAGGACGTGACGCAGGTCAGCCATAAAGACAGCGTGAAGTCGATGATTCGACGTGGCAAAGACCTCGAAAAGACGGTTCTGGCGCGTGCAGTGTGGCACCATGTACAAGATCGGGTGCTGGTTTATGCCAATAAAACGGTGGTCTTTGATTGAGTCGTGTGTCTGGTTGACACAATCGCCCCAATGCATTGATGAGACGCCAGGAATTGGTTACAGTATACGCATACTGTTTTCCAATCTGATTCTGGGGCCGACCCACCCGGCAAAAGGAACCATCATGTCGCAATCTATGCCCACCAATAATTCTGTCGCACGCCTTGTCATTGATAATGCGCCGCACGCCATCGCCTATTTTGACACCGAACTGCGCTATCAGTACGCCAACCCGCGCTGGATGCAAAACTTTCGGCTGCAAGACAATGACCTCATTGGCAACAGCCTCTTTGACGTTTCTAAGAACCTGCCGCCGCGCTGGAAGAAGATTTTCGCCCGTGTGCTGGAAGGCGAAACTATGCGCGGGAAAGCGGACGCCTTTGAACAGGGGCCGCGCACCTTCTATATCTCGTGGGAGGCTTGCCCGTGGTACACCGACACAGGCGAGATCGGTGGGCTGATTATGTATACCGAAGACGTCACCGACGACATGCTCAACCGGATGCTGGTCGAGGCGGCTGAAAACCTCGAAGCCGAACGTGACAAGCTCCTGCGTACCGTGATGGACTACGCGCCACTGATTCTGACCGTTTTCGACCGTGACGGCATCGTGCGGCATACCGAAGGGCGCGGCCTAGAACTGCTCGGCATCACCCCCGACACCATCGTTGGCCAGAGCGCCTTTGATTTGTACACCGGGGACGATGCGCTGGCCGAATCGGCTGTGCTGGACCGGGTGCGGCAAGGCCTCGCCGGGCAACAAGCCACTGATACGCTGCAAGTCCTGGGGCGCTACTACGAAACGCGCTACTACCCCATCAAAGACCCCGAAGGCAAGATGAAAGAACTCATCAGTGTGTCGTTTGACGTGACCGAACGTGTAGAGACAGAACGCCAACTGGAAACGACCAGCGCCGTGGCGCAGGGGCTTTATGAAACGGCTCGCCGCGTTGCCAATGCCTCGACCATGGATGACTTATTGATGACGCTCTCAGCCGGGGGCCGTCGGCGTGGGGCGAAATCGTCCGGTATTTTCAAAATTGTCACCGACCGCCGCCATAACCCGACCCACATTGAAACGATTGCCGCCTGGGATCGACACGACAATATCCTGATTCCCGTGGGCACCACCTTCGAGCTAGGACAGTTCCCGATGGCGCAACTGTGGCTCAATTCACCAGATAAGCCCTTTATGGTGAGTGATCTGCACGACGACGACCGCATTGACGCCGCCACCCGTGCCGTGATGGAACAAGCCGATGTGCGCGCCTTTGTGTTTGTGCCGCTACGCCGCGCGGGCCGCTGGATCGGGGTGCTAACCATCAACTGGGATGAACCGCACACCTTCACCGGCCTTGAACAAAGGCTCTACGACGCGCTGGGTTCGATTGCAAGCCCCGCCGTAGAAACGCTCAATACGCTGGAAACCTTGCGCCACACCGCCGAAGACCGCCGCCGCCTGATCCGTGAATTGGAAGAATCGTTGCTATTTAAAGACCAGTTCTTATCGACCATGAGCCACGAGCTGCGCACCCCCTTGAACGCGATTCTGGGGTATGCGGGCATTGTCATGGACGAAGACGACCTCAGCGAAGACGTACACTATATGCTCGGGCGCATTGAGGGTAACTCGCGGCGCTTGTTGACGCTGATTAACGATGTGCTTGATATTTCGCGCATTAATGCCGACCGGGTGCGGCTGGTGCAAAAACCAATAGCTCTGACTGCGACGGTGCAGGCGTGGCACGCTGACTTCCTGCCACAGGCGCAGGAAAAGCAACTCACGCTGCTGCTGGAACATGACGCCACCCTGCCCGACCACATCCTCGCTGACGAAGAACGGCTGGCACAGGTGGTCGGTAATCTGTTGCAAAACGCCATCAAATTCACGCCCGAAGGCACCATCACGCTGCGCACCCGTCTGCACGACGACGACTACTGGCAACTCCAGATTATCGACAGCGGCGTTGGTATCCCGGAAACGTGGCAACACCTGATTTTTGATGAGTTCCGGCAGGTGGATGCAACGTCACGGCGTAAATATGGCGGGGCCGGGCTGGGGCTCTCGATTGTCAAGAAGCTGGTGGTATTGATGGGCGGCACTATCGGCGTTGAGAGTAAGCTCAACGAAGGCAGCACTTTTACCGTCACGTTGCCCCTGCAGACCACCACCGACGCCACGCCGACCACTGACGCTACCGCTGCCGTACCCGAATAACCATCAACCACGAGGAGAAACATCATGCCTAAAATCCCCACGGTCTTCAATGGCTGGCGTGTGCTGGTCGTTGACGACGAACTGGATAACCTCGACATCGCCTTTCGCTTGCTCAAAAAAGCCGGGGCCATCGTCCAAACCGCCGAAGATGGCAAAGAAGCGCTGAATATGGTGCATTCCTTCCGGCCCGACTTCGTACTCTCTGACCTGTCAATGCCTGTGATGGATGGCTGGTTGCTGAAGGACGCGATGGGCAAAGACCGCCGCACGCTGGATATACCCGTGATTGCACTGACGGCCCACGCCATGCCCGGCGACCGCGAACGCGCTATTCAAGCCGGCTTTGTCAACTACATTACCAAGCCGCTGGATGTGGACAAATTTATCAACAATCTTGTCCGCATACTGGTGGACATCCCTGAATTTGAACGCCGGATCAGTACCGAGGAGATTGACTGATGGCAGCGCTACGCATTCTTGTTGTGGAAGATGAGCCAGACGGGGCCGACGTTATCCGCCGCACCCTGACCGCCGCTGGCATTGAAACCGACTTCGCGCCCACCGCCGAACGCGCCCTCACGATTCTGGACGATACGCCAGACGCCTTCGACGCCGCGCTGATTGACCTGGCACTGCCAGAAATGGACGGGTTTGAACTGATGGAACGCTTGCGCCAACACCCGGACGTGTCTGAACTGGTGCTGGTGGCCATGACGGCCTTTCATACGGCTGAACTGCGCGAACGGGCCCTGCAAGCGGGTTTTGACGCCTATTTCGCGAAACCGCTAGACACGATGTTCATGTTACAAACGCTCGAGAAATTGGTGAGCGGGTAGTGGGCAACCGACCCATGATTGGCGGACACCCCGTTTGTCACACGCGGTAGGGGTAGGGTAAGGTCAAACGCAAGCGCGGTCTGGCAACCCGATCCATTGCGTGAGCGCCCTTCAGGGCTGTTCACGCACCACACTTGCATAGCCCCGTCGTTTACGGCAGGGGAAAAGGGCCCCGCACTGAAGTACGGGGAAACGTCTTACCGAATTGCTTTTACCAAACCCCTCAGTCCCGCTGTCCTCCGCAATGGGCGGCAAGCCGATGTGTGCCTATGCGTAGCGCCGACTACCTTGTGACAGGACCTGCGCCCGCATCCGAATGCGCTTGCGGACCTCTGACGTCAAGAACCACGCCATGCCCACGCTCAACGGAATCGCGACCGCCAGCCCCACCAACGACACCAGCACCGAGCCGGCCCAGTCCCCAAGCACCAGCGCAATAATTGGCATCGCCGGTACAAACGCCATCCCCAACGCAGCGAAGAACCATTCCACAAGGTTGATACCAAGCGGCGCGAAGTTCAAGTTAACGTCGGGGGCGTCTGGCAGGCGGCTGCCAACGCGGTCCAGCACGTTTTCATCGCCTGTGCCGGGTGCCACGGCGGGCGGCATCGCATTTGCAGAGGTCCCCAGATTTTCAAGGGCGCGTTGGGCCTTGTCGTGGTCGGGGTCAAGTTCAACAGCGGTGCGCAGCAGTTCGGCGCGTTCGGTGTCGGTGGGGGCAATGCGGGCGGCCTGATAGTAGGTTTCAGCGTTGGGTTCGTTTTCCATCGCTTCTTTAAGCAGGTCAGCGGCACGAGCGGTGTTGTATTCGTCAATGGCCTCGCGAATTTGGTCGTTCAAGTCAGACATCATTAAGCTCCTTGCGCAAACGTTCAAGAGTGGCCTGTCTCGCAGTGGGTGGGGCGTCAAGCGGTGCCCCGGGGATGGTCGGCGAGCGTGTTTCGGAGACAATGCAAAAATTCTATGGTTTTCCTAATGATACCGTTGAGCCCGGTCGCTTGGCAAGCGTTTTCGTGGATTTGCGCAGGGTTGTGGTATCAAAATTCAGGCTGCTATGGGTTCGCTGCACTGAAGTACGGCGCTAGCACTGCGCGGGCGAGCAGACGGAACTGAAGTTCGCCTGCTCAGTGAGCCACTCCCGAAGCAGCGTTGCCCTCGTTCACAACGCGCCACATGCCCGGATCCTTCTATCAAAAACCATCATTGCCAGCGCTGGATGCCCTACGCCGGGTTCAGCGGAAAAGCCTTGCCCTGATACGACAAAAACGCACCGCGATTGAAAATATACACTACCAGGTTTTCCCCCAGCGGATAGTCGTTTGCCGACATCGGGATACGATAAGTAATGTTCGGCATATCGTCGGCGCGGGTAGCAAGGGTGTTGTTGGTACCAAAGGCCCCATCGCCCTTAACGTTGTCCTGGTCGATGCGGGGGAAGGGTGGCAGAGATTGCGGCGCGTCGGTCATTGGGGGCAGCGGGCTTTCAATCTCGACCCCATTCAATGTCAACTCAACCGAATAGGGGGTGCAGTTAAAAATGGTGACAGTGCCGTTGTGGTTGTGCATAGCGGCAGACTCCTTCCATAAACGGATACCGAGCAATGATCTATTTCCATAGTACCGTCTTCGCGGCAAATGTGCCAAACCGTGTCTGCATTTGCCCTGACGACAACAGCACGCCTGCCTTTTGCCCCATCGCCACAACTCAGCTATACTACGCGCGGGTACGGTACTGCACCACCTGCTGCACCCATACCACCGTTGTTTTCTCATCACCAATGCAAAGGATCAACCTTCTCATGTCCAAGCAATTCTTACGTGTTATCACTGGTGGCGTGCTGCTGGCCTTGCTGACAGTCGCGCTGTTGCCCAACCTCGCCGTTGCTCAGGACGATGGCAGCGACCCCGAAGCCGTTGTTGAACGCCTGCGGGCGGCCGCCGACAATTTTGACGCTGAGGTCGATAACTACACCCTCACCTCCAGCACCGAACAGACGCTCAGCCTTGCGCTGGAAATCACTGCACTCGGGCAGTCTATTGGTCAGTCTTCAGACAGCTTTAGCGAAATCGTGGCCGACGTCATCACCACTGACGACAGCGTCAACGCCAGTGGCATGTTGACCTTTGTCAGCAGCGCCGCTGAACTCGAAAACGGTGAACCCACCAGCGGGTCAGACACCGCTATTGACGTCGAATTGCGCCTCGTAGACGACGTTCTCTACGCCAACGCAACCAGCGTCGAAAGCACCGACACACTCTTCGACGCCCCCCCCGCCGACTGGTTTGTGCTGGCCGAAGGGATCAGCGATGCCCCCGACATTGAATCGGCACTCGTCGCCACATTTAGCACCGTTGGCGAATGGAACCTCAATGCACTGGATAGCATTGCAGGGCTGGGTGCAGACGATGGTGAAGGTGAAGATGGCGACTCCATCGAAGAGATTATTGAAGTCTTCGAACTGGCCACTGAAATTTCAACCACAACCGACAACCTACCCGACGGTAGCGCCGTCGATGTCGTGGTCGTCTCGGTGCCCGGTGCGGCGCTGCTGGAAAACGAAACCGAGTTTTTCCCCCTGCCCGACACCTCTGACCCGACCACAGCAAACATTTTTGACACGATGTTGAACGGCTTGACGCTGCAATTCAACTTCGCAATTGATGATGAGGAGCGGTGGCGCGGGTTCTTCTTCACGGTCAGTGCTAGCCTCGCGACCGATGACCTGTCGAGCATTCTGGGTGAAGAAAACGTCCCTGCCGGGCTGGAAGGCTCACTTGAAATGAGCCTCGAAATCAGCCAGTCCGAATTTTACACCAATCTGAACGTCGCGTTTGACCCGGCGGTCGCGCCAGAGGTGGCGGCAGAGTAGGTGTCACACCAGGTTCGCGACATTGGTTGTTCTGTGGGAGGGTATGCCGTCTGCGACGTCAACACCTCCCCCTACAGCAGGTTTTCGGCTTGCCGATGAGGTTTTGTAGGGACTGTGTTGGCTTCCGCAGGAAGACATACCTGTCCATATTTCTGTTTAGTGATGACCCGAACCCGGTCTTACACGCTTCAGGGGTAGGCTAACCGCAATTGCAGGCAGCATTTGACCCTTTCCACGCGGTAGGTGGGGTGCTGATGCCGGGAAACGGGCACGGCCCTCGTTCAGGCGGACTTCAGTCCAGTCTGACCGCCACACCCTACTGGCCCCGTACTTCAGTGCGGGGCCTGAAAAGGTGCGGTACGAAAAACAGGGTGGCCGCCGGCCCTGCCGGGTCACCCGGGCGGCGGGTAAGCGCATGGGGGTTCATCACAACAATCTCATGTAGCTCTGGTATCGTTGCGCACGGAAAACTGACGCCGACACACGAAAGGATCATCCTGCGCTATGACGCACACCCTGCACACCGCCGCCGCTGCCGAGCGGCCATCACCCACACCAACCACCACCACGCGCCGTTATCGCTGGCAATGGGTCGTGATTGCGCTGGGCTTGACGGGCATTCTGGGGGCGATGGCGGCTCCGCTGGCATTACGCACCTACACCGCCCAGACCTACGGCGCATTGCATTATGCCGTGAACGATGTGCCCGGAGAGTATCGCGTCGCGGTTGTGTTCGGGGCGCGGGTACTCAGCAATGACCGCCTCAGCACCGTCTTGCGAGACCGCGTCGCCACCGCGATTGACCTCTACCACGCTGGCAAGGTCGATGTGCTGCTGATGACCGGCGACGGCCGCAGCGATGACTACAACGAACCCCGGGCCATGCGCGCGTATGCCATCTCACGCGGGGTGCCGCCCACAGCCATCGTCGTGGATGAAGGCGGCCTGCGCACCTACGATTCCTGCTACCGGGCGCATAACATCTTCGCGCTCGAACGCGCCGTGCTGGTAACACAGGACTTCCACCTCGACCGCGCGCTCTATCTGTGTAACGCACTGGGCATGGATGCAGTCGGCGTGCCAGCAGACTACCAGCGCCCGGACGGTTATCGTGACGGGACTATCCGCGGGCAACAGTTCCGTGAGTTGGCCGCTACCAGCGTCGCCTTCTTTGACCTCTTGTTGGGCGAAGAACCAACCGTGCAAGGCGACCCTCAACCCATTGAATTGCCATAGGCCCGCGCCCTACTCTGTCGCCGCATCCCCCGCCGGGACAATGAAATAACTCAGCGCATCGCCCTCAGCCATCCAGCCCTCCAGCCCCGTTTCTGACACGCGCACGCGCCAATAGGTGAACGGGAACCCGTCCGCGCACTCGGGCCCGTCTAACACCACGATATTCTGCCCACTTTCGACGAGTCCCGCCTGCGCCCCACCCGGCTGCACACGCAGCAACACGGGCACGTTGTCCACGGTGGACACCTCGCCCGCTGAGCCAATGGTGATGATGCTCTCTGGCGCGTCGGTGCAATGGGCCACGCCAATTTCTGGCAATTCGTCGGGGGGCACGTCAACCGGGGCGCTGTCACCGTCGGCGGGCGTCACGATATAGGCGCTGTCGGTGCTTTCCGCCACCCAGCCCCGTCGCCAGATGTCGTCGTCGCCCTGCCAGTCAAACACCCAGAAGCGCAACCCCTCCCGGCACAGCGGCCCGCCGATGGTGTACAGCGTCGCGCCCTGCGGCACTTCCACCGCCACCGCATTATTGCCGATAGCGTCCGGGTCTTCGCCCACGTAGAAGGTCGCGGCCTGCCGGGTACGCACGGTGTCGCGGCTGTCAATTTGCGTGGGGAGCGCCAATTCGCACGAGTCGGGGTCATCGACGCGGGGCAGCTCGTCGCCAGCAGTCTGCGTGGGGGGTGGGCTGCCGTCGACTGCGGTGTCCGTCGCGTCAGCGGCGGGCGTCGCGTCGGTGGCGGGTGGGGCGGCGTCTGGTTCGCTACCGACTCCCGTTCCGGTGGCGGCGGCTTGCGTCGGCGTGGCCAGCACATAATCCGTCTCGCCAGACTCCGGGGCCCAACCGCGCCGGCCGTCATCCAACTCGACCTGCCAGTAGGCGAAACCATTCACACACAACGGGCCCCCGACCACGCTCAGCGTCGTCTCGGCTGGCAAGCGCTCAAAACTCGCGGCAAGATCGGGTGTTTCGGGGTCTTCCACAAAAAACACCCCCGCCGGGATGGTCAGCGCGGCCGTGTCCCCTATCGCCAACCGCGTCGGCAAGCCAAGCTCACACTGCAAGACCTCCACCGTCTCAATGAAGCTCTCGCCGCCCATCGGCACAAACACGGACTGCATCCCCAGATTACCGTCCAGCCCCGGTTGCGTGGCATACACAAACTGCATCGCAACATCATCCAGCCCCGTGTCCCACACCACGCGGTCGCCAGCCCCCGTCGGCGGCACGTTGCGCAACGTCACTTGACCATCCGCCGCATATAAGAACCCGCCCGGCACCCCGATCACATCGAGCGTGCTATCGGGTAGGGCTTGTGGCTGGCCGCCATCGAGGTCTACCGTGAACCAGCGCTGTTCCTCAGCGGCGTTGATGGCGCGGAACACCACCTGCGAACCATCCCCCGCCCAGCGTACCCGGTCATAAGCCTGCGCCCCCGTCCCAAAGACAAATTCCGTCTCTGGATAGCCCAACAAATCGACCGGGGCCCCGCGCCCAATGGCGTTGGTATCTACAAAAGGCACCTCTGTGCGGGGCAACGCGCCGTTAAAATACGCAAAGACCGCTTCGGGCCCCAACCGTGAAAAGTCAATAGCCCGCGCATTGTAGGGGCTGCGGAAAATCTGCGTGTCAGTGTCGCTGTCCGGGCGGCCGCGTGGATACCACACAATCGCGCTGGACTGCTGCACGTCGAGGTCATCGCCGACGCCGATGGGGTCCAGCCGCACATGCACGCCCGCGTCAAGCCCGCCCCCACCTTCAAACCATATCGGCTGCGGGAAGATCGCGCCCCCGGTGATGGCGTCCACGTCTTCATAACCCTGCACCGACTCGGCATCACTGCGCAACTGGCCCAGCACATCCCCCGTGAACAGGTCAAAGAGGATCACGCGCCAGCCTTCCTCCGCAGCATTAAGCCCAAACGCAAAGCCGACCGCCACCGCCTGCGAATTTTCGTCGGAGGCGTAGCGGCTATAAACACGCGGCACCTCGCCCACTTGCGTCTGATGCACGCGCACCATCTCGCCGGTGCTGAAATCGTAAAAGCCCAGCCCGTACTCGTCCCCATCGTTAATCGGCATGGCAAGCACCAGCATCCGCCCGTTCGCGCCGACGTGCATCTCGGGGAAGCCAAAGTCCGCTTCGTCGGGCAATTCAGGGCGGGGCATCATAATCTGCTCACCGTCGGGGTTGAGCCAGTGCAGCGTATCCGTGCCGGGCAAATACACCAACGCCCACCAATCCGCCGCCGGAAGGGTCGCGCCCGCCCCACCGACACCTGTGTCACCGCCCTGCGCCTGCACCCCGACGTGTGTGCCGACGCTGCCCAGCGCAAGGCTAAGCACGAATAAAATGAATCCACTTTTCAATAAACGCAACATGTTGTCTCCTGGAGACTGTCTTCTATTGCACCGCCTGCAAGGCTTCCAGCATCGCTTCCATCACTGAGGGACGCGGCAAATTCAACACGTTCAAAATCTGGTCAGGAATACCTTCAAAGTCAGGACTTTTGCAAAGTCACATCATCTTTTGGTTCTCGGACGGGCCGTTGCCCGTCCCTACGAATGGCATGGTGATGCGGTGGTAGGGACATCCAACGGGATGTCCGTGAC
>DAOTTU010000061.1:0-25887 GCA_034437655.1 Anaerolineae bacterium
AGTCTGGTGCGTGAACAGCCCTGAAGGGCGCTCCCGCAATGGGATGCTGGCCATTACCTCACCACAATTACCAGACCCCTGAGTTAGGTTGCCAACTTTGCAAAAGTCCTACCCCCAGCGAAATGGCTAAGGCATAGCTGCTCATCTCGTGCTAAAATATATACTGTTCAGGTTTACGTAACCTGACAAACCGCTTACCGTACCAGAGAGAAAGAGAAATTTGCACCATGTCTACCCGTGAGATGGGCACCGTCAAGTGGTTTAATGCCACAAAGGGCTACGGCTTTATCGAACGCGACAGCGGGGGCGATATCTTCGTCCACTTTTCCGCCATCAATTCGACAGGGTATCGTGAACTGCACGAAGGCCAGCGCGTCGAATACACCGTCGGCCAGAGTGACAAAGGTCCCCAGGCCCAGGAGGTCACCCCGGCTTAAGTGCCCGGCGTCGCTCGCCTCTCGTTGGCAGGGGTGTGCCCACAGTGGGTGCGCCGTTTGCCATCGGTCCATACTGTACTACTGCCGTCAATTGTCCCGTGTCTGGTTCTGTGCCGGGCGCGGGTTTTTGGCTGACACACAGCCTTGAGGATGCATTAAGCCCCCGCTGATTTCCTTATGCCCGTCTCATGCCTAATTGCGGTACAATCGACACTATGACAACGCCAACACAACACGACCCCAACAATAACCCGACCCTCCACGACACCAATGCGCGTGCGAAACACGTGGACGCCATTACAGACTATGCCTGGACAATTCGCCATTCTGACCCCGAACGTGCCGGTATTCTGGCGCAAGAAGCCTTTGGCATGGCAGAAAGTATGCATTATGTGCGTGGCATGGCAGAAGCTCTGGCCGTGGCCAGCAGCGTGCATTTGCACCAGAGCGCGTTTGATGAGGTGATTCTGGTTGGCATCCAGGCGTTGCACCTGTTTGAACTCATCGCAGACGCCCCCGCCCGCCGCCTCGAACCCTATGTGCGTGGCAATGTCGCAGAAAGTTATCTGGCGTTGCATGACTTTGAATCGGCGTTGACCAACCTTGAACGGCAGCTCAACGTTGCCGAAGCGCTCAACGATAGCGTTGCACAGGCACAGGGCTTGAAGAACCTCAGCCGGATCTATATTGAACTGGACGACTTTTCAACGGCACTCAGCTATCTCAACGAGGCGTTGTATTATGCAAGCCCCGCGCAAGTCGGTGAAATCTATACGCTGCTGGCTGAAACGTCGATGGCTATGGGAGATATAGCAGCCGCCAAAACCCATGCTGGCCACGGCTTACAACGCCTTCGGCTAGACAACATCCCCGACCGTCATGCTCGTGTCAGCCTACACGCGACACTGGCCGAAGTCGCGTTGAGTGAAAAACGGCTCTCCGAAGCCCGCGAGCATCTGCAGAGCGCGTGGGAATACAGCCGCACCTCCAGCGGAACCAGCACAATCGTGACGCTGTTAATGATGTTTGGCAAGCTGCGCGTTGTCGAAAATGATGTGCCAGAAGCCCTGAATAGCTATCAGCGGGCTCTGGCTTTTGCGACGGCTCGCGAAGACCTCCAGCGGCAGTATCAGTGTCACGAAGCACTGGCGGCCCTCTACGAAATGCGCGAGGACTATCCCAAAGCCCTGATGCACCACAAGAAATACAGCCTGCTGCGTCGTCAGTCCTTGTTAGATCAAAATAATCTACGCATTCATCACCTTGAAATGTTGATGCGCACACGGATTTCGCAACAAGAGGCCCGGTTCTACGAAGAACGTACCCGCCAGCTTGAAATTCTGCGCGAACGCGACCGCGACTATTTCGAAGAACTCTCCAATATCAAAGACGACATGATGCGCACGGCCAGCCATGACCTGAAAAACCCGCTGGCCACCGTCATTACGCTGTGTTACCTGTTGCGTCAACACACCGCCGACCCTACCCACCTCAAACTGATCGACCGCATTGAACACCAGACCGGGCGCATGAAGCTGCTCATTAGTGACCTGCTCGACCTTGCCAAGCTAGAAACCGGCCGCGCCATTGAACTCAACCCGTACCCCATCGAGACGATTATCCGTGACAGCGCCACCGATGCCGAACCGCTGGCCACGGCGCAATCAATTGAGCTACATGTTAATCTCGAAGCGGGGTTGCACGCCGCGGTAGACCCGCCGCGCCTGCGTCAGGTAGTAGACAACTTGCTGTCTAATGCGATCAAGTATTCGCCCAGAGGGGGGATTATTGTGCTGGCCGGGCATGTCGAGGAAGCGCCGCCTGCGACCGGGGCACAACCGACGCCGCAGGTGGTGTTTTCGGTGGCAGACACCGGGCTGGGTATTCCGCAAGAAGACCTCCCCCGTATTTTTGACCGCTTTTATCGCGTCACCGAAGACGATCACCAGCAGCGTGAAGGGACAGGGCTGGGGTTGACGATTGTGAAAACGATTGTCAAACAGCACGGCGGCGACATCGGTGTGCATAGTGAACTGAATCAGGGCACGACGTTCACCGTGCGCTTGCCATATGTCGAGCTTGCTGCACCTGCTAGCGACTATCCGCTGGCAGAAAATAGCTGATAGCCAGCCGGCAGCGCCGCCAACCAGCTACCAGTCAACACACGTTACATCATTCATATTATGCCTGCGCACACGGCGAGGTTCAGAATTGATGCAGCGGCAAGCTCACCATAGCCAGATGGCGTGCGTTGGTGTATACTGGTGCGCTGTTATCATCCAACTGACTTATGCTAATTCTATGCTTGACTAGCACAAAGGAAAACGCGATGTCGCGCAAATGTAAACTGACGGGCAAGCGTCCAAACGTCGCCAACAACGTCCCGTTTTCACAGAAGAAAACCAAACGAGTGCAGATCCCTAACATTCAGGTGAAGAAAATTTTTGTGCCAGAACTGAACCGCAGTGTACGCATTAAGCTCTCGACCCGCGCGCTGCGCACGGTGGACAAAAAAGGCCTGATGCCCTATCTAGAAGAACAGGGCCTGACGCTGAAAGATATTCAAGCCTGATATAAGTTTCCCCCGCACTGAAGTACGGGGCTAGCAGAATATTGCGGTCAGACAGGACTGAAGTCCGCCTGACCGTGACCGTTTCCCAACATCAGCACCCCACCGACCGCGCGGGTGGGGTTATGGATCTGGTAAATTTGATCGGGTAACGTCCATCATCCCATTGCGTGAGCGCCCTTCAGGGCTGTTCACGCACAAGGCTTGCATAGCCCCGTCCTTCAGCGGGGAAAACGTCGGTAACATACCCTTTTCGCCGCCATAAACGACGCAGCACGTGCCCATCAGGTTTGGCGAACGCACAAGCCTGAAAGCAACGCGTTCGGTGGACGCAACGATGGCCATATGCTGTCTGTGTTGCAGGTTATTTCAACCCTACAGCGTATGACAAACGGACTGTCCGGGGTTCAGGTGGCAGCACCCGCATCGCACACCGCAACCCTATTCGATGCGAGCAACAATGCGTTGCAGCCGATACGTGTCTAGATCCAGCACGATATAACTGGGCAGGCCGAGCCGTTCCCAGATATTGCCGGGCGGCAGATCATTGGTGAACCCCGCAAACAGCGCCATCACCGTGCCATGTGTCACCACTACCAGCGATTCGTCAGGGTGTTCAGCCTTGAGTGCGTCAACCTGCGCACGGAAGCGTTGAAAGGCAGCGCGGGCGCTTTCTTCCCCCAGAACCACAGCGTCTGGTTCACTAAACACCCGCTGAATCGCAGCGCGGCGCTCCTCATCGTCATCATACCACGACATCGTGTTACGCCGATGCTCATGCGCCCCGGTCGCAATGCTGTAGCCATCCAGGTCTAAGCCTTCGCTGATTACCTGCGCGGTTTGCATGGCTTTCAGCTCTGGGCTGCTGGCGAGATGAAACGGCAGGAACGTCCCCAGATCACCGGCGAGAATGGTCGCGTTTTGAATCCCCTTCAACGTAAGCACCCAGTCATGCACGTTGATGTCTGAGCGGGCAGCAGGGTTGCTATGCCGAACCAGCACCAGCACACTCACTGCGCGGCGTCCAGCACTTCGAGGATACGTTCAAACAGGTCGAATTGCAGCGTGGTATCTTGCGTGTCAAGCGTTGCCTGTCGAATCAGGGCAATCGTGAGATTGTACGGCTGTAGCGCCTGATAGGGCCGGTTGAGGTCAACTTGATCAGCGTAGACCAGATGAATGAGCAACGGACACGGAATATTATTGTCATGGTAGCGCACAGCCACATCGCGCAGGGCGTCGAAGCGATCTACAACAATGAAGTCATACTCTGCGTGCAGATTCAGTTCATAGACCGACTCGAAGTGTTGATAGCGCAACTTGTCGCGTACCCGTGCGGCCAGCAGTTCCGCGACCGCTGCGAGGTCTTCATTTTCAGAGCTGAGAATGACGCCCTGATAAATTCGCTGTCGTCGCATAGACAGAAAGCCCCCAGTTTATTACAGATTAAATTATTGTCCTCTATTCGTAGTGTACAACATTCAGGGTGGTATTAGTTAGAGTATATTGGCGCTGTAGGCGGTTTTTCCGTTAGAAAATGCATACAGTGTCGGGGTGTGTCGTGTGACACGTGCTGTCGCCACACCCACCCACCCCTGCCCCATCATCGCGTTTCGTGTACACTCAAGCTGTATGAATCGTTGCGACCCATGAAAGGCCCTCACCATGACCCAACCCAACCCCCTTGGCATTGACCTCGGCACCACCTACAGCGTCATCGCGACCGTAGACGCCAGCGGACAACCGATCATCATCCCCAACCATCTTGGCGAGAATCTCACGCCATCAGTGGTGGACCTCGACACGGGCGAGGTCGGGCTGGCTGCCAAAGAGCGCAGCGCGTCTGACCATGCCGATAGCGTCATCGCCTTCTTCAAGCGTGACATGGGCAACCGGCAGGCGCTCTATCTGCACGGCGGCAAAACCTACACCCCCACCGACCTCTCTGCACTGGTGTTGACCTACCTGAAAAAGTGTGCAGAAGACCACCTCGGCCACACCTGCACCGACGCCGTGATTACCGTGCCCGCCTATTTCAACAACAGTCAGCGCGAAGCCACCATCGCCGCCGGAAAGCAAGCCGGGCTGAATGTGCTGCGGATCATCAACGAGCCAACCGCCGCCGCGTTAGCCTTTGGGATGCGGCCGGGGATTGGGCGCGGGTTTGCGCTGGTCTATGACCTCGGCGGGGGGACGTTTGACGTGTCGCTGGTCGATGTCGGGCCCGGGGCGCTGCGCGTCATCGGCACAGCGGGCGACCATTTCCTCGGCGGCAAAGACTTCGACGACCGTCTGCTTAACCACCTGACGCAACTTTTCGAAGACGAACACGCGCTGGAACTTGAACCGGACGAACTCGACGCGCTACTGGTCGCTGCGGAACAGGCCAAAATCACGCTCTCCCAACGCAGCACGGCCCGCGTCACTGTGCAGGCCGCCGGGCGCAGCAGCACATACGAAATCACCCGCGCCACCTTCGAGGGCCTCTGCACCGACCTCTTAGAACGCACCGGCCAACTTGCCACCCAATTGATGGAGGGGGCCGGCGGCAGCTGGGGCGACCTTGACGGCGTGATTCTGGTCGGCGGCTCAACGCGCATGCCAATGGTGCGCCAATTTGTCGAAGCGAAGCGCGGGCAGAACGTGGCCAGCGGTGTGCATCCTGACGAGGCGGTCGCGCTGGGGGCGGCGTTGCAGGCCACGCTCGATGAACCGCAGGGGCAATTGCTGCTCGGCGGCTTCGAAACACAGGACGTCATCGGCAATTCGCTCGGTATGATCGCGGAAAACGCCGACCGCACCGCCTATATCAACAGCATCATCATCCCGCGCAACCAACCCATCCCGGCCCGGCACACGCGCCCCTATCAACTGCGGGTGTCCTCACAACGGAGCCGCAACAAGCTCGAAGTCTTCATGACACAGGGCGAAAGTAGCGACCCGCAAGACGTCAGCTACCTCGGGCAATATGTGTTTTCAGGGATTCCATCGGTGGCCGGGCGCGTGGCGGTGATTGACATCAGCTATGCCTATAACAAGAACGGCGTGGTCGAGGTCACGGCGGTGGAGCGCTCTACCCAGACCCCACTCCCCCTGCGCATTGAACCGCTGCCCGCGGATGTGCCGGCCCGCTTCACCCAACCGCCAGAAGATATTCAGATCGCGGAGCATGTCACGGTGTATATGGCGCTGGACGTGTCGGGGAGCATGGCCGGGCGTCCGTTGGAGGAGGCTAAACAGGCCGCGTTGAGTTTCATGGCCGAGGTCGATTTGTCGCAGTGCAGCATCGGCGTTATGGAATGGTCCGACCGTGTGCAGACGCTGGCCGCTGCGTCGCAAAACGCCAAGCAGGTTGCCCGTGCGCTCAACGGTCTGCGGGTGGGGCGCACAGGTTCGGGCACCAGCGGCAACCCCTTCGCGGCGATATACAAAGCGCTGGTGCAGGCCGAGGGCGTGCGCTATGGGCTGGTCCTCACCGACGGCGCGCTCTATAATCAGCAGGCCGCCATCGAAAGCGCGAACCAGTGCAAACGGGCCGGTATTGAGATCATCGCGATTGGCTTTGGGCGGGCGCGGCGCGACTTCTTGCAGCGGGTGTCGTCCAGTGATGCGCATAGCTTCTTCGTAGACATGAACCAGCTTACGACGACGTTCAGCACCATCGCGCAGGAAATCACAGAAGGCGGCGGCGAGATCGACCCCAAACGGTTAGAACAACGGCGGCGGGGGCTGCGCTTGTTGTGATGCAAATCAGGGGGTGTCGCCGCACTGAAGTACGGCGCTAGCACTCCGCCGGGCGCGCGGACAGAACTGAAGTTCGCCCGCTCGATCACGTCGCGATAAGAATCCAGACACACGCACGACACCGGGCTAGCGACGGTTTTCCAGGGCTTGTCCGATAATTATGATAGATAAACGTCTCTATTCAACATCTATATCAGTAACACGAAAACGCCTTATCCATCACATTATGGGAGGGTTGCCGACTGCGCCATCAAGCCTCCCCTACGACCATTTCGGTCAAATAGCGTGTTTGTGTAGGGGCTGTGTTGGCTTCCGCAGCAAGACATACCTGCCCTTTTTCGATAAGCAATCATCCGAGCTAAGCGCAGCGCATGTGCCCCCGCCCTATATTCCCCCTACTCCACATAGGCCCGCACCAGCGGCAAAATATGCGTGCGTGACTCTGGGTCGCAGTCTTCGCGGGCGTCGAGGTTGCGCAGCAATTTCACCGCTTTCTCGTTGTAGTCGGGGTCCAACAATTTACTGTTCAATTCAAGGATCGTCGCGAGGCGTTCGGTGCGGCTGAGTGTGCCGAAATTGTCGATGCGTTCCGCAATACGCGCCAACACCGAGACAGGCACCGGGGGCGGTTCTGGCAGGGGATGTGGCACTGCGGGCGGTTCCTCAAAGTCGTCCAGTGATTTGCGCAGGTTGACCTGCCAGCCGGGCTGCAACTTATCCACAAATTGCAGGGTGGCAAGGCTTTCGCGTAGCTCGTCGGGCTTGACATCTGCGTCAATCCGCACCGGGAGAACATGCCGCCCCACCGCCTGTGCATAGTTCAGTTCGGCCGTACACGGCAGGCTGTTGAGCGCGTCGTTGGACATCACAAACAGCGTCACCTCGCAGCGCCGAATATTGGCCAGAATATTCTCCCACCAGCTCTGCCCGCCGCGTTCCTCCAGCGCTTTGTCATACCACGGCCGATGCCCCATAAAACGCAACTCTTTGAGCAGCGGCGTTACTTCGGCCATATCGCGCTTGCTGTGCGAGATGAAAATATCCCATGTGCGGGCGCTGGGGCTGCCATATTCATAGGCCGTGCGCGCCGCTTCCACAAAGCCTTGCGCCGTGCTATAACGCTGGGTCGGGTTCTTGGAGAGGGCCCGGGCGAAGATGCTATCTAACAACGGCGGAAAGGTGGGGTTGTGGGTGCTGATGCTTGGCGGCTCGACGTGCAAATGCGCGTGCCGAACCGCATCGTGGTCCATGTCGCGGCGGTCAAAGGGAAAACGCCCCGCCAGTGCAAAGTAGATGGTACAGGCGAAGGCGTAAATATCTGACGCTCTGGAATGCGGACCACCCTGCCAGATTTCCGGCGCAATGATTTCAGGCTCGTCAAACAGACGTTGCCGCTCCTCGTCGCTGATGGTGTGCTGTGCCACGGTGCCGATGTTGGGGTCGGTTTGCGTGGCCACGCCGAAATTGCCGATGTAGGGGATGTTGAAGGCATCAAAGAGGATGTCACGCGGTTTAAGGTCACGGTGGAGAATGTGCTGCGCGTGCATGTAGTCAATTGCGCCGGCGAGGTCCGCAGCCACGGCAAAGACCTCATTGGCGGGCAGCCCGCTGTTTTGCACACGCTCGCCCAGATGCCCCGCCGAGGCATAGCGCATCACATAATAGGGCACCTCTAGCGTGCGCCCCGTCACCTTGAGTTCGGCTGTACCCGCGTCATAGAGAGGAATCACGTTAGAATACTCAAGGCGGCTCAAAATCCGCGCCTCGTCAATCAGGCGGTCGGTCATGGTGCGGCTGACACGTTTGACGCGGTTGGTGGCTTCATCAAAGCGGAACAGGGGGATTTTGATCGCGACGTGGCGCTGCAATTCCTCTTGCCAGGCGAGGTAAATCGTACTGCTGGCCCCCTGAAAGATGAAGTCCTCAATTTTATATTTGCCGATCCGCTGGCGGATTATTTGCTCATGAATGGCGTTTTGTTCTGACATGGCGTCCTTCTGTGCGGTGCCAGTTGCGATGATGATGCAGACGACGTGAGATGATACCCCCCCCCGCTGCGCGTCAGCACCCGCCATCATCCCCAATACGGATGCGTGACCATCGTAATCAGCGCCACTGTCATCAGCCCCAGACTGATATAGGCGTGTTTTTGCACGTAGGCTTCCATTTCTTCGAAGTCGGCGAGCTGTTTGTCGTCCAGTTCACCGCCGTTCTGGGTGACAGCGGTCAGGTTTTTGAGCTTGCCTGTCGTGCGGCCCAACGTCCCCGCGCCGTGACCGACGGCCGCAATGCCCGCCAGCACCCCGGTCGAGAGAATAATGCCGCTGGTGCTACCCATGTATTCATCATAGAAGCCGTCAGAAACTTCCCAGTACAGCCATAAGCCGCTGAGCATCGCCAGAATCGGTGTGGCCGCCATCACCAGCGGGTAGGCGCTACTGTTGAGGATACGTCCCCACGCCCGCGAACCGTCCACCGCTGCCGAACGCATGGCCGGTGCCAGAATAAAGACGGTGAAGGCACCAAAGCCCATCCAGGTAATAGAGGACAACACATGTACAATACGTAATAGAATTTGCAAAATATCCATAGTGGATCAACACTCCTTCGGAGGGGATGCCTGCTACAATGTCAATAAATAGGCGATTAAATCGGCTAATTGCTGGTCGCTGAGCGCTTCTTCATAGTTGTTGGGCATGATGTTAGAATAACCGCTGACGAGGTGCCGCCCGGGCCGCAGGATGGCCCAGTAGGTATATTCTCCGGCAGATTCACCGTCAACGACATTTCCGGCGCGGTCGCCATAGCCCTCCAGACCGGGGCCGCCGGCCTGTGCTGCGCTCAATAAATGGCAGCTTGAACACGTCGCCGCGCCATTGATAGATTGCGTGTAGAGCGCTTCGCCACGGTCAGCGTCACCGGGGGGCAAGGCGTCAAAAGCGGTGTCTGGTTCTGGTTTAGAGCAGGCCAGCACAAGCAGCACAACGCCCACACACACAGACAGCAGTGCCATACGTCGAAACAGATGGTGCATAGGGTGGGTCTTTCCTTTACGTGATTACGATACGCAGTTGCATGTGCGTATTGTACCGGGGTCGCCGCAGTGGGAGCAAGCGTATCCTCCTCCCACACGACAATGTTCCACAGACGCGCCCTATTCCGTCAACCGCATCGAATCTGCAATCGCAATCACGGTCGGAAGCTGTTCTTGCATTTCATTGGGCGCGCTCAGGGCATATAACAACCCCGGCGACCCGTCCGCAAATTCGAACCCGATCATCACAATGTCGCCAAACGCTGACGTAAACGTGAACATGTCATAAGCCCGGTCACCGATGACAAATGTCTCGTTGGTGCTGAAGTTACGCGGCGTCACCCCCGGACGCACCAGCCGGAAATACAGGGTCTGTTGCATCGCCATGCCAACACCACTGTCAGCCAGCGCAAAGGCGGCCGCTTCGGGGTCAATCAACGGCGAAATGCCATACAACGCCAGTTGCCCGCTCGGAATTTCACCGCTGGTGGTGTTGCCGGGTGGCAGAATGACAAGATTCCCATCATCAAAACTACTATAACCAACCGGGTAGCGCACGCTCACGTTGCCGTTGTCAGATTGGCTCGTTTGTGCCAGTTGGGGCAATGCCTCGAAATCGACGGTGTTCGCTGTGGCAACAGGCGCGATGGCGTCACGGAAGACAGGCAGTGCGTCCTCGTCGGCCGGCACGTTAGCGGTCGGGGTGTTGGCGGTGGTGCGCATACTGCCAATGATGGCCGTCATGGTCGCGCTGTAGTCGTCAAACTGGCCGGTACCAGTGGCATAGGCCGCAATGGTCAACCCCGCGCCGGGCAACCGAAAATAGTAGAACACAAAATCGGTGTCTGCGTCACTCAGGTCAACGGCAACGGTTTCGCGCCCCTCAATGAAAATGGTTTCGAAGGGATCGTCGGGGAAGTTGGCACGCACATCGTCGAGCGTGTCTTCGGGCACCCAGCCGAGGTCACCAACGGTTTCAGGGAACAGCACAATCAACGCGGCTTGCCCGGCACCGGGCGGAAAGACGCCTTCAGTATAGACCGTTTCGTCGTTGGTCACGGTGATCCCGTTGGGGATGTCTTCCACAGCGAACCACGGGGCGGCAGGATAGTCAGCGGCATAGCGTCCATCTTCGGTGACAATCGTCTGGGTAAGTGGCAGCGGGTCGTCGCCCTGAGCCGCCGCCGGCGCGGCACTGGTCGCCAGTGGCACAAGCACCAGCAACGCAGCCAGTATCAACACAGCAGCACTCATTGACGGGCGTGGGGCAAAATAGGTCATGGTTGTCGATCTCCTGACGTTGGATTCAACTCTCTTTAATCATATAGCCATCGCGTGTTTTGGCAAATGGCGCGATCAGGTAGCAAGCGCCACCCTACGCCGCCGCGGCCTGCTCCTGCACATAAACCCGGCCCACAACCACCGCCACCGCCGCCATAGTGCCATATACCGCGCTGAGGTCGGCGACACCGTTTGCGCCTTCATAGACCAGAAACGCCAGCGCCATGCAAAACACGAACGCGCGGGCCGCAATCAGCCGTTGTGCAGACATCGGCTTGTTGTTGAAATCGGTCAGGGATACGACCGCCGCCGAACTGAGCATCATCACCACCGCGTAGGCGAGCATCATAGCGACAGCCAGCACCAGCGGCACAAGCTCCTGCCCCCACCCATACGAAAATTCGTCCACCAGCAGCACGCCGCCCACCGTTGCAATCCCCACCGCGCCAGCGCCAACATACAGCGGTAGCGGTTTTCCATCACTGAGAAAGGCAGTCACCAGCACCGCCGCAAAGAGCCCAACGCCCACCAACCATGCCTGCGTGAAAAACGCTGCCAGCCCCGCCACCCCCGCCAGGCTCAAGGCATCGCCATAAGTCAACGAAAGCCCTGTTGAGCCAAGCAAAATGCGCGCACCCAGCATCACACCTGCCAGCGCCAGCAGCGACGGAATGCCCATCACCGCCATCGACAGCGCCGCCCCCACCATCGCGAGTGTGCCGCTGTGTTGGCGGTCGGGGTCAATTTCGCGGGCCAGCGCCCACGCCAGAAACACGCCCAGTGCAAACAACCCACCGTCAATAAAAGCGTCTTCACTGCTGGTTTCGCCGAGTAGCGCGACCACGATGTAGCCGACAAGCGCCAACACCCCCCCGATGATGGCGTTGCGATTGCCGGGTACGGTTGGGTCTACCATGCGGGCCAGCCCGGTCATCCGTTGCATCGCGGGGGGAAGTTCGAATGCGCTGGAGCTGTTTTGTGTAGTCAATATCGTCTCCTCCTTGTGCGAGTGTATTGTGTTCTCCGAGAGACAGCCTACTGAAAAATAATGAGATGCAGATGGGAATAGGTTATGTCAAAAAATTGTTAATACACCCGGCGTTAAGTCAAAATTTATGGTATATTTACTAATGAAGATTTTGTGAAAGTTGTCAGGGGTTAAAAATGCAGGAATGCACGACATGCCGTTACACTAACCACGCTGGTGCGTTGATTTGCGGCAATTGTGGCGCACCCATGCACCCGGGCTTTAAAGCGGTAGAAACCGACAGCGCCCCCAAGCGCAAAATGGTCAAAAAACTGCTGTCGTTCTTGTCCCGTGTTGAAACCCGTCACCTGAACGAAGAAACCCAGACCCAGAAGCTCGACCTTGCTGAATTTGTTGACGAACCCGCCCAACCGCAAGAACTGCAAGACGTCTCCTACTTTGGCCCACGGACCAGCATCACGCTCCGCATTGACCAATTTGAACTGTTCATCGAGCGCCCCACAACGGAAGTTGTGCTGGGCCGTTTTGGCGATATGGTCACGGTCCCGCGTGAAGTGCATCCGGTAAACCTCTCAGAATATGCTGGCTATGCAATGGGCGTCAGCCGCATCCACTGCTCGTTGCGCCCCAACGACCAGAACCAGCTCGAAGTTATGGACCTCGCCAGCTCGAACGGGACATTCCTCAACGGCTATCCGCTCAACGCCTATGAGGTCTACCACGTCTATCATGGCGATGAAGTCCGGCTGGGCCATATGCGCATGACGATCCTATTTACGGAGTAACGCGGCCGTATTCGCACCTAAACTCGCCGCCTCGCATGTGCTACACTGACCATCAAACCCGACACCAACATCTCGAAAGGACACTGCACTGATGGTCAAATGGACAGCACAGGATATGCCCGACCAGAACGGACGCATCGCGATTATCACCGGGGCCAATAGCGGTCTGGGCTATGAGTCTGCGCTCGCACTCGCCCGCAAAGGCGCAACGGTGGTCATGGGGGTGCGCAACCTCGACAAAGGCCGCGCTGCGCTGGACGCCCTGCTTAAAGCGGAGCCCAACGCCACCCCCCCCACCGTGATGCAACTGGACCTCGCCAGCCTCGACAGCGTGCGCCGTTTTGCGACCGAGTTCAGCAGCCAGTACGACCGCCTCGATATTTTGTTGAACAACGCCGGGGTGATGGCACCGCCACGTAGCGAAACGGAAGATGGCTTCGAGCTGCAATTTGGCATTAACCATCTCGGCCACTTTGCGCTGACGGGCTTGCTGTTTGATATGCTCGTCGCCACCGACAGCAGCCGCGTCGTGACCGTGAGCAGTAGCGCGCATCGGACGGCCCCGGTCTTTTTTGACGACCTTCAGGGCAAGGAAAGCTACTCACGCTATGGCTATTACGGGCAAAGCAAGCTGGCGAATGTGTTGTTCATGCTCGAGCTGCATCGGCGGGCACAGGCGGCCGGGGTCAACGTGGCCAGTCTTGGCGCACAACCCGGTCTGGCCAACACCGAGCTACAAAGCAACACCGTCACCTATTCCAACAACAAAGTCGAACGGGCGGTGTATGGGGTGTTGATGCCGCTGATGTCACAGTCTCAGGAATGGGGTGCATTTCCGCAACTCTATGCCGCAACCGCACCAAAGGCCAAAAGCGGCGAGTTCTATGGCCCGACGATCATGGGCACCCGTGGCTATCCGCGCAAAGAGACGCCCAATAAGCGGGCCCGCAACGAAGCCGACGCCCGTCGCCTGTGGGAGATCAGCGAAGAACTGACGGGGGTAACCTACGCCGCGCTGCAACCACCGGAAACAGCAGGCTAGCATAGCACTCACGACGAGGGCTGCACCACCGCACGCGCCACCGCCAGCACATCGTCAATTGGGGGGCGGTCGGTGTTGTCCTCACTGCGATAGGCCCACCGCAACACCCCTTCCGCGTCGATGAGGAAGTCGCCGCCCAGTTGCAACGGGTCACCCCAGATACGCGGCAGCTTCAGGTTTTTAAGGTAGTACCAGGTGCTTTTCAGGCCAAACGATCCCCAGAACGATTGTTGCAAGCCAAACGCCTCATAGAGTGACTTGTCCTCGTCAATAATCAGCGTGAAAGGGACGCTGGTTTGTTGTACCCATGTGTCGGCAAGCTCACCGCCCGTAAAACTGACAGCGACAATTTCCGTATTGAGTTCAGCAAATTCATCCTGATAACGGCGCAACTGCACCATATGCCGGCGGCAGGGGACTCAGGCGAGGTGCCGCAAGAAGATCATCAACACCTGCTGGCCACGATACTCGCTGAGGCGGAACGTCTGCCCGGCGGCGGTGGGGCGGGTAAAGTCGTCAAGTGTGTCATTGATGGTATACATGGTGGGTGGTGTCCTTTCGTGAGTGGATGGTGCGTGGGGTCCAGACAAAACCATCGGCTCGCCCCAACTGCCAGGAAAAGACGAGCCGTTTAGATTCACAATTTAGTGTCAACTGCGATGGTTAATGTTCATCATTTGCAATGATAGTCACGCGGTATGATGACGACATGAGCCCATGTTCAAGGCTTGATGAGCAGAAGCGCCCTATTCAATATCCAGCACACGACGCAGCGCTGCGATGAGGTCAGTGAGGGGAAACGGCTTTTCAAGGAACATGTCAGCCCCGGCTTGCCGCGCCTCATAGCGGGTCTGGGACGTACCGCTGGCGGTGGCCACCACAATTGGAATCTCACTCAGCACAGCATCCTCTCGAATACGGGCGACTGCTTCAAGGCCGTCCATCTGTGGCAGCGCAACGTCCATCACAATTGCGTCGGGGTTAAGTTCACGCGCCAGCTTCATGCCCTCAATCGCGTTGCCAGCAATGGTGCTTTCAAAGCCGTTCCGCTTTAACGAGAGCCGAACAAGGTCCGCGTACATCTCATCGTCCTCAATAACTAGAATGTTCATTGTGATGCTCCCTGGATGCGTCCGGGCGGTGTGCGCGTCATTCATTACACCCGGCAACATTAAATACAACGGAACGCGCAACCTTCCCGGTAAATCCCAGATAAATGCATTATCTACGTGTGATGGAGATGCGTTTGTATCCTTGTTCCCTTACAAAACGCGCCTGTATAATCGCAGCAGGGTACTACCGTAAAGACACTGCGAATTTTATACGGCTGAGGCGAGTAGCATTGAATTGTTGCCTACCCGGCAACGCTTTGCTACCTACATTGTATAAGGAATTGCACCACTTGAGAATGAAGTTTGTGTTCTAAATGGGTTTGTAATCAGCAACTTTTCCACACCTGCTACAATGTCCGCGTGTAATCTACGCTTTTGACAGTAGGCCAGATGCGAAATTTAAGGACAACCTTTTGACAACGCTCCGTTTCTTAGTATACCACTTTCTAACCCTGATGCGACTGTTTGCGTGGCGCGGATTGGGTGCGGTTGCATCAAAATTCATCGGTGTCGCCGCACTGAAGTACGGCGCTAGCCCGCCGCCGGGTGAGCAGACAGAACTGAAGTTCGCCTGCTCGGTGAGCCACTCCCGATACAGCGCCGGCCCTCGCTCACGCGGACTTGAGTCCAGTGTGAGCGCACAACAGCGGGCTAGCGACGTATTTCCAATGCGTCGGCAGCAACGGGCCATTCGGTACAATCGCCCTGGGCGCGGATTGGGTGCCATACTCCTCGTCGTGGTGATGCTGGGCCCCGCCGCGACGATCCACGCGCAGGGCAACGACCCCTCCCCCACGCCGACCACCTTCGCGGACTTTCTGGCCGCTGGCAACGCTGCGCTGCAAGCGGACGCCCCCACGCAAGCCCTCGACGCCTTCAACCGTGCGCTGGACTTCCGCCCCGGCGACCCCGACGCCCTGCAAGGCCGGGCGCGCGCCTACGCCGCCCTTGAGCGTTACGACGACGCCATTGCCGACTACACCGCTATCATCGAACTGGGGGACGCCACCACCCAGACCTACTACCTGCGCGGGCTGTCCAACAACGCCGCCGAGAACTACGCCGCCGCCGAACGCGACTACAGCACCGTTTTGCAAACCGACCCGCAGAATATCGACGCTCGACATGCGCGGGGCTTGAACCATTTCGCTGCCGGAGACACCACCGCCGCCCTTGCCGACTTTTCGCGGGTGATTGAGCTTGAGCCAGACTACGCGCCCGCCTTCCATGATCGGGGCCGTGTGTACGTGACGCTGGATGATGTTGAGGCCGCCCTGCGCGACATCAACCGCGCCCTCGCCCTGAACCCCGACTTCGCCGTTGCCTATGACACCCGGGGTTATGTGTCCTTTTTGCAGGAGGACTACACCACCGCCGAAGAAGATTTCACCCGCGCCATCGACGCCGACCCCGACTTCGCCCGTGCCTACATCAATCGTGGCAACGCCCGCTTTGCGCTCAACGACATCACCGGGGCCTATGCCGACTTTGACGCCGCCGTGACATTGGACGACACCCTTGCGCCGGCGTGGTGGGGGCGTGGGCTGGCGCGGCTGGTGCTGGGAGACATCGCCGGGGCAGAAACCGACATTAACCGCGGCATTGCGCTCGACCCCGACAACCCACAGGGCTACTTGTTGCGCCGTACCTATTACATCGCGATTGGGAACTCCGCTGCGGCTGCGGCTGATCTGGCCCGCTATGAGGCCCTGCGAGAAGATGCGGAGGACTAGCCACCGTTTGGCCGGCGTGCTATGCTTACGCTCAGACTGCACAATAATGCCTCGGAGGGTATATGACTACACGATATAGTGCTGTGTTGCTTGTGCTGGCGGCGCTGTTCCTGCTTATGAGCGGGCCGGCGCTCTATGCACAGGGCGGGGACGGGAACGACGACACGCCCACCCCCGCGCCACCACTCGACCTGACCGACCTCGCCACGTTTGAGTTGCCTATTGACTATACGAATGAGGAGACGGGGCTGAGCTTCCAGTTGCCAGAGGAGTGGGTGGTCGCTGATGGCGTATTCCCAACGGTATATGTCGCCAACGATGATGAGGCCATGGCCGGGCCATTCGTGGTGGACGATGACCTGTTCATCACGATTCGCATCTGGGAATGGGCCGAATGGGAAGACGGTGAAGCGACGGACGGCCTTACCGCGCTAGAGGTGGCTGAATACTACCAGCAAGACGCACGCAACGACACCAGCGTCATGCCCGAAATCGTCACGCCCCCCACCACCCTACCGGACTTTGAACTGGACGCCGCACTGCTGAGTGGCAACGCCAACGGTCGCGATTGGGTGTACATCATCCTGATTCCCACTGACGGGCATATCATGCGCGTGCAAGCCGCTACCATCGAGGGGCGTGCCCCGGAAGTGATCGCGAGCGTGCTGGCCTTTACGGAGACGATTCGCTACGATGGCCGCGAGATCGAGATTCTGCGCCTCATCGAAGAACGCCGTGCGCCAGTCGTGGTAGACAGTCCCGACCTCAACTTCACGTTTGACCACATCTGGTGGCTACAAACCGAGATTCTGGACGACTGGACGGTCGAATTGACCGCCAACCCCGCCGCCGAAAACCCGTGGCCCGAAACCAGCCTGAATATCGCCCTACCCGCCGCCGTGCCCTATGCCCCCGACTTCCGCGCCACGTTGCGTTTTGAAGACAACGACACCCTGCCGGACGCCGAACGGGTCAGCACCCCGCTGGCGATTGCCACGGCCCGCCTGCTGGCCGCCTACCCCGACGCCACCATCACCGATGAGCTTGACCGCGATACCGGCGCGGCTGGACGCTGGGCCCGCGTTTATGCCACCACCCCGGACGGGTTGCAGGTCGCGCAGTGGGTCGTGCGCCCGACCGATTTCGGGCAACTGGTGACGATCCAGTCACAGAGCCGTGAGTTTTTTGACGAATTTCAGGCCCAGCTTGCCGGGATTCTCAATGCTGACCTGCCCGGCACATCTGACATGCTCATTTATTCTGGCCCCTTCCCGCCGGGAGGATGATCGCTTTAAACAAAGGAATTAGCCAATGTCTACCGACCAACTGACCGACCTTAACCACCACGTCGACAAACTGCGCGAAAGCGAGATTTTCAAAAATATCGCGCTCGAAGACCTGCAAGCGCTCTTGAAAGTGATGGAGCCCCGCGATTTCCCCGCCGGGACACTGCTGTTTGAGCGCGGCGACGATGGCGACTCGATGGTGGAGATCATCGCCGGGAAAATCCGCATCTTCACCACCGACTCTGAAGGCAATGACCTGACGCTGGTGGTGCGTGGCGCGGGCGAAGTCGTGGGAGAATTAACGCTGCTCGACCGCCAACCGCGTTCCGCCTCAGCCATCGCTACGGAAGATACCCGTGTGCTGGTACTCCACCGCGACAACTTCCTCGAATTTTTGAAGGAGCGGCCGTCAGTGGGTTTGCAACTGATGCTCACGCTGTCGGGGCGCATCCGCTACACAACGACCTATTTGCAGCGCGTGGTAGACTGGCTGAACCATGTCCGTGAAGGCGATCTAGAGCAGGCGCTCGTCGCCATTCAAGATTCCGCCAGCAGCGATGCCGACGACGCCGACATGCAACGCCTGATTCAGAGCTTCATGGGTATCCTCAACCAGATGCAACAGCACGACGGGTAGGGATGGGTCCTGTGCGGTGCATGGGCACATCCCCACCCGCCGTTGAGGTCGCTCTCTAAATATTTTTTTATGTAGCCTATCGGTGCGCGCTGTGGGGTATGCTTTGCGTTAGCATTAAAATCGGAATTTGTTAGCGCGATGTGCAGGGGCATGCAAGATATATGCAAACTATACTTATTTTAGATGATAATCCGGATAACCTGAAATTACTCGAACTCGCGTTGCGGATGCACGACTTCACCATTCACACCGCCATGAGCTACCGCGACGCCCACTCCCTCGTCGAAGCGCACGCCATCGACCTCGCTTTTCTTGACGTAGAACTCAGTGACGACGATAGCTATGACGGGCTTGACCTCGCTGAACGGCTACGGCAGCGCAGGCTCGACACGGTGATTGTCATGATTTCAGCCAACGACCACGGCCGCAAGCTGGACCGCGCCCGCAAAATTGGTGTAGATGCCTATATCGTCAAGCCTTTTAACCTGCCGGCGATCCTGAAAATGGTGCAGAAATTTGCGGACGGGGGTTATATGCCCGACAGTCGCAGAATGGAGGTTCTGAGATGACGACCCGCAGTGAAGCTGCACGCCCGACCCCGGCCACCCCGGTGCAAACGCTGTCACCGTTAACGCTGGCGCTGCTGCTGGTAGCGGCGATTGTCGTCGTCGCCATGATTGTGCTGGGCGTAACGCTGTTGCAGCAGATTGGCGAAATTGAAGACAACCAACAGCTTTCCGAAAACCTCGTGATCTTCTCAGAACGTCCCTACACCGCCGTGCAGCGCGACGTGTTGCGGCTGGCCGTGCTGATTGAAGACGAAAACAGTGCCATTAACGATGTGCGTAACCTGCGGGCCATTGTCACCAACCACATGACGCGCCTGACCCTGCCCGAACAGGTGGCTGTGCGCAGTGATGCGGTCAACAACGCCACGCAAGATTTGCTCGTGCTGTGGGCCGGCGATACCCAGAACGCCATCACCGACTTCATTAATGCCCCGGTGCGTGACGAGCAAGAACGCGCTGTGGTGATCGGTGCGCTGCAACAATTTGAACGCGACCTCAACGCCATCAGTGTGCAGAATGAACTTGACCGTCAAGAATCCGCCGCCCAACTTGACACCAGTACCATTAACGTGCTGGACACGATGCGCAACGTACTGACAGGTCTGGGCGCGACCGGGGCGCTGTTGCTGCTGTTTGCGGCTGGCGTGACGCTGAGCATTGCCCGCAGCACCCAACAGGTCATCCGTCTGAACAACGTGCTGGACCAGCGTGTCCGCGAACGTACGCGCGACCTGCAAACGGCCACCGATGTCTCGCAACAGATCACAACGCTGCTTGATATTGATGCGCTGGTGGCGCGGGTAGCAGCGGAAACGGTGGCGCGCTACAGCCTCGACGCCGTGCTGGTTGGGTTGGTGGATGAAGACGCGGGTAACATTACCATCGTCGCCAGCAGTGATGCACAGACGAAGCCCTTCAGTTTCGAGACACCGCCGCAAATCAGCATCGACGCACGACCGAGTGTGATTGCGCGTGCTGCGCGGGAACGCACCAACGTCATTGTCTCCGATGTGAAGTCCAGCCCGGACTATCTCGCGTTGAAGGGCTTGCCGGACGTTAAAACCGAAGCCGTGATTCCGATGGTGATTGGCAGGCGCACCGTCGGCGTGTTTGACCTCTACAGCAACGACCCCGACCGCTTCACGCCAGAGACGATCAACGCGCTGCGCATTGTCGCCAACCAGACCGCCGTGGCCGTGCAAAATGCGCGGCTGTATGCCGAGGCCACCACCGCCCGTCAGGAAGCCGAAACCGCCAACAAAGCCAAGTCCCAATTCCTCGCGGCAATGTCGCACGAACTCCGCACGCCGATGAATTCGGTCTTGAACTTCACGCAGTTTGTTAGCTCAGGCATGTTGGGCGATGTCAACGACGAACAGAAAGATGCGCTCGACAAGGGCCATGCCAGCGGCGAACATCTGTTGAACTTGATTAACGACGTGCTTGATATTTCCAAGATTGAATCCGACGCGCTGCAACTGTATATTGAACGCGACATTGACCTCGACGCCGATATTTTGAAACCCGTTGCAGACATGGGCGAAAGCCTGACGAAAAATCAGCCGATCGAATTTGAGTTACACAAAGACGACGACCTGCCGCACCTGCTCGGTGACAAGCAACGCATCCGCCAGATTGTGTTGAACCTGGCCGGCAATGCCTGCAAATTCACGCAAGAGGGGCATGTGAAGGTCCACGCCAGACGCAAGGGCGACGACCATATCACCATCACCGTCAACGACACCGGCCCCGGCATTCCTGCTGACCAGCAAGAGAAAATCTTTGAGCTGTTCAGCCAGACGAAAATCGGGTTGCGGCGTGGGGGCGGCACAGGGTTGGGCTTGCCGATTGCCCGCCGCCTTGCTGAAGCGCACGCAGGCACATTGACCGTTGAAAGTGAAGTTGGCAAAGGCTCAACCTTTACGCTGACGCTGCCCGTTACGCCAGACACGCTGGAAAAGCAACTGCTAGCGGAGGAGGCCAGCGAGTAATGCGCCTGCTGTATGTCGAAGACGACCCGATGAGCCGGCAGATTTTGCAGATGATTCTCACTCGTGGCATGGGGTATCAGGACGTGATTGTATTTGAAGACAGCACCGACTTCGAAGCCCGTTTTGCTGCGTTGAGCCCGCCGCCGCGCATCATTTTTTTAGACATTCATATGGAGCCGTTGAGCGGGTTCGAAATGCTCGATATTTTGCGGACACACCCCAACGCCACCGGGGCAACCATCATTGCCCTGACGGCCAGTGTGATGAACGAAGAAATTCATGCGCTGCGGCGCGCCGGCTTTGACGGGGCAATCGCCAAGCCAATCAAGCAAACCATCTTCCCGGCCTTGCTGCAACAGATCATCAATGGCGAGTCGGTGTGGTTTATTAGCTGAGGGTTGCGCCGCACATTTGAAATGCTGAAAAACGGAGAAAAACGCCCATGCCACAGGCTTTAGTGGTTGAAGACGATCCGATGAGTGTAGAAGTGATCGACCGCCTGCTGCAAAAAGAGGGGCTGAGCGTGACAGCAGTGCATGACCCGGCCCGGCTTGACAGCATTGTCGATCAGTTACACACCTTCGACGTGATTTTCCTCGACCTTGAGCTACCGACAATGGACGGCTACGAATTGCTGGCGGTACTGCTAGACGAGTTCAAGGTGCAGGTGCCGATTGTGGCTTATACCATGCACACGAACGAAATCCAGACTGCCCGCCAGCAGGGGTTCCACAGTTTTCTGGGCAAGCCCTTAAAGCTGGCTCGTTTTCCCGATCAACTACGGCGTATTATGGACGACGAACCCGTGTGGGAAACGTTGTAGCGGGGTGTTTGCGATGATTCTACGAGGCTTCACTGACGAGTTTTTCGGCGTGGGCAAGCGCGGCGTCGAGGTCTTCGAAGACGGGCACCATCACACTACCATATTGGTCTTGCTGAAAGGCTTCGGCACCGAGGCGGGGCATTTCGTCTCGCGTAACGACCAGTAAGGTGACGTTGGGCGCAGTCATCGAGAAACCGTCGCGGGAGACGGTGGCTTCTTGCATGCCGATCATCATGTCAGAAAACTCTAGGTTGATGGCGCTCAAATCGCTAATCATGACAAACACGGGTAAATCTTCTGAATAGGCGGATGTCGCGTGTTGAAACACGGTGTCAAGATCCTCTTTGACGTTCAATGGGTCTGCGTACTGGACAATAATGATCGGTTTTTGTTGGTGTGTTTTTACGGTAACAGCCATTGCTACAATAAACTCCTTATAGGTAACGTACCATAGCAAAAGTATATCGTATAGTGTGTCCGGTTGCCATAAAAACCAGCAGCACAGCAGTGGGTTTGCATCAAACTTGAGTCAGCAGTTGCAGCAAGAATGAATTGTCCATTGCAGCGCGAAAGCGTTTTTGCGTCAAACCGCTCCTGGTTGTGTTCTGTTTGAGTAGATTCAGTGCAATAGTACGGCGTACAGCCCTACAATCAAGCTGCGCAGGCACCCAACAACCCGAACAAAAGGAGTTTCCCCCATGCCACACCCCACCCATGCCACGGCCGCCCGGCTGCTGATGCTGATTGCCGCGCTGGTACTGCTCAGCACCCCGCCCTTAAGCGCCACCGCACAGGGCACCCCCTACACCACCCCCGACGGAACGCTGCAATTGACCCTGCCGGACGGTTGGCGTGTGCAAAACGACCGTGACGCGGTGCTGGTTATCGTCAACCATGCGCTGGAACCAGACGGGGGGCTCACGCGCGGATTAATCACCGTGCGCGTACGCTTGCCCGGTGCAGTTGACCCCACACTGGACACGCCGCTGGCCGCCTTGCAAGCCTTCGCCGCTGAACCTGCCATGCAAGCTACCGCACGCGGGGTGATTGACCGCCTCGACTTCAACGGACGTGAGGTCTTGCGCCTGCGCACCATCCGCGAACCAGATTACATCGCCGCCTACAGCTTTTTTGTGGATGGCCGTCTGTTGCTGGTATGGGGGCGCACCAACGGCACACTGTTGGCCAGCACCGAAGCTGAACTGCACGCGCTGGTCGGCAGCATCCGCCCTGTGAATGTGGCCAGCGCCGCCCCCGGCCCCGCCGACACCGCCGCCCCCCCGACGCGCACCCCTGTGCCCACGCTGGGGCCCAATGTCGTAGACGTGGTGGGTGGCCTGCGCGTTGAGGTGCAATGGCTAACGCCCCTGCCCCCGTTGGACGCCACCGCCGCGCCGACCGAACAGGTACTCTCGCTGGTGCGCCTGCCAGAAAACGCCGCGCTCTTGAGTACCCGCCTGCAAACGATCGAGCTGGACCTCGCCACCGGGGAAGTCCTCAACACCTCCACCGATGTCACCGTCGCCCCGAGCGGACGCGGCTTACTCGTCGGGTTGGGGCCCCTCACCACCGACACCGACGGGACCATCATCGCCGTGAACGCCGCCCGCGATGGGCTGTTGCGCTTTGACCCGCTCACGTTGCAACAGATCGGCGTTGCGCCGCTGCGTGGGGTGCCCGCCGGGGCCGTGCCAGTGACGATGAACGTCGCGCCCGACGCCACCTTTGGGCTGTTGAGCATTTTTCCCGACGACAACGCGCAGGTGACGGTGTACCTTGCGCCGCCCAACGTCAACACCCGCACACTGACCGTCACCAGCACGCCCGAAGGGTTCCGCGCCGGGCTGGCGGCCCTTGTCACTGAACCCGGTGGTGAAGCCCTGCTCATCGACCCGGCCCTGCGTGCGGTGCGCTATACCGCGTGGATTGACCGCCGCTTTGAAAACGAACTCGACGTGCCAAACATCACGCGCAGCCTGCGTTTTCGACCGGCCGCCGCCTATTCGCCAGAGCGCGAGTTGTTCGTGCTGACCACAGATGGCTTATTTGTCTACGATTCGCTGGGGGCGCTGCTGGCCTTCGTAGAGGGCACAAAATCCCCTGATGACACGACGCCGTTCGTCGCCGGGGAGCTGCCGCCGCGTGGTGTGTTGTTGCCGCTTGGGGCGCGTGAGGTGCTGATTGTCGGCTATACCGCAACGGCCGGCGTAGCCCTGCGCGTGTTGCTGCGCTGGGGGTGAGGGCGCGTTCGCGGGGCCGGTGCAACAGGCCGCTACCCCCCCACCGATAAGGGTACACAGCATTGCTATGCCGGGGGTACAATAGAGCCACCATAGCAACCGCTCATGCAACGCTTGAAGCAGGAAGAACATAGCATGCCACCCAAAATTACCTTTATCGGCGCAGGCAGTACCGTATTTTCCAAAAACTTGATCGGGGATATCCTCGGCTTTCCTGAGCTGCAAACCGCTGAATTGTGTTTGCACGACATCGACGCCGAGCGCCTCCAATTTTCCACGCAAATGGCACAACGCATCGCCGCCGCGCTCAACGTGACAGCGAACATCACCCACACCAGCGACCGCCACGCCGCGCTCAAGGGTGCCAATTATGTGATTACGCTCTTTCAGGTCGGCGGGCTAGAACCAGCCACGCGCATCGACTTCGAACTACCGCGTAAATACGGACTACGGCAGACGATTGGCGATACCATCGGCGTTGGCGGCATTATGCGCGGCTTACGCTCTATCCCCGTGATGCTGGATGTTCTGCGCGACATGGAAACACTGTGCCCCGACGCGCTGCTGCTGAACTATGTCAACCCGCTGGCAATGGTCACATGGGCGGCGCAACGCATGTCGTCCATTCGCAGTGTGGGCTTGTCGCATAGCGTACCGCAGACTGCGCACCAGATCGCGACTGAACTCGGTGTGCCACCGGCTGAGATGCAGTATGTAGCGGCGGGCATTCACCGGATGGCCTTTTTCTTGAAATTGAGCCACCACGGGCAGAACCTCTACCCGGCGTTGTGGGACATCATCCACGAAGGGCGCATCCCCTTTGACAACCGCGTGCGCTATGATTTCATGCGCTTTGTAGGCTATGTCGTCGCGGAAAGCTCTGAATATTTCAGTGAATATGTGCCCTACTACATCAAGCGCGACCGCCCCGACCTGATCGCCGCGCTCAATATTCCGCTGGACGAGTACCCACGCCGCCTTGCTGCACAACACGCCCAATGGGAGCAACTCAGCGCCGCTATGGACGACCCCACCGCCCCACTCGACATCGACGGGACGCACGAATACGCACCAGAACTGATTCACAGCATCGAAACCAACACCCCGCGCACCATCTATTGCAACGTCGCCAACCACGGCCTCATTCCCAACCTGCCGCCAGACTGCGTGGTAGAGGTGCCATGCCTCGTGGACGCCAACGGCCCGCACGCGCTCCGTGTGGGGAGCTTGCCGCCCCACCTCGCCGCGCTGATGCAGACCAACATTAATGTGCAAGCGCTGACCGTCGAAGCCGCGCTGATCCGTCGCCGCGAACATATCTATCACGCCGCCATGCTCGACCCGCACACCGCCGCCGAACTCGACCTCGATACCATTCAAGCGCTGGTGGATGACCTGTTGATCGCACATCGTGATTATCTGCCGGACTATGCGGGGTAATGTATATGATGCTGGTTCAGACCCTGCCCTGAAGGACGGGGCTACGCAGGTATTATGGTCAGACTGGACTGATGGGTCTGGTAAAATAAATTCGGTAAGGTCAAAGTACCGACCGAACGCGCTGCCTTTAGGCTTGTGCGTTCGCCCGACTTGATAGCGCCGTCGTTTACGGCGGC
>DAOTTU010000062.1:0-19067 GCA_034437655.1 Anaerolineae bacterium
ATAATTAAACACCGACTGCTCATCAATCACATCCGGCACCTCGTCCAGCGCGATGATGGCCCGTAGGTCGCTCATGAACACGAACACATCTGGCGAGTCGTAGTAATAAAACGGCCGTGCCCCGATATGATCCCGTGCGCAGTACAGCGTCCGTTCCTGCGCATTCCAGATGGCAAACGCATAATCCCCGATGAGGTACTCAGGACAGCGCTCGCCCCATTTTTCATAGGCGTTGAGGATAATGGCGCTATCTGGCCCGCTGGTGTCGATGCCGTGGGCGTTGAGGTCATCAATGTTGTCAATACGGGCGTCCGCGACAATGACATAGGGGCCGCGTTGCAGGGGTTGTTGCTCATCATGGGAGCGATAGGTCACCGGGCGATGCTGGTAGGCGAGGGTGGCGTGTTGCGATTGCCAGACGCCGCTGCCGGGTTCATCGCCATACATTTTCAGGTGGTGCAGGGCTGGTTCGATGTTAACAGGTTGGCCGTGTTTGGCGATGATGCCAGCGATGGCGCTCATTGGTCGGTACTCCCGTATTTTGCAACAATCGTATACCCTGCCATTTGACGTTTACCCGTGACGATCATCGGGCCACTCCGCAGCCAGGCGTGGCCATCAAAACTGGTGTCATCTTCACGACTGCGCCGGAACCCGACATACACGGTGCTAGAAACCCCACGCCGCCCGAGCATCCAACGCGCTGCGGTGGCCTGCACACGACAGTTGAAGAGATCGTGCGGTATGTTGTTAGTGGCAACGTTGAACTGCTGGGTGATACGTTTAACGTGCTGTTCCTGTTCTGGCTGTAATGTGAAGGCCGTTTCATGGTGAAGTTGCCCCCACTGGTTGACCAGCCAGCGTTGAGATGACAGGCGAATACGTATCCGGGCAACCAGAAGCGATAAAGTCAGTTCGCTAAAAAGGAGCTTATCGCGTAGTGAAAAGCCCAGAAACGTCCGAAATTTAGTCATCTTCAACAAGGATTAACCCTGCCGCATGCAAGTCTGTCAGAAAAGCTGATACGTCGGTAGCGATGGTTTCACGGTCAGCGTCATAGTGCTTGACCAGCTCATCGACAATATTCTCGATAGCACATGGGTTTTCCATAAGCTGCCAGATGTGGTGCCCGGTCAACTTCGCACCGTAGTATTCGCCAGTGTCTGGATGCAACAAGACCAGGTCACCATCAATAGTTGTTGCAATTAGGTCTGGATTTTGTTTGACTACTGTTTCAGGTTTCATCAGTATACCCCTTTATTTCACCAGTAGAAATCGCAGTATACCCCCCCTCGTAGAGTTCTGCGACCCTTGAACTTACAAAAAAATGTGGCTACGCTTACCATATACTGGCTGCTACAACAAAAGACCACCCCCCTGCGATGCAGACGGATGATCTTTCTCCCGACTTAACGGATTAGACGTTAGAAATGCGGCGACATCTAGCTCGGCAATGAATAATCAAAGCCGCTGTCACTATTACGTGGGCTGCTGAGCGGTGCAGCATCGTTCACAGCATCGTTGTCGGTCAATTGCATAGCATCAGTGGCAAAGTCAACAGGAGTGGTTACACGGGTGGGGATAGAGTAGAGTTCGAAGTCTCCATCCACGTTTGAAGACAGCAAGAGTTGTCCGGGATCATAGCAGGCAAATGCCGGGCCCTGGTTGATTAGTGACCCTGCTCCTTCGCTATCGGTAAGCTGGGCGGTTCCACCCGTCGCTACGTTGTAAGTGAAGATGTCAACGCTATTCTCTCCGATGATCTGGGACTGATAGGCGAGCGAACTGCCATCTTCTGCCCAAACCGGGTCATTCGCGACGCGATTCTGTGCAGAAACACGGGTGATGTTGCTGCCATCGGCATCACTGATAAACAGCGCGCTGTTTGAATCATTATCACGGTCAGAAAGGAAAGCAAGGAATTCACCATCACTGCTGTAGATGGGGGCGTAGTCATTCGCAGTGCCATCGCTAACACGTGTAACTTCACCAGAAGCAATGTCGAGTACGTAAATCTGCCAACGCCCGATAACGTTAATGCCATCGTCGTTAGTAAACGGACGATTGCTCATGAAGACAACCTGCTCACCATCAGGGCTGAAGTGCGGATCAATTTCGTCCGAGGGTGTATTGGTCAGTGCTTCATTTTCGTTTGTCGTAACATCGAAGATACGCAAGTCCCAGTTATCGCCAGCGAGGTTGCTCTGGTAAACAATTTGTTCACCAAGCGGCGACCAGACGGGGTTCATGTCAACAGCACGATCATTGACCGTAGCCCGCTGAATTTCCTCACCATTCACGTCGGTGACGTAAATGTCGTAATTGAAGTTACCGCCGTCGCGAGTGCTGGCAAAAGCAACGTACTGACCGTCGGGTGAAAGCGCGCCACTGAGATTAAAGGTGTCCAGCCCACCCTGAGATAGGTTGCGGCTGCTAACAGGGTCGTCTTCCGTTTCGCCAAGCCGATAAATTTCAAGGTTACCGGTGAGATCTGACTGGTGCAAGACAAATTCTGGGCATGTCGGTTCACCAATCTGAAGTGGCTTGAAGTCCGGGTTGCCATATTCGATGGCTGTAGCTGCTGGCGGTGTGAGTGCCGGGCCACGCCAGGCAAGCTCAAAGCCGGGGTTGCCATTTTCTTCGTCGGGCTCACAGGGGGTGGTTTCTGTTACAACAAGGCCGATTCCGTTAACGGTGGCTGTTGTACCAGCAGGACAACCTGTTGCGTTAGCTGCTGTTGGGCCGAAGGGAACAATCAGTGAGGGGTCTTGCAAGGGGTTACCCGTGCCAGGACCGAACGTGATGGTTGCCTGTTCAAGCAATGAAACGATTGGATCACCATCTTCCAGCGAAATGATGCGAACCGGTTCATCAACCTGGTTGGCAGTGATTTCAAGTGATTGCTCAGCATTACCGCAGATTGAGAGGTCGCCCAGGCCATCAACAATAATAAGCAGGTCGTTGATCACGATTTCGGTTGCCATATCGGGGTTAGTGGCATTAAAGCGCACGTTACCATCAACGCCAACACGCGTCGGGGATGTGGCACTACCCGGGTTATAGACCATGACGCCAGGGGTGAATTCGACCGCGCAATTTGCACTGTCGGCGAAGTCAACGGCAAACGAACCAATATTAAAGGTACCGTTGCTGACATCACGCCAGCTAAAGCTGCTCAATGCAGATGCATCGCGAAGAACTGTACCTTCGACGAGTTCAACGATGCCATCAGCAAAGCGGACCGTAGCTCCGCTCTGGCTTTCAACCATGACAGCTTCACCACTCGCCAGACCGTTGCGCAGACTGTAGGTCACACGCCCTTCTGTTTGGCTCAATGTAACGGGCGTTTCGGCATCGTTGCTGCTAAGGCGATTGATGGCAATTTCGCTTGCGGTTGTGCCTGTTGTAGATACAGGAATAGCAAGCCCATTGAAGAAGTCAACTGTTCCGATGGCATTGGGTTCCCAACGGAGCGTCGCGCCTTCTGTCAGGGCAACAGTGCCGGAAACACTGTTGTATTGCTCGGCCGCCGCTTCACGAACCTGGAAGACGCCTGCTTCTGCTTCAAGGGTGGCAAGTTGGTCACCTTGTGCGTATGTGCTTGATCTGAGTAGCATACCGCCAGACGCGATTAGACCAAGCAGGATAATCCATATAAATGCTTTGTTCATTGTGATCACTACACCTTATTCTATAAATTGCAGGATATTTGCATCTGAGCTTTTTATTATCTTACCGTATATGTGCCGATTGTGTCGATGCGAATGCGATACAACTCCATGCACAGCATGTTTGCGGAAGCAATGAAGATGTTACAAACGTTTCTACAAGTCGCATAGTTAAAAACGTGGTTCAAACAACTATGGTTTGCTTCACTTGTCTCTGTGTTTCCACTGCCTCAGATATGCTCGCCCACAAAATCATCAACCTCTGTATCCAACCTCTCATGCTACTCGACATCTATTATTGGTGCAACTCTGTGGCAAGTATTTACAACAATCTTCACAAAGAGCATCAAACATTAAGGTCAACGAGGTGTTATCTTCATGCCATCATAAGTCTTTGCTGCCCTTTAACTTGTGGATTTTTCAAGTTGTTTGGTATGTTGAGACGCTTGTTGCTGGCTGTAGTTGACCTGTACTTCATGCGCTAATGTGATAACTGACTGCTTCAATTGGTTATCAGTTAACTCCGTGTGGGTGGTGAGTAATTGCTGTAGGCTATTGAGCGTAAAGTGACTGTCAATTTCTGGGCTGGTATAGGTTGAGACATAAGGGTGTGCGGTTGGGTGCCGTTCTTCACCAGGAATGATGAGCTTTTCGTGTAAGGTTTCACCAGGCCGTATACCAATGAAATCAATGGAAATATCAATGTAGGGGCGCAAATTGTGTAGCCGGATCATCCGTTCTGCAAGCTCAACAATGCGAACACTTTCGCCCATTTCCAGAACAAAGAGATCACCACCACGGGTCATACACCCCGCCTGAATCACAAGATGTGCAGCTTCCGGAATACTCATAAAATAGCGGGTCATCCGTTCATCAGTAACAGTTACAGGACCACCCTCACGAATCTGGCGTTCAAAGAGCGGTACGACACTTCCTCGACTACCCAGTACATTACCAAAGCGTACGGCGGTCATTAGTGTTTCGCTATCATGCTTGATTGTGGACAACGAGCGTACGATTTGCTCGCACAGGTACTTGGTTGCGCCCATGACACTCGTAGAATTGACAGCTTTGTCTGTCGAAATCAACACGAACCGTTCCGCTTCATATTGCTGCGATAACTGCGCAACATTGTATGTCCCCCCCAGGTTGATACGAATCGCTTCGCTGGGATGGGCTTCAAGCAACGGAACATGTTTGTAAGCCGCTGCATGGAAAACAACATCAGGGGTATATTTGCGGAACACCGACTCTAGTGGAACCTGTTGTGTTACATCACATAGAACCGGGATTAATTGCTCAGCAGAAGTTCCTGCCGTGCGCTTAAGTTCACCAAGCAGATCGTACAGGCCACTTTCATTGTTGTCTAACAGTAAAAGGCGTTTGGGCTTGCACTGCGCTAGTTGTCGAGAAAGCTCAGAGCCTACAGAACCTGCTGCACCTGTGATGAGGATAGTACGGCCTTCCAGCACCATCAGATCAATGTAGCGGTCATCATAAAGGCTAGCACGCCCAATTAAGTCTTCGATACGAATATCACGAAGGTTAAAAGCAATCTGATTGCTACCGGGGCGCAGGACGTCTGGCATGAGCTTGACTTCGGCACCTGTACCATAGCAGAGGTCAACGATATTGCGCAGCTTTGCGCCGTCGATATTGTGGATTGCAAGAATGATACGGTCGATACTGTAGTCCCGAACGATGCTGGGAACATCTGGCGTTTGCCCCAGCACAGGTTTATCTTCAATGAGCATCCCCTGTTTTGTGCTGTCATCATCAGCAAACCCGACAACTTCATAGTCACGCTTGGCGGGGCTGACATGCGAACTATGAGAAACAAACAACTGCCCGGAACTGCCTGCCCCAATAACGAGGACACGGTCGCGGTTTGTAGCGACGGGAAACTGTTGATTCCAAACTGCTTCCCAGCGCCAGCTCAGGCCACGGATAAGCCGCGAACGATACCGTACCCCGACAAAGAGTACCAGGCTCGCGAATTGACCGAGTAGAATAACACTGGAGGGGAGTGGGCGCTCTGGTAGCATTAAATTGAGTGTCCCCAACACCACCAGACTAACAAGACTGGGAATAATCAAAACCCGTACGCCGCTGCCACTGGTAAAGCGCCATAATCGCTGATACGTACCTGCCAGCCCCAACATGATGATATTGAGTAACACCGCAGCAGCAACAAACCACAATGAATTGATGAATTGATCAGTGTCTGCTAGCGTGCGAATAAAGAAGGCAATAGTGTATGACGCGATGACTATAGCACTATCAACAAGCATCCAGACGATACGACGTTTGGTCAACTTTTTTGATACAGAGAAAAGTAAATGCACAAGTATGTCCCATCCACGATTTACACCCACGAGGATTGTAACTCGTTAATTGTATACATCATATTGCGAAAATAAGCCAACAAATCTGAAACCATTTGTCAAAAATGCTCAGATGTTAGTTGAATCAAATGCAAGAAATTTATAAATTTTATATCCCTGGCAAGTCGATAGTATTGCCTACTATATATAGTCTTATTCTCAAGGATCAGTATTTACTGTATCAAATAATCTCTCGTACTTATCAACCATCAAGGGTAAATTAAAGTTGGTAACTGCTCGTTCATGTGCAGCGCTGGCATAAACGCTACGCTGGTGCTGGTTTGTAAGCGCAACTTGAATAGCCGTGTATAGTGCTTCGAGGTCACCTGCTCTGGTGAGCCATGCTGAGTCATCATCCAGCAAATCTGTTACGCCACCAATTCGACTTGCAACCACAGGGACACGCGCCGCCATTGCTTCTAACACGACATTTGGCATTCCTTCGTGTGCAGAGGGAAAGATGAATAAATCACTGATCTGATAATAGTGTGTTACATCTTCAGCATGACATATAAATCGTACATGATGCTGGAGTTGATAACTTTCAACCAATTTTTTTAATTCGGGGTAAATGTCTGTTATTTGAAAGGCTGCGGTCCCAACCAGAAGCAATACAACCGTCGGCTGCTGTTGTTGGCGCACTTGAGCCAATGCCTTGATAATCATATCAACGCGCTTAGAGCGTACAAAACGCCCGACCCACAGCAACACCAGTGCATCATCTGGTATATCAAGCTGTTTACGAAATGCGGTGCGCTGCTGGTGTGGCATTGGCTTAAAACGTTCAAGTCTCGTGCCATTTGGAATCTGCCAGACCTTAGCCGGCGGCAAAACTTGAGTAGCCTCTTCATACATGTCGTTACTGAGGGTGACGACTGCTGCGGCCCATTGGAGTAGTTGATGCCAGAGCCAGTTAGGAAACACCATACGCCGAACCCACTTAGTGAGTAGATGCGTATTGTCAGACTTGATGTGACTTTGAATAATGTCGCCCGGGCTTGAAGCACGTACTACCACCGGGATGTTGCGCAGCTTGCCGGCCAGTAGACTTGCGATTGCAATCGGCCCCACGCCTTGCACATAAAACAAGCTGGAACGGTGACGATCCGTGAGAAGGAACCAGAATAGCCGAATAGTGGTACCAATATTACTCAGGGTTGAAAGGCCCGTTGGTAGCAAACGTCGTACTGGGATACCGTCAATATCTTCTATCGGTGTCATGCTTTTCGAGAGGCGACGGGTCAGGATACGAACAGAATACCCGCGTTGATGAAGCGCGATGGCAAGTTGCCGCCCCTGCTGCTCAGCCCCACCAATGACAGGGTAATAGCGGTTGAAGATCATCAACACATGGTGGCGGTGTGCAGGCAAGGTGTTGTGTATCTTTCTGCTTTCAGAATAAATGCCGTTTTTGCTACTATTGGCTATGGTATGCGTATCACAAATGACAGACAAAGGGGTGCAATGTGCCGCAAGTCAGTGTAGTGATGGCAACATACAATAACGCGCTATTTATCCAGAACTGTATTGATAGCATTTTGCAGCAACAGTTTACTGACTTCGAGTTCATCATCATTAACGATGCGTCGACAGACAATACATCACAAATACTGGAAACTTACAACGAGCCACGCTTAAAAATATATCATAATCTGGAAAATCTTGGGCTTGCTGGATCGCTCAATCTTGGACTCCAACATGCTACAGGCGCATATATTGCTCGAATGGATGGCGATGATATTACCCTGTCAGGGCGACTTGCGGCACAGGTCGCATTTCTGGATACGTACCCAAATGTGGGTGTTGTTGGTACTGAGCGGTTGTTGTTATATGAAAATGAAAAAGTGTACACTCCCTATTCGCCACTGCGCACCACACATAACTGCATTGCCTGGCGGGTATTTATGGGGGGGGCATTTTGCCACCCAACGTTGATGTTGCGCCGTAGTATTCTGGAAACGGTTGGTGGTTATGACCCAACGCTGATCTATGGTGGCGAGGATTCTGACCTGTACGTGCGTCTGCTCGGCAAAACAACGTTCGCTAACCTTGCAACACCCTATTTACTTTATCGTCAACACAAAGACTCGATTACTGCACGAAACATTGACAAGCGGCATCTCACCCAACGCACACGCCATACACACGCCACTGCGCTCGTCGGGCGTCCCTTCAATCGCGAAATGTTCAATGATATTGCAGCAGCCTGGTATGGCTCATATACACTCTCGGCAGCACGTGCGCATGAACTAGCGATGTTCTTGTTTGATCTATTTCATGCAATGCAGGAAGCAGGTTACTTTGTTGAAGATGATATGGATGCTGTTCGTGCTGAACTATTCGAACACTTTCTCCGCCTCGGGCGTCGTAGCCAGAACACAGCACCGCACTGGCGAACATGGGGGCGCAGGTTGGTTCCTAAACGGCTACGGCGCATTGTGAAAAGGCGTTTCACCGGGCAACCGTTGGATGACTTTCTGCGAAGCGTTTCATGAACGTTGAACATATTATATACGTTCATTATTGGCCGATCCCGATGCTGGCCGCCAATACAGTACACGTGATGAAGATGTGCCAGGGCTATCGGCGTAATGGACTGACGGTGACATTGTTTGCACCTCGTCCCAACATACCCCCTTCGATAGAAGACATCTGGCAACAATATGGCATCACCACACACTTCTCACTACGTCTATTGAAAACACGCCTGAAGCGGCATGATCTATTTGTGCGGGCGGCATGGTTTGCCAGGCAACAGACTGCGCCTTTGCTCCATACTCGTAGCCCGGCAGCGGCGTTCTATGCAGTTAAGTTACGAGTCCCGGTTGTACTTGAGGTACATGGCCCGGCAGCGGGTGGTTTGTCTGGTAACTTGTTACCACAACTGCTGCGTTCACCGTATTTCAAGCGACTCATCGTTATCACAGAACCACTCAGGTCATTATATCTGAAGCAGTTTGCACCTACGCTGTCACCACACAAAATACAGGTTGAGGCAGATGCAGTTGATATGCGTCAGTTTCACGATGAAACTCAACTTGACCATGCTGCTGCTATACTGCGGGATCAATATGGCTATGCTCAGGATGCCTTTATCGCACTGTATGCGGGGAGTCTATATCAGGGGCGTGGTGTGGACTTTATTATTGCGCTGGCGCAGGCATTACCACAAATGAACTTTATCATCGTTGGCGGGACTACAGACGATGTAACACACTGGACAACACAGCTTGCCACCCCTGCAAATCTGCGCTTTATTGTGGCTGTACCGAATGCAGACTTACCAGCTCATCTCCGCATGGCAGACACCCTGTTGATGCCCTATGCCCGTCAGGTGTTGACACGCAATGCAGGCATTGACACCAGCGCATATTGCAGCCCAATGAAAATGTTTGAATATATGGCGGTGCATCGCCCGATTGTGACCAGCGACCTGCCTGTGTTGCATGAAGTCCTGCATGAACAGAACGCGCTTTTTTGCACGCCAGAAGCATTACAAGAATGGCAAAGGGCGTTACGACTATTGCATGACAATCCTCGGTACAGGAACCAGCTTGCTACACGAGCGGTTGCGGACGTGCAATACCATACATGGGAACGCCGAGCGCATCGTATCCTCACCAGTCTGAAGCAGGACGCAGATGATACTTAATCAATTTACGAAGCTGACCGTAACGCACTGTGGCGGGAATTGTCGCGAGATGCCACACAACGGCACGATAATAACGCTGAGCAACCATCGCACGGAGTACTTTACCAAGCAATTTCTGAGTGCGGAAGTGAATATCAGGTTCATCCGCCGCCGTCAGTGAGTAGCGTGCCCTGAACTGCTCATAAGCATCACAAATAAGCCGTGTGCAGGCTTGTAGTGTACTGACGGTATACGTGGTGGTTTTGTCGGGATGTAGCGAGAGTTGCGCCAGAGCGGTTGTTGCTTCTGGTGAAACATGTCGGCCCAAAAATGCAGTTAATTCACGACGCATAATGCGTTCATGAGCCTGGCGAGACATTAGCAGGCGGGTCCGGCTAGAACTTTGGGGATGAACACGCACATGCAATAACGGTTGCGCGATAAACGCAGGTTCGACGTGATGCAATAGCCGCGCCCACAGATCGAAGTCTTCAGCACCTTCACAAGCAGGATCGTACCAGATACCATTTCTACCAAAGAGTGAGCGCCGCAGCATAACGCTGTCATGTGCAACACCAGCCGTCCATAAAAGCGTCCAATGCATACTGAGCGCGGTTTTGTCTGGCATCGTCGGCATGGGGTAGAGTTGACCATCGTGGGTAATGTTTCGGTGAGCAGTCGCAACGAAGCCAATGGTCGGATGTGCATCTAGCAAAGCGACCTGTTGCGCAAAACGAGTTGGCAGGGTTATGTCATCGGCGTCCATACGGGCGATGTAGTCACCTGTGGCCACAGCGATGCCACGATTGAGGCTGGTGGCAATTCCAACGCGGATGTCGTTATGCAGCACATGCAAGCGTTCATCTTGATAATCGGCCAGTATATCAAGCGTGTCGTCGTTGGAACCATCGTTGACAACAATCAACTCAAAGTCGTCGAATGTTTGGGAAAAAACGCTTGCTACCGCTTGGCCAATGAAGTGAACAGCGTTATAGGCAGGCATGACAACACTCACACGCGGCATTAGTGCGCCTCCGTCATTGTGGTCAAAAACGGTGTATAGTGTAGCTCAACAGAATAGAACATAGGCGATAAGAATGCGGATATGCCTGAATTAAGCGTTGTGATGAGCGTCCATAATGGCGAACCTTTTCTCACGGAAGCGATTGATAGTGTGCTTGCGCAGGACTTTCGTGATTTTGAGCTGATTATGATTGACGACGCTTCAACTGACAACAGCAGTGCCGTTATTGAAGCCTATCATGACCAACGTGTTCACATTGTCCATCATACCCAGCGGCGCGGTGTAGCAGCGAGTTTCAATCATGGGATTGCACATGCGACGGGGCAGTATGTCGCAGTGATGAACGCCGATGATGTTGCACTACCATCACGGTTCAGCAAGCAACTCGCTTTCTTGCAAACCCATCCACAAGTAGGATGTGTTGGGGTGGAATATGCCTGCATTGACGCCGCCGGGCAGATGATGCGTCAGTCTTTACAGCCGGAAGACTTTAATAAAGTGCAATCAATGTACCTGTTACGCTGGCGTCTGCTCTGGAGGCCGGCACTTATTCATCCCGGCTGGATGCTACGCCGAACGATCCTTGATGCACATGATCTTCGTTATAACGAAACGCTGGTCGCTGCGGAAGATTACGACTTGCTATGCCACATCGCTGAGGTTAGTGAATTAGGGATAGTACCGGAAATTCTGTTGCACTATCGACAACACACGGATTCAGTTAGCTCGCAACAGCGTCAACGACAACGCTACGAACATCTAGCAATTACCCGTCGCCAGCTTGAGCGCCTGGAAGGTGACCACCAACCCCATATTGCAAGCGGATTGCCTACTGCTTTTGCGGTGCTTGTCGTTCATGAAGATGATTGGCTGCCACAGCCCCCCAATTTCAACGCCGCTTTGCAACTGGTGCTGCACGCCTATTCAGCCTTTAGCGCGACATACCGCCTTGATACCATTGCGCACGGACAAATCCGTCATCATACCGCAACCATGCTGGGCAAGCTCATTCGTGCCGCATGGCGGCGACGGGCAATAGGTGCGGTAGGGAGTGGGTTGCTGCACTGGTGGCGAATTGCAACACCAACACAGCGAATAGTGTTTACAAAACGGATAATGCAGCGCTAAACAGTGTGCCGTTTGATGATTTTCAGGGGTAGATCAACATGTTGTGGATGGTCGTCTGGCTGTCCTCCCAGTAGGGTCAACATTTTCTGCGCCCCGATGAAACCACTGTCATAGAGCGATTGGTTGACAGTCGTTAAGCCAGCATAGCGGGCGACGGTAATGTCGTCAAAACCAATCACCGCGATGTCTTGCGGCACACGCAGATTGAGTTCACGGGCGGCCGCCAGCACACCAAGCGCTTTGGTGTCGGCACTGGCAAAAATAGCGGTTGGGCGGTGGTTCTGCTGTAATATTTCCAGCGCTTGTTCGCGTGCAACTGCCTCGCTATGATCGCCAAACGAGTGCCATTTAGTATTGACCGAGAGCGCTTTGGTTTCCAGCGCCTGGCAATACCCTTCAAAACGATCTCGGGTAGTTGGAAACCCAAATTCGTATTCTAGCAAGTCACCAACAAACCCGATCTGCTGATGTCCATGTTCAATCAAAAACTGTGTCGCAAGAAGCCCACCATTGCGGTTATCGATGCGGACTGTGTGGGATATGGTGCTTAATGAGTCGTCAATGCTGACAATTGGCAGTGCTTTGAGGTCGGACAAATAAGCATCAATATGCAATGAAATAGATAATAAGCCATCAATACGTCGTTGTGAAAATAATTGTGGTAGGCGGCGGTGGAGCTGTTCAGCGGTTTCAATGCTATATAACACCAGGTCATAGTTGCTTTGGTGCAGGGCCGCTTGAATGCCCGAGAGTCGTTGAACGTAGGAGGGTTTGGTAAAAAATGGGGTGAGTACCCCAATGGTATAGGTTTTGCCACCGGACAGTTGCCGCGCTGCGACGTTGGGCTGATACCCCAGGCGTTCAACAACTGCGAGAATCCGTTCGCGAGTGGCCGCACTAACATGTGGTGACCCGTTAAGTACACGCGACACAGTCCCGATGCCGACGCCTGCTTCGCGTGCTACATCTCGGATAGTTGGAGAAGGCATTGACGATTATTTTCTGCAAACTAAATGAAAGTTGTATAGCTAAAACGTTAACACTTTTAAACCCGTCTGTAAACGATGGGGATAAAAGCCAAACGTGCCATTAGCTTGCAGTTAAGCGTTGAGTGGCGACTTGAAGTCAAAAATGCCACCCGTACGGGACCACTTAGCACCGCAACCAGAACAGTGCAAATAGTCTGGTTGTGTATCAAGCGGGGTTGTGCCACATGCCGGGCATTTGAACAACGGCTGCTCGGTAGAAAGTGACGGTACTGTGCCAGACAATATATTGCGGGTAAAAACACTTGGTGATGCATTATAAACCGCGCTAGAGTGCTGTAACAGTGCGTCTAACATAACTAGAATCCGCACCGGGACCATCCGCTTTAATAGCCCGATTCGCAAATAGGAGAGCGCCAGTGTGCGTGTTGTGTCAAAGCCAAGATGGGTCAGGATATGACGAATGAATGCCGGGTGAAAGTTGAAATTGAGTTCAACAAATTCATAAGGCTTAAGCGTGTAGGGATTGTCTTCACGCTGATTGAGCATGAATTGTAGCATCGCCTTCAGGTTACGTTTATTGGCGTATTCCAGCACAAACGTTGCACCGGGGGTCAGCGCCTGACGCACCTGGTGCAGCGCGGCAGGGGCGTTAACCATATGGTGTAACACACGGATCATAGTAGCAGCGTCGCAGCTTGCATCCGCAATGGGTGAGTGGTACAGGTCAGCAGCGACAAATACAAAGCGCTGGTGTGCCCCGAGCAGTTGTTGAGCTTCTTGCAAAAGGGTTCGCGAATAATCAAGCAAAATGACCTGTTGAAAGCCGTCAAATTCACGAGTCAAGCGGCCAAAACCCGCCCCAACTTCTAGCAAGCGTACCCCGGATGTTGGCATCAAGCGTCGTAGCGCAACTCGCTCAGTTCGGTCTTCGTAGTCGCGTCCCTGTCCTTCCCAGAACTCAGTGCGATACTGGGAGCCCTCGTAGCTGCAAACATCAGCGGTGCGGTCGTGTTTGTTGGTGGTCATCAGGCGTAGACGCTATCCTTTTTGATTCGACACAACGCTAGTTGGTAACGAATGGGGTGATCGTCGCCGTTGGGATGGGCGTGTTGGTAGGTGATGGCCCAATTGTTGGAATCCCCGGTGGTGTTGGGGTCGTGGTCGAATCACCTTGAGCAGGCAGTGGCGTGATCGTCGGTGTGGGGTCTATGGCTGGTTCAGAGAGATCGTCGGTGGCTGTGTTTTCAGCAGGGAGGGTATCGCTATCGACTGGTGATGCCCCATCTACAACAGTTTCTGTGGTGTCGTCTGGTTCACCGAAGTAATCGGCGGGTAACGGGTTGCGGCTATCGTCCGTTTCGCGCAACAAATCCACGTTGCCATCCAGAACATCTACTGTGAACGAGGGTACATCACCCCATGTTTGTGGCAAGTTATCCAATAACTTGACATAGGGTTCCAGTAAATTGCCCAGATTAGTAAAGGGGATAGAAAGCTGCGTATCTTGCAAAGCAATGTCTACAGGCACATTCAACACGACCGGGATGGTTTGTTCAACGGGCACCAACAGCGAGAGGTCAATCGTCAGGGGGGTGCCTTGCGGTAGCGTGATGTCCACTGTCCCTGAAATGGAACCACCACCGCCAGTAATTTCAAACTGAGCTGGCACGTTATTGATCACTGCTGCTTCAGCTAGCGTGACGGTGGTTGTTTCATCAAGGGTCAGGTCGAAGTCAATGGGAATCGTGTCGTCAACGACAACATTCGTTTCAATTTGCGATTCATTTAGCCCGGCAAAGTCGGTGTAAAGCCCGTCTACTAACGGCTCAGCAATGCCAGTTGTGATCTGAAATAAGATATTGAGTACAACTAAAAGGGTGATGACGAGTATAAAATTCATAATAAACGAGAACACTATCGCAATATTCCGAAACGCGATCCACAACTCTCTGATACGCTGCATAGCAGCCCCCTTGGTCAGTCAAACAATTATCAAACGCATCCTTCTGAAGTGTATCTTAGCGCGCTCAATGCGAATGGTCAAAGAACAGGGCACGATTGCAGAAATTGCCGCAAAGATGTGCCCCTATCTGGTATGCGTACCGGGTGCGAACTGCGCTAGCGGGGATTTTCTTCCCGAATTTTGTCGCTAACGTCGAGGGTGTCAAATTGAAGCGGGTCTTCAAAATGCTCATCCTCAACTTTCTCGCGCCATAGTTCAGAGGCATGGTCAATAAACAACACGCCATCAAGATGATCAATTTCGTGCTGAAAAACACGCGCCAGCCAGCCCCGTGCTTTGACTTTGATCGGGTTGCCGTGGCGGTCAAAACCTTTGATCAATACCTGGTTAAAACGGTCTACTTTACCAAAGTAACCCGGGATAGAAAGACAGGCTTCAACACCTTCAATTTGCTCACGCGATGTGCGGGTAATTTCTGGGTTAATGACCACATAGAGTACGCCTGCGTCTTCACCATATTCTTCTTTTGAGCCTTCGTCGTCTGGTAGTCGGACGACGATAAGCCGCTTGTTAACCGCAACCTGTGGCGCAGCAAGGCCAACGCCGGGTGCAGCCAGCATGGTTTCGATCATATTGTCAATCAGCTTTTGCAGCTCGTCGTCATGAAAATTGGTGACTGGTTCAGCGCGTTGACGCAACACCGGGTCTTTAGGTGTGATGATGTCCAGTAATGCCATAGGGATCAGGTGCTGCAATGCTTGGCGGCAGCACGCTACTCCTTCCGTATCTAAATTGTCATGCAAATTGTTTGACCATTGTACAACGCTTTTCCTACTAACATAGGGCGTTCTGTCGCAATTTGCGTGGCACCGTTATACTCTAATAAGGTAAACATTCGTTGGATTTTGCAAGTACATAAGGCGCAAAGGACATAACTTATGAAACGTTGGGTAGTAATTTTGCTGGTGCTGGCGGTCGCGTTGGTGGCCTGTGATGTGGGTGGTGGTGACGACGATAGCGGTGGTGATCGTCCAACCGCGATCAACCTTGTGACAGCAACCCCGCAAACCGAAAATACGGCTGTTGCTATTGCGCCAAGTTCGACGCCGTTACCGACTGCCGCTAATAACGCGCCAGTAGCGCCTGGTCGCCCTACGACGACACCCTTCCGAGGGTTCCCAACGTTAGTCTCACCCCCGACAGTTTTACCAGCGAGCTTGCCCCAGATTGTGCAGATCGTGTCGCCGGTCAGTGGGGCAACTCTGCGCAGTGCCGTGACCATTTACGGGAGCGCCAGCCACCCACAATTTGCCCAATTCACCGTAGAGTATGGTCCTGACCCTAACCCGGGGAATTTGTGGTATCCGATCACGCCCCAGGCGGTGACCCAGCCCGTGATCGATGGTGTGCTTGGCGGTTGGGATACAACGCTCGTGCCCGACGGGACCTATCAAATTCGTATTCACCTCTATCTCACCAACGGGGTTGAGCTGACCAATACAAGGGTGCGCGGCCTGCAAGTGCAAAACCAACAGCGCACCGCTACACCCGACGTCAATACCCCACCAAGCATCAACCCGATTGCGTCGATTAACCTTGAAGAAGGGTTGACAACCACGATTGCGCTCGGTGTGACAGATGACGATGGTGATGATGTGACGGTCAGTGCGACCAGTGACCAGCAAGATGTGGTCAGTGTGACGCCGAGCGGGCGTGCTATCACGGTGACGGCCCAGCAAGAAGGCGTGGCGACGATTCGTGTCGAAATTTCTGATGGCCGTGGCGGAACTGTCCAAACATCATTTTTGGTCAACGTGACACCCGCGCCCGACGAAAACCAACCGCCGCGCATTAGCCCGATCCCCAGCCAACAATTGACGGCTGGCTCTCAATTGACGGTGCCCTTGACCGTGACCGACCCTAACGACGACCCGGTGCGGCTGAGTGTCCAGACCTCGGACGTGGAGATTGTCCAGTCTTCAGTCAATGAAACCGCGCAGACCCTGTTATTAGTGGGGTTGCAATCTGGCACGACGACTGTGACCCTGACCGCTGCGGATAGCCAGGGAGCGGTGGCACGCTCGAATTTTGCGGTGGTGGTGAATCCGCGTGCCGAAACCAACAACCCGCCATCAATCGGGACCATTCCGAGTCAATCTTTAGATGTGAACGAAACACGAGAAATTGCCCTTTCTATCTCTGATCCTGATGAAGGTGATATCACGACGTTTAGTATTGATGTTGAGAATACGAGCGTACTGGGAACTGAGCGCTTGCCAGAAGATCGCATCCGCTTAACCGGATTGGCTGAAGGTCAAAGCCGTGTGACAATCGCCGTGCAAGACGACAGCGGTAGCACGACCAGTACGCAATTTGTCGTCGTGGTGGATGATATCCCACTGCCAAACGAAGACCCCATTATTGAACCCATTCCTGCGCAGGCGGTCGAAGTCGGGGAAACCGTTCAGATTAACCTGACGATCATTGACCCCGATGCCGATCCCAATAGCCCGCTGCCGACGTTCTCCCCCTCATCCGATAATCTGGATGTGGCCACGACCGGGATTGTGGACAATGACACGATGCAGGTCACAGGAAATAGCGTAGGGCAGGCAACAATTACTGTGGTGGTTGGTGACGGCGAAGGCGGTAGTGCGCTAACGACCTTCCCGGTTGAAGTGGTGCCAGCCACAGTGCCCAACGCACCACCCGTGATTGCGCCGATTTTTGAACAGAATGTTGAAGCAGGCGCGACGACGACAACCCCCTTGACCATTGAAGACCCCGACAATGATGTGGTGTCGATTACAACGGCCTCGAACAATCCGAATGTGGCGGTTGTATTTCAGAGTGGCACACGTGAACTGTCCGTGATTGGGATTGAGCCAGGCGAAACCATCATTACGGTTGTCGCTTCTGACGGTACTGAAGAAACCCGGGCGACCTTTGACGTAAACGTCTCGCCAGCGAACCAGGCCCCCAGCATCGCCCCGATTGCCTCGCAACAATGCGAAATCGGGGATGTACTTGAACTGCCCGTGACGGTAGAAGACCCCGAAGGTGACCCGGTGAGCCTCAGCGCGGTGTCAGACGCAGTTGCAGTAGCAACCGCCGGGATTTTGCCGGGTGATGTGTTGCAAGTGACATGTCTCGCCGTCGGCAATGCAACGATCAGTGTGCGGGCTGAAGACGAGAACGGACTCAGTGCCCAATCAGCCTTTCTGGTCAACGTCGGCCGGCCGAATCGCTCCCCATCCATTGACCCGCTCTCTGCGTTGTCATTGGAAATTGGCGAAGAAGCAGTCTTGACCTTGACCTATAGCGACCCGGACCCGGATGCTCAACTGAGCGTTTCCGCATCGGCAGTTGATAGCGCGATTGTTTCGACTGAAATTGTGAATCCGCAGTCGTTGCGGCTGGTTGCGTTGGCGGCCGGTGAAAGTATCGTGACCGTGCAGGTGGAAGATGCTGAAGGCGCGACGGCCAGCACATCTTTCCTGGTGACGGCACGCCCTGCTAACCGGGAACCGAGCATTGATCCCATTGCTCCGGTCACAATCGGCATCGGGGATACCCGCGAAATTGTGCTGAACTATAGTGACCCTGACGACGACGCACTAGCACTGACCGTTGAATCCTCACGCCCGGGTGTCGCCACTGTCGAGCAGACAGAGACCTTCGAATTGACGGTTACCGGGGTAGCGGCCGGCACTGCCACAATTACTGTGACAGTGGACGATGGGCGTGGTGGTGCAGCCAGCGTTGCCTTTGGTGTTGAAGTACAGCAGGACAATCAAATTCCCGTGCTTGAGCCGATTGATCCTGTGCTTGTGGAAGAAGGCGCTACCCAGCTTATTGATTACATTGCCAGTGATCCAGATGGGGATGTTCTGTCGATTACACTCAGTTCTGATGACGAAACGGTCGCAACTGTGGCCACAGAAGGTGAGTCACAACTTCGTGTGAATGGTGTTTCTGTCGGTAGCACGACGCTACGCATTCGTCTGGATGACCAGAACGGCGGTGTTGTAGAAAGCTCCTTTGCAGTGGCCGTTGTACCGAGTAACGATCCACCGTTGATCGACCCCATCGCCCCCATCAGCGTGGAAGAAGGTGCTGATGCGGTGATCACGCCCGTGGTCAGCGACCCCAATGGTGATGACTTGACGCCCACTCCGGAGCCCCTGGGGTTTGGCGGGGCGAACAATTACGCGATGAAGCGGGCCAAGGGAGATTTTTTCTTCCTGGTGAACGAGGACACCGAGATGGAGCCAGATTGT
>DAOTTU010000063.1:0-281462 GCA_034437655.1 Anaerolineae bacterium
GCTAGCCCGACTCCGAACCCTTCGCAAGCACCAAGCGATACCCCGACGCCTGAACCATCCATAACTGCAACGCCACCTCTAACGGACACACCCGCGCCGACAGGTGAACCCTCAGCCACACCGACCGACATGCCTACAGCGACCGCGACCAACACTGCAACACAAACGCCATCGTCAACGGCGACCGCTACCACGACAGACGCCCCAACTGCAACAAACACACTGACCCTGACTCCCTCTGTTACGGTCACGCCTCTAGAAATCGCAGTAGACTCAACACCGGTTGTGCGCGAATCTCGACGCTTTGAACAGACGCTGCTGGCTGGTACAACGTCAAGTTTAGTGACAGTTAATGACTTACCAGCGGGTACTGTCGCCTTTGACTTTACGGTTGATGATCCTGATATCGTACTTGTGGAAGATGGTAACGACGGTACCGATTTACTGACGATTTCATCGCTGGCCACGGGTGAGACGACGGTGCAGGTGGATTTTTCGTTGGAGAACGGCCAGATTGTTTCTTATGTTTACACAGTCTTTGTAGCTGAAACAGAAAACGAGCCCCCGGCGTTTGTCCGCGATCCGATGTGGTTTTTTGTTATACGTGCTGATGAAACTCAGGTTCTGGAAATCAACGCAACGGACCCAGACGGGGACCCGGTGACGGTGCGTGCTGAATCCACGAATCCGCGTAGCCTTAATATTACACAGGATATTGAAGGCGACCTTGTCATTGAAGGGCGTAACCCCGGTAGCGGAACAATTTTCATTACGTTAGCAGACGGGCGCGGCGGCGAAACCACCTTCGAAACCGGCGTATTTATTTCTGCCGCTGAAGAGCAGCAAGAAGATGTGCCCTTCTTTTCTGGGCTGACTGAACTGACTCTCGCTATTGACGAACCGTATACCTTGTTCTTTGACCCTGTCTCTGCCCAACTTTCCGTGGATGATCTTGCCGACATTGACGTTGTTATCGAAGACCCGGACTTGCTAGCCATTTCCGGGCCCGTTTATCGTCCTAATGATCCCATAAACTCGTTTCAAATTGATATTCAGCCACAGTCAATTGGCCAGACGACGCTCGGCATCGTCGTGACGACAACATTCGGTACTGAGTTCAGCGCATTCGAGCGGGTGACAATCGTGCCTGCTGATGAACGTAACACGCCCCCAACCGTTACTGGCTTGAATTTCGGAGAAACACTTGAAGTTGAGCAAGGCAGTACTCAGTCGTTCGCTCTATTTGTTACTGACCCCGACGGCAATCTCGACAATGAAGTGGTACCACCGGGGATAAGCGTGTTTCGTTGTAACAGCCAGAAGCTCTGGACAGATATAGAATGGCCACGCAGTCGCCGGTTGGAAGACGACACAGTTGTTTATGACACGCTGGACGCAGCAGAGAATATTTTTGTGTTTACAGCGCGTTTACAGGGCTTGCAGGTGGGTGAAACATGTTCCACGTTGCGCGTGCAGGACAGCAATGGACGTATTCAGTTCTTACCATTGACCATTGATGTTGTGCCGCCAGCAAACAGCCCGATGCTCGACTTCCCTAATTTCCCGGCACAATTCATTTCACAAGACGAGGAGACATTGCTTTCTGTCGTGGCCAGTTACGAGGATGATCCCGATGCACAATTTGTCTACGAGATTGATTTAAACGATAATGCGTCGCTGGAAGTCGAGCAAGTATCTCCGCATGATTACATTATTCGCGGGCGAGAAGTTGAATTTTCCGGCCCGTTTGTGACGATACGTGCCACCGATGCAGCCACCGGCCAATCAACGTCTGTAGACCTTGAGATTGCCGTAAGCAGTGCAGAAATGCAAGGAGACACGACCATTGACCGCGAACAAGCGGTAGTCAATAACCCCAATTTTGAAAGCAATGCGACAACCGAATTGAATTCCCCGCCACAGGTGACAACACCGATTGCAGATAGCTACGATGTTTCGTTCTTAGAAACGCTTCGTCTACCAATTGAGTTTTCTGATCCTGATGGGGATGAGGTATCGCCACGCATTACCGTCAGCGGTAGGAGCCTTGATTGGCGGACATTGCCCATTGAAGGGGGTATATCGCTCAATATGCAGCCAATCGAACTCGAAAGCAGCACCGTCACGGTTATCCTGAGAGATGATAATGGTGGCGAGACAACCTTCTCCTTTGTGGTCAATGTCCTGGATGACTCACCCCGGCCGGTTGCAGCCCAAACGGTGACGAGCGCCAACGTACGTGGCGGCCCCGGCACTGAGTTTGACATCATCGGCCGTATACTGGGGCGACAGGACATTACACTGCTTGCCCGTGAACGTGCGGACGACACAGTATGGTACTACATTGAATTTGAGGATACAGAAGTCTGGCTTCCAAGGTATTTGGTTGATATTGACGACAGTAGCGCGCTCAATGTACCGACGATTGCCGAATTCGAAGAACTGTTTGACCGCAGTGTTGAGATCGTTGATGTACCAGAGGCATTCGCAACCGTAACAGGCGATACGGTCAATGTGCGCAGCGGCCCGGGGCTTGGCTTTGATGTCATTGGTGTGGCTGAAGCGAATGAACGCTACCCGGTGCTTGCACAAAGCGAAGGTGATGCGGTTTGGTATCAAATCCAGTTAAACGAGGATGTAAGCGGCTGGATTGCGGGTTTCCTTGTTCAGATTGACCCACCCGACGCCGAAATACCGGGCGTGTCAGAGTAGAAAAAGCCGAGTCTGCGTGTCAAATGGGCAAACTCGGTTGGAAGTTGCGTACGTGAGAGCGTGTTCGTGGCTTATTCGGGTTGTTGGGCTAGCCAATCGAGCAGGGCGCGGTATTTGTGCGCGTTGTCAAGGGGTTGGAAGGGGTTTTCCAGGTGACCGAAAGTCTCTGAGCCATTCCAGAAGCCGCCAAGGTGGAACATAACCATCGTTTCACCGCCAAAGGCCTGCCAGCCGTCCAGGTATTGCATATAGAGGTCGTACATGCGCGGGTGACGGTTCACGGGGATATAGACACCCTCGGGCATCCCGTTCCCAAAATAGCCAGCAGTCAGGCTTTGCCCGGCCTCGTAGGTGACCATCGTCAGGTTATTTTCCTGCGCAAGTTCACGGTTCGCCAGCATTTCTGTACCGTATTCGTCGGAACCACTGAACATGGCGTCAATGTTGCTTTCAATCAGGTTAAAGATGGCGTCGTATTCTTCGGCGCTGTAGGTTTCGTCGGTCCAGAGTTGGCTGGTCAGCGCGTTGACGTTGCCACCGTCTTCGTTTTCCCACGCATCCCCAAAATAGGGGGCCAGTCCAAGCGTGTCAAAGTATTGCAACGTGCCCTGTTCACGGGCTTCGTCAATCGCAAACTCAGCGGCGATAGCATAGCCCGCCTGCGCCCCGAGTACCCCAATCATGCGGTTGGGTTGGTCGGCAAAAACCGCATCAAAAATTGCCATGACTTCGCCGGCACGCCGCCCATACTGATGATAAATGAAGTGTTCATCGTTGTCCTCGGCTGCGGCGACCTGTTCAGCTTCAAGAACCAGGTGTTCGAACACTGGAAAAATCGGATTCCAGGCTTCGTTGCTGTATTCCACCCACACCTGCAAACTCGGATCAAGCTCGGCGCGGATGAGGTCGGCTAATTGCTGAACATGATCGTCGTCGGCAAGGTGCGGCACATTGACCCACATATCCATCCCCATCGTGTTCGCCAACTCAATCTGAACTTCGTAGGGAACGCCGATAAAGTTATCCATTTCCGCACCCCACGATGTCCAGCCCAGTTGCGGACGTTCGTTCCATGTGCTGACGTCCGTGTAGTTCGTCCAGTTCCAGTCCATGAAACGAATCACACTGAATGGTGCAAGACGTTCGAGCAGCCACGGGGTAAAGCGTGGGCTATTTTCATCTGTGCCAGGCAAATATAGCCGGACATCCCGAATAGGGTCGTCGGGGTTGGTGGCGTAGATGATGATGAACATGTGTAACTGGTTCTCGTCGTTACGTGTGACGCGGATCGTCTGGCGGCGGTCGTCGGACTCGGTGAAGATAATGTCTTCTACAAAGTCAAGTTGCACCCCGATTTCCCCGGAGCCTGCCCACGTCAGCGTATAGTCGCCTTCGGGCGCAATCTCGGATTCAAGGAAGATGATCTGGCGGGCGGCCTGGTCTGCTGCAAGGGCAGCCGGGTAGCCATTCATGGTGAGGGGGATGTCGCGTTGATCGTCCCATTCGGCGGGGTTTTCTGGGGCAAAGCTGATCCAGTGTGAGCCGTGGCGCGTGGCGTCGTTAAAGTAGATAAACCCATCGTAATAGGATGGTGTGGTGATATTCATGCCCATAGCAGGTAAGTTGTCACCGGCACCATCTTGAGCGATGGCCGGTGGCAACACTGGGACTGCGAAACTGAACAGCAATACCAGTGCGAGTAGAAGTTTTACAAAGTGCATTCAATTTCCTCCTGAGCAGATTCACTGTTTATTATGCCTAGCATAGCAAACGCTAACGGCGAAAATTGTGAAAAATAATTGACGATTTCGTCATGTTTTGATGGCGTGCTACACTACACGTGCAACAGCACACCCTTACCCAAATAATCCGACCTGACACTGAACAGAAAGCAGACGCTTCACATGAGCGCAACAACATCGCCTGCGCCGCAATCGACCTTTGCTGCGTTACGACATAGCAATTTTCGCTTGTTCATAGCCGGGCAGGTTATCTCACTGTCGGGTACCTGGATGCAGCGTGTGGCGCAAGGGTGGCTCGTCTTTCAATTAACAGGATCAGAGCTATGGCTGGGGCTGGTGGCGACTGCGATGGGACTGCCGATGTTTTTGCTGATGCCGTTGGGTGGGGTGGTAGCCGACCGCGTACCGCGCCGACGTATTATCGTATTCTGTCAAGCTGGGCTGGCGGTGCTGGGGCTGACGCTGGCGGTGTTGACGTTTACTGATGTTGTCGCCGTATGGCATATTGTGCTGCTGGCGTTGGGCATGGGTTTCTTTAATGCGCTGGAAATGCCGGCCCGCCAGGTAATGATCGTAGACATTTTGCGCGAGGAAGATTTGCAGGGTGGGCTTGCCATAGAGGGCATGACCTATGACGTGGCGAATATCGTCGGGCCCACCCTGGCCGGGATTATACTGGTGCAATTTGGCCCGGAATGGGCATTTTTCCTCGATGGGATTACCTCTGTAGGGAATGTAGGCTTGCTGGTGCTGATGAGCGTTATTCCCTTTGTGGCAGCCGATAAAATCCCGAACCCGTTCACCCAACTGCGCGAGGGACTTGCTTATGCCTGGCGTCATCCGTTGATTCGTCCGGTGCTTTTGCTGGATACGGCCATCGCGCTGCTGGGCATTAATGTGTTGGTGACGATGCTGCCGGCCTTTGCAGATGTCTCCCTCAATTCGCCCGAGGTCGCCTATGCTGCCATCAGTGCCGCTTTAGGGTTTGGCGCGATTGGTGCAGGGGTGATGAACGTTCGGCTTAGCCGCTGGTTTGGTCGGGGGCGGGTGGCGTTCGCTTGTTCGCTGGCGATCCCGGTGGTCATGTTTCTGTTCGGGACGCTGCATATCATCCCGGTGTCGGTGGGGCTGATGGCGCTGCTTGGTTTTGGGTTTGCAACGTTTTTTGTGACCAGTAACATGATTATTCAAACCAATGTGGAGCCAGCATATCGGGGCCGGGTGATGAGCCTCTTTATGTTGGCCTTGTGGGGCTTGCCGTTGGTGACAACGCTTGCGTTCGGGCTGTTGGCTGAAGCCCTGACAGCGGCGGGTGCCTTTGCGGTGTGTGCTGTGGTGCTTCTATTGGTGAGCTTTGCCATTGCACGGCGAAGTGGTTATGTGGCTGCCAGCCAGCCGCAAGTTATGCCTATTCACTCTCAATGACGGTTTCCGTGTCAATATCGACTACCGCAAAGAACAAGCGCTCCTCGTCGCTGATGAACTCAACGCTGTACTGGCTACCATTCAATTGCTGCACCACTGTCTGCCAGTCGTCGTTTTCGAATATGGCATCGTCAATGGCGTCGGCTTCATAGGCGAGCATGACGGCACGGTCACGGCGTTCTTGCTCGGCCTGTTCGGCTTCAAGTGCGGTTTCGTCGTAGAACTCTACTAAGAAATACGGCGATTCCTCGTCGCTTTCTTCGTCACTGAGCCAGACTGTAGCGGTATAAGCATCCAGACCACGGAAAAACTGCACAAAGAACAGCGATTCATATGGGTCCCATTCGGTATAAACCTGCCATAACGATGGATTGTCGATGATAGCCTGCACTTCCGGGTCACTCAACACAAGCGCCTCGACTTCTGGCAGCCTACGCTCAAGTGCTTCCTCGCTCAAGAAACGTGGCATGTAGGTTTCAATAACAGATTCACTGTCGAGGTCAACCATCGCCCACGCCAGGAAATTGTCATCGTCTTCAACTGTATTGGTGCGATAGAAGTCAACACCCCAGTAGCCTTCATCTTCTTCATAGGCTTCGGCTTCCCACTCGAAACCGCTTAAGAATTCACTGAGTTCCTCACTTTGGGCGGCGATGTCGATGGCGCGTGTTTGTTCATCTTCTTGCGCAAACGTAGCCGGAGCCAGCACCACGATCAAGACAAGAATGAACCAGATTGTAAATAGTTGTTTCATAATGGCCGTACTCCTTATGGTGTGATGAGCCCCAGCGAACGGGGTGTGTGATTCGGGAAAACGAAGTCAAGATCAGGGTTACTCAGGCGATGTTGGACAACTTCGGCCAGAACGTCGCGATAGTCAGTAGTGATAGCAAGATCGCCATCAGGGTCCCGGAATTCTGGAGCCATTCCCGGCCAGGTGGTGAAAACCTGCCCACCGCGAACACCGCCGCCCATCAGCATCATAAAATTGCCGTGACCGTGGTCTGTGCCAGCGCTGGCGTTCTCGTTGAGTGTGCGTCCGAACTCGCTCATAGTGACGACGGTAACGTTCCGCATTCGATCACCCATGTCATGATAGAACGCTGCCAGCCCGCGTGTGAGGTTGCTTAGCAGCGCGTTGAAGGTTCCATCTAGCGTGCCCTGGTTTTCATGCGTATCCCACCCGCCGACGTCAATGGTTGCAACTTCAAGCCCAACATCGGCCTTAATTAACTGTGCAATCTGCCGCATGCCCATACCAAATTCGCTTTCAGCAGGATACGTGGCTCCATTAGCGGGCTCGTAGTTCACCGCATTGATGGACTGGAGCTGTTCAAGGGTTTCAAAGACGAGGCTGGCTTTGTGGTCTAGTGTCTGGACCGGGTTGTTGATGGTATAAAGCTGAGCCAACGTGGCGCGGATGCGTTCGAGTTCGTCCGGGCGTCCCTGTAAATGAAAGTCTGCAATGGATTGCAATGCCAGCGATGAGACCGGCCCATGCAAGGAGGTTGGCAGCACCGCACCCAGCCCGACTGACCGAAATGGTGACCCCGCCCGCTCAGCCGTAGATTGCAGGTGCCGTGCAAGCCAGCCTGCGTCGGTAAACTTTTCGCCGGGGGTGCCATATTCCATGAAAAGCATCGCGTCAAAGTGAGAGCGGGTCGGGTCGGTCAGGCCTGTGGCATGGACGAAAGCCAGGTGTCCGTTGTCGTAGATGTCTTTCAGCGGGCGCATGGTGGGGTGCAGCCCAAAGCGGCCGTCGAGGTCAATCGTCGGATTTTCACCCCGGCCGGGCTCGGCAAGATGTTGAGTTGGGCGAGCGTCATAATAGTTGCGCCCTTCAAAATAGGGGGCCACAGTTGCGAGCCCGTCAATACCACCGCGTAAGAAAATGCAGACAACGGTATTGCCGGTAGGGTTATGGACGTCCTGTGCAAAGGCCAGGCGGGGCATCCAGCTTGGCACCAGCGACATCCCGGCCCCAACTGCGCCGACGGTGCCCATTTTTTTCAAGAAATTGCGACGTGAATGATTCATGATGTTCTCTCCTGTAAGGTGGTTAACGCCACTGATAGAGCGGCGCGGCCAGCATTAACCCATAAAGGGTGGCCAGTTTCTGGGCAAGGGTGCTTGTGGTAATCGGCGTCTCAGCGGTGCTGTTGTCGCTGACGTAAGCGATAAAGGGGGCCCTTTGCTCAGGGTTAAGCGTGGTGCCAAAAACCTGTATCGCGGTAGCGTCTACCAGTTCGCCGACCGTTTGCGGAACGCCGATTCGGGCAATCAAATTTGCCTGCATCCCATGCTCATGACTATTTGCGGCATGCGTCAGCAGCATGGCGATGTTCCAGCGTTCAAGAAGGTTATTGGTACTCATCCACCGTACGGCCGTATCAGGATAGCCGTCTGGTGGCCGCCAGCCATAAGGCACCTGCGACAGCCGTTCAAGCAGTTCAAGCAAGCTATAGGTCGAGGTAAAGGTGGTATTTGTGGCCCGGAGCGCCCCGATGAACCATTCGAGGGGGCGGCGATATTTCTGGCCCGCAGACTCACGGAAAGCACTTGACGTGAAGATATGCCTTAAAACGGTGCGGATGTCACCATTACTTTGTTGCCAGACCTGCGCGGTACTGTTGACAAGCGCCTGCGGTGGATTATCACTGACGAAGCGCACACACAATTTATGGCTTAAGAAGTGTGCTGTGGCGGGGTGGTTGGCGAGGATGCTCAGTACGTGCAAGCCATCTTCAATGCCACGCCCGGCAGGGAGCGTATGCCCGAGTACTTGCTTGCGGTCGGCATCATGTGTTTCCGGGTTAAAATAGAAACCGTCGCGGGTGGCACTGTGAACGGTCCAGCCAGTGAAAGCGCGGGCGACTGCTTCTACATCCTGTTCCGTATACCCACCATCGACGCCAAGCGTGTGTAGTTCGAGCAATTCGCGGGCGTAGTTCTCATTGGGGTCTTCAGCGATGTTGATGAAGTTGTCGAGGTAGTAGAGCATTGCCGGGCTTTTGGCGCTGGCGAACAGCATATCGCGGAAGTTGCCGAGGGCGTGCTGACGCAAGACCTCGCGCTGAAACACGACTTGGTCGAGAAAGCCTTCTTGCTCGGCATCTAGCGAGACATTGAAATGATCGGCCCAGAAATCGACCATACGCTCTTGTAACTGACACGCACTCAGCACAACGCGCTCGACCATAGCGGCAATCATCGACAAGCGCGGGCGTTCGTAGGCATTGTGCAGGCGGTAAAGCGTCTGGCGATCCATCCCGACGATAGGATAGCGTCCGAGGACCGTTTCTGCCGTCGTATCAGTGATGCTTTCTGGGTTAAGTTGTGCGTCGAGGTAGGCGTCGTACCCCATTTGTCGTGCGCGGGCAAGCTCGTCTGCGCGAACCCCCCATGTGATGCGGTTCATCAGGTGGAGGATGGGGTCACTGCTGGCAAGTTGTCGTGCAGCTTCTGGTGCGGTGGGGGCGCCAGTGCTGGCTGCGGTAGAAGCCGATAACGGGAGCGCAGCGGCGCCAGCGGCGCTCCATTGCAGAAACGAACGTCTGGATAATGGCATTGTGTGTGGTCCTGACTGCTACGGAATACTTGTTGCTTTCAGCATAGCAGCCGGGTGTGACACTCGTTTGACCGGGTTATGACGGTATCGTCACATCGACAAGTGGTTAGGAGTCCAGCCAGCGTTCCAGAAGTGCGGCCTGTGGCATGTTGAGGCGTTCCAGCTCACTGATGATAGTGGTTAGGGTTACGTCAGCCTCATCTTTAACGGCGAGTTGGGCGCGGGATAGTAGCTCGCCTGCCGTATCCTGTATCTGACTGCGTAAGCGCAATGCCATTTCTAGCGTTGTTACGCCATTTGCATAGTTGTCATCCAGGTAAAGCGCTACAGCCCTGTTATGCAGGGTCGTTGCCAAATGCAGTGCGCTGAGTTCATCTTCCCAGTGGCCGCGTGCTTCCTCAAAGGCTTGTGCAGCAGATTCCCAGTCGCCAAAGTAACAGGCGATCAAGCCAAGCTGATCATGTGCTTGTGCCAGCAGTAAAGGATCTTCGGTGCTTTCCGTCAGCTCTAGCAACGTTTCAAAAGCGCTCTCAAATTCATCTTTTTGAGTGGCCTCACAGATGGCGTCGAGCATGTCTTGCAGGTCTTCATCCTCAACAAATTGCTCACAGAAATGAGCGTGCCAGCCGCGACCATCTAGCAGAATCCCATCTTCAGCATAGCCCGTAAGTGGGTGCTGGTGATCGTCGGCGTCATGCGCGATTGGCTCATAGGCTTCGAGTACAAATACGCTGGTGAAATAGTCGTCTTCAGCCACCTGCGGCTCCTCACCAGCATAAGTCGTTAGTACCACGCTTACCGCGATTTCATGATAGCCCGGCTCATTAAGATAAAGCGGTGCGAAAAGCGAATCTGTGTGCGTACTGGCGGCGTCTCGTTCCAGATAGTCGTAGGCCGCAGACCACTCTTCCCAATCGTCGGCAAAGGGGGGGAATACATTTACAAGCATTTCAAGCTCGACTGCACCGACACTGCCCGGCGGCCAGAACACGTCCCAGTTGAGCGCAAAGACGACACCCTCTGTATGTGGCTGCACAATATACTGTATATCTTTGCTTTGCTGAACAAATAGTTCAACCTGTGCTGACGCGGGTGCAAAGACAATGCGCGGATAGGCCACTGCTTGCAGGAGCAGGCGCTCATCACTCTCTATGGTCGTGGTGTTTGTCTGGTTGGGGGCTGTCTCATCATCAGCCGCAATTTCAACACGGATCAGCGGCAGTGTGCTAAGCAGCAGTGTCAGTGCGAATACGCCGGGCATTACGAGTCGTCGCATAAGGTTCCTCCACGCGGCAGACTGATAAACATAGTGGTGCCAATATTGACGGTACTTTCCACCCGAATATCGCCATGATGCATCTCGATAATCTTCTTGACGATAGAAAGCCCCAACCCGCTACCGGCCCCGGTGGCCTGTCCGCGAACCATTGGCTCAAAGAGGCGAGTGGGCAGATAGTCCGACGAAATACCAATACCATTGTCTTTAATACATAGCTGACAGGTGCTGTTGTCGGCACTGAGGTTGATCTCCACAAGAGCATCTGTGTTCGTATATTTGAGACTGTTATCAATCAGGTTTTCGAAAGCACGCAGCAACAGATCGCGATCTCCTTCAACCGGGAGCTTATGCGGTGGTGCATTGATTACAAGCTGTTTATCATCTTGTGCGGCGCGTTCTTCATAGGCAAAAAATGCTTCTTCAACCACGTCGAGTAAATCCAGGCAGTCAACGTTCAGTGGAATATAAGCCAGCCGAGCGTCGAACAACATACTATCGACCAGGCGTGCCAGACGCTGGGCCTCGTGTTCAATGGTCGTCGCTGAGTGTTTAAAGTCAGGCTGCTCTGGTGTGGCGGCATGTTGAAGGTTTGCGGCGTGTCCGATGATACCCGCCAGCGGATTGCGCATATCGTGGATAATACGCCGAATGAAATTGTCATAAACATGGGGGGATGGTGTCTGGGTTGGTTTAATGACCAGAAGGGCGTAGGTGCGGTCGAGCGGCACGGCATAGGCGGTGTAGCGCTTTTGCTTATCAGGGGTGATGACTTGCATACGAACCTGCTGTTGTGTTTGCAAGCGGCGGAACTGATCCAGTGTTTTTTGTAACGCATCTGGCGAAGCGAAAACCTGTTTGGCCAGCTCATTCTGCCACAGCACTCGTCCACGGCGATCATAGAACACGACTGCATCGCTGATGTAGAGTGCGACGTCATACAGATGGCTGTGTGGGGAGGTATATCGCGCTTGTAACCATAACAAACTTCCGATAATCAGGCCGCTTGTCATCACGGCCCACACCACAGCGATTGCTGATCCAAATTGGATGACGACAACCGGTTGTTGTGCGTCGTATGCTGCCAGTGTCAATGCGCCCCAGATCACTACGACACCTGTTAGCCATACATACCGCCAGTGCATCATGGCGTCACCAATCGATACCCAATGCCGTGGACGGTTTCAATCAGCTCATCGCGCTCGACCTTCAATTTACGGCGCAGAGCTGCGACATGGCGATCAACCGTGCGCGGATAGCCGGCCCAGCTATCATCCCACACGTGGTTGAGCAGTTCTTCGCGAGTCCACTGGCGGTCAGGGTGCCGTGCCAGGAAGGCCAACAGTGCAAATTCTATCGGGGTGAGGTCGATTTGCTCCCCGCGCACACTCACCCGGAAGTTGAGCAGGTCGATGTTGATGTCGGGGGTGACGTTTAGTTGTGCCGAGTGCCCCGGTGATTGTCCTGTCTCGTTGCGGATGTGACGCACTGCGCCAAGTGTTGTCCGTATCTGGCTCAGCAGGGCGTTGTTGTCCCAGGGTTTGGTGATAAACGCGATGGCCCCTTGCCCCAGGCTTTCAACCTGCCACTCTGGATAAGACGTCAACATGATAATAGGTACGAACCTGGTACGCTGCCGCAGGTGGCGACAAACCTCAATTCCACTCATCGCACTGGCATCAGTTTCATTGAGTACGACATCTAGCAACACCAAATCTGGCTCGTTCTGATTGATGATGTGAAGGGCTTCTTCGCCGCTAGCGACGACATCTACAACAAAACCTGCCCGCTGCAAAAACGTTGCTAATGCGGTACGGATGGATGTTTCGTCATCGACGACGAGGATACGTTCGGCGCTTTGCATGGTTGCTTGTAACCCTGAGTTTGCTTGCTGAAATTTGCGTTTATCATGCGTTAGTATAGCAAGACTTGTACCGAGATTCGTGACCACTTCGTCAAGATTTGGCCATAAGCTGGTCAGTTTACACCTACCCCGGGTTAGGTCTGCACTGTTCTTTGGTACTCCACAGCTTAGCCATAACGGCATATGAAATGAAAATCTCACGCTTGTTTCGGGATCTCAGATGCATCCCCTAAATAGCCGACCTGACAACTGAAACCATAAGGCGGTGATGTGACCAATATCCTATAGAGGATTGTCACTTATCGTCCACCGTTTTGTTGAAATGATACGCTAAAACGCTCTTTGGATGTACAATTAACCCTATAAGGCCATACGCCATCATTTTTAAATTTTTGTTATTGGTAGGCATCTGCATTTGAAAGATGAAGCGCACCTGAAAAAAAATTGCTTGGAAACCGGCCAAGGTCCAAACAATATAATCCAAGCAATTTTCGGTTGAAGAAGTGCCAGGTGACACGGTTACATTGAACCATAGCTGACCTTCAGCGAAGAGTCAGGCAATCGTTGTTAGAAAGTAAACACGTACTACTACTGAATCGTGACGACCAGTCGATATGCTAAGTATGGAGCATCAAGAAACCCTGTGTTCGAATTAAAACTTTTGCGTGCCAGTCCACAACTGGAACATAACCGGAAAGCCATTACGATGCCGCGTGCTGCATTGGATGTCCTGATCTATATGGCCTATACGGGTGCAGTAACTTATGAGCGGGCGACGCTAGCAAAGATGGTTTGGGGTGAAGACGAGGACAACAGTCGCAAGAAACTATCCGAGGCGTTGTATCAAATACCAAAAGCTGTAAAACAGGGCCTCATCGTGCCAACGCGAGATGACATCGGGTTCAATGCCGAATATATCAATGTTGATGCGCACCATTTTGTAGCGCTATATAAACTGGCAAAAACAGAGGCACAAATACTCAACGGGCAACAGGCCGAATGGTATGCATTGCAAGCGCTGGGCCTCTATGAAGATGATTTCCTGAGTGGCTATTGGTTACAAACGGGGTTGCATGTCTGGCAAAATGAGATGCAGGACGAACTTTTCCGCACGCGGAGCAAATTATTTGAACTACTGGTGGCTTGCAAAATCCAACAGCGCGAGTGTACCCGGGCAAAACACTATGCAGAACAATGGGCCGATGGCATGCGGACGGACTATATTGCCCTTCAATACCTCATTTGGATAAGCGCGAATCAGGGCATTGCAGGTGACAACGTAGAGTTATCCCATTATCTTGAACAATTAGAAGCCTACGAGCGCACAAATACGATACATCTGGGCCCTACTGTTGCAGAGTGGCGACAGCACCTGCAACACGAATCGTTGATGCTACCCGCGCACCTGTTGCGCCTGCGTGTGACACCTGATGCGCTGGAAGAGCTTGAACATGTTCTAAAAATACCATTACCGCGTTCTATCGATCTGTTTGGGCGCGAACATATAATTGACCATATTGTTCAGCAGGTTCTTGCAGCACTGTCGCCCTTGCATGCGCCACGGTTGGCCCTTACCGGGCCGCTGGGGATTGGGAAGCGAACCGTGCTGCGTACCATTGCACATACGTTGAGCCGAATTGTGAACAGTCCGACCGTACTCTACCTGCAACTGACTGTACACAGTACCCAATTCAGCATTCTAAACGACCTTACATCGCAGCTTATCCACCACCAGACTGCACCGCCCCCGCCAGCCGATTTTGCGTCAAGCTACCGTTACGTGCAGCACGCGCTTGAAAACGCACCGTATGTGCTTATGTTAGAAGATCAGGGGGTTGATGATGGGCAAGTCACAGCGGCTTCTCGACCAGACATGTCGCCACAGCTTCAAGCCCTGGTAGACTATGTGAGCAAATTGGTCGGGCACACACCGATTCTACTGACAACCACCGTATGTACAGATAGCCGTTTCCGTATCTTTACGCTCCCCGGCTTGACTCTAACCGACACCCGGGCTTTGATGACGACGTATGGTTATACAGATGTTGGGAAAGATATTGCTGCTACGGTGCATCGATTCACGGGCGGACACCCGTTGCTATTGCGTGTGCTGTTCAATCTGGGCAGAATCAGGTCGTTTTCGTCCGCAAGCGAGCTTCGGGCATTGTCCAAACCGCGTGTAGCGGCTGGTCAACCTATGCCATTGGGTGCGACGGCCGCATTTCACATTCGTGAAGTACTGCGCCGCGTATTGTCATATATGCCACCAACGCACCGTCAGTTGTTTCAATTTATTGCACTATTCGACCCAGCTTACGGTGTCAGCATCACGGAGTTGAGCGCTGATGAACGTTTTGCCCTTGACCTCTCATCCTTTCATGAAAAGGTGGATTTCTTAATACAACTTGGGGTTGTGGAACGGGTGCGCCGCCATGGTGATCAAGAAGCTGTTCCTGCGGCCTATTGTGTTCGGCCGTGGCTGTGCGTATTTCTGCAAGAGATGATAGCTGACGAACACCTGCATGATGTGCGCGAGGTATTTGTGCGCGTCGTACTCGCTTATCTGGAGCAGCATCAACAGGATGTGGTTGCGTTGTGGTATTTTCAACACAATATTGTGCGTGTGCTGCGTCTTATTCACCAGCACGAAGGCTTCTATTGTTCAAATAACGCCTATGTAAATGCTGTGGCAGCAGCCATGCCCCTATTGCGCCATCTGGGGGCGTGCCAATTGGGGCAATCTTTGGGGAAAAGGGCGCTAGAGATTGCAACCTCGTCTTCACAATCATATGCCCCCTTGCTGCATGAACTTGCACGACAACAACTCCGCTGCGACGTCTTGCCCCAATCTCAACAGCAGCTTGAGCAACTAATGCCATTGCTGCAATCGGGCGAACCATCAGTATATTTGACGGATGCTTACCTTGATCCGGTCAGTATGCATCGGTGGTGGTCTCAATGGACGATAACGAGTCACCCCATTGATCGCGTCAAGAAAACGATGGTCACGGAAAATGAAACGTCTGATGGTATCAGGCTCCATCTCATCGAAGCGGTGATGGCACTACACCAACGCAACGCAGAAACAGCCCGGCACCATGCCTTTGAAGCCTTGTGCCAATTGCAGCATCAGCACCTTGACAGCACAATGCGGCGAGACTGGTTATGGGCCGTGGCTGCATATGGGTGGGCCCTGGTTGAACTTGAACAGCTAGAAGCTGCGCAAGCGCAGTTTGCAGTTGCGTTTGTGGAAGACGATTTGCAATATCACCCTGACATCAACGCGTACATTTTGCTTGGTGCGGGCAGGGCACAGTTGCAAAACGGACTGTTTGGAATGGCCACGCTGAATTTTGAGGCAGCGTTACACCTCTTTGAGATGGTGAATCATGGCGAGGGCATAGCGTTGGCACATCTTTTACTTGGCGAATGTTCACTCTGCAACAATGCGCTTGCATGCAGTCAGTTGCATATACAGGCTGCATACCACCACGCAGATACCCATCATCTGGAATGGATGCAATCCGCACTTTTTTGTCTGGATGCAGCCCGATACCTTGAACAGGGTAACATGGCACTTGCAGAACGTCGTTTTGAATGGGCACTTGTGTCCGCTGGGGATAATCCACGCTATGTTTCTGATGCGCTCTACGGGTTGGTACTCAGTCGCATCATTCAAGCTGAAGCGTTGCCCGGTTCCACAATGACCGTGGCCTGTCGGCATGTTTTAGATGTAGCATCCAATTATGGTCTGGAAAATCAACACCTGGCCGGGCTAACGTCGGCTATTTTTGCAGCCACCGAGCGGCGTTTTATTGCCTTGCTCAACAGCTATCCAGACGTGGCACAGTTCCAACTCTTTGCTGCGCTGGCCCGATGCTTGTACGCACAACCTGTTTCAGATCAACAAATCCATCACCTTTGACGTGTGTATGCCTGAAGCAAAGGTGATGGGTTAGGACCAATGGTGGATGTACCGCTGTTCGATTAGTACTTTATTCCAGTGAGGGCGCGTAGCACGGCGGTGCGCAACACCTCAGAAGCAAATGGTTTGGTGATTAGACCGTCAATGTCAAGATCACGGTAGCGGCGTAAATCGTGATCGTCAGCGCTTGCAGTGGTAACGATGATTGTACTGCGTCGATCATGCCCGCGCTCGTGTTTGCGGATGTGTTGGATAGCCTCGGCACCGTCCATGAGGGGGAGTTGCATATCCATCAAGATCAGTGGGAAAAATTGTTCTTTGGCCAGCGTTAGTGCTTGCTGCCCGTCGCTGGCGATGTCAATTTGTAAAGCAAGTGGTTGCAGAATTTTTTGAATCAAATGCTGATTCATGGCATTGTCCTCAACAACCAGCACACGCTTGTTGTGTAGAGCTGTGGCGTCTAAGAAGGGTGTTGTCTGCCTGCGCATCGAATCAACGTTCGAAAGCAGGTTGACAATTTGCTCATGGCGAGCCTTGCGTGGCAAGTATGTTTGCCAGGGTTGTGTGGGTGGAGTGTCGTCATCTGTTAATTGGACAATAATCGGCGCTGGGCCAGTTTCCGTTGTGCGGGCATGTAATCGAGTAGACAACTCGGGCAACACTGCTGCATCACGGACGAAGATCACATCATACAATTGTCCGGCTTCTAGCCTATCATAGACGGTTGTAACTTCTGCAAGGCGTTCAATCTGTACGGCTAATGACTGCAAACGCTTGGCAAATACCGTGCGCGCTGTGGGGTCAGGGTCAACGATGGCTGTATGAAGGTGTTCGAAAGTGGGTGTTTCAGCCGCGGCCGAAGTGTTCAGCAATGGTAAAGAGAGGGTGAAGCTAAACGTGCTGCCGACGCCGGGCTCACTTTCGACTTGTAGTGTGCCGCCCATAAACTGCACAAGTTGCCGGGCGATAGGAAGCCCTAGCCCTGTTCCCCCATAGCGGCGTGTTATTGAGCTGTCTGTTTGTGTGAAGTCCTCGAAAATGTGTGTTTGATGTTCCGGTGCAATCCCGACCCCGGTATCGCTCACTGCAAAATGGACCCTGACGCGCTGGTTGGCACTGCTCGATTTAGTGAGCCGTACTGTTACCCTGCCGGCATCAGTAAATTTAATAGCATTGTCGAGCAGCTTCATTAGCACTTGCCGCAGCCGCACAGGGTCAACACTCAATGCCTGCGGGACGGTGGCGTCAGCGTCCAGGCGAATTTCAAGGTGCTTGGCATAGGCCAATGGCTGCATGGTCATGACAACCTCAGTGGCGATCGCTAGCACATTGGTTGGTTCTTGTTGTACAACGAGTTGCCCGGACTGAATTTTAGAGAAGTCCAATAAGTCGTTTAATACATTCAATAGCGTATGGGCACTGTTTAACCCTTCAGTCGCGAAGGTGCGCAGCTCATCTTCTAACTCAGATTCAGCCAACAACTCAAACATGCCTATGATACCAGTCATTGGTGTGCGGATTTCATGGCTGATGTTGGACATAAACGCAGATTTTAGTTCAGCGAGGCGCAGCGCTTCGTCACGTGCCTGGATCAATCGCTGTTCATATTGTATGCGTTCCAGCACACGGCCATGGCTTTCACTTACAGCACGTAGCACGCTAATTTCCTCTGGCAACCATTCACGGGCGGCGCGGTTTTCATCCAGACCGATAAAACCATGCAGACGACTGTCGAGATAAATCGGTAAGTGTATGACGGTCTGAATACCCTGCGGCTGCAAAATTTCGCGGATGTCTTGCGCAAGTTCGTTAATGTGTTTTGGCGCGATCATTCCTTTTTCAATCAATAGTGGGAAATACGAGGGTACCAGATCACCAAAGGGTAAGTCTTGTAAGTTGTCAATCTCTGGCTTGATACCGGGGGCACACCATTCGTGCGTGTTGTCCAGTAGTTGCGCGTTGTCTTGAAAGATAAAAATATATGCCCGCGATACATCCAGCCCTTCACCAACCGCGCGCAGCACGTCGTCAATGACCTCTTCAGGGTCGTGGCTCTTCAAAAAGCTGGTAACGACATATTGCTGCAAGCGTTCAAGAACCAGAAGGCGTTCAAGACGTTGCAGTGAGGTTGTCTGGGGGGTGGTGTCACGAATCACACCGACGAGGATGTCGGGTTCAGGATCATCAGTTGTGAACATTGGTTGCAGCTTGAGTTCAATCTGGCTTGCCTGTGCATCTGGATGCATGATGCGTAGTGTCCGGGTTGTTACGCTCCGATGACGCGCCTGCAGGGCAGCCATCAGTTCTGGCACATCATCCGGGTGAAAACATGCCGCTAATTGACTGACCGCACCTTGCAACGCCTCTGACGATTCACCCAGTATGGACCGACAGTGCGTACCGATGCGGAGGACATTTTTGCCGTCGGCGGACAGATGGATCGAAATGAGGTCAGGGAAATTTAGCAGCATAACGGTGACTGACTTTCGGTTTCGGGTAAGTAGCAGGCGTTATGCCATTATAGCGGTAACGCAATCTGGCGGCTATATTCCTGACTGAATGTGAAAGGGGGGAAGGGTGCCAGGGAAAGTGTTTTTCAGGGGTTTATGACATATGACCATAAAGGTGGTGGTTCGTATGCCAGCGGTCGATTTCTTTGTCCGCTTCATCATACGATATGTCATAGCGTTCCTGAATTTTCGTCAATAACCGTTCCCGGTCGCCGCCAACGTGTCGCACATCTTCAGCGGTAAGTTCATCCCACTGGGTTTGGAGTTGCTCGGTAAGCTCGTCCCACTTCATTTTGACTGATTCCCAGTTGAGTTTGGTTTCGTCCATGCGGTTTGGCATAAATGTTTGCTCCTTTATGAACTTGATGTATTTGAGGTCTCGCTTCGAAAGCGGTCGGCGGCGCGGTCTACGGCCTCTTTGAGATCGGTCCAGGCGAGTTCAATGCCTGCCTTTAGTTCTTCCCAGCTATCTTCGCCAGCGTTGGCCAGTTCGGAAAGCCGCTGTTGAACATTATTACGGCGTTTACGCAGGTCAACCAGTTGTTCTTCCATCTGAATGCGTGCGTTAGCGCTGGCCTGCCTGGCGCGAGCCTGCCATTGTGTGATCTGTGCTTCAATTTCGTCCAGTTGTGCGCGTAGCTTGTCTTGATAGGCGTCTTGAGCATTACCCATGAGGGTTCTCCTTTATTGGTGTATATTCGATGTGTGTACTTCTTATGGTAACGGAATGACGTAGGAATGCATCAGGAGTTGGGACGAGGTGCTAATAGGTCTTCTGGGGGATATTGCACCCCAGTACAGCAATAGAGGCGGATAGAACTACCCGGGAGGGGTTTCGTCAGTATCTTTACTACGGTCTACCAGGTCTTGTTCAACGGCGATCACAACGGCTTGCGTGCGGCTGGTGGTTCCCAGTTTGCTCAAGATGCTGCTGACATGGTTTTTGACGGTTGAGCTACTGATAAAGAGAACTTCGGCAATTTCTCGATTTCTCAATCCCTCTACCATTTCGGCCAGCACTTCGCGTTCGCGGTCGGTAAGGTCATGCCCAATGGAAGGGGGGCGCACTATTGCAGAAATAAGCACCTGCGCGGCTTCTGGCGACAGGGTAGATTCGCCGGCATAAGCACGACGAATTGCCTCTGCAAGGTCATCGCCAGAAGTGTTTTTCATTAAATAGCCAATTGCGCCAGCTTTTAACGCTTCTTCAACTTTGGCTTCATCAGAAAAACTGGTTAGCGCAATAATTCTGGTATCTGAACAAAATTCTGTAATTTGCTTTATCGCTTCGAGTCCGTCCAGATGTGGCATGATCATATCCATCAAGATCACATCAACGCACTCTTGCTTGGACATATCGACCGCCGCCTGACCATCATTCAACTGGTCAACTACTTCAAGGTCGTCATAATCTTCCAGCAACACCACCAACCCTTTGCGCACCATATCATGATCATCAACAATCATCACGCGAATACGGTCACCTTCAGGCATGTTATTCACTCCCAGAATTTATAGAACTCCGCGCCAAAATTAGCAGGAAATACGAAACTACAGTGCTGTATGCCTCACGTGATGACTTCCCGAGGCACTGAATAGCTCAAGTATAGTGACAATGGCGGTTTCTTCAAGTCACATCATAACAATTATGATTTGAAAACTCAGGTAGCGTGAGCAAAAGTTGTATAATTTATAAATAGTGAGGCAAACCTAAATCAATATGGACTTAAGCGCCCATCTGCCGTCCCTGACAGGGTGTTATACTCAAACCATTACATGCTAGGAAAAGGACATTACATGCTAGGAAAAGGAAAAGTGTAAATGGCACGTCCAGACAACATACGATTAATTATTAATCCTGCCGCCGGACATCATGAACCAATTTTGAATATTGTCAATCAAGTTTTCAGTGACTACGCCATTCATTGGGATGTTGCCGTGACCCTGCAAGATGGCGATGGCAAGCGTCTGGCCCAACAAGCCGTCGCTGATGGCGTTGAGCTGGTTGTCGCCTATGGCGGCGATGGTACCGTTAAAGATGTCGCAAATGGATTGGTCGGTAGCGATGTTCCAATGGGAATCTTGCACGGTGGTACTGGAAACGCGATGGCATATAAGCTCAATATTCCGACCGACCTCGGGAGCGCGGCGCGGCTCTTGATGGAAGATCATCAACAGCTTGCGCTCGACATGGGCAAGGTGAGCTGTGTTGGTGATGATGGTGAAGACGTGACGGGGCAGTTTGCGCTGCGGGCCAGTATCGGTATGCAAAACGATGTGCTGGCAAGGGCAACCAGTGAACTCAAATCGCGCTTTGGCAACATGGCCTATGTCATGGCTGCTTTCGACACATTCAATCGTGCAGATGCAATTACCTATCGCGTTTGTGCAGATAATGGAGAAGAAACGGATTTGTCTGGCCTGACGTGTGTCATTGCGAATGCAGCGACCATTGGCGGCACAGCAAATTTTGACTTTGCGCCACAGGTGAGCCCGTTTGATGGCGAGTTGAATCTTTTTGTGTTCAACCATCAGCAGCACAACAATTTGGTGGATGTGCTAAAAAGCCATCTGGACGATGATATATCGTCCTTCCCCGGTCATATTGCTGGGAAACAGCTTCGTATTGAAACAGATACGCCGCAAACCATCACCATTGATGGTGAATTACTGGGTAAGACACCGGGGGTAGTGGACGTTGTGCCGGGTGCCGTTCAGATCATTGTGCCGGGCAAGCAATAACGCAAAAGCAAACACGCCACAGTTCATGAACACGAAATTGAAGGAGCCATAATTACAACATGCAGTACCTCAAACTACCAGCACAATTCTTTTACGCATTGGGTCGCCGCTTATGGGAACAAGGCCCACTGACGACCGTTAAATGGTTATATGCTGTGGGCGTACCGCTCATCACCGGGCGAATGTCTCTCCGCTACAGCCGCATTAGCGATCAACTCTATATCGGCGCACAGGTGCGGAAGCGCGGCTTGCCACGCCTTGAAAGCGAAGGGATTGCGGCATCGCTCAATCTGCGTGAAGAATTTGACGACGAGGTGCATGGGCTTTCACTGGCGAACCATCTTTATATCCCGATTGCTGACAACACCGCGCTCAGCCTTGAGAATTTAGCGGAAGGGGTAAAATTCATTCGTGACATCATTGAACGCGGCGAGAAAGTCTATGTCCATTGTGGTAGCGGAGTAGGGCGTGCGCCAACCATGACGGCCGCGTATCTCATTTCGGAAGGTGATTCGGTTGAGCAGGCTGTTCAACGGGTTACGAAGGCACGGCCATTTATTCGTATCCTCCCGGCGCAAATGGAACGCTTACAAGAATACGCCAAAAATCTGGAACGTCAGCCCGCTGATTGATTAACATGAGAGCAGGATTCATAATTCAATTCGCTTGTTTTTTTATAGGATGTGGGGCAAACTGCATTCCATTGCTCGAATAATTATGTTTCGCGGAGGATATTCTTAAAATGCGTCACTTTAACTTCCTCAAATATGTGATTGCTTGCGCGGTTATCATTGCGATGGTTACCCCCTTTACAGTGGTAGCTCAGGACGGTGGTGAAGATGCTGAAGACGTGCGGATTGGCTTCTGGGAAGAATGCCCAACCCCTGAAAACCTGTCTGGTGAAATTCCAGTCGGGGTGATTTTTGGCCAAAGCGGTACAATCGCGCAATATGGGAACCCCCAGACCAACGGCGTTGAATTGGCACTGGCTGAGATCAACGACTCTGGCTACCTTGGCGACGCTGAAATTGATTTTATTATTGAAGATGGTTTCGACACCGACAGCGCGGTTGCTGCCATGACCAAGTTGGTCGAACAGGACGCGGTTGCAGCGGTGATCGGCCCGACACTTTCTACACAGGCGTTTGCTGCTGACCCGATTGCTGCTGGCGCAGGCATCCCCGTTATGGGCGTAAGTAACACTGCAAGTGGCATTACAACCATGACTGAAGACGACGACGTGAATCAGTTCATCTTCCGCAACAGCTTGCCAGAATCCAACGTTATTCCGGGCACCATTGCCAGCGCTGTTGAAACGCTAGGGATTGAACGCGTTGCGATCCTCTATGGTGACGACGACGACTTTACCTTCAGCGGCTACGAAGTGTTCCTCGAATCTTTGCTGGACGAAGGCGTTGAAATCCTCAGCGAAGAAACCTTCAGCCAGGGTGACGTTGACTTCCTCGCGCAGTTGACCAATATTGTGAACAACGATCCAGACGCGATTGTCGTCTCGGCGCTGATTACTGAAGCGATTCAGATCGTGGCCCAAGCCCGTGAGCTTGGCTACGACGGCCCCATCATTGGTGGTAACGGCTTCAACTCGCCCTCACTGATTGTAGATGCAGGTGAAGCATCCGAAGGCGTCATTGTTGGCGCAGCCTGGAATATCATCAACGACACCCCACTGAACACTGCCTTTATTGAATCCTACACGGAAAACTATGAAAACGCGCCCGGTCAGTTTGCAGCACAGGCGTATACAGGTGCCTGGTTGATGGCCACAGCGATTCGTTGTGCAGACTCCGCAGACTCGGCTGACATTCGTGCTGCACTGGCAGGTATCGAAGGCTTTGACAGCCCGCTGGGCACATTTGCTTTTGACGAAGACCGCAACCCGGTTCACCCACCTGTCGTTCAAATTGTTGACGGTGGCGAGTTTGCAATCTTTGATGATAGCTACGCGGACTTCTACGAGTAGCATTATCGGTTCCTACTAGCAAGGATTCTCAGTACAGCAGGGGGCGGGCGCGTACACGCTCACCTCCTGCTCCAGATTATCGCCAATTTTTAGTGCGCAACAGCTTTCTGTACAACTAAATCACCTAATATTTTTTCATTATTTGGGCCACAATTATGGATTTAATCATTGAGCTTATCGGGCTGGCGGACGTTAACATCCCGCAGCAAATTGTTAACGCACTCTGGCGTGGTAGCTTATATAGTTTATTTGCACTCGGCTATGCAATGATCTTTAGTGTGTTGGGGGTTCTCAACCTCTCACACAGTGCGGTGTTTATGTGGGGCGCGTTGTTGAGTATGGCCAGCGTATGCAGCACCGACATCAGCAATGATGGTCGCTGCGAATCCCTCGCCATGTCGATCTGGTTCACCATCCCGATAGCGATGGTGGCTGGTGGGGCGCTTTCTGTGTTCATTGACCGGGTTGCATTTTATCCTCTCCGGCAACGCAATGCTCCCCGGCTAGCGCAGCTTATCAGTAGTATTGGCATGGCAATTGTACTGGTCAATCTTGCGCAGATTCAGTTTGGAGCCGCCCCAAAATTCTACCCCGATGGCTCGCTCCCTGACCAGCAGATTGAAGGCCTGCCCTATGGCATCATCCTGACGGAAATTCAGGTACTTATTTTCATCATTTCGATTGTGATTATGATTGCATTGGGCATCATTGTCACCAATACACCACTGGGTAAACGTCTGCGGACGGTTGCTTTTGATAGCAAGGTCAGTGGGTTACTGGGGATCAACGTCGATCAAATGTATATGATTGCGTTTTTTATCTCTGGTGCGCTGGCCGGGGCAGGCGGCGCGCTCTATAGTTGGGCGTTCAACGCAAACCCCTTCATGGCCGATGCACTGGCGCTCAAAGGCCTGACTGTGATTGTGCTTGGTGGGTTGGGCAGCATTCGTGGGGCCGTCGTCGGGGGCTTCCTCGTTGGCATTATTGAAGTGTACTCGATTGCGGTGGGCTATGGCGACCTGCAAGACGTCTTCGTGTTCGTCCTGTTCTTTATTGTGGTACTCACGCGGCCGCAGGGGTTGTTTGGGCAGCCGATCACTGATCGCGCATAGGGAGGCAAATGCACGTTATGCAAAAAACCGCTGCTAAGCCAGGGCAATTGCCGCTCAGCGCACGCTTACGCTACATCGGTGAACCGTTGCTGGCGCTGGCTGTTGTTGCGGCTGCACTGATTTTGCTACTGGATCCGCTCCTGACGCTGATTGATGGACTTCTTGAGCCACTACTTGACCCCCTGGCCCAGATCGGCATCAGCGAACCTGTGTTGCAGACAATGCTGGTCAGTGCCATCCTCGCTTTGAGCATTTACATCACGCTCTACGGCGGCATGTTTTCGCTGGCCAATGCTGGTTTTATGGGTATTGGGGCCTACACAGGCGCAATTATCACCAAAAACTTTGAGACCTCTTTCGCTGTGTCGATTTTACTGGGGATGCTGTTTTCTGGCGTCATTGCGCTGCTGATTAGCGTGCCCGTGCTGCGTTTGCGCAATATTTATCTGGCTATCGCCACCATCGGTTTTGGTGAGATTGTGGTCGTGACCGTTAACCGCTTTGACGCCACACTACTTGATCTCTATCGCAATAACGAACGCGCTACGCCGATCATTCAAGATATTTACGATTTTTTGAATGTAGAGGTCAACTTTACGCGCTCTGGTATCCCCACACGCGCGATTATTACAGGTGGGGCCAGCGGCTTGAAGAATATTCCACAGACGACGGAAACAGCCCATCTGGTGCTATTCGTTATTCTTGTTGCCTATATCATGTTTCGCATTCAACGCTCCCGCTTTGGACGTGCCCTCAACGCGATTCGTCAGGACGAAAAAGTCGCTGCCAGTCAGGGGATCAACGTCGTTTATTACAAGAATCTTGCGTTTCTCATCGGCGCGGTTATTGCCGGGGCGGCCGGCGCATTTGACGCTCACCGTGACACTTTGATTGAACCCGGCGACTATGGCTTTAATCAGGCCGTCGAGATTTTGGGGTATGCAGTGCTGGGTGGCACCAATAGCTGGGCCGGTTCTATCATTGGTGGCATGACGTTGCAAGGTTTGCCGGAACTGTTGCGCGAATTGCAGGAATACAGCGGGGTCATGACCGGGCTGACGTTGCTGTTGACGATTGTGTATTTGCCGGGTGGCCTCATCAGCCTGTTTCGGCTGGATTTCTGGCAGCAGAATGGACGTTTTGCAATGGCACGGCGTATCAGTGTGGCTGGGCTGGCCGTGATTTTTATCGCCAACGTGCTGCCCTTTCAACGTTCAGCAGACGAGCAAGAACGTGTTTTGGGCAATGTCTTTTTGCAAGATCAGGCTGAAGCGGCTCCACTGGCGTTTATGGGGTTGGCGCTGGCCGGGCTGGCAGCCTATAGCGCGGTCATGTGGCAACAGGGCTATTTTGGCACCCGCGAGAACCTGAGAATCCCGCCTAACACATGGCGACCAATTCTAACGGCGATTGGGGTGTTGGCGGTGGCTTACGTTTTTAATGACAACATCTGGCATCTGGGGCTTGGCAATAGTCTTGTGTTCGTCGCGTTATATTGGGTGTTGAACACGCCAGAAAAAGACGAGGGTGGGCGTTTCTCGGTGCCGCTGGCTATGATTGCGATTGTTGCCTTCTTATTGTGGGGTGGACTGGCGCTCAACGGGACGCTAGAAGACCTTATGCTGGCGTATTATATGCAGTTGCTTGGCCTTGGGATTCTGGCGGGTGGGGCGCTGGTCCCGTATGCGTCACGCTATGGCGATGAAACGAGGGGAGAAGTCGCAGATGCTCAAGTTGCAGCGGGTTAGCCGCCACTTCGAAGGCCTGATTGCGCTCAACAAGGTCGATATGGAGGTCGCCAGCGGCCAGGTGACCGGCCTCATCGGCCCTAACGGTGCTGGCAAAACAACGCTACTGAACTGCATCAGCGGCTTAGACCACCCGACCAGCGGCGACATTCACTTCAACGGCGAACCTATTCAGGGTCTAAAGGCGCATCGTGTCACGGCGAAAGGCATGACGCGCACCTACCAGAACATCCGCCTCTTTAAAGAAATGACCGTTTTGCAGAATGTTATCGTCGCGCAACATTTGCAGGGCAACGCCACCGTGCTACATTCAATTTTCCAGATTCCACTCCATTTCCGCCAGGAACGGCGCATCCGTGCGGCTGGTATGGCGATGCTTGAACAGTTTCGCCTTGCGGATGTATACCACTTGCCAGCCGGGACGCTCTCATATGGGCAGCAACGCCGCCTCGAAATGGCCCGTGCTATGATCACCCGGCCGCGTATGATCCTGCTTGATGAGCCGACCGCCGGCATGAACCCTATCGAAACGGAAGAACTGGGCGAGAAAATCCTCGAAATGCGGGACATGGGCATCACAGTGCTGGTTGTGGAACATGATATGTCGTTAATCTCACAGGTGTGTGATTACGTCTATGTCTTGAACTTTGGTACTATCCTCACCCATGCTGAACCGGAGGCCGTAAAGTCTGACCCGGCGGTGATTGAAGCCTATCTCGGAAAGGATGACGACTGATGACGGACGCGCCTACTACGTCTCAAAACACTACACCATCGACTACCGCCGCGCCATTGCTCGAGATTGAGAACCTCGAAGTGCGCTATGACGCTATTATTGCGCTGCGCGATGTCAGTTTCAATGTGCTTGAGGGGCAGGTCGTTGCATTGATTGGCGCGAATGGGGCGGGCAAAAGCACCACGCTCAACACCATCAGTGGATTAGTCAAGCCAGCGGGCGGACGGATTGCGTTCAATGGTGCAGACATCACAAACTGGGGTGCGGCTCGCATTTCGCGTTCAGGGCTGATCCAGGTGCCAGAAGGACGCCAGATCATCGCGAACATGTCCGTGCAAGAGAATCTTGAGATGGGTCAGCTCACGGCGCAGGCACCGTTCTGGCAGTACCTCACGGCGCTTTCAAAGTGGACAGCCGACCGCAAAAGCCGCCTGCATGACTTAGAGGAAATCTTCGCACGCTTTCCACGCCTGAAAGAACGGCGACACCAGAAAGCCGGCTCACTCAGTGGGGGGGAGCAGCAAATGCTGGCTGTTGGCCGCGCGTTGTTGTCCAGGCCGCGTTTGTTGATGCTGGATGAGCCAAGCATGGGTCTTGCACCGCTTCTTGTGAACGCCGTGTTTGACATCATTAAAGACATCAAAGCTGCTGGCGAAACTATCTTGATCGTAGAACAGAACGCCCGTAAAGCGCTTGAAGTCGCTGACTATGCTTATGTGCTGGATCGGGGTCGTATTGTAAAGTCTGGCCCGGGGACAGTGTTGCGCGATGATGTAGAAATCGTACAGGCCTATCTTGGGTAGGGACTATACATGGCACTTTCTAACCTTAATATTAAATGGGAAAAAGCCACCATTGCACCATTTGCTTTGCACCATGATAGCGAAGATGCTACATTTATAGCCTATTAAACTTATGTTCGGTTTTTATGTAAGCGAGGAAATGAACCTATGCAACGCAACAAGTTCTCTGTACTTGTCAGTCTTCTTATTCTACTCGTCGCGGTTAGCCCGGTTTTGGCGACCTCGACCCCCGTTGAAACCACTACACCACAGCAAGACGGTGAAAATGTGGTTGTGATTCCTGAAGGTGAAGCCGTTAAGCTCGGTCTGGCAACTGACCTCAGCAACCTCATCCCCGCACCCGGTCTGGACATTGCGCAGGCTGCACAGTTGGCCGTTGACCAGTACAACGAAGCTGGTGGCCTGATGGGCTTTGAAGTTGAACTCGACATTCAAGACGACCTCTGCACGGGCGAAGGCGCAACCTCAGTCGCGAACCTCTTTGCCGCTGACGAAAACCTTGTCGCTGTTGTTGGCCATGTCTGCTCTGGTGCATCAATCCCGGCGTCTAACATTTACGAAGACGCTCGTATCCCGATGGTTTCCCCCAGTTCAACGGCTGGTAGCTTTACTGCACGTGGGCTGGAAGTTGCTAATCGTGTTGCCTTCAACGACAACGTTCAGGGTGTGGTCGCTGCTCGTTATATTATGAACGAACTTGGTGCTGAAAACATCGCTGTGCTGCACGACAACAGCAGCTATGGCGAAGGCCTGGCGACAACTGTTTCTGAAACCTTCCAGGAAATGGGCGGTGGTGTTCTAACCTTCGACGTGATTGACCCTGAAGAACAGGACTACCGCTCTGTGCTGACGGTTATTGCTGAAGATCAGCCCGACGTGCTGTACTTCGGTGGTTACGAGTCGCAGGGTGCTTTGATTGCAGAACAGATGCGTGAAGTCGGTCTGGAAGACACCATCTTCTTCAGTGACGACGGTGTATATACGCAGAACTTCCTCGAACTGGCCGGCGACTTTGCAGAAGGTACCTTCGTGACATTCGGTCAACAACAGGGTGACCCCGCAGCTAACGAAGAATTTGACGCTGCCTACGAAGAAGCCTTCGGTAGCGCACCCGATGAGCTTGGCCCCTTCCATGCACAGTCCTACGATGCTGCTAACGTGCTGCTAAACGCGCTGGAAAGCGTCGCGATGGTTAACGACGAAGGTAGCCTTGTGGTTGATCGTGAAGCGCTGATTTCAGCCGTCCGCATGACTGCTGGCTACGAAGGCCTTAGCGGTACGATCACCTGCGACGAAAATGGCGACTGCGGTTCTGGGTTGATTACAGTGTTCGTTGCTGAAGACGGTGAATGGGTCGAAGTTGAAGTCCCTGAAGAACTCCAGGTCACCCCGGCTGCCGATATGGAAGACATGGGTGATGACATGGAGGACATGGACGAGATGTCCGACGATGAAATGTCCGATGACATGGATGAAATGTCTGACGATGAGATGGAAGAAGCCGCTGAATAAGCACGGCGTTTAACAAGATGATGAGCAGGTGACTTTGACGGTTGCCTGCTTATTTTTTCGGTGTATATTTTTGTATCGTTATTGCTCAAAATTTTTTTGTTGATACGGAGTCGGTGTGATGGTCAATGCGACAGAACGACTGACCAACTTGCGTAGTGGGGCAGACTTTGAACTGTTCAGCACGCGCTTTTTGTTCTATGGTATCCTGCTGGCGTTTGGTTACATCTTCTGGCTGGTAGGGGCAACGTCAGGGTTATTTGGTACACCGCCTGACGCCTGGATTATGCAATTTGCGGATGGCTGGCAGATTGTATTGCAGATTTATACCTATATTGGCGCAACCGTCCTTTTCCTTGAAGCGGCCGTGCGCAGCAACGAACTTGATAACAAACCCATCAGCCCCTTGTTGCTCAACACGGGTGGGATGCTGCTGGTGTTGCTGTTGGCGGTTCGTGTAGACAGTGTGCTGGCAACTGAGCCGCGGACTTTCGTGACATGGGCAAGCCTGTTCATTAACGGCACCATTCAAGGCGGCGTCTATGCCTTGATTGCGCTTGGCTACACGCTGGTGTATGGCATCCTGTTCATGATTAATTTTGCGCATGGCGAAATCATGATGTTTGGTGCCTATGGCGGCTACTTTGCCATGCAATTTCTGGTGGCGGGTGGCACCCGTAGCTTTGAAGACGGCGCGACACTGGTGGCTTTTGTGTTGATCCCGGTGATTGTGGGGATTATGAGTCTGCCACTCGAACGTCTGATTGAAGGCTTTCGAGAACGTGAAACGTCTAATTTCCAGACACCAGACTGGTTATTCACCTTCTTTTCGACGCCGTTACGTTTTGTGGTAGGTATTTTGATTGGTTACGGGGCACTGGTTGGGCTGGGTGGCTATGCGCCGCACATTTTCTTGCTGGTGATTACCCTCGCCGGGGCGTTGTTCGCGCTGTTGATCGGTATGACTGTCTCGATCCTGCTCTCCATCTTGCTAGAGCGGGTCGCGTACCGGCCGCTACGCTTCGCACCGCGTCTCGTCCCATTGATTAGCGCGATTGGGGCTTCAATCTTTTTGCAGCAGGTTGCGTTGCGCGTCTTTGGTCCCCAACGTCAAACATACCCGCGTCTGCGGCTGTTGGCGGACCCAACCTACGAAATTGACCTCGGTGAACTCGGCGTACTGACGATTTCCAAAATCGGCACGGCGATCGTAATCGTTTCGGTGCTGCTGATGTTCTTGCTGTATACCATTATCCAGCGCACCAAGATTGGCCGGGCGATGCGGGCCGTTGCACAGGACAAAAACACTTCGGCGCTGATGGGTATCAATGTAGACCGTGTGATCGTGTTCACGTTTATGCTGGGGGCAGCGTTGGCTGGTGCAGCGGGCGTGATGCTTGGTTTGCGCAGCGAAAAGTTCGACTTTAAGTTTGGTTTTACCCCGGGGTTGAAGGCGTTCACGGCGGCGGTGTTAGGTGGTATTGGGAGCATTCCAGGGGCTATGTTTGGCGGCTTTTTCCTCGGTATTGCCGAGTCGTTGGGCCCGTCGTTGCTTGGTTTTGATGACAAGTGGCGTAATGCCATCGCGTTTAGCTTGCTGGTGTTGGTGCTTATCTTCCGGCCGTCGGGCTTGTTTGGTGCTGCTTCCGAAGTGAAGAAAGTCTAGTTTATTATGATACAACGACTTTTTACTGCGCTGGGAGTTGTCCGCGATGGTCTCACAGCGGGGTTGTTACTTGGCATCGGCCTCATCTTCCTGACCCTTATCGGCCTACCTTCTGACGATAGTGAACAGCTTGCCGCCATCAGTGTAGAGCTTTTCGTCGTTCTAACCGCCTATATTGCCTGGCGCATCGCACGACAGGAGGGTGAACGGATTCTTCCTGTAGTCATGGCCAACGCACTCGCGGTTGGTGTGGTCGCGGGCGGAACATTGCTGCTGTTCCTGAGCATCATTAACAGTTGGCACGCCGACGGCACCGACGTCGAAGGACTTTACTTCGCCAAGATGAACACCTATCCGGTGCATGTCCTCTCTGGTGTTCCCCTTGAAGAACTGGAACCCAACCCGGAAGTAAACCCATTTACGGGCGAATTACCACCCGGCGCTGAACTGCGTACGACACCGTTTCGTTTCGGCACCACGTCAGAGGCATCAATTTTCAGTCTGGATATTCCGGCGCTTTTTGACGTTGATGAGATTGAACTTGCTATCAATGGCATCGGTGTGACGATTTATGAGTTTCATATTGGTGGGCTATATGGGCTCCTGATGCTCTTGATGATTGGCGCAGGTATCGGTGGCGGCGCACAATTGTTGGTGCAGCGCATTAATTGGGAGTCTGTCTGGGAACAAATGCGCGAGACACGCTTGGTATCTGGGGCGGTTTATATTGTGCCGCGTGTGTTGCACTGGGTGGTGTTATCACTGCCGCTGCTGATCTTCATCCTCTTTTGGCTTACGGTTGAACATGAACGCAGTAGCGAAGGGGCTTTATTTGCAGTGCCCCTTCTCGATATTCAAGATGCGACGGGTATAGGGGTTTACGACCTTCTGATTGACGAAAGCAGTGCAAGCGATTCTTTCCAGCCGATTGACCTCACGGAAACCTTCAACCTCACCAGTGATTCGCTGGTAGATGCGCCGAGCTTGCAGCTTGGAATTGCGTTTCTGGTTATTATTTTTGCGATGATCGCTATCCGTGCAGTGCATATTCGCCCGACGTCGCTGGGATATATACCTCGATTCTTGATCCCCTTTGTGATTATCAGCGTGCTGCTGGTCGTGGCATTGATTCGTATTGAGAGCAGCGACATTGTCTTTTTTGCACCCAATATCGACATTTTCGGGCTTGATGCGATGGGCTGGACACGGCTCACGTTTGGCCTGGTCGCACTGGGCTTGCTGCTCTTTGTTGGGCTAGCAAGTAATGACCCCAGGAATTTCGAATTGGTGTACACGGTTGGTATCGGCGCGACGGTGTTTTTGATCTCGCCATTATTCATGAATCAGTATCAGACTTTTGTGATGGGGCGTGTGATGCTGGCTGTGATGTTTGGACTGGGGTTAAACATTGTGGTTGGCTATGCTGGCCTGCTAGACCTCGGGTATGTGGCGTTTTATGCGATTGGCGCATACACGTTTGCTTTTGTTGCGGTTGAAAGTGAGCAATTTAAACTCACCGCAGGGCAGGCCGACACACTCGGCTGGACGATGGTGGCCGCCTTGTTAATTGCGCCGCTCGTCATTTTTATTGGACTTGCTATACTGGGGCGATTGCCAAATCGAAGCGGCACTACCGTCAACGCATTCGGCTGGAAGCGCAAGGCCCCGGTGTGGAATGCACAGCCTTCGCTTGTACTCGTCTCGTTCCTGATGTTTATTGTGGTTGCGGTGACGCTCTCTTTTGGTGATGTGTTGCAAGAAGGCGACTTGCTGGAGAATCTGGGGCTTGGCATTCTGACAACAGATGCGGGGAGCATCTTCTTCTCACCATTTTTGATTACCATCGTGGCGGCGTTGCTGACGGGTGCCTTTGCCGGAATTGTACTCGGTTTCCCCGTGTTGCGGCTGCGTGGGGACTACCTCGCGATTGTTACGCTTGGTTTCGGTGAGATTATCAGCCTCGCGTTGCGTAACCTCGACACCACGACAGGCGGCCCGTCTGGTGCATTGGGCATTCCCAAGCCTGTACCGGACGGCACATCCATTCCGGTCAGTAATTTAGTGCTGTTGTATATCAGTATCGTCGGCGCGATTCTCGTCAGTTTTGTGTCGTTGAATTTACGCAACTCGCGCATTGGGCGGGCATGGCTGGCGATTCGTAGCGATGAAGATATTGCACAGGCGATGGGCATCAACCTTGTGAATCTCAAGTTGCTGGCCTTCTCGATTGGGGCGGCCATGGCAGCACTGGCAGGGATGATCTTTGCATCGCGTCAAAACTCGATTTTCCCGGATGACTTTAACCTCGAAGTGTCGATTAACGTACTCTCGCTTGTGATTATCGGTGGCATGGGCAGTGTGCCCGGTGTGGTGATTGGTAGCATCGTGCTTATTGGCCTGCCAGAGTTGCTGCGTCCAGTCGAAGACTACCGCATCATGGCCTTCGGTCTGCTGCTAATTTTGACAATGGTCACTCGCCCGCAAGGGTTACTGCCAGCGCCGCCACCTGAACTCGAAGCCCGTGCCCGCGCCTTAACCCATAACACAGAGGACGATTCGCATGGCTAAGTTCATTCTTGAAGTCGATAAAATGTCGAAGGTGTTCGGCGGGTTAAAGGCTATTTCTGAAGCGTCGATGCAAATCCCAGAAGGGGCAATCGCTAGCCTCATTGGCCCCAACGGGGCTGGCAAAACGACGTTTTTTAACTGTGTGACGGGTTTCTACAGCCCCAACGGTGGCGAGATCCGTTTCATGGGGCGCACCATCAAAGGGTTACGGCCCGATCAGGTTGCGTCCTTAGGTATCGCCCGCACCTATCAGAACATCCACCTGTTTGATGGCATGACTACACTTGAGAATATTCTGGTTGGTATGCATACTCGGTTAGGGCAAGGCTGGATTGGAGCGATTGTGCGGCATCTTGCTTTCCGGCAAGAATCTCAGCAGAGCTTGCGCCGGGCCTACGAATTGCTCGAATATGTCGGTTTGACCGGACAGGGGGATACGCTGGCCACGAATTTGCCCTATGGCTCGCAACGGCGTTTGGAGATTGCGCGTGCGCTGGCCAGTGAACCGCGCCTTTTGCTGCTAGACGAACCCACAGCAGGGATGAACACGCAGGAAACTGCCGATATGATCGCTTTTATTCGCCGTGTCCGCGAAGAATTTGACCTGACGATCCTCTTGATTGAGCATGATATGAACCTGGTGATGAACGTCTCGGATCAAGTCACGGTGCTGGACTATGGCAAAGTAATTGCAGATGGCACGCCCGAGAAAGTACGTAACGACCCGCGTGTGATTGAGGCTTATCTGGGTACAACCCTCGAAGAAAACGAGTCCTGACGATGGTACTGTTACAAGTCAAAGATATTCATACGTACTACGGCAAAATTCATGCACTCAAGGGTATCTCGCTGGAAGTGAACCAGGGTGAAATTGTTACCCTGATTGGGAGTAACGGTGCTGGCAAGACGACAACACTCAATACCATTTCGGGCATTACCCCCCCCAAAGAGGGCCAGATTATTTTGCAGGGCGAAGACATCACCCGCTTGAAACCGCATGAGGTCGTTGAGAAGGGGCTCGTACAAAGCCCAGAGGGGCGCAAAATCTTCGGTCGCTTGAGCGTGCGCGAGAACCTTGATCTAGGAGCCTATAGCCGCACTGACACGACCAACTTTGCCCGCGACCTTGAGTTGGTGTATGACATTTTTCCGCGCCTCAAAGAACGACAACGCCAGCTTGGGGGTACGCTTTCTGGCGGTGAACAGCAAATGTTAGCAATTGGCCGTGCGCTGATGGCCCGTCCGAAAATTTTGTTGCTAGACGAACCGTCAATGGGGTTAGCACCGTTATTGGTGCGAGATATTTTCGCTGTTATTAACCAGTTAAACACCGAACAACAGACAACAATTCTGCTGGTGGAGCAGAACGCGCAGCAAGCGCTCACCGTTGCCCATCGCGGTTATGTGTTGCAGTCTGGCAATGTGGTTATGGCTGACGATGCGGATGTGCTGTTGCAGGATGAATCGGTGCGCAGCGCTTACCTGGGGGAACATTAATCATGCGGAAAGGATACTTGTCGCTGGTTTTTGGGGTAGTGATGGTGTTTCTGGTGGCCTGTGGCGGCCCGACTGAGGAGTCACGGCAATGGGCGGATCGTTTCCCGGCGGAAATCACGATGCCAGTTGAAGCCGAAGCGGGCGCAGAACCTGTCGTCTGGTGGGAAAAAACCGACGACCGCACACAATTCGCCATCGAAACCCAATCACGTTATGGCTATGCAACGGTTTCTTACGAAGGTGACGCTGACCCCGTTGAAGATACTGTCGCATATATCACGATTAACACCTATGCGAACGAATCTTCAGCAGACGTTGCGCTGGAAGATGCCATGCTGAACTGGCAGTTGCAGGGGGCTCGCTTTGAAACGGAGCGTTTTGGGCGCGATACGTTCGACTTTGCCGTGCTGAATGGTGGTGTATTGGCCTATTTCCAGAACGATGACACGGTTTTCCATGTGCGGATTGTGCCCGACGACGTTGAAATGACTGTGCCCGAGGATGGGTACATGGCACTCTTTGAAACGATTTTGCTGGTACTCGAGAACGCGGATTAAGTGGCGCTTACCACTGCACCAGAAGCGCTTCCATCGTCAAACCGGGACCAAAGGCCATCATAATGCCGTAGTCGCCCGGTTGGGGTGCGCCAGTTTCAATGATGTGATTAAGTACAAACAGCACCGTCGCGGAAGACATGTTGCCGTAATTGTGCAGAATTTCAAGCGAGTGGCAGACCTGTGCGTCGCTCAAGCCGAGTTGATCTTGCAAGTAGCGCACAATTTTGCGGCTACCGGGGTGAATCGCCCAGAAGCGAACCTCCGCGCGGCTGAGCCCATGCCGCTCAAGCATTCGCCCTACGAAATCCTCTACGTTGGCTTGCAGCACGTCCGGTACATAACTCGACAGATACATATAGAAGCCTTCATCGGTCAATGAGAAGGACATGTGGTCGAGTGTCTGGTAATCGCAGTAGGTTTCCTGATCTATTAACGTTGGAAGCGCTGGCCTGCGCTCGCTGTGTTCACCATTTCCGCTGATAAGCATCATGGCTGCACCATCGGCAAAAAGCGATGTGGAGACGACTGTTTCGACGCTGTGGTCAAATTGTAGGTGCAACGTACACAACTCTACAGACAACACCAGCGCATAACCCTCCTGCCTGGCCAGCGCACTTTGCCAGCCGAGCCGAATCCCCGGGAACGCACCATAGCAACCCATCCCCAGTACACAGGCGCGATTTAACTGTGGATTCATGCCCAGATCACTTGCAATCAAAAGGTCTAGCCCGGGAATGCTGATGCCTGTACATGACACCACATGAAAGCTGACGACTTCTTGCGGTGCAACGCCAGCAGCAGCCAGTCCTTCCCGCACGACGCGGGCCCCGAGTTCGCGTGCTTCGACCATGTAGCGGTCGTTGCGCTGTTGTGTGCTTTTACGTTCGGCAAAAAATGGCCGGTCAACTACCGAGTAGCGCTGTGCGACCCCAGAGGCATGGAGGATTTTACGGATTGCATCGCGTTTGCCGTTGCGCTGAGGCGTGATGAGTTGCATGTAATACTCGGTGATGTCGTCCTGGCTATATTGGCGTGCTGGCACACCTGTATGCAACGCAGAAATTGTCGCTTTGTTCATCAAGTTGACCGTTCCATTAAGCTAAGATCACGAGTTTGTCGTACTAAAAAGTCACCAAGCCGGGGTACAACGTTCAAAAACCCTAAGCCCCGCGCCAGTAATGCTGGACGTAGCATGACATTGTTTAACACGCGTCCCAGCCGGAGCCGATTGGCGAATGTGTGTTGCCAGTCGTGGTGGTAGGTTTTAACAACCGTTGCTGCGGATTGTTCACCGCGTAGATACTCGTTGAGCGTATTGGCTGCCATCGTGCCGCTGTGCAAGGCCATCGCCATACCATCGCCCGCTAGCGGTGCAATCATCCCGGCGGCGTCACCAGCAAACAACACATCACCAGCGGTGAGCGGTTTGGTGTCAAGCGTCACACGGCTAATACTGATCCAGTCGTCGTAAATCGGCGTTGCAGTAGCGAACCACTCACGCAGATAGGGGTTTTGATTGACCATCCAGCGAATAAAGCCCTCAAGACCTGCATCTTCTTCTTGCATAGCGTTCCGAAAGACATCTTGCCGCACCAGTAAGCACACATTGGTCGCGTCGTCTTCGACATGCGACATGCCACAATAACCGCCACGAAACACATGCAAGTCAACGCGGTCTGCGAGTGGTGCGCCGTTGAAATGCCGCTTGAGCCCGACATAAGTCTGGCCGCGTGGGGTGGGGCGCTGGAGCGTTTTGTCGAGATTGCTATGCTTTCCATGAGCAACGATAACGGCGCGGGCTGTAGCCTCATGGGTCGTGTTGCGGTCACGTGCTTCCAGTATAAACCCGTGCTGCAAATCGCCATCAACGTGAGTAACTCGTGTGCTTTCGTAAGTGGTGACACCCAGTGCGCCCGCATGTTGAAATAGGATGTCATCCAGCGCATAGCGGCTGAGTCCGATGGCCGGGGCAGGAAACTCGGTTTGCCAGGCTGTACCATCCGGGGCAGTGATGCGGGCGGTGTTGATGCTGACCGGCCGCCGTGCATTGATCGTTGGCATCACCCCGGCTGCTTCAAAGAGCGCCTGCGTTTCTGGCGAGAGAAATTCACCGCACACTTTCGCCCGGGGATAGCGGCCGGCTTCAAAGAGCGCAACAGTGTGGCCATGCTGCGCAAGGGTAATGGCCGCGAGACAACCCGCCAGCCCGCCACCGACCACGGCTACATCAAATTGTTGCTCAGCCATATGGTTTCTCCGCGACGAGGGTCATCCGGAACGGGAAATTATACACCACCCGTGCAGTGGTGAGTCCTGCTTCGTGAGCCAACTGGCGCAGTTCAGCAGGGGTATAGGCGCGTCGGATAGACACCATACCGTCATGGCGTGTCAGGTAATGTCGGGCGAAAACGGGCTGAATGAGCCGGAAGCCAAGCAGCGGCAAGTAGCCACGTGTGAGGTCATTCATCACAATTCCCCGGCGTGCCTGTGCATAGCTCTCGCGCAACAGCGTGACAACCTGCGCGGGTGTGAAATGATGTAAGACCAGCGATGATATAAAGTAATCGACCTGTTGCCGGGCGAAGGGCAAGGCGTTTAAGTCCAATTGGAGTAGATGCACATTCGGTTCGTTGACCGTATTCCGACGTGCAAATTCCAGGTTGCGTGCAGAAACGTCAATGCCATAGACCTGCACGTTGCGTTGCTTACGTTGGGCCCAACGGCCAATATGCCGTGCAACTTCTGCAGAGCCCGTGCCGAGATCAACAACTGACACTGAACTATGCTTGTGATGCTGTGCGAGTAGGGGAAACAGTTGCCCGGTTAAGGCATTGAGCCCGCCTAAATAGCGGTTAATGCGCCACATTTCGCGTAGGTTCGTTGCGACGTCTTGTTGTGTACCAACACCCTGTTCCAGCAGCTCATCTTCTTCGCGCCGGGGCGGCACCAGAAAACGTCCTGTCCCGATGGCGGCATCTTTGCGAGCTATGCTGTTCAACGCGAAAAGTGGCATGAAACTTCCAATACACCTGCTAACGAACCAATACGCCAACACATTACCGAACCTGTATGGGTTTTCACCTTGCCACAGATGAGTGGCACATGAAAACTATGGTTGCATCAATACCCCAGTAGCACGATAAACGCGCCAAGTTCCGCTGCGGATGTCGTCATCAGGAGGACGATGGTATAAAACGCAAAGTGGTTCCAGCGGGCGGGGTCTTCGTAGTCGCCACGCGCCACGCGCCACAGTTGCCAGAGCGCCAACGGTGCCAACAACCCGACTGCGCCGACTACCAGCGTCGGGAGCCCGGCCAACATAAGCAAGGGGAGTGCTACATAGGCCGACACAACCACGCCAGCGTAAAGTTGCGCGGCTTTTTGTGCGCCGAATCGTACTACGAGCGTCTGCTTATTGACCTGTCGATCACCCTCTGCGTCGGGGAAATGCACGGACAGCAGCATTGCAAATTGTAGACAACACACCGGAACCGCCGCGAGCAGGGGTAGCCAGTTAAGTTCGCTAGCGTGTAGATAATATCCCGTGAGCGGTGTCAACAGGCCAACAACCACCGTTGATGCGATTTCACCCAGCCCCCGTGAATGTAAGCGAATGGGCGGGGCGCTATAAAACCATGTGAGCAGTTGCGCGGTTCCCAGCAAGAGAAACGTCCCGATACCGGGTACAATAAACAGGCTGAGGGCAAGGTTGGCTGCCAGCGCAACACCTGCCAGCGCAATCGCGGTGAACAGTGCGGCCTGCGGCGGGACACGTTCTTCGACCAGCACACGGCTACCCCCGGACCAGTTCGTTGGGGTCTGGTTATAGCGGTCGGCCTCCAGATCAAAATAATCGTTGCAATAGTGGGTCATCAATTGCGTGGCAGTGATAGCAAGCTGCCCCCACACGAGTGCCGGAACACTGATTGCGAAACCTTCGTAAAGCGCGATAAATACGCCGAGTAAATGCAGCACTACGCCACCGAACAAGAACTGCATTCGCCCGAGTTGAATCAGTGCAAGGACGCTTCTGAAAATCTGCATCACAGATAGTCGCCCGCCCGTGGCCTGTAGGCGCGGCGCTGAGCCCTGGTTTGCTGTAGACATATGCTTAACATAACCATTTCTTGAGTATACACGTCCCATTGTACGCCCAAAACGGATCGCGTTGGCATATGCTCAGCGAATGTTTACTTAGGTCAGCATCGCATCACTGTCGCTCGAAATTCGTCCCCAGTGCGGCGGGTGGGGCAGAGCGCAGGAAACGTTGTACAGCGCCTTTCAGCGGGCCGGGCACCAGATACCGCACCACGAAATCTTGTAGGGCTTCACTGGAAACAATCATCAGCGTGACCAGCATCAGCACCCACGGCGTCAGGTTGATAATCTGCACGGGCAACCCTAGCAGGTCCTCGCGTTGTAGGTACAGCGCCACGCTCCGCAGCCCGACGATCAGATACGCGCCGATCAAAATGCGATAAGGACGCCACGCTCCGAAAATGACAATTGCCAGTGCAATCCAGCCATTACCCAGCGTTAAGCCTTCACGCCAACCGAGTTTAACACTCAACGAGTAGGCTGCCCCGGCCAGCCCGACCAGCGCACCGCCCAGTGCTACATAGGCAAAGCGCCACGCCTGAACCTTGATTCCACGCACATAGGATGCCTGTGGCCGTTCACCCAGGCCACGCAGCAGCAACCCATAGCGTGTGTGATATAGCCATAGCCCGACCAGCACCACCAGTACAAGACTGAAATAAATCAACACATTATGCTGAAAGAAGATTTCGCCGATAACCGGGATGTCTTCCAGTACGGGGATAGGGGCAAAGGGGATTTCTTGACCGCGAATGCCAGTGTAGTCACGCCCGAGGAACGCGCTGAGGTCGGCGCACAGGATGGTCAGCACGAAGCCAACCGCAATCTGGTTGATCTTCAAAAATACGCTGCTGGCGATGATAATCAACGCAACGAGCATACCAACCAACATCGAGACGAGGATGCCAAGCAGGATATTTTCTGTCTCGAACGACACGACGAACGCGGCCATGGCAGCCAGCAGAATCGTGCCATCCAGTGAGAGATTCACCACGCCGGCACGCTCAGTGATGAGTTCACCCTGACTGGCGATCAATAACGGTGCGGCATTGCGCACAATATCAGCGAGAGTTGCAACAAGTGCAGGGTCCATCAGCTATCCTTTCTCACCTTCAGCAGACATTTGTTGTGGTGGGGGCGGTTGTGGCGCAGTAGTTGGCGGGGCGGCTGGCTCAGCGTCAGGCACGCTGGGGGCTAGCAATAAATCTTGTAGCCGTTGGCGCAAGCCTGCAAAGATTAGCACAAAGAAGACCAGCAACCCCAAAAAGACATCCACCAGCGCCGAGTCAACCTGTAGGGTGGTGCGCAAGGGAAGGCTACTGCGCGTGAGCAGAGCAAACACGAGCGCAATAAATGGCACCAGCAATACACGAATTGACGCCAGTAACACCACCAGCAGCGCAATAAAACCGATGCCGCCGGATACATTTGCAGGCAAGCGTCCCTGCGTAAACAACACCAGATGTGCCCCGGAAAGCCCGGCCATCATGCCGCAGAAGGTCATCGACAACCAGATGTGCCGCTCGGTGGGGATGCCCAACACCCGGGCCGAGGCTTCATTTTTACCGATGGCCCGCAGTTGCAAACCCCAGCGTGATACCGTCAGCGCCAGCAGCACAAACACGGAACATGCTACTGTGATACCAATTGTCACCGGGCTAATCGTCTGATCGTTGATGCGTGGCAGGAGAGCGTTTTCGAGGAAGCGGGGCGTCGAACTGCCGCTGCTGGCTCCCCATGAACCAACCAGCAAAAAGGACGAAAAGCCGCTGGCGATGAAGTTCATGGCTACCCCGCCGAAAATCTCGTTGACGCCGGCCCGCGTGCGCATAATCGCGGTGAGCAATGCCCACACACCACCCGCCGCCGCCGCAATCACCATCGCACTGACAATCATTTGGGTGCGTGGCATGTCCATAAATAGCGCAATACTGGTAGCACCAACGGCTCCCATGCCGACCTGTCCCTCAATGCCGATATTCCATAACCCGGCAGAAAATGTCAGCAACAGACCGCAACTGCACAGCAAAATTGGCAAAAAGAAGTCGAGTACATTGGCGCGTGCGTCCGAATTTTCAAGAATGCGTGTGTCAATCAAGTTAATGATGGTGTTGAGTGTGACAATAGATTGATCTTCGATACGCAACAAGTAAAAGGCGCGGCGTTGCTCGAAGGGCCCCAATACGGTGCCGCTACTGTGCCGCGAGAAAATTTCATCGACAGCGGTGTCGAAGTCTTCAAGGCGTTTGCGGCGTAGTGTGCTTTCCGTCAAAACAACAGCAGCGGCGTAATCATCAACGGTGTCAGGGTTTTCAGCGGCGATGGCTTCGATGTCGGTGCCGCGTTCAAGCTCAGCTTTGACCTGTGCGACCGCCGCTTCATCGGTGACGACAATTTCGGTGGCGGTGACGTCGGTGATGTTGGGGTCTACATAAAGGAGTAGCACAATTGCGCCGACAGCCACCAGCGTTCCCACCAGCAGCGGCACGATGCCCAACCCAAAACGAATGGCAAAGCGACGTAATTGCAGGCCGCTCATGATAAGTGCTTGCCTCCGATCAATTCCCCCAGGTAGTCGGTGGTCAGGTTGTGCGGTTCATCGACCACTACCGCCTTCCCAGAAGAAAACACAATCACACGGTCACTGTAGGTCAATATTTCGTCAAGGTCTGGCGAGCTAAAGATGATGCTGGTGCCCTCTGCGCAGCGTTGCCGCAACAAAGACCAGATATACTGCGCACTTTCGACATCCAGCCCCCGTGTGGGCGTGTCCATCAAAATCAGGCGTGCATTTTCAGGAAGCAGGGCGAGCGATACACGCTGCTGATTACCACCGGAAAGGTGTTCAATCGCGTTGAAGGGCCGTCCTTTGACGTTGTAATGCGTAATCATGCCTTTGCTGCGTTGCCAGATGCCAGGCCAGTTGACCCATGGCCGCCGGCCGCGTTCGGCTAAGGCGACATGCTCGACAACCGTCATGCCCTCAACCAGACCTTCTTCAATGCGCCCCGATGGCAAATAGACCACACCACGCTGAAGGAGTTCACGGTAGCCTCGGTTTGCAATGGGTTTACCGTCTAGCACAACCGGGGTGGTGTCACGGTGGGTGCGTTGTTGTTGCCAGCGCCACACAGCCAGAAAAAGGGGCGGTAGCAGCAAGATCAACAACAACCCATGTGAAAGCGTCAACAGGGTCGGTGAGTCGGCGAGTACATGATCGAGCGTAAGCCATCCCAGCACCAGCACGACCACACTAAAGGCATAGTCTGGCCATGTTAGACGTTCTAGCCCGGCAATGCGTTGCATAAATTCGACCTGCCCGCTGCCATCCAACCCGGCTAACCCGATGACTTCACCGCTGCGCACAGTCAGGCTAACGCCGTGGATGGTGAAACGCGGTGTGTGAATGTCCATGTGTTGAATTTGCAGGCGGGTTTCGTCTGGTTGGGTATGGCTGCTGGTTGTCTGTTGCTCAACATACTGACCAAACATCATCTCAACAAGTTGGGTATCGGGAATGGGGAGCGCACCCTGCCCGACAAGCTGACCTCGGCGTAGCACCATGACCTCATCACACAGGGCAGAAACATCTTCGAGCTTGTGTGATACCAGCACGATAATCATGCCATCGTCGCGGGCGAGTGATTTGAGCGTGTCGAACAGGAGATTCTTGCGCTCGGTCGAAATGCCTGTTGTAGGCTCATCAAGGATCAGGAAGCGCACACCCAGCGATAACAGGCGAATAATCTCAAGCTGCTGGCGTTCGGCAATGGTCATATCGCGCACAGCAGTGTATGGCTTCAGCTCAAATTCTAGCTTGCGGCAGAGTTGTTCAAATTCTTGACTTGCCTTGCGGCGATGTAGCGTTAAGCCACCGGGACGCCCCATAATGAAATTATCTAGTGCGGTGAGGGGGGCATAGTCGAGTGGGTCTTGATATAGCATCCCGATGCCGTGGTGAATAGCGTCGTTGGGGTTTTCGAAACGGACGGGCTGAGCGTCAATGCAAATTTGCCCACTGGTGGGCTCCTGAAACCCGCTCAGGATTTTCATCAGGGTGCTTTTACCTGCGCCATTTTCACCCAGTATGGCGTAGATTTTCTGCGCTTCAAACGTGAAGCTGATGTTGTCATTGGCTTTCAGGGGGCCAAAGTGCTTCGAAATATGCTCAAGTTCAACAGTTTTCATTTATATAGGTGTCTTAAAAATAAATGAGGGGCATGGTTTGTGCCATACCCCGTTAAGTGTTGGTTGGTTATTCTTCGACTTCACTCGCGCCGATCATGCCTTCCAGCAATTGCGGCAGATACCAGATTTGTTCTTCGGTGGCGACTTCGCCTTCAGCAAGATATTCGGTGCCGTCTTGTAGGTTGAGTGGGCCTTGCCACAGGACGAGGCCGTCTTCTTCACCCTGCGCACCAGCAGCGATGTCGGCGGTAAATTCTTCAAGGATAGCGATTTCATCTTCGGTCAATGCATCACCGTAGATGTAGCCGATTGCAGAGGTGTCGAGGTTATTGATGTCGTCCCAGTCTGGGGCTAGCCAATCCCAGCTTTGTTCCCAGGTGCCATTTGCGACTTCAGTCACCGTTTCAAGATACTTCGGACCCCAATTATAGTAGGGTACACCCAGGCAGACTTCTGGCGCTTCATCACACGCGAAGATGTAGTCATAGGGCAGGGCATAGACGTCTTCGCCTTCGGCAGCGCGCTGGCCAGCAACAACGATGGCTTCAGTTGTGTCAATCCCAGAGATCAGAACGTTGTAGTCGTTGTTAAAAAAGTCATTGGCAACTTCGGTGGGGTCAAGCGTCACACCCGGGATGTTAAACCAGAAGCCGATCCAATTCACTTCAAAGGTGAGTTCTGGCAGGTCTTCTTCGGTGCGATAGTTCTCGTAGCAGTATTGCGCACCGAGATAGGCGGATGAGGTCAGGCGTCGGGTTTCGTCATTGATCAACGGCCCAAGATAGCCAATCTGACCGTTCTCGGTCTTGAGGGCGGCTGCACAGCCAGCAATCTGCTTACCGTAGATCATCTGGCCCATGATGTTGCCCATATTTTCGGAGGCATCACCCGTCAATACACCATCACCCGAGATATGAATGAAGGTGGTGTCTGGGTACATCGGTGCAACAGCGGTAATGTCAGCTTTCATGTCGTCGGAATTGGCGATGATGAGTTCTGCGCCCTGCGACACAAGGTCATCTACGACGATTTCCATGGTGAGTTCTGGCGAGTCAGCGGCGTTGAAACGGTCAACGAAAACCATCCGTGCATTGCCGGGGTAGTTTTCTTCGACATACAGGCCGCCTTCGAAGTGCGCTTCGCTCCATCCGTTGTCATCGAAGGGCCCAACGAGGATCATGCCGAAGACAAATTCATCGTCTTCTTGCGCATTGGTAGGGGTGTCTGGCGAGAACAGTGTGCTTAGCGAGAACAATGCGACCAGTACGAACCCAGCCGCAACCAGCTTTTTCCACATAAGTGACTTCTCCCAAATATTAAATTTCTTTCACATGACACACCATGACTATAGCGCACTTTGTTTGCAGCGCACTATAGTTTATGCGAATTAACCATATCGTCAGGTTCCCTAAAAACAGGGCGGGTGAAAAGACACCTGATGCGTAGGGATGTTGGCCACAGTAAGACTATGACAAATTTAGTTTAAGGGGGGGCTAGTTGGATTCCTCATGGTGTTCACGACGTTCTTGTTCAGCTTCTTGTAGCTTTTCTTCAACAGCATCAACTTTGTCTGCAAGCCCCTGTGTGATGTCCCCAAGTGCATTTGCAGTGCCCTGGTTGGCTTTTTCGATGATGTTTGGTTCCTCTTCAAAGTTGTCGCTGGTATCGCGAGTGGTCGCTGCTTCAGCAGGTTGGGTAGGTGTTTCTTGTTGCTGCTCATCCTGCTTATGCTGTTCGTCCTGATTATTGCCGTCAGTGCCTGTATTTACGGCATCGGTATTTACATCCTGCGTCATATTTTCTGGGTGCAGATGTGTACGTTTATTTTGCTCAGACATGGGCATACCTTTCATTATTGATTGACTATTTCGATTTTTATATTACATGCATTTGCTGGTGTGCGAATGGCCCATTCAGGCCATATTTTTAAATCAGATGGTTAGTACAGACTACGCATTGCGTTCACTGGGCCCGATTGGTAGGGTTACAAGCAGTGTCTGATGTCGAGGCAGAGGAGATGTAGTGATGCCAAGCTGGGTAGACAAAGTGAGCGGTAATGCCAACAAGGGAAACCGCAAACCAAAACCGCAGGATGATTTCTACATGGGGCGGTTTATAACGATCAATGTCGGCACAATCGCGATATTTGGGCTTGAAGACCCTGATCTGATTGACTCGTTGGCCAGCAAGTTTGCTTTGATGAGTGAGCAGCCCAAACCCGTTGTTATTTCGCGCATGGGTGAAGATGTGCCCATAGCAGACCCACCTTCAGAAACGGACGATAGACCTGCACAACAAGCGTTCCATGCAATTGAATTCGGGCATGTTGAAACGATGAATTTCAAGTATGTGTTTCTTATCCTGGAACTGAAAAGCGACCAGAGTAAAACGGGTGAACCCGCATATGCTTATGTAAATGTCCGTGCTGACCGCCTTGGATCGTTGCTAATGCAAGGTAAGTCGGGCAAACTGTTTAACCTGCCAGATTTTTCCACCATTGTCATGACAGGGCACGGCGAAATTCCATCAGAAGTGAGTGCAAAAGCGCAGCGCGACTATTTGTTTGGTGTGCAGCAGACCAATGTTCGGCTGTTTCCACCACTCAACGAAGTGACCTAGTTTATATGGTGAATGGATCGTTGAGCAGGAACAGCTCGCAGCTAATAGGGGGAAACGCCAATTTTAATCCAGGTTTAATCTTGGGTTAACAGGGTAGATGGACGCGCCATGTTTTTCCCGTTATGCTGAGGGTAGCTTGAACAACGAGGAAAGACAACGATGAAAGAATATTCAAGACACATTCTTTTTTGCACCGGCAGTGACTGCGATGGCAAAGACCTACAAAAATTGGCGAAAAAACACCTCAAAAAAGATGCTATGCGTGTGAAATGCACCAAAGTCGGCTGCCTCGGGGCATGCAAAAAGGGCCCGCTGGTGGTTGTTTATCCAGATGGGGTCTGGTATAGCTGCCCTGACAAAAAGGCTCTTGAGCGCATCATTGATGAGCATGTAAAGGGTGGGCGTGTTGTTGAAAAGTACCTTCTTTATCAGATGCAAGCCCCTGAACCCACCGCTCCAGTTGGATAGCAGATTGGCTTCAGCGCAACGTATATTAAGTCACTTAACAAACTAAGCGTTAGAAAAGGTCAGGTTGCTCCGCCTGACCTTATTGTTGCTCCGGCCTACATCGCCTCTTTGATTAACCCGCTTCGATAGGCCTGCAATAGCGCTCGTAGTTGCTCGATCTGATCGGAAATCGCGCGGCCTTTGTCAGTATAGCGCACCCGAATGCGAACATCGTTGCGTTCTAAAATCTGGATCTGCGGCACCATATCGGCGTTCTCATCAATGGCTTTCTGGATAGACTCAAAGGGCTGGTGTGCAGCCAGCAGCAACCCATACGAATTGTAAATCAGAGTATAGCCTGCAATCCCTGTTTTCTCCTGATATGCCTTGGCAAAGCCACCATCAATAACCATCAGCTTACCGTTTGCCTTAATCGGGCTTTCCCCTTTTTTGACTTTCACAGGAACATGACCGTTAACGATGTGCCCTGTTTCAGGGTTTAACCCAAATTCACGCAGAATTTTGTCAACAGTCGCTTCATCATCACGAAAACGGTAATAAGGGTTACGTTCTTCGCGGTGTGTTTCTTCTTCAGCGATGAAATAGCGCTCAAACGTGGCCATTTTGGCCTTACCAAACAACGGCGATTTCGGTCCACTCCATAAGTACCACATTGCATCCATACCATACAGCTTTTCAGCACTATCTTCAGTGCCAAAATATGCCTGGCGGGCTAAGCGTTCGGCACGGTCCATAAACTCGCGTGCATAAAATGCTTTGCCATCAACATAAAATGCCTGGAAATCGCCGTTCTCGTCCATTGCGATGCAACCATGATAGAGCAGATTGCCATTGTGGGTCAGGTACATGCCACCATGCGAATACAGGAATCGCACGTGACGCTGCAACCGCCGGCTATTGGCAAACGAGAGGCGCAGACGGTCGATCAACTGACGTTCACCATCGGTTAGCTGATAGGGGGCGTCGGGGTCTACGGTCGGGAAGTTCGTGTCTAGCATGGTGTAGAGGGTGTTATCAATGCTGATGGTGCCGTCGTCAAAGTTGACTTTGTCAAGCAGCAAACGGTCATCCATTTTATAATGTGGGCGACGCTGGATAATCGCAGCTTCGAGCTTGAGTTGAATAATCGTAATGGCCTTGTGCATCCGTGCCATTAAGCGAATCTCGTTTTCGGTGTACTCTTTTTCATAGGCGATTTTTGGCACAAAGGCTTCGCAGGCGTCGTCGCCATAGGCTTCTAGCGCAAACGACACCAGCGGCAGCAGACTGATCCCGTAGCCAGTTTCAAGCGTGTCGGTTTGACCGTAGCGCAACGCAATCCGGACCACGTTGGCAATACATGCCTCACTGCCAGCCGCCGCCCCCATCCACACAATGTCGTGGTTGCCCCACTGTATATCAACACTATGATACTTGATCAGTGTATCCATAATGCGGTGTGCGCCGGGGCCCCGGTCATAAACGTCACCGATGACATGAAGCTGCGCAATAGCAAGCTGTTGAATCAATTCTGCCAGAGCGATGATAAAGGCCTTCACACCATCAATGTCGATGATCGTTGCAATGATGCGGTTGTAGTAGTCTGCCTGTGCAGCGTTGTTGTCGCGCCCATAGAGCAACTCCTCCAGCATTAATGCCATGTCATCTGGCAGAAATGCACGGACGTAAGCGCGGGTGTATTTTGAGCTTACCTCTTGCCCTAATTTGACGAGTCGTAAGAGCGTCACCCGGCTCCAGCCAGCGCGGTCTTTAAGGCGCGGCCAGATGCGCGAGAGCTTACGTTCAGGATAATAAATCAGTGTGGCGAGTTCCTGGCGCTCTTGTTCTGGAATGCTGGCAAACAATTCATTGATTTTGCGGCGCAGCAGCCCTGAACCATTACGTAAAACATGTTGGAATGCTTCGAACTCACCATGAATATCAGAGACAAAATGCTCGGTGCCCTTGGGTAAATCCAGCAGGGCACTGAGTTCGACGATTGCATTGGTTGTCGCCATGATTGATGGGTACTCGCGGGCAAGTAAGCGCAAATAGTCTAGTTCTGATGCACGTACAGCCATCACATCCCCTTTATTGATCGGCGTATCTCCGTTCAAAACTGTGCGTTCAACCACTTATGCAACGACTGACACGTTAAGGTTTTGCGCATATCTGTCATTCAATTCCCGCACAGCTTGTTCGAGTGCTGCGGCTCGCTGCTGTGGTGTCCAGTTCAGTTCAACCGCGCAAATTTCAGCCAAATCTTGCACGAGGCCGTCGGTCAGTTGGCCAAGCCAGGCAATCAATGAACGGCGTAACACGATGTCTTCGATGCGCGTAACCATCTCATTGCGGATGAGGAAGACAATTTCATGCTTGCTGTAGGTTGGAGCATCAGTGATCGGACGGTCGTTGCCTTCTTGTGCAATAAATTCTGCAATCCGGCGGGCATGGGTGCCATAACGCTCAAAGAGGGTTTCGACACGCTCTTGCGGTACCCCTGTTTCGGTGCTGACTGAGCGAATCCAGTTGGCCTGCTGGTCTTCGGCGGGGTAATCTTTGCCACCACCGATAGCCATGTGTTCGGTGCTACGGACACGTGTCTTGCCGAGGTGTTCCATCACGACATCGGCGGTTTCTTCAGAAAAGGCACGGAACGACGTCCACTTACCACCGACCAGCGAGTGAATGGGGAATTTGTAGCCACTTTGCGCCGGTGATACTGATTTGATGTGATGGTCACGGCTGACAGCACCCGTGCGGGATTCGTCACTGGCGGGCAGCGGACGCACACCGGAGAAATGGAAGATCACCTGTGAAATGTCAACCTGAATATTCGGGAATACCTTTGGCACCATGTCCAGAATATATTGCACTTCGTCTTCCGTAACCCAGGCGTCGTCGGGGTTTTCGACACGGATGTCTGTTGTACCGATTATCACCTTGTCTACATAGGGCAGAATCAACACGATACGGCCGTCATCGTTTTCAAAGAAGACTTCGCTACCGTTCAATGCTTTGTTCAATTCCGGGTTCTCGACGATGAGGTGTGCGCCTTTGGTACCACCGATAAATTTAGTGTCCTGATCCATCGCACGGTTTACAAAGTCGATCCACGGGCCGCCAGCGTTGATGACAATGCCAGGTTTGACCGTGAATGTTTCGCCGCTGAGTTCGTCACGCAACGTCACCGTATCCTGGTCAGCATCGACAGCACTGACATAGTTCAACGCATGGGCGTTTTCAGACATGCTTACTGCATCAGTCAGCAAGTCTATACAGATGCGTTCGGGAGAAGGCATCCAGGCGTCATAATACGATGCGGTGCAAATGATGTCGGGGTTCAGTTGTGGGAAGCGTTCGAGCGCAGCCTTTTTCAGCCGAAAATCATGGGTCGGCATTACGCGGTGGCGGCGGGCAAAGTAGTCATACATCATCAGCCCGAACTTAATCACGATGGCACCACGTTCTGAAGGCTTGTCGCGCAAACCAATGAACTTCAGTGGTGAGTTGAGTATACCCGAAAACCAGCTAAAGATCGGGATCGTGGTTGGTAGGGGTTTAGCATAGTGCGGGGCATTGCGTAGCATTAAATTACGCTCGGTTAGGGCTTCTGAAACCAGGCGGAACTCAGCGTTTTCCAGGTAACGGATACCACCGTGGAGCATGTGCGATGACCCAGCACTGGCACCAGAGCAAAAATCACCTTTGTCAATAATCAGGGTAGGTATGTCCTGGGCGGCGAGGTCACGGAATGTACCAATACCATTAATGCCAGCGCCAATAACCAGAACAGGGAGTTCTTCCTGTGCGCGGATTCTTTTGAGTGTTTCTTGACGATTCAAAGTGTTTTTCTCCTTAAGTCATGTAGTGTGTCGGTGTTGCGGGGAAGCAGATTTGCCGATGCGGGGGATATGCGCGAGCTACCAATGCTGACAAAGCTTTAAACCTATAAGTGGGACTTCACCCTACTTAATTATGTAAGAAATCTGATGTTTTTTCAAACTTGGTTTTGCAGGTGGGTAACAAATTTCGAAAAAACCTTCAAAAATTTCTTGAAAAATTCGTGAAGGTAGGATATTTTAATTTCGTAGCCCAATGCACCGCAAACCATTCACTGGTGCTTATGACATTGAATGACAACATCGACGAGACACAATAAGCCTCTGGTGGGAAAGTTACAACTTTTGCTCATCAATGAAAATTACTGATGTAGGCTAGCATGGTAGAAAATTTGCCTCGATCAACCTCATTCAAAATACTGGAAGCGATTCCAACGCTGACGTTGCTTTTACTGGCTCCAAACGTTCAATTGATGACACATCAGTTTGCAACACAGCATGTTCAAAATGGTTTGCGTCAACATTTGTCTACACTGTTGCAGTCCTGTGTAAATCTTAGGAGCAGAGAACGTGGAACCATTTATTGCTGAAATTGTAGGGACAGCATTACTCATTATTCTGGGTGATGGTGTCGTCGCGAATGTTGTTTTGCGCAACTCAAAAGGTAGTGACTCTGGCTGGATCGTGATTACGACAGGCTGGGGTTTGGCGGTTTTTACCGCCGTGTTTGTGGTTGGGCAGTATAGTGGGGCACACATTAACCCGGCTGTTACGATTGGACTCGCTGTCGGGGATTCATTTGGCGATGAATTCTTTACAGGGTGGGGTGATGTGCCACTTTACATCGGCGCACAGATGATCGGTGCGTTTATTGGTGCCGTTATCGTATGGCTAGCTTACAAGCGGCAGTTTGACGAAACGGAAGATGCCGACGGCAAGCTAGCCGTGTTCTCGACGGCCCCCGCTATCCGGGACTATCCCTGGAATGTTGTGACAGAAGCAATCGGTACCTTCGTGCTGGTGTTGGGTGTTTTTGCCATTACAGGATTTGGGCTAGAAGCCGAAGGCGCACAAGCCATCGAGGGGGCACGCTTCGATGTTGACGCTGGTGCTTTGGGTGCGTTGCCAGTTGCACTGTTGGTGTGGGTAATCGGTCTGGGGCTTGGTGGTCCGACAGGCTATGCCATTAACCCGGCCCGTGACCTCGGTCCGCGTATTGCGCACCTACTGCTCCCAATTCCAGGCAAACGTGACTCTGACTGGGCTTACGCCTGGGTGCCCATCGTTGGCCCGATCATCGGCGGTATTGTAGCTGCGTTGTTGTGGACTGCACTTGTCTAACACGTTTTCCTATTTGCAATTCTGGTGCGTCGGTACACAGATACTGATGCACTTCTCATTATTCGACTTTCATTCAATTTGTAATCAATCACTAGAAAGAGATTTACGTTATGGCCCAATATGTTGGCGCAATTGACCAGGGAACAACCAGCACACGCTTTATGATCTTTGATCACGGCGGCAGTGTCATCGGTAGTCATCAACTTGAACACGAGCAGATTCTGCCAAAGGCGGGCTGGGTTGAACATGATCCCGAAGAAATCATCCGTCGTACACAGCAAGTTGTGGACGGTGCGTTGAAGAACGCCGGGCTTACCGCCAGTGACCTCGCTGCCATTGGTATTACCAACCAGCGCGAGACAACAGTTGTGTGGGATAAGAACACTGGACGGCCCTACTACAACGCACTGGTCTGGCAAGACATCCGTACCAACGATATCGTCAATCGGCTGTCGGCAGATGGCGGTGCAGATAAATACCGCGAAAAGGTCGGCCTGCCGCTTTCAACATACTTTTCGGGTACCAAACTGATCTGGTTGCTGGAAAATGTTGATGGCTTGCGTGCCGCCGCTGAAAAAGGTGATGCGCTGTTCGGTACGATTGATAGCTGGCTGGTCTGGAACTTGACAGGCGGCACTAACGGCGGTCAACACGTTACAGACGTAACTAACGCCAGCCGTACGCTGTTGATGGACCTCAAGACGCTGGACTGGGATGATGGTATTCTCAGCGAACTCAATATTCCCCGCCAAATGTTGCCAGAAATCAAAGCGTCTGCGTCTCCTGAAGGCTGTGGTAAGGTGAGTTTTGGTAGTCTCGCAGATGGCGTTACGCTCAATGGTATCCTCGGCGACCAGCAAGCTGCTGTCTTCGGGCAGACCTGCTTCAGCCCCGGCGAAGCCAAGAACACCTATGGCACGGGTAACTTTATGCTGCTCAATACAGGCACTGAGATCGTACAATCTGAATATGGGCTGTTGACGACTGTTGCCTACAAGATTGGTGATCAAGACACTGTCTATGCCCTGGAAGGTGCGATTGCTGTGACCGGGTCGCTTGTTCAGTGGCTGCGCGACAACCTGAACCTGATCAACACGGCACCAGACGTCGAAAATCTGGCGCAAACGGTTAAAGACAACGGCGGTATCTTCTTCGTGCCAGCGTTCTCAGGCTTGTTTGCCCCGTACTGGCGCGGTGATGCGCGTGGTGTGATTGTGGGTATGACCCGCTACGTCAACAAAGCACACTTCGCCCGTGCTGCCCTGGAATCAACTGCCTACCAGACCCGCGACGTTGCTGATGCGATGGAGAAAGACTCTGGCGTAGAACTCAAGGCGTTGAAGGTTGACGGTGGTATGGTTGCGAACGACCTGTTGATGCAGTTCCAGGCAGACATCCTTAACGTGCCGGTGGTGCGTCCAGTCGTCTCAGAAACAACGGCACTCGGTGCAGCCTATGCAGCCGGGTTAGCAGTCGGTTTCTGGAATGATACGGAAGAACTGCGCAACAACTGGCAGGTTTCCAAGCGCTGGAACCCGGATATGTCTGATGACATGCGTGATGAACTCTACACCAACTGGAAACGCGCTGTGGAACACACCTTTGGCTGGGTGAAGGACTAAAACCCGGTTTAGTATTCTTGGGGGACGAGGTGCTGATGTATCTCGTCCCAACCAATTGCATGGGCAGTCCTGGCTGTCTGTGTAATTTTTTTTTAGGGGGTTGCCGTTAATGGTTGCAACGGCAAGAAAAACGGCTTGCCGTTAGAGGGGTCTACATCTACATGAGCGCGAATCCGAAAGGCGCTTTCCAGTAAATGTTCTGTCAACACCTTACGCGGTGGTCCATCAGCGATAATGGTGCCTGTGCATAGCGCTAACATGCGGTGGGCATAGCGTGCGGCCTGGTTCAGGTCATGCAGCACAATGATGATGGTTTTGCCCTGTTTTTCATTGAGTTCGCGCACGAGTTCCAGCACTTCGAGCTGATAGCCGATGTCTAAGTAGGTTGTTGGCTCATCCAGCAGCAGCAACGGCGTCTCCTGCGCCAGCGTCAGCGCGATCCAGGCGCGTTGCCGTTCACCGCCAGAAAGGGTGTCTACTGGACGGTCTTTGAGGTGGCTGAGCCCGGTCTGGTCAATTGCGCGATCAATGGCATCATGGTCCTGGGGGCGCAACATGCGTAACATGCCGGCATGTGGAAAGCGTCCCTGTTCCACCAATTCCCGCACGGTGATCTGTTCGGGCACGCTCGGCCCCTGTGGCAAAATCGCAAGTTGACGTGCCACAGCCGTTGTTGACATGCGGTGAATCGCTTTGCCATCCAGATAAACCGCGCCGTCTGATGGTTTTAATAACCGCGCCAAAGATTTCAACAGCGTCGATTTCCCGGAGCCGTTTGGCCCTACCAGTGCGGTGATTTCCCCCGGCACAATCTCAAGGGACATATCTGGCAGAATGGTGTGGTGATTGAGCGTAACGTTAAGTGACTGTGCAGAAATGGCCACCATATTATTTTCTCCGAATCAGTAAATACATGAAGAATAGTGCCCCAAGCAGGGCTGTGACTGCGCCAACGGGCAGATTGTTTATGCCAATTTCACTACTGGTGCCAAGTTCAAAGGTCAGGGTGCGGGCGATAATGTCGGCAATGAGCATTAACCCGGCGGCGACGATGGCGCTGAATGGGAACAGACGCCGGGCATCACCGCCGACGATTTGGCGGGCAGAGTGGGGCGCAATCAAGCCAACGAAGGCGATGTTGCCGACGACAGAAACGGCCGCCGCTGCCAGCACGACTGCCACAAACAGCAATCCACCGCGTGCAAATTCCAGCCGCACACCAATGCCGACAGCGACCGCATCCCCCAGATTCAATGCATTGGCAATACTGGCGGTGAAAAATCCTAGCGGCAGCATGACCGCCGCAATTGGCATAATCGCGTAGACGTGTGTCCAGACACGCCCATTCAATGAACCAATCATCCAGTGCAGAATATTAGATGTGTTGTACTGGTCAATTAACAACACCAGCGATGTGAAAGCATTTAGCATTGCCGCGACCAGTACCCCGGCCAGCGCTAGCCGTACCGGGTCTGTTCCCCCCTGCCAGCTTAGCCCATACGTAAGTGCGCCAGCCGCCAGCCCACCGACAATGCCGGCAATGGGGTAGTTGGTGGGGGTTTGGGGATTGTAGAGGTGAATAAACAGCACAATGCCCAGCACCGCCCCAGAAAGCACCCCTGTCAGGGAGGGCGACGCGAGCGGATTACGTACGATGGTCTGAAGGATTGCGCCAGAAAGCCCCAGCATTGCCCCGGCAGTGATTGCAATCAGGGCGCGGGGGAGGCGCATATTGTTAATGACTGTGTGGTGCAACGCTTCTTGTGGCTGACCGACTAACGTCGCTACGACAGCATCCAGCGGCACGCTGACAGTCCCAACGCTGATATGCACCAGCAGCAAGAGGAACATCGCCAGCAGGCACAGCCCAGCAAAGCGCCCGAAACGCTGCACGGCAAAGGTGTTGACTGTATGTACCATCAGTGGACCTTGCCGATTTCATGGCGCAGCAGCACAAGCAATACTGGAGCGCCTGCTATGATCGTAAACAGCCCAACCGGAAGCTCGACGGGGGCATAATAGCGCATAAAGATGTCTGCGCCGCTGAGCATTACCGCGCCAAGCAATGCCGACACTGGCAAAATGCGCCGGGCATCGGTGGTGTTCAAAATGCGGCGGGCAATATGCGGCGACACGAGTGCTACAAAACTGATTGGCCCGGCAACCGCCACCGCTGACGATACCAGCGCGATACTGATGGCAAGAATGATAGCCCGGGTAAGTGGTACCGGGAGCCCTAGACCAGCGGCCATGTCATCTCCAAGCCGTAGTAGGTTCAGCGGACGGAAGGTTAACAGCGCGAGGGGCATTCCAATGGCGAACCAGGGTAGGATCATGTGGACCTCTTCCCATGTTCGGTTCGACAGGCTGCCGACCATATAGCGGTACAACACCTGCACGTCGAAGGGCTCACCCAAGCTAATCACCACGATCACCATTGAGTTAAACATCGCGGTCATGGCTGCACCAATCAAAATGAGGCGCGTTGTGTCCATGCGAAACGTACTCGCAATGAGGAGTACCAGCCCCGCGATTACACCGCCGCCCATTGCCAGCCACGGGAGTTGCGCGGCCGAAACATCCAGTTCAAAGACGGTAACTGCCGCCACAACCAGCACCGCACCGTTGGAAACACCAAGCAAGCCCGGTTCGGCAAGAGGATTGCGCATTGTGTCTTGCAGCATGACGCCAGAAACACCCATTGCAGCGCCAACCATCATGCCCAGTAGAATACGCGGCAGGCGTAGTTCATGCACGATTAAATGGGGGATACGGTCGGCAGCAGTGAGTTTGTCTTCGCTGGTGAATAGAACGCGAACGATTTGTTCATTGGTGAGGTCATAGTCACCGATTTGTAGACCTAGAATGAGAATCCCGAAAAGGATACTAACAAGAAGACCACTGATAGTAATGAAGCGCAACAATGCCAGATGCGCCCCTGTGGACGCCGTGGTATCTGCGGTGATATTTTGAATGTTCAGGTCAATTGAACGCTTCAACGTGGTTGTCATGAATTGCGTGCCTGTTGTGCTTGTGGGGGAAAGATGCATTCCTTCCCCCTGAGTGTTCAAATGAATTAGTCGGTGGAATCGTCGCTTTCGTCTGCTTCCATGTCCATGTCGCCCAGAATTTCAGCAATGTCATCTTCAGTAAGTGGTTCTGGGAAAACATCGGGATATAATGTCGTCATTGCGGTGTCGAGTGTGATGCGCATGAACTCAACGCCATGGCCACCCCGCCACACCCACGGCTCAATCGGATAGACATCATCGGCTTGCACAGCATCCAGCGCGGACCATAATGCGCTCTCGTTGAGTTGTTCAAGCATCTCGGTATTTTCAGAACGGTCTGGATTGTACCCGCTGAAGAAAATGGCGTCCGGGTTGGCTTCTAAAACAGCTTCAAACGAGAAGTACTCGTAGCCGAAGGCACCGAAGGGGCCCGCATTTTCGGGTAGGGCGAAGGGGCATTCGGCAAGACCTTCGAGCAGACGGCAAGTCTGACCGTTGTCCGCTTCAATAAACGCTGTGTCATCTTCTGCCGCACCGAAAACAATCATCAGTGATTTGTCGTTAGGGGCCAATTCACGGTAGGCGGCCAGACGATTTTCGAAGGCTTCAATTTCGGTTTCGGCTTCTGCAACGCGATCCGTAATCTGACCGATGGTACGTAACTGTTCAAGTGTATTTTCGACCGAGCGCGGGTAGATTAAGAACAGCGGCGCGACATCTGCCAGCGGTTCCCGTAGCGCGTCAAAGAAACCCGCTTGCCCGATGATAAGGTCAGGGTTCATTTCTGCGATTTCTTCGAGGTTGGGTTGCTGCCCACCACCAATAAGTGTCAGGTCATCATTAAGTTCACCGAAATGCAATGTGTATGGCCCGGCAAGGATATTATTGAGCCCAGCCGGTTCAACGCCCAGCAGATACAGGTGATCTAAACAGGCGATGCTCAGACAGAGAATTGATTCGGGAGTTTCTTCAAACGTGATTTCTGTGCCTGTTTCATCGGTGACAGTTAACGGATAGGTGGTGCTGTCTTCGCCGCCATCCTGGGCTATGGCTGGTACCGCAAATGCGGCCAGTATCATGACAACGATCAGCATTATGGAAGAAAACCTCATTGTGTTGAAACCCTTTCAGAAAGTTGTTGTGTAAGTAATGCGGCGGTATTTTGACCTTGTTGAATGCAGTCAGGAACCGCTAGCCCCCGATAGGAAGCGCCAGTTACGTAAATATTGGCTGGGAGTTTGTTTTCAATATCAGCGACGCGCTCAAGGTGTCCTACGTCTGCCTGCGGATAGCTATTAATCCAACGGAAGACGCGATAGTCTACTGGTTCGGCGTCAATGCCCAACAGGTCGCGCAGCTCAAACTTAACAACCGTTGCGAGTTCAGCTTCTGGAAGTGTTGCGACGTCGGGTGCGCTGCCGCCAAAGAAGACGCGCAGCATTTCGTAGCCTTCTGGCGCAACGCGATCATTCTTGTGCGAGGTCCACGCTACGGCATCAATCTGGCGTTGTTCGCGGCGCGGAATCATCAAGCCTTGAATACGTTCCACACCGTCGAGGTCTTCTGTTTTGTACATCAGTGAAATAGTGCCGAGATTGGTGTGTTTAATCGCTTGCATAGCGGTCGCAGCGTCGGGGGCAATGTCAGTGAGGAGTTGCGCACCGACATTGGCTGGAATTGCCAGCACGACGATGTCGGCATAGACCATGCTGCCATCGCTCAACACCAGCTCGTAGCCATCACCGACAGCAACAATATTTTCAACCGCACAGCCCAGTCGCAAGTCACCGCTTAGATTGTCAACAAGCGTGTCGATCATTTCCTGTGCGCCGCCTTCAAAGGTCACAAAGCGCGGCAGCTTGGGGGTGTCAGCAGGTTGGGCTTTTTGTTGTTTACGAGCCTGGCGCATCTTTGCAATCGCGGCGATGGCAAGGCTACCGTGATCGTGTTCCATTTCGCGCATAATTGGCGAGGTGACAAGGATACTTTGCACAGCGGGGTCGGCGTTGTAGATGCCGCCGAGTACCGGGCCGATGAATTTGTCGAGCGCTTCTTTGCCCAGCCGCCGTTCAGTAAATTCAGCGATGGACTCGTCGCCTGCGTCTTTGCGGGCGCGGGCGAACGGTTCCGCCAACAGCCGTAGCTTGCCGCCAAAAGACATCAGCGGGCTGGTGATAAACGCTCCCGGTCCCATTGGAATGCGGATAGGTTTACCCTTATCCAGCACATACATGTCGCTGGTTTTGGTGCTGGTCGAGATCATGTTGAGGTCAAGCCCCACCGCCAGATCACGAACGCCAGCTTTACGTGTAACGAATGTATCTGGCCCGCCTTCAACCAGGAAGGGGCGCGCACCGGGGCCATCTACGGTTTCAGTGATGATCTTGCCGCCCCAGCGGTCGTTGGCTTCGATGACGGTATAGTTGACATCATTGTTGTGTTGAAGGTACCAGGCGGCGCTCAAGCCAGTGATGCCACCACCGATAATTGCGATTGACGGTTTATCTTGTAGATGCATCGGGAAAATTCCCTTTCATTAAGTAAAGATAGGTTATAGCGCGAGTGCGTCGGGTTGGCGTGCTGATGTGCTTGCCGCCCAGCCCTGCGCTTCGTCGCGTACAATGTCGGCCATGGCGTCTAGCCAGCGCGGATGGTCATTGACGCATGGTGACAAACGGAGTTCACCGCCACCGGCTTCTTCAAATTCTTCTGCGCCTTCGTTGCCAATTTCATCTAATGTTTCGAGGCAGTCTGCCGTAAAGCCCGGGCACGCGACGAGAACGCGCTCTGTTCCATGCTCACCAAGTTTCTCAAGCGTGTCGTCGGTGTAGGGTTGCAGCCACGGTTCTGGTCCGAATCGTGATTGGAAGGTCAATTGCCACTCGTCATCTGCCAGTCCGAGTGCTGCTGTAACCAGGTCGGCAGTCTGGGCGCACTGTTCCGCGTAGGGGTCACCCGTCTTAATGTAGCGCTTTGGGACACCGTGGAAAGACAGCACAATTTTCTCTGGGTTAAAGTCGGCAATGTCTTCGGCCAGACGGGTTTTCAGTGCGTCAATATAGCCGGGGTGGTCGTAGTAGGGCGGTACGAAGCGCAAGGCCGGGGCCCACCGATTGCGACGGAAGGGCAGCACAGATTTGCCCCCGAAAGCAGCATCAGCGACCGCATCGTAGACGGAGGCCGTTGTGCTGGAAGAATATTGAGGATACATCGGAAGGACAATAACGCGCTCGATACCTTCTTTTTCCAACGTTTGTAGCGCACTTTTAATGCCTGGTTTGCCGTAGGTCATGCCGAGAATAACACGATAGTTGTCACCAAGCCGCGCTTGTAGGCCTTCAACCTGTTTTTGAGAAATGACCAGTAGCGGTGATCCCTCATCTGTCCAGATGCGAGCATATAGTTCTGCTGATTTGCGCGGGCGGGTGCGCAAAATAATGCCATGCAAAATTGGTTTCCAGATGAACGGGGGGTAGTCTACAACGCGTTGGTCTGAAAGAAATTGACGCAAATAACGACGAAGTGCGGGTGCGGTCGGGGCTTCTGGGGTGCCAAGTTGGGCGACAAGAACTCCGATGCGTCCGTTTCCTGTTTTCATGTGGTGGGCTACCTTAAAAATCTATGTAAAACTATGCAAAGTTATCAAATCTGTGTAAAGATTAGCACGCCAACTGGATTTAACCCAGTGCAAAATTCATCTTTTTTTAGGTACAAATCTCAGTTAACATGAAAAATATATGAGAAAATGCTGATATAATCGGCTTTGCGGGGATCTCGAGGAATAAAAAAGTACCACAGATTTTTTCTATGGTACGTTGAAGCAAATCGAATTTGCCAATCTGGTTATCATCACCGTGCTACTCTATAATGACATTCTCCGTTGCGGATTCGCGCGCTTGCCATACGGCTGAGTTCGGCACGAAAAGTTGTTCATCGTCGATGGTGTAGGCGGCAATGGCCTGCTGCGTATTAATCGCAGTCAACCAGACGATAAATTGCTGTGCCAGTTCAGCATTTACACCAGGGTGCCGCTCTGGGTTAACGGGGATAACGCTGTAGGGGTTGCGTGTCGCCGCGTCATTGGGGTTGGCATATAGCAATTCCAGCGTAAGTCCTTCGGCTTGCCGCGCGAGGAACGTTCCACGGTCCACGAGAGTGTAAGCACTGGACTCGTCAGCAATTGTGAGTACCGCGCCCATGCCCTGCCCCGTAGCCTGATACCAGCCCCCCTCAGGGACTTCGCCCAACGATGTTTCTTCCCAGTATTGTTGCTCACGGATATGGGTGCCGCTGTTGTCACCCCGCGAAATAAACGTTGATTCGGTGGCGGCGATGCGTTCTAGCGCGATGATGGGCGTTTCTGCCTCACGGACGTTCGCCGGGTCATCAGCCGGGCCGATGATCACAAAGTCATTGAACATCACGTCAAGGCGGCGCAGCCCGTCACCACTTTCAACAAAAGCCTCCTCCAGCTCGCGAGCATGGGTTAGCACGACATCAGCATCACCGCTGGCTCCCAGTTCGAGTGCCTGCCCGGTGCCTACCGAAACGACATCAACCATTGCGTCGAACTGTTGTTCAAAGTCCGGCAGAATTGCCTCGAGCAAGCCTGAATCTTCGAGCGTTGTGGCGGTTGCCAGCACAAGGCGTTGGTCGTCGGTGGGGGTGTTGGTCGGGCCAGAGCTTTCATCATCGTTGTCACCGTTCCCGTTGTCGTCGCCGCCACACGCCGCCAGCATAAGTGCCGCCAGCATCAGCAATGCGATATACCATAGTGATTTACGCTTCAAATTCGGTGTAATCCTTCCTGTAGGGTGTTTAGCCACCAATATAGAACATCTCTATCTTGTCACCAGAATCATCAACTGTCGAGCGGATTTCGGAATATCGATCCGTGCGCTTGCCCCACGTGCCGCCAATAATTGCTGCGATCTCGTCATCAGTCGCGCCTGCACGCAACGGCGTCTTGAGGTCGGTGCCCTTCGCCGCGAACAGGCAGGTGTAAATTTGACCCTCGGGAGAAAGGCGCATCCGTGAACAGTTGCCGCAGAAGGGTTTCGTGACTGAAGCAATGATGCCCATTTCACCACCGCCATCTTTATAGCGGAAACTCAACGCCGGGGCAGAGGGGTGCTTGCGTGGGATAGCTTCCAGCGGCAAGATTTTGTCAATACGCTCGATAATCTCGTCAGCGGTGACGACCTGATCCATTTCCCAGCCGTTTTTGGTGCCAACATCCATAAATTCGATGAAGCGTAGAATATAGCCGTTGTCCTTGCAGAAGCGGGCCATATCTTCGATAGTGTGGTCGTTAACGCCCCGTTGCACCACCGCATTGATCTTGATCGGCCGCAAGTTCGCTGCTTCAGCCGCGCGGATGCCCTTCATCACGTCGTCAAAACTGGCCCGGCCGCCGTTCATTTGCTGGAAAACAGCGTCATCAGTGCTATCAAGGCTGATGGTGACACGGTTTAAGCCCGCATCAGCGAGAATTTGCGCCTTTTTGGGCAGCAAGACGCCGTTGGTTGTCATGGCGAGGTCTTTCACCCCGTCAATTTCGGCGAGCATGGCAACCAGTTTTTCGAGTTCTTGCCGCACCAGTGGTTCACCGCCTGTCAGCCGCAACTTAACGGCACCTTGTTGCACAATGATGCGCGTCAGACGCGTAATTTCTTCAAAGGTCAACAGGCGCGCTTTGGTGAGGAATTTGTAGCCCTCATGGAAGATTTCCTCGGGCATACAATATGTACAGCGAAAATTGCAACGGTCGGTCACAGAAATGCGCAGGTCACGGAGGGGACGGTCAAATTGGTCTCTTAGCATGGCAATGGTGTCCTATCGTCCTAAAATGTGTCTTTTGCAAGTATGGCTAGCGAACAATCTGTCCAGTTTCGCGGGTGTCATAGCCCGGTTGTTGTGCAAGGTCGGCTTTGTAAGCATTGCTGTTTAGCGTCTCCAGCAGATACTTCACGCCAGGATGCTCAAGGTAGGTAGTCGGAATAACGAAGTCGTAGCGTTCCCAACCGACGGGTACAAAATCCAGCCCAAGCGCCAATGCCCCGCTGCGTACCCCGAGCCCACAATCAGCGATCCCGGTGGCGACTGCGGCTGCAACACCGAGATGGGTGTACTGCTCATGGGTATAGCCAGAAACATCCTCTGGTGCAATGTTGCGCTGCTTGAGTTCATAGTCCAGCAGCAAACGGGTGCCAGCGCCACGTTGGCGGTTAACGTATGTTACACGCGGAAGGTCATCAATTCCCTGAATATTCTCTGGATTACCTTTTGCAATAATGAGGCCCTGTTCACGGTGGGCGAAGGTCACAACACGAACCGCGACATTGCGTAGTTGCTTGTCGATATAAGGGAGATTGTATTCACCGCTGGCCTCGTCCAGCATATGCATCCCGGCAATGTGCGTCTCATTGCGACGTAACGCGACGAGTCCACCCATAGAACCAACATGCGCTGACGTAATGCGATAGCCGGGATATTGCAGGGCCAGATGTTGCCCGAGCAAGTCAATCATTGGGTCATGGCTGCCCATCATTTGAATGGCTTGCTGAATGTCGTCGCGGTAGAGCAGCACGTCGATGTCGTCACCAATGGCGTTGCCTTCATTGAAGCGCGGAATATGGGCCAGCCCATCGGCACGGACCAGTGACGTAATCACGCCTGCACCACGACTCAACGGCGTGGCCAGAACCCGTTCCCCAACTTGCGCCACCGACACCCGCACATAATCATCGTCGCCAATGGGGGACACAATCTTACGAGTAAGTTGCGCGGTGAGGCGTGGCCGGCGCGCCTGTGGATTTGGGCGACCAATCCAGCGTGCCAGCAGCGGTTGCATGAATAGTTCCCCGGTTAACGCGGCGCTGACCGGGTAGCCGGGAATGCCCATCATTGGCACGTCGCCCACCATCCCCAGAATAACGGGATGCCCGGGCCGCACGGCGACACCATGCACCAGCAACTGCCCCAGTTCTTGCACCAGTTTGGCAGTGTAGTCCTTGCTGCCTGCTGATGAGCCAGATAGCACCAGAATCAGGTCGGGGGATTGCGCGCGGGCTTGTTGTATAGCGGCCCGCAGTTGCGCGCGGTCGTCGGGCACAATCTCAAGAACGTGCGGAATACCACCGCATTCTTGCACCTGCGCACTTAACACAAGGCTATTGTATTCGATGAGTTGACCTTTTTCGGGGGCGGTGCCTGCACTGACGAGTTCGCTGCCAGTGGGAATGATAACCACACGCGGTGCGCGGTGTACAGCGACTTGATGATGACCGCAGCCTGCAATCGCGCCAATGTCAACCGGCCGCAGTACATGATTGGCCGGGATAACGATTTCCGTCGCGACCATATCTTCACCCATCATGCGGACATGCTGCCAGGGCGCGACTGGTTTCACGATTTCAATGGTACCGTCGTGTTCCTGCACATCTTCGATCATAATCACCGCGTTCATTTCAGCGGGGATAGGGTCGCCTGTGTTGACTGCATATGCCTGTGCGGTGTCCTGAAGCTGGACAGGGTTGGTTTCAGTGGCGTTCTGGGTGTCGTTGGCTCGCACCGCAAAGCCGTCCATTGCAGCCGCATGATAGTGTGGCGAGGAGAGCTTCGCCCAGACAGGTGCAGCGGTGACGCGGCCGAGGGCGTCCTTTAACGCGATCTGTTCGGCGGGCAAAGCTCCCCAGCGACCAGCTTCACGCAGCGCCATTTCTAGCGCCTTTTGGGCTTCATCAATGGGGATGTCTTCAAGGTAGATGTTGCGTTCGTTGGTGTTCATCAGTGTATTTTGTGTCTCGTTGTTGTCTGCAATGTCGAAAATCTAGAATAGCGTAACGTCTACGATTGTCCCAGCTTTAAGGCCATTACTATTGAGCGGTACGTGCAGATAGCCATCGGCATTGATAAGCGTATAAATCAGGTTCGACTTGCCAAAAACAGGCTCAGCAATTACCCCTTCATCACTATTAATCAGCCGAATGGCAATAGTATCTTCGCGGCCGGTGGTGCTGGCAATGTTAGCGCTCAGTGTCGCTTTGATGCTGCTGCGGCGCGGTGTTGGTTGGCCTGTCAAATAACGCAAAATGGGTGGCAAGGTTTGGCGTGCAACAGCCATTGCCGAGGCCGGGTTGCCCGGTAGACCAATAACGGGTTTGCCATCACAAGCGGCAATAATTGTTGGTTTGCCGGGTTTGACTGCTAGCCCGTGTTGCACAATGCCCGGGCTACCGAGCTTTTCAATCACGGCGTTGGTCAGGTCACGCACACTGACTGAACTGCCAGCCGACATGACCAGCATATCAGCATCGTCAAGGCCAGACCGGGCCAGACTATAAAGGGCGTCCATTGTATCGCGGGCAACCCCCAGTCGGAAAGCATCTGCGCCGAGTTCTTGCAGTAGTGCAACCAGCATGTAGGAATTAATGTCGCGAATTTGTCCTATAGTTGCATCCTCGCCCGGTTCAACTAATTCGTCGCCGCAACTAAGCACAGCCACACGCGGCCGCTTGAGTACCTCAACTGTCGTGATGCCAAGCGCCAACAGCCCGCCGATGTCTTGTGAACGCAGATAATGCCCCGCTGGCAACACCGCGTTTCCATGCATTATATCTTCGCCAATCTGCACAACGTTCTCGCCGGGTGCGACGGGGGCCAGCACTTCAATCTCAGTGTCGCTGATGCGTTGCGTACGTTCGATCATGACAATGGCATCGGCTCCATCTGGCAGCATCGCGCCGGTATGGATTTCGGCGGCGGTGCCTGCTTGCAAGGTGAAGTCTGGCTGTTCGCCCATGAGAACGTGATGTTGAACGTCAAGGTAAGCGGGCAGCGATTCTGACGCACCGAATGTATCGCTTGCGATGACTGCGAAGCCATCCATTGTGCTACGACGAAAATCAGGTAGGTCGACGGGGGCAGTGGGTGAGATCGCCAGTATACGCCCCAATGCCTCCCACGTAGGCAGGGGAATTATCTCACTGAATGGGGTGAGGTGGTCAAATAGAAGATTCAGGGCGTTCGAAGTCGGTATAACTTTGAAAAATTCAGTTTTAGCAGCCATGTTACTTTCCAGTACAGCGATGTTATTTCAGCCGAATTTTAAACAAACTCTCATGCTTTACACAGGTTAGATGATAAACTCAAACTTTATTCACGAGATATGACAAAAATCATCACAATAAATGCGAAAAAAATCACTAAATTGTCAATCGGTGCAAGTTATCGTATACTTACTCACATAACGCTTATATTATAACACATCTCAGTTTCGCTGAAGATTTGTAAGGAGACTATTGGTTATGAATCTTGGTGGATATGTGAACCACATTGGGCGCATCAACCTTTCTACCGGCACCGTCAACTACGAAGAAATCCCCGAAGAATACTACACCCTCCGTGGCTGGGAAAACGGCGTTGTGCCAGAAGCCAAGCTGCGTGAACTCGAAATCATTGAATAGAACGACTCAAGCAGCAGAGACGAGACACTAACTTACGCATAGGGTACGAAATGAGCAGGTCAGACAAAGGCCTGCTCGTTTTGCGTTGTCTAGCAGTCACCAAAAGCGAACAACACTACCCCAACAACCCTGTTGCGTCATCCCCACCCGTGACTTCGATAGTGTATTCCATCCGATATTGCGCGGAATTTGTGGTCTGGTTGCTCCAGCGGAAGGTGTAGTCAGTGGTTTCGATGTAGTGGGCAGGTAAACGTGCTGGTAGCGTAATAAAAATCGGAGATTCAAACAGATCATCACCACCAAGCGTCAGGTTACCCACAGCATCATCGAAGCAAGCCGGGCCAGCACCCAATAGCGGAACCGGGTTCGCCGTTGAAAGGGCCGTCAAAATGGCAAACAATGTCGAAGCTCCGCACTCCATGTCAACAATGGCATCACCTTCTGCAAAATCACCAAAATTGAGTGATTCTAGATACCTATCGAGCTCGAAGTCGCCTTCGTCAACTTCAACCAGTACAAGCGTGATAATGGCGGTGCTAGAGGGCGCAATGTCTAACATGAGTTCAGGGATGTCGTCGTGTACTTCGTTAGCATCAAAGCGGCGTTCAAACTTGCGATAGACGGTGCTGCGCGTGAGTTCATTGCCAAAGCGGTCAACTTCCGTGATGAAATAATAGAGTGCAATCTCATCCTCGCCATCATCGAACAGCCCGTCATCACTGAGATTCAGCGCCTCAAGCCGATCGATGCGAATGCGTACTGTACGGCTGTCGGTGTCGTCGTCCTGCGCCATGAGCGGTGCAGGCAGCAACAAGACAAACAGCAAGAGCGCAAGCAGAATGGACGCTGATGTTTTCAACAAATCGGTTTTCCTTTTGGCTAACTTGACTACCCGCCACCGCGCATGGTCTTCATCCGCATAAAGTTGCGGACTTTCTCGACGGATTCGGCATCATTGCCTTCGATAACCAGCATGTCGCGTCGAATCTCCATTACTGTGATGCGCACTGGCTCCATTTCGACCAACTCTGCCCACCAGCCATCGCCTTCAACAGCCAACTCGGCTGTGGGGGTGCCACCGATTTCGGTCAGGTATTCCATCACACGAAAACGAGGCACATTGCGCAGTTCAAGTTCATAGCGCATTGATCAGCCTCCGGCAGTTGGTGGCATCAACACGACCTGATGATCGGACTTGATCACGGTGTCCAACCCATCGCCCCAGTGGATATGCCGGCCATGCACGAGAATATGGACAGCGCCAGTCAACTCACCGTTCTGGTCAATGATTTCGTCAGCAAGCGGGGGGCAAATAGTGCGAATGTCGTCTAACAATTGGCGCACGGTCTGACCGTCTTGAAAGGGCACATCGATGGTCTTGGTGCCGGCCAGATCACGCAGGGTTGCAAATAATTTAAGTGTTTTGGTCATGATAGCATATCCTTTTTTGTACATTCCTTCTCATTGTACACATTTTTTTTGGATTAATCTGAGACTTTTAACGGAGCCTTCAGGTTATAATGACGCTGTTTTTGCAAAATACATAGATCAATCGCAAGGAGAAGCAACTATGGCACTTAGCGCTCGCAACGAACTCACTGGCACCGTTAAATCAATGAAGAAAGATGCAATTATGGCCGAAGTCGTCGTTGAACTCGCCGGCGGTCAAGAAGTTGTCTCTGTCATTACGGCCGCATCTGCTGAAGCACTTGGCGTTGCCGAAGGTAAGACGGTTACTGTTGTCATTAAATCGACTAATGTAATGCTATTGTCTGAGTAGTTAAATCTGGTAACTTTTTAACAGCTCAGTCAAATAACACTATCAAACCTGCTGACTCCTTCAGCGGGTTTTTTGTTGTGTGGTGCATAAATGGGCAAATCTAAACAATTCTTAGCATAGCACTTTTTTTCAGCGCTCATTGTCATTGAAATCAATGCGCTAGCTCATTACCAATTCTCATCAATAAAGGCTAAAGTCTATAGTAGATGAACGGGAAAAACATCGCGGTCTTACATTGACAGTTTAATTTCCGAACCGTATGCAATCAAGTCAGCACACGTTTGTTACGGAGGTGTTACCTAGTCGATATTATTACTACATTTTCGAAAAATGCTTTGTCGTTTATGGGGGGGAGAAACAAGCTCCATACCGACGAGGCGCAACGTACGGAGGAGTAATTTAAATCAATGACGCGCTTTAGACCGCAATGGATCCTTATTATCGGTGGTTTGCTGCTTATCGTAGCGAGCCTCGTCGCTGGCCTCGGTTCTCCGACGCTGGCACAGGGCCCGGACGACGGCACTCCCAACCCGCTTGGTGAAGAACCCTCATTCCTCGCAGAATACTACGAGACCTGGGTTGAATCACCCCATGCCGACTTCACGGACGACGCCTTCCGTCACTGGGACGAAGATGGCGCAGTCCCTGAGCGTTGTGCCGTATGCCACGCTGCTGGTGGCTATCTGGACTTTGTTGGTGCTGATGGCTCAGAAGCAGGTGTCGTCGATATGCCACATTCGACTGACACTGTTGTCAACTGTGACGTTTGCCACCACCCGGTTGCTGCCAATTTGCAACAGGTCACCTTCCCATCTGGCGTAACCGTTACAGACCTCGGTGACTCAGTACGCTGTATGGTTTGCCACTCTGGTCGCGCCTCGACAATGGACGTTAATAACTCCATCGAAGAAGCTGGCCTGACAGGCGAACCTGACACTGTCGGTGAAGAACTACGTTTCATCAACCAGCACTTCTATGCTGCGGCTGCAACCCTTTATGGCGCTGAAGTCATGGGCGGCTACCAGTATAGTGATGCACTGTATCAGGGTCAGTTCGATCACGTCGAAGGTTTCGATACCTGTGACGACTGCCACGACCCGCACTCGCTTGAATTGGTCATTGAACCATGCGCGACCTGCCACGAAGGCGTTGAGACTGTAGAAGACCTGCGCGACATTCGTATGGCTGGCTCACTGATTGACTATGACGGTGACGGCGACATGGAAGAAGGCATTTACTACGAACTGGAAACCCTCCAGCAACTGCTTTATGCCAATATTCAAGCCTATGCTGCCAACGTTGTTGGTACACCAATCATCTATGCTGAATCCTATCCGTATTTCTTCATTGATACCGATGGCAACGGCGAGGTGAACGAAGGCGAAGCGATCTTCCCGAATGCTTACAACGCCTTTACCCCGAGCCTGCTCCGTGCTACCTATAACTATCAGGTTGCACAGAAAGACCCCGGCGGCTATGCTCACAACGCGAAATACCACATTGAATTGCTGTACGACTCCATCGACGCGCTGGCTTCTAGCCTGGGTGACGATGCGGTTGACGTCGCACAATTGCAACGTGACGACCCCGGTCACTTTAACACGACATCCGACTCCTGGCGTCACTGGGACGAAGATGGTGAAGTTTCCGCTCGTTGTTCACAGTGCCACACCGCCGAAGGCCTGCCGTTCTTTATTGAACATGGTGTCAACATCGCATTCGAACCATCCGACGAGATGGAATGCTCAACCTGCCATAATGACCTGGCTGAATTCACACTCTACGAACTCGACTCAGTTGTGATGCCAAGTGGCGTCGAAATCTCCTTCGGTGAAGGTGAAGGCGACAACTTCTGCTTGGTCTGCCACCAGGGACGTCAGTCCGGTGTTGGTATTCAGAGTGCGATTGATTCGGCTGCTGTCGGTGACGATGAAGTCACGCCAGACCTACGCTTCAGCAACCCGCACTACTTTGCAACCGGTTCAGCCCTGTTTGGTGCAGATGCTGAAGGTGCTTACCAGTACCCCGGTATGGAATACAATGGTCAGTTTGAACACGCCCGCCGCTATGACTCCTGCTCTGGTTGCCACGATGTTCACGCGACAACCGTTTACGAGACCGACTGCATTGACTGCCACGAAGGTCTTGACGAAGAAGATCCTGATCTCGAAACCATCCGCTTCGACGAAGACTTTGACCCGGTTGACTACAACGGCAACGGCGACGTTGAAGAAGGTGTTGCCTTCGAAATCGCGACCTACGAACAACTGCTGTTTGATAGCATTATTGAATATGCAGCCAACGAAATCGGTACCCCGATTGGTTTCGGCAGCCGCTACCCATACTGGTTCATTGATACCAACGGTGATGGTATGATTGATGGTGACGAAGCCTCCCGTGACAACGCCTATGCAAGCTGGACACCCACGTTGCTACGCGGTGTTTACAACTACATGTTCTTCCACTACACACCCGGTAGCTATGCCCATAACCCGGACTATACGCTACAGGTACTCTACGACACGATTGCAGACATCGGCGGTGAAGAAGCTGTTGCAGACTTCACGCGCGCCCCTGTCCGCGATGACGACTAGTATTGACGTAAATTTTACGTCTAAATAACCCCAAAGAGGGCGGTACCCTGACGGTAGCGTCCTCTTTTTTTGTTTGGTGGAGTACGGGGATATGATGGGTTCGCCGCACTGAAGTACGGCGCTAGCACTTCGCCGGGCGAGCAGACAGAACTGAAGTTCGCCTGCTCGGTGAAGTTTGGGTCACAATGCGGAAAACGGGCCCGGGCCTTCAGATCGCCGCTGCAATGAATTACGGCGCCAGGAAAAGCAAATGTACCCTGCGGGCACATGCTTGCGTGTCCTCGACCGAGCCGTCATGCAGAAGGTGTTCGAGGGCGTGCCCGCGCGGGTACGCTTGCCCTTGTTAGCTCCGTACCTTCAGTGCGGAGCATTGCTCAGTCCCCTGAACGCCCCGCGACAGCCCCGGAAATGAAGCGATAGGGGTAGATGTCGGGCAGGGCGCTGGCGTCGTTCAAGCGCTGCACTTGCTCGTCAGAAAGGGCAATTTCTGCCGCGCCGAGATTGTCTTCAAGCTGGGCCATCGTCCGTGCGCCGAAGATGACGCTGCTCACGGCCGGTTGTGCCCGCAGCCATGCCAGCGAGATTTGCGAGACAGTGGCGTTGTGTGCCTGTGCGATGTCTTCAATGGTGGCCAGTGTATTCCAGTTGCGGTCGGTGTTGCGTTTTTCCCAGCTTTCTTCGTAGTGTGCGGGCGTGGTGCCGATGCGGCCATCGTCTTCAGAAGGGCGTTCGCCAGCTTTGTATTTTCCAGTCAAAAAGCCACCACCAAGCGGCCCCCACGGTGTTATCCCAACCCCTTCAGACAGGCACAAATCCAGAAATTCATATTCCATTTCGCGGGTGACGAGGCTGTACTGGTATTGCGCCGCCACGAAACGCGCATAACCATGCTGATCACTGATACCAAGCGCCTTCATCAACTGCCACGCCTTAAAATTCGATACGCCGATGTAGCGCACCTTGCCAGACTGCACCAGATCATCGAAGGCCCGCAGCGATTCCTCTAACGGTGTAAGTGGATCCCAGGCGTGCATATAGTACAGGTCGATGTAGTCCGTATCGAGGCGGCGCAGGCTGGCCTCTACGGCGTTCATAATGTTAAAGCGTGAGAGTCCTTGCGCGTTTTTATCGTCACTCATTGGGAAACGTACTTTGGTTGCAATCACGAGGTCAGTACGTTTGCCTTTTACCGCCTTGCCGACGATTTCTTCTGACTTGCCACCCGCGTAGACGTTTGCAGTGTCGATGTGGTTACCGCCTGCGTCAATGTAGCGCGCAATGATGTCGAGCGATTCGGCTTCGGGGGTACCGCGTAATTTTTCTTCACCAAAGATCATCGTGCCGAGGCATAAATCTGAGACGAGCAAGCCACTATTGCCAAGTTGCTTGTATTGCATGGAGTAGGTTCTCCTTGTGTGATGGAAAGATGTTCGAAGACTAAAGGGTACTGCTTTTCAAGATACCACACGTTATAGGGCTGTTGAGGGAGGCAAGCAAAATTAAGGGCAGCTTCAAGATACAGAAACCGCCCCAATAGCTGAATACTCGGCCGACTTATTATGTTACAGTGTATCTAGAAATCGACTTGAAATTCACCGTTCTTGTAGAACAACTCACCGTCAATGTGAATTTCGCCGTCGGCCATATCATGCACCATGTCCCAATGCACCTGACTGATGTTTTGGCCCAGCGATTGGGGAATGCTGCGGCCGATAGCCATGTGAATCGTCCCGCCGATCTTTTCGTCAAAGAGAGTGTTGCCTGTGACCTCGGTCACGCCGAAGTTGGTGCCGATGGCGAACTCACCAAGCCGACGCGCACCCTCATCTAGATCAAGTTGGCTCGTCAACCATGCTTCATTTTTGCCAGCACTGGCGTTGACCACTTTGCCGTTTTCAAACTCAAATTTCACACCGTTGACCTCGCGACCACCATAGACTGTACGCATGTTGAAATTAACATAGCCATTCACAGAGTCTTCTACCGGGCCGGTAAAGATTTCACCGTCGGGGAAATTTTGCCGCCCATCACAGTTAACCCACTTGCGCCCGCCGAAGTTGAATTCCAGATCAATATCCGGGCCTTTGATGTGTGCCTGTGATTTGTCGGCGAGGTAGTCCACCAGTTTTTGTTGACGGTCACTCACAGATTTCCAGTAGGCAATAGGATCATCTGTATTGAAAGCGCAGGCATTGTAGACGAACTCGGTGTAGTCGAGCAGGCTCATCTCAGCTTCCTGGGCCATGGCGTGCGTCGGATAGGCAAACCCGACCCAACCCAGCGAGCCATCGCCCATGCGTTCAAAGAAGCGCTGTTGCAAATGCTGGGCTGCCATCTGGGCGAGGCGGATTTTCTGCGGGTCCATCCGCGAGCCAGCTTTGGGGTTAACCTCGGCCATGATCTGGATGAAAACGTCAGCCTGCTCCATCATGACTTCTGCAAAGGGGTCGACGAACTGAATCTGCTCATCGGTGCCGTACTTCATTAAGTAGCTACCAGTACCCGTTAGCGCAATCATCGGGATAGGGTGCCCACCACGCCGTAGTACCGCTTCATATAGCGCACGTATCATTGGTGTGCATTGATCGTGGCCGTTAATAAACACCTTCTGGCCCGGTTCAATTGGCTGAGAGTAACTGGTGATAACCTCTGCCATTCTGGGTGCAAAATCTTCGTACATGTGACTAGACTCCAGTCTATGGTCGCTGATCTACAGCATGATGATAGGGTATCTGCTAAATATACGCTATACAGTGCGCCGGGGTTGCGCCGAAGTTATCAGACTACTCAAAAGCCTGACCAATAGAAAAGACAGCAAGCCCGTAGACCTACTGTCTTATTTCCCAATTTAGAGTGCTAGATGCGGACAGATAGCAGTTACTCGTTGACCTGACGATATATGCGCCAGCGGCGGGCGACGAATACCAAGATCAAGCCTAATACCAATCCTACGATTGCTCCCTGGAACAGACGTAAAGTTGCTGTGTTGGCTTCTTCGTCTCGTGTTTCTTCGAGTTCAGCTTCCAGATCCTCAACTTCGCGGGCAGTCGCGAGGGCACGCACCGACTCAGAACGTGCTTCGATGTTATTCGGGTCGGCTTGCGCGACGAGTTGAATCGTGTCGTCTTGCGCATGGCAGTCTACACATGTATCTGTCTCAACCATAAGGTCATGGCCGCTGGGTTGTGCTTGACCGTTCAGCAAAACGTGGTGGGTATAGTTTGCGTCGGTGACATCCCAGTGACAGTCGGTGCAGACCTGGTCTTGATGCGTAATATGTGTGAACGTGCGCTGACTGTCGGCGTGGCAGTTGAGGCACAATGTCTGTGTATCTTCAAAGCGGAGTGTGCCTTGCCCGTCGAGGTGGCAGGTGGAACACGCGAGTTGCTGCGAACCATGCGCGCTCATTTCCCATTCGTGGACGGTGCTGACGTGGCAGCTTTCGCAGTCTTGCGGATCGACATCAATCGCGTTGGCCGTGTTAGGATGGACACTTGCCCATTCATCGCCCGCTAGATGGCATTCCACACATTCGGTACCTTGTAGCAATTCACTGTCACCAAGTACACCCGCAAAGGCGATCTGTTGGCCGGTGCCGTCGGGGTGGTCAACGCCGTGACAGGTCAGGCATTCACCCTCATATTGTAGAATGTAGGCCATTTCAGAAGGCGGAACCGGGTCCACATGCGGGAAGCTGTCTTCACCGTGGCAGTCTACACAGCCTAGCTCAGCCTGCTCATGGATAGCATGGGCAAAGTCGTTTTCGATATTAGCGGCATATTGTAGGTCAATTACGGTGCCATCTTCAAGCGTGATGCTGTCGTCCGAATTGGCATGGCAGACGAGGCAGTAGCTGTTGTCGCCGCTGACGTTGGCGAATGGGTCTGGCATATCAGCCGATGGTTCAGCGGAGACTGTCTCGGCGTCGGCCATGTCTTCCATATCTTCGTCGGCTTCCATCTCAGCGTCGTCGGTCGTATCGGTATCATCACCGACTTCTTCTGTGGCTGCCGGGTCGTCGCCACCCTGAGCGTTAACGATCTCAGGTGTGATCAAACTTAAGCTGAGGATGACCAGAATAAAGGCCAGCCCAAGTGCCAGCCAGATTGCACTGCGTTGTAGAGTCGTGGTCATTGTGCGTTCTCCGTTTGTAGTGCAGCTTCTACACTATCGAGCAGGCGGTCAGTATAGGCGTGATTATGGACGCCACCGCTGCTATCGCCATCAATAAAGTCTAGTGCCAGCGAAACCCAGTCCGGTGTATCGTCTGTAATTGCTTCACGCGCAGCAGTAACACGGCTTTCGGTTGAGGCTTGCAGGTCATCAATCAGCGCTTGCATAGCAACCGGTTCGGCCTGTTCGGCGTGGCATTGCGTGCAGGTGTCTTGCAGGGCTTCCAGGTTGAGTGCCATATCAGGTGCAACCGGGGCCATCGTGTGGCTACCAACGGGCACGCCTTCAATCGGGACTTCTGGCATGTGGCAACCGGCGCAGTCTGGGCCGTCTTCGGTTGTGAAGTGAGCAGAGGGTATGCCTTCAATGCCTTCAATTAAGCTCGCACCTTCGAACATCTGTTGCACGGGGTAGTGCAGCCCGTCGCTGGGATCATTGTCAGCGTGGCAGTCTGTACACATGGCGTAGATGTCAGTTGTGGCGAGATAGTAGTCTACGATATTGTCTTCGGGTGGGTGAACATTGTGGCAACTGATGCAGGTTACACCGTGCTGCGCAGTTTCAACGGTCAATGGGTCAGGGGCCGGTTGGTCTTCGTTTTCTTCAGGATCCCAGGTTTCAATACGTTCAGCAACCATCACATAGTCAGCGCTATGGCATTCGAGGCAGCTTTCGTCAGCACCGGGGATATTCGCGAAGGTTTCCTGGGGCGAGTCGGCGTGTGCAGACAGCAACCACTCATTATATTGCATGTTGTTTTCACGCGCGTGCAGCTCTGTCCACCAGAAATCATCCTGTGCAGGGGAGAAAACGGTGTAATTGTCAGTCAGTGCTAGCCCGGCGTAGTGGTCAACGGGGAAACGATGCACGCCATCGTTATCAATACCTTGGTTATGGCACTGTCCGCAGACCTGGCTATCCGCAGAAACGACCACCGAGTTTATAATGGCGGCGTATTCTTCGTCGTCAATGCTGCGGCCGGCGTCATCAGCAGCCTCAACATGGACACTGCCGGGCCCGTGGCAGGCTTCGCACTGGACAGCTTCATCTACCCAGTCGTTATCTTCAAGGTCAAGCCCGGTAACGTGACAGCCGACGCACTGCGTCATAAAGTCAAATTCTGGTGCGGGCCATGTGTCTGCGAGGGGGTAGGCTTCCCATTCAGCAGCGATACTGTTCCACTGCACCGGCAGCACAAAATATTCCTCGGCTTCTGTCGCATAGAGATAGCGCTGCACATAGCGCCCGCTACCGATGGTGTAGGCGACATCTTCGGTGGTCAGCTTGCGTGGTTCGCTTTCATCGGGGAATGTGATTTGCAGCACATCGTTCTCCGCCTCGAAATCTGCCAGAAGAACTTCATCTTCTATGGCATCTTCCATTTCCATAAAAGTCATTGTATGGCGGGTGAGGGAGTGTGCATCATACACATCACGGTGACAGTCGCGACAGTCGCTGACACCATAGAATTCTGGCGGTTCAGCGTCTTCTTCATCGTCCTGCGCGAAACTCAAACTGCCGAGTAGTAGTAGAACAGCTCCAGTAAAAATGATTGAAACAACAAACCAGCGTTTTTTTCGCATACGAGTTACTCTTGTCGGGTTACATGATCGACTGATGTTTTCTACTATCATAGAAGGCCATGCATGATTGACCTAGTGAGTTATGTCATGTACTTATCCCGCTCCGGGCCTGATTTCATGACGGTTGTGAAAAGTTACGCAATATGTGTCAGCCGCTAGAGGTACTCATCATCCGTTATTGCGGACGCTATATTTGGCAGGGAGGTTTCATACTACGATTTAGGTAGATTTTTGCTATTTGTATCGAATTTCTCAAAGCGGGGGTGTTTTGCAATCTTATATTGCTGGACGACTGCGCGACATGCCTGCCATCAACTCTGCTAATGACACTCCGACTGTTAAAATGATGATACTTTGTACTGTAGATTGACACTTCTGATTTGTATTATTTAGTTAAGGAGTTTTTGTGCTTAACATTTTTAAAAAGGAGGTGCCTGCTATGGCAAAAGGTACAGTGCAGATCGACCAGGCACGGTGTAAAGGGTGTCAACTCTGTATTGACGTCTGCCCACAGGGCGTGCTGTATGTTGACCACATGCAGCTCAATGCCAAAGGCTATCACCCCGCCGCCCTGCATGACCCCGACGAAATATGTACCGGGTGCGCGGTGTGTGCTGTGATGTGCCCGGACGTGGCTATCACTGTTGAACGTGCCCCCATTGCAAGGCGAACGAGAAAGGGAACCGCATGAGCAGAGAACTGCTGAAAGGTAATGTTGCGATTGCAGAAGCGGCCGTGCGCGCTGGTGTAGAAGCCTACTTTGGGTATCCAATTACCCCACAGACGGAACTGCTCGAACATATGTCAACACGTATGCCTGAACTTGGGCGCGTGTTTTTGCAGGCAGAAAGCGAAGTGGCTGCAATCAACATGGTCTATGGCGCGGCGTGTACGGGCAAACGGGTGATGACGTCATCATCAAGCCCGGGTATTAGCCTGATGCAAGAAGGCTTGTCATATATCGCTGGCTCTGAAATGCCGTGTGTCGTTGTAGACATCATGCGCGGAGGCCCGGGGTTGGGCAACATTCTGCCCTCACAGGCGGACTACTTCCAGGTGACACGCTCGGCCGGGCATGGCGACTTCCACCCAATTGTGCTGGCCCCGGCATCGGTGCAAGAAGCGATTGATTTCACTGTGCTAGCCTTTGATCTGGCGGATCAATATCGGCATCTGGTTTTTGTCGTTGCAGACGGGCAAATTGGCCAGATGATGGAGCCTGCCGAACTGCCACCGATGCAACCGCTCAAGACCGGGGTGCCGCCGTGGGCGTTGCGTGGTGCTGCTGGGCGCGATCCGAATATCGTTTCCTCGCTCTACCTAAAACCTGAAGAAGAAGAGACCTTCAACTGGAAGCTGCAAGACCGTATTCAGATAATCCGTGAACAGGAACAACGCTCGGTTGAATACGATACTGAGGACGCTGAACTACTGGTCATTGGCTATGGGACTGCTGGACGTATCGCCTCAACAGCGGTTGAAATGGCACGGGCTGACGGGTTGCCGGTCGGCTTGTTCCGGCCGCAAACACTGTGGCCTTTCCCGGAGAAGCGGCTGCAAGCAGTGCTTGACAGTGGTATACGCCAGATTCTGGTTGTAGAAATGAACGCCGGGCAGATGTTAGAAGATGTGCGGCTGGTGGCTGGAAAATCGTTGCCAGTTGATTTTCTGGGCAAGCTCGGTGGTGTGTTGCCAATGCCAGCGGAAATCTACCAGCGCATTTTGGATTGTATGCCTGCCAGCGAAAGGAGCCTTTCATGACGGTAACGACACCACAACAGCAAAACGGCACCATGCAAACCGTATATTCACGCCCGGACACCTTGCTTGACGTGGATACCCATTACTGCCCCGGGTGTACACACGGCATTGCACATCGTTTGATCGCTGAAGTGCTTGATGAACTCGGCCTGCGCGAACAGACAATTCTGGTTGCACCAGTTGGCTGTGCGGTTTTTGCTTATAAGTATTTCAATATCGACGGCTGCGAGGCGGCCCACGGTCGGGCCCCAGCGATGGCGACAGGAATCAAGCGGGTGTTGCCGGGCAAAACAGTGCTGACGTATCAAGGTGACGGTGACCTGGCGTCGATCGGTATTGCTGAGATTATTCATGCGGCGGCACGCGGTGAGCATTTCACGACGATTTTCATTAACAACGCCATCTATGGTATGACAGGCGGCCAAATGGCCCCGACCTCGCTGCCCGGTCAGAAGACAACATCGTCACCACTCGGGCGTGACACAGGCCTGGCTGGCTTCCCGCTACGGATGGCCGAAATTCTCGCGCAGACTGATGGTGCTGCTTATATTGTGCGCCGATCATTGCATGATGTGTCGAATATCCGCAAGTCTCGCAAGGCGATCCGCACTGCTATTCTGGCTCAGCAAGCAGGTTTAGGCTTTAGTTTGGTCGAGTTGTTGTCATCCTGCCCGACAAATTGGGGGCTCTCGCCAACAGAGGCCCTGACGTGGGTTGAAGAAAACATGGTGCCTTATTATCCGCTGGGTGACTACAAAGTCTCAGATGATGTCAAAGCGCTGGAAAGGAAAAAATGATGCAACAGCAGGCGTTTGTATTTTCTGGCTTTGGTGGTCAGGGGGTGATGTTTGCCGGGCAATTGCTGGCGTATGCTGCCATGGACGCCGGGCTAGAAGTGACGTGGATTCCCTCTTATGGACCCGAGATGCGCGGCGGAACGGCGCATTGCTTTGTTGTCATCAGTGAACGCCCAATCGGGTCACCACTGGTAGAGCAGCCACAGTCAGCGGTTGTGTTCAACCTTCCGTCATTTGATAAGTATCAGCCGCTTGTTGCTAAAAATGGCTGGCTAGTCGTCAATGCGTCACTGGTACAGCGCAAACTTGAGCGTGATGATTTGCATGCGTTGTTGATCCCTGCAACAGACATTGCGGACTCACTTGGCAATACCCGTCTGGCGAACATGGTCATGTTGGGCGCGTTAATGCAGCTGAACCCGGTATTGTCTGTCGATCACCTTAAAGGTGCGCTGGATGGTCATATCCCTGCGCATCGACGGCATCTGCTGGAGTTGAACTTTGCGGCTGTAGATGCGGGTGTGGCGCACTGTCTTTCTCCGACTTGATTAAAGACAACACAGCCACAGTAAATGAACCAAAAAGAGCAGGCTGCACAATCGCGGCGCTGCTCTTTTGACTTTTTAGACGATTTTACAAGTTAGGGTAGATAATTATCCGGAAGGCTACTGACAGTTTTGACGTATTGCGCACGTTCAATGGCGCTGGCATTTCCACTTTTGATATGGCTCATACTACCGCGCATAATCTCTACCGACGGATACTCATTATCTTCCATCCAGCGTTGCATTTCTTCCTCGACAACGCTGATATGCCCGATACCATTCTTGAATAGCGCCGACGCCATCATGGTGACATTGGCACCAGCCATCAACATTTTAATGGCATCGGTCGCGGTGTGGATACCGGTGGTGGCTGCAAAATCAACGTCTACATTGCCATAGAGAATCGCGATCCAACGCAGCGGCAAGCGCAATTCATGCTCACTGCTGAGGATAATGCGTGGTTTGATAACTAGTTCCTCAATGTCAATGTCGGGTTGATAGAAACGGTTAAACAGCACCAGCGCGTCGGCTCCAGCTTCGGCAAAACGGCGGGCCATGCTGGCCATATTGCTAAAGAAGGGGCTCAGCTTCACAGCGACAGGGATGTTCACTGCTTTGCGTACCGCTGCTACAACACTGAGATAGCCTTCTTCTACGTCTGCGCCGCTGACATCAAAGCTGGTCGGGATATTGTAGATGTTCAATTCTAGCGCATCTGCCCCGGCCTGCTCAATCTGTTTGGCAAAGTCTGTCCAGCCACCAAGTGATGACCCGTTCAGGCTGGCGATGATAGGGATGTCCACGGCCCGTTTAGCATTAGCGATGTGTTCAAGATACAGCTCTGGCCCCGTGAAGAAATCTTCGGGCTCGGGTACGTAACTCAGCGCTTCGGCATAGCTTTCGGTGCCCTGACTGAGGTGATAGTCCAATTCGCGCTGTTCACGGATAAGTTCTTCTTCGAACAGGGAATACAGGACGATGGCTGCCGCGCCGGCGTCTTCCATTTGCCGGACATGGGTCAAGTCTTCAGAGAGGGGGGAAGCTGAAACAACCAGCGGGCTGCGTAGCTTCAACCCCAGATATGAGGTGCTGAGGTCTACCATGGTGGCGGTCTCCAGTGATGAGTTATTTGCTGCCATTGGTCGAATCATCCTTCTTCACGCCGTGTGCGGCAAGGTGTTGATACATTTCGTACTGCGCGTTGACTGCGGCCTGGGCTTCTGCAAGGAACTGTTTGGCGGCTTCTGGGCGCGACTTACGCAGCATCTTGAAGCGGTTTTCCATATCCATGAACTGTTTAATCGGCTTGTGTGGCTTGCGCGAATCCAGTTGTAGGGCCGGCTTGCCTTCGCGTTCAAGTTCAGGGTTGTAGCGGTACAGTAACCAGGCCCCGGTATCGACCATCATCTTTTGATTCTGCATTGCCGTTGCCATGTTGATACCGTGTGCAATACAGTGGCTGTACGCGATGATGATTGAAGGACCATCGTAGGCTTCGGCTTCGAGGAACGCACGGAGTGTGTGTTCGTCTTTGGCACCCATCGCGACGCGAGCCACATAGGTGTTGCCATAGGTCATGGCCATCATGCCGAGGTCTTTCTTGCCGACCGGTTTACCACCTGCTGCGAACTTGGCGACTGCGCCGAGCGGTGTTGCCTTCGATGCCTGGCCGCCTGTGTTGGAATAGACTTCGGTATCCAAGATGAGAATATTCACATCGCGGCCGCTGGCAATAACGTGATCCAGCCCACCGTAGCCGATGTCATAAGCCCAACCGTCGCCGCCAATAATCCAGACTGAACGACGAACGAGGTTGTCAGCCAGGGTCAGCAATTGACGAGCATCGGGATCATCGAGCGCTTCGAGCTTCTGCTTGAGGTCAGCAACCAGCGCACGTTGTTCTTGCAGGTCGCTTTCATCGCGTTGCGGATTGTTCAAAATTGAGGCGGTGAGGTCGGCACCGAGCGTTTCAGACAGTTTCAACAAGTATTCAGTTGCCTGTTCGTACTGTTTGTCGAGCGCTATGCGCATTCCCATACCGAATTCTGCATTGTCTTCAAACAGCGAGTTTGACCATGTTGGGCCACACCCATCTTTGTTGACGGTGTAGGGTGTGGTAGGCAAGTTACCGCCATAGATTGACGAGCAGCCTGTGGCGTTCGCAATGATCATCCGGTCACCAAATAGCTGGGTTGCCAGCTTGATGTACGGTGTTTCACCACAGCCTGAGCATGCGCCAGAGAATTCGAAGAGCGGTTCTTGTACCTGCTGTTGACGAATCCTGTTGACTGCGATCCTGGTACGGTCCATTTCCGGGATTTCAAGGAAGAAGTCCCAGTTTTCGGCTTCAGCTTCGCGCAGCGGTGGTTGGGGTTCCATATTGATTGCTTTGAAACCAGCAGCGGCCTTGTTCTTCGCCGGGCAGACGTCAACACAAATTGCACAGCCAGTGCAGTCTTCGGGTGCAATCTGAATGGTATATTGCAACCCATCCCAGTCACGGTCGCGGGCCGGCACAGCCTTGAAGGTTTCTGGCGCGTTTTCAAGGATTTCGGGCTCGTAAGCCTTGATACGGATGGTGGCATGGGGGCAAACCAGCGCACATTTACCACATTGAATACACACATCTGGGTCCCAGACGGGGATTTCAAGCGCCAGATTGCGTTTCTCATAGCGGGTGGTGCCAGTTGGGAATGTACCATCAACGGGCATCGCACTCACTGGCAACAGGTCGCCCTGACCGATTGCGATGACATTTTGCACATCGCGATAGAAACGCGGTGCTGTAGCCGGGATAGTAACACCAACTTCAATATCGCTGGTCACTGCATCTGGGATTTCGACCTCAAACATATAGTCCAGCGCCATATTCACGGCGTCGAGGTTCATCTGAACGATGCGGTCACCCTTCTTGCCATAGGTCTTGCGGATGGTCTCACGGATTTGCTCAATGGCTTCTTCACGTGCCAGGACGCCTGAAATGGCAAAGAAGCAGGTCTGCATGGTGGTATTGATGCGTGCGCCCATGCCACTCTTGCGGGCCACAGCGTAGGCGTCGATGACGTAGAGCTTGAGATTTTTCTCAATGATAGCGCTTTGAACATCACGCGGGAGTGTATCCCAGACTTCTTCGGGTGGGTGTGGGGTATTGAGTAGGAAGCTTCCGCCCGGTTTAAGTTTTTCGAGCATGTCGATTTTCTCAAGGAAAACAGTTTGGTGACACGCGACGAAATCTGCTTCGTTGATGAGATAAGTTGAGCGAATCGGGTTTGGTCCGAATCGTAGGTGCGAAACCGTTATTGCTCCGGACTTCTTCGAGTCATAGACGAAGTAACCCTGTGCAAAGTTCTGTGTGTTTTCGCCAATAATCTTGATGGAATTCTTATTCGCGCCGACGGTACCATCTGAGCCGAGCCCGTAGAACAGCGCTTGTACGACGTCCTCACCCAAAATGTCGAAGCTGGGGTCAAAGTCCAGGCTGGTATGGGTCACATCGTCGTTAATGCCAATGGTAAATTGTCGTTTGGGTGTTTCTTGCGTAAGCTCGTCAAAAATAGCTTTCACCATCGCTGGTGTAAATTCTTTAGATGATAGCCCATAGCGTCCACCGACGACCGTTGGCATGTCTTCGAAGCTACTGTCGGGGCCCATCGTTTTATAGATGGCATCCAGCACGTCAAGATAGAGCGGTTCGCCCGTGCTGCCGGGTTCTTTGGTGCGGTCGAGTACAGCAATTGCCCTGGTGGTGTAGGGTAGTGCATCAATGAAACGCTGTACGCTGAATGGGCGATAGAGCCGTACTTTCAAAATCCCGACTTTTTCGCCTTGCTGCGTCAAATATTCGACGGTTTCTTCGGCTGCTTCTGCGCCAGACCCCATCAGAATAATTACGCGCTCGGCATCGGGTGCGCCGATGTAGTCATAAAGACGATACTGACGGCCGGTTTGTTCAGCGAACTCGTCCATCACCTGTTGCACGATGTGTGGACACTCGTTGTAGAAGGTGTTCACCGTTTCGCGCCCCTGGAAGTAAACGTCCGGGTTTTGCGCGGTGCCACGAACAATGGGTTTGTCTGGTGACATAGCGCGGTCGCGATGTGCTTGCACGTCTGCATCATTAATCAGGGCACGAATTTGATCATCCCTGAGCATCGCAATCTTGGACATTTCGTGTGATGTGCGGAATCCATCAAAGAAATGCAAAAACGGAATACGTGTGCGCAGTGTCGCTGCATGCGAAATCAATGCCATGTCATGGGCTTCCTGCACACTATTCGAGGCGAGCATCGCCCAGCCTGTCATGCGTGCAGACATGACGTCAGAATGGTCACCGAAAATAGAAAGCGCTTGCGCGGCGAGTGAACGCGCCGCAATGTGGAAGACTGTTGGCGAGAGTTCACCAGCAATCTTGTACATGTTCGGCAGCATCAACAACAGCCCTTGTGAAGCAGTGAATGTTGTTGTCAGCGACCCGGCCTGAAGTGAACCATGTACGGCACCGGCTGCGCCACCTTCGCTTTGCATTTCGACAACATCTGGCACTGTTCCCCAGAGGTTTGGCCTTTCAGCGGCTGACCATGCATCCGGCCACTCGCCCATCGGTGAAGCAGGTGTAATCGGATAGATCGCAATTACTTCGTTGAGCTTGTACGCCACGGTTGCAACCGCTTCGTTAGCGTCAAGCGTTCTGTATTGTACGTCGGTCATTTGGGTATTCTCCTCAACCCGCGTTGTGGTGCAAGGTAGTGTGATAGTCTTATAGTGGCGTATCTGGGGGGCGTTGTCAGTTGAAATTGCTCGTGTAGTTCATGGTCAATTGTCATTAGTAATCCATAAGTGATGAAAATATAGTACAAAATTGATGTAACATAACAAAGATCGCGATAATATGCTTTATCACTGAGTTATATCACGGCGACGCTGACGCTGCTGCGACATTATGCCCGGCGTCAATCATCATTTATAATAGGCTTATGAAATGAAATCACATCAGTAAAAGGCATACCCACAAACATATGAACACAATTACTGATTATGGATTCCGAGAAAATATTGGCATCGCTATTGATGGAGGCGGCATTAAAGGCCTTATCGTTGCCCATGGATTGATTGAGCTTGAACGTCTTCTGGGTGTTGACCGCTTGCTGGATGCACCCCAGGTCAAAGTGATCGCAGGGACCAGCACTGGCGCGTTACTCGCTTTTGGTATCGCATCTGGGATGAGTGGGCAGGAGTTAGTTGAACTCTACCTCACCCTGGGAGATGATATTTTTGCCAGGCCCGGACCGTTCCGTCCATTTGGCATGAACGTTCCACTGTTGAGCAATATCAGTGTTTCCAATGGGTTCATACGTCTGCTTGAAGCACTGCCGCTCAATTTGAGCGACTTTCTGTTATATCCGCTGTTTCCTGCACGCTACTCATTTGACCCCCTGCGCAAAACACTATTGCGTCTGATAAAGGAACGCCCACCCGAATACCGTCCCAACACCAACCCCACCCTCCGCGACCTTGGACGTCACCTTGAAGACAACTTCAATGGTATGACCGTTGTCATTACGGCCACAGAAGTTTCTGCGCGAAAAACCCATTTCTTGAAGACAAATGCCAAAGAGCGCTATCAAGATATGCCTGTGATTGACGCTGTGCTGGCCTCGTCGTGCATTCCGACGTATTTTCCACCTGTTCCGCTCCCCACAGATGATGATCCACCGCGCCTGCTTGTAGATGGTGGCGTTGGAAATTTTGGTAACCCGGCATTTACCGTGGCGTGGGAGCTTTGTAATCCTGCCAATCAGGATGCGCGCCGCCGTTACGACCCTGAAAACACAACTGTTATCTCATTTGGTACCGGGGTTACATCACGTGAAGTCTATCGTGCTTCCAATGGAGACCCGCGTCGCTGGTGGGCGTTGCAATGGGCACCACGGTCACTCGATATTTTCAGCGATATGTCATTGCGTGAACAGTCACGGACAATTGTCTTTTCGTATCCTGGCATTGACCTGCGGCGCTTCCAGGTGGGGCTAGAACGTAACATCGGTGCCGATGCTTTTGATCTTGTGGACACAATACTGACGGAAAAAGGGCTGGAGATGCGCAAACTTGTGGAAGGTAACCGCCACGCATTAAACCCTGACGCAAATTTACGCAACGATCCTGAAGGTATTTACGATGCTATGTTGAAGGGATTTTTGCCGGGGTTTAGATAGTCGTTGTTATGTTTTGGTGAGAAACAAAAAGAGGAGCCCGGTTAGGACTCCTTTTTGCTTCCCTATTCTTTTGTTCGAAGACTGCGCGTCTTGCTTAATTACAACTCGTCAGCGGCGAGGGTTGGTTTTGGTTGACTGGTGGCCGCAGTGACAGGTGTTGTGTCAGTGCCGAATTCGTCAAATGAAACGTTTTCTTCAGCGGCGAGTTGATCAACCAGCGCCAGATCACGATAGGCTTGCCGATAACGGAGCCATACACTACCAATTGTGACAGCAAGGATCAAAAATGCGACGGCGTAGCCGAGGATCATGAAATCAGTTGTATCAGCCATGAGGTTATGCGTTCTCCTGTGAATTGACGATGAGCTTCATTTTACGGATGTCGATGTTACGGACGAGGTTTTCAAGGCGGATACGGTGCCAGGTGACGATCATCGAGATATAGGTGAACGCGACGATATTGAACAGCACCGTGTTGCGAATGGTGTTGGTCATGTCGAAGTCCCCGGTCATGCTGTCAGACGTACTCGTTGGGCCAGCCGCAACCGGGTGAATGGTGTCTGGGCGTACACGAATGATGATAATCGTCAGTAGCACACTGCTAAACGCTAGAATGCCATAGACTGCTGCAAAGCGCCGCCGCTGGTCTATGCTTTCAATACCATTGCGGAGCATCAGGTAGGCCGCGTAGGTCAGCCACATAATCGCGGCGGTGGTCAGGCGTGGGTCCCACGTCCACCAGGTATTCCAGATGGGCTTACCCCAGATCATCCCCGTGACGATGTTGACGGTTGCAAAGCCAAGACCAATTTCAATGGCCGCATGGCCGAGGTCGTCCCAGCGTTCCTGACGTGTGCGCAGGTACTGAATCCCCGCGACAACTGCGCCCAGGAACAGGAAGAACGCGCCAAAAAAGGTGCCTAGATGAATGTAAAAGAGGCGCTGTACATCACCCTGAATGCGTTCAGGACCAGCGTAGACAAAAGCCATGAACATGGCAACAACAAACATACCAACTGCGAGCCAGGTAGCATACTTCAACAGGTTAGTGCGACCAGTAGAATAGTGTTGTGCGACAAAGTCTTGCATGACGTGTGTGTTCCTTCTTGTTAACTATCGTCGATGTGTTTAATTTTGTGTTTCGAGGTCACGCCGCAATGCGAGGATTGCAGCTTCAACCTCAAGTTGTCTGTCATCTATCTCATGGCCTGTCACCTGGTCAAGGCGATGCAGTACCCCAACAGCCCGACCCAACAGCATTTTACGCTGTTCAGCATAGACATTGGCGGTGATTTTGCCCATGTCATAGTCAATATCCAGATCACGGATGCTGTCTACCAGCATTTCAAGGCGTTCTTCTAAGGTGGCGCGGTCACGAGCTTCAGCAAGCGCGGCCGCACTTTTCCTGGCACGGAGTTCGTCGCTGCTCATCAGTGATCCAATAGCAAGTAAGGCGGCAACCAGCCCGAGCAGGGCGAAGAAAATCATACCTTCAACAGTCATTTAGGCACCTCCCAGCGCTTTGTCAATTTCGGCACGAAGTTGGCGCTCACTGATAGCCCCGTTGTGATGCATGGTGATGACGCCGTCCCGGTCAACGATAAACGTTTCCGGCCAGCCTGTGGTGCGATATAGGTCTTTACTGATCTTGTCGGCACGGTCGAGCCCGTTGGGGTAGGTGATACCATACTGTTCCATGAACTCGAAGGCTACGCGGTCAGGGTCTTTAACATTGACGCCAATGAAAATCACGTTTTGATCGCGGTAGGATTGCCATACCCGTTCAAGTGTACGCGCTTCGTCGTGGCAGGGCGGGCACTGTGTGTGCCAGAAATTGATGACGACGACCTGCTCACCTTCAAAGTCCGCAAGCTGAAATTCTTCGCCACCATAGAGGGTTATTGTAAAGTCGGGGGCTTGCTCACCGACGCCGACGGTGCCAATCTGGTTGTCGTAGATGCCATAGGCGACCAATGCCACCAGCCCCAGGGCAATACCAATGATCACCAGGTTAAAGGGGTTGAGCATTCGTAGCAGACTATTGCGGTTTGTTGTTGTACCCGCCTGCTCTGGCGTTGCCTCAGCATATGGGTCAACGTAGTCCGGGCTATAGGGATCGGTGTAGTTGTTGTCGTTGGGTTGAATGCTATTTTCGCTCATTGTTAGCCTTCTTCTACCATGTCAAGCACTCGGCTGAGGAGTGCCGGGTCAACGTTGTCAGGAACAGGGCGATCGAAGTTGGTGCTGGTGCCTGCCTGGCGGGCGACATTCAGCGCGAAGTCGTTTTGTTTCCGTTGCCAGCTCAGGAATTGCCAGCCAACCAGTAGCGCGAAAAATGCAATCGCAGCCAAAGGCAATGCCCATGAGAGGAAACGGTCACCTTCGTCAATCGGGACAGCAGCAATCTTTTCACCGTAACGGTCGGCGAAGGTTGCACGAATTTGGTGTTCACTTGAGCCATCTGCCAGCATATCGCCAATTTCTTCACGCCAGACCTGGCATTGGCTGCTAATGCAATAGGCCAGTGCAACGCCAGCGCAAACATCGCAGTACATTTCTTCAGCGATGTAGTACACGTCGTTGGGGTTCACGTTTGGTGGGTAGGTGTCGCCAAACTGACCGCGTACCAGCACATTGGCAAACTCGGCGGAATAATCGTTAGCAAAATGACGATAGATGTAGCTTGTCGAATTGCCTTCAGCCACCAGCGTTTCAAGTTCTGTTTGCCACGCCGCACACTGTGGGGTGGTGCAGGTATTCAGGCTCTGGCCTTCGCAGCTTGTGCAGACGAGGTTATTGGCGATTTCTTCCGCTTGTGGCGAAAGCTCGGGGCTGTCGCCGCCGCCCTGGGCCAGCACTGTGCCGGCAAAACCCAGCGACAGTGCTGCAATCAGGACGATGAGCAGTGGAATAAGGATGCGTTGCTTCATTGTTGGTTAGTCTCCTGCTCCGACTGGCATGGTTGAAGCGCGTGGTTTGCGCACAATGCGCTTTTGCGGCGCTTCAGCCGTTGGCCAGGTTGCAATTACGGTTCCGATTATCATAAAGATGCCACCCCACCAGACAAAGCCGACGAGGGGATTGTTGTAGACGGCAAAGGTTACTTCGTCCCCGTCAATGTGATTGATGCGAACATAGAAGTCACCTTCGATATTGCTATGTACACCAGCAATCAGCATCTGGGTGGACTGTACGCTGTAGAAGTCGCGGCGGGGGCGTAGTTCTTGCACGAACTCACCATCGCGCCATAGCGAAATCTCAGCAATGCTCATAATGCGACCATCGTCAGACTGGGCGTTGGTGCCGCGTTCATAGCGCATCGTATAGCCAGCCATCGTGAATTCGTCGCCGGGGTCCATGGTTGTTTGTTGAACTTCCTGGAACAACGTACTGGCGATCACACCAATACCGATGACCAACACGCCGAGGTGAATCATATACCCGCCGTAACGCCGACGGTCACGCAGGAACAGCCGTGTCATCGCGACACCCCAGTTCTCGTTGTGTGTACGATGCCGGGCGGCTGCACCCTTGAAGATTTCAACAAAGGTTGCAACACCAGCGAAGGCGATGATGCTGTAGCCAAGGGTCGGGGCGAAGGGGGTACCTGTTGCCAGCAGACCAGCAGCCAGAAGCAGTGCGAACCCAACTGGAATTCGCATCGCGCGACCCACACGGCGTGCAGTTGCCCGTCGCCAGGCGACCAGCGGTGCAACACCCATCAGTACGAAAAGTACGAGGAATAGGATTGCCACCGGGGTTTCATAGTATTCTGGTCCCAGGTTGATGACGTTGTCACGCAAACCCATCTGCATCGCAAGGTCGGTAATCTTTTCTGCCCATGTGCCCCAGAAAACGATAACCGTTAGTGCGAAGAACACCCAGTTATTGAGCAAGAACATACTCTCGCGGCTGAGCAGACCTTCAATTTCGTGGTCATTCTTGAAATAGCCCTGACTACCGCGCCACAGATACACCAGCACACTGATCATCATCATGATGCCGAAGAAGATACCCATCGGCACTGCCAGCGGACTTTCAGCGAAGGTGTGGACACTGCTGAGCAAGCCGGTACGAGTGGCAACGGTGCCGAGCATGACTAACATGAATGTGACGATGACCATCGACATATTCCAGCCTTTGAGCATGCCGCGCTTTTCCTGGATCATGACACTGTGTAAGAACGCAGTGCCCGTAAACCACGGTAAGAGCGACGAGTTTTCCACCGGGTCCCAGCCCCAATAGCCACCCCAGCCGAGAACATCATAGGCCCAGCGACCACCGAGTATCAGCCCAATAGAAAGGAACAACCACGACACCAGCGTCCAGCGGCGTACAGCCCGCATCCAGTGAACATCTGACTGACCGACAATCATCGCGGCCATGGCAAAAGCAAAGGGTAGCAAAAAGCCTGTGAAACCGAGGTACAGCGTCGGCGGATGGACGATCATGCCGGGGTGCCGCAGCAAGGGGTTCAAGCCCCCACCGTCAACTTCCCAGACAACATTCGGTGCTGAGAATGGTGGCTCCGTTTCCGAGACATGGAAGAATGGATATTGTGTCTGGCCGCCATTGGCAATTGAGGTTGCTCGCCACGGATGCGCGACTTCCATACCGTCAGGTTGGAACAAGGCCGTTTCAACTGCACCAGACGGGTCGTTGGGCACCATCCAGGTTCGTTCAAAAGGATTCTCGTAAAAGGTCGAGAGCATCAAGAAAAATGCCAGTGTCCCACCTGCGAAGAACATCACCCAGCCCATAAGGCGGTTGTGGCTGCGCCAGTTGAAAATCAATGACAGCACCACAAACATACTCAGCATCCAGCCGTAGAATAGCAACGAGCCAGCCTGGCTGCCCCAGAGTGCAGTGATTTTAAGTGCGTCAGGTTGAACATTGGAGGAGACAGTGCGCACATAGGCGATGCTATAGTCACCAATCCATTGGGCGACGACCAGCATCGTAATGGCGACGGTCAATAAACCATAAGTAAAAATGAGGAGGTTGCGGGCGGCAATTGCCCACTGTTTGCGTTGGGTAAAGGCATTGCCGAGGGCCAGCACAACGGCCAGCACACTCGACGCAAATGCAATCCCCAGAGTAGCGATACCGATTTCTGCAATCATGAGTAGTAGTAGTCCCTTCGATGATAGCTGCTACGTGTGATGTTCGGCGCTAATCGTCCGCTGCCACACGGTCAGGATTTGTGTCCTCGTACTTGGTCGGGCACTTCAGTTGGAGGCTGGTAGCATAGAATATGCCATCTGCACGTAATTCACCTTCAAGAATCGCCTGGGCTTCGTGTTTCAGAAGGTCAGGTACTTCACCATCTGGCACAACAACCTGCAAGCGCGTGGCGTCTGGATCATTGACGGCATCATAGAGAACGCGAGCAATACCACCGCTTTCACGGATGTCGTCGCTGTCGTTTGAAATATTGGCTACCCAGAAAATCAAGTCATGGGTTTCAGTGTCGAAATAGTAGTCAGCGTCGCCGTCGATCATATTGCCGTCTACAGCGGCCGAAATGCGGACAGACTTCCCGATATAGCTGGAGTCTTCAACCAGTTCATCAACCGTCATGTAGTAACGACCGCCGAAAATGGTGCCGTTGACGATCAAAAACGCACAAACCGCAATCAGGGCAACACCACCCATGATGTAGACTTTGCGTTGTGACGAACGGCTTGATAGTTGTTCAGAAAGCTCAGAAGTTTTTTGCCAATTGGTTTCAGCCATAGGAGGAAAATTTCCCTTTCAACAGTTCATTGACCCGGCTATATATGAATATCTTGTGAGTTTTGAAACGTGAAACTCGCGATTGTATGCCGCAAAAGTGTTGGCATGGTGTTGCTTCACATGTCCTCAATGAGTAAGGTGCTGACGATAACCCAACCATTGATGCTTACATTTACTTTTCTTAGTCTGAGGTTAACATGAATCGGCAGGCTTGTAATTGAGATGTATCAATGTTGCTGTAAGAAAATGACATTTGTCACATATCCGTTACGTCATCTCTCAGGCCTGCACCCTGAGACTTTTTTCGCAAATGCATTACACTTATTGTGCAAAACAATCGCGCTGCACAGCAGTGAACAATTGCTATAAATTTTTCTACAATTAGCATGTCTCATACATGAAAGCGTTCGCGAAGTCTGGACGTGTCCAGCATCTCTGCCTGAAAAGCACATGAGCATTCAGTATTTCTGGATGCGGACGGGGCGCAATCGACTACTATAGACCCATTGTTCATACCAATTATTGAAGGTTTATTTAATGGCTATTGATGTGGAAAATCTGGTAATTGAGAACAACGAAGCCGACAAGCAGTTTCAGGCAAAACTTGAAGACGGTGATATTGCGTTTATTGAATATATGATCGCGGGTGAGTGGATTGTTTTCACCCACACCGAAGTTCCCGAAAAGTACGAAGGGATGGGTATTGCCAGCAAAATGGCCCGTGTTGCGTTGGACTATGCCCGGGAGGAAGGCTATCGTGTACAGCCGCTATGCCCTTACATTGCCATGTACATTCGTCGCCACCCCGAATACCAACCGATTACGCTTGGTTATCGTCGCACATAACGTATGATAGGGGTTGTAGACTTCCCAAACCATGAAAATTGTCGGTTGCAATGTCTATAGCAGCATTGGACAATATCTCCTGACAAATTGAGCGAATACGAGGGAAGTTGCAGTGCAAATCCACAATACAATTATTGAAACGATCGGTGATACGCCGCTTGTACGCCTGAATCACGTCACTGGTGGCATTGAAGCACAGGTGGTCGTAAAAGTTGAGTTCTTTAACCCCGGCGGTTCGATTAAGGACCGCATTGGGATTCAGATCGTTGAAGATGCTGAAAAAGAAGGGCGCTTGAAGCCCGGCGGCACTATTGTTGAAGCGACGTCGGGCAATACGGGCGTCGGCCTGGCGATTGCGGCGGCGCTGCGTGGCTATAAATGTGTGTTCGTGCTGGCAGACAAGCAATCGCAAGAGAAAATTCAAGTGTTGCGGGCCTTCGGCGCACGAGTGATCGTCACGCCGACCGATGTCGAGCCCGAAGACCCCCGCAGTTACTACAGCGTCGCCAGGCGCGTGGTTGAAGAAACCCCGAACGCCATCCTTGCCAATCAATACCACAACCCATCGAATCCGCGCACCCATTACCTGACCACTGGCCCTGAAATCTGGGAACAGACCGATGGTAAGGTGGATGTGGTCGTGATGGGCGTGGGCACAGGCGGCACGATTACAGGCGTTTCACGTTACCTTAAAGAGAAGAACCCTGATATTAAAATTGTCGGCGTTGATCCGATGGGTTCCATTCTTTACAAGCATTGGAAGACCGGCGAAACCGACGGCGCTTACAGCTACCTGACCGAAGGTATCGGGGAAGATTTTGTACCAACCAGCTACGATGCCTCGTCTGTTGACGATTATGTGCAGGTCACGGACAAAGAATCGTTTTTGATGTTGCGGCGATTGGTTCGTGAAGAAGGCATTTTTGCCGGGGTTTCCTGTGGAAGTGCGGTTGCGGGCGCGTTGAAGTATGTACGCCGTGAGCAACTTGGCCCGGACAAGCTCGTCGTAGTAATTCTGCCCGACTCTGGCACGCGCTACCTCAGCAAAGCCTTTAACGATGATTGGATGCGAGAAAACGGCCTGCTTGACCCCATCTGGATTGGTGCCTCTGTAGAAACCCTGCTAGACCAGCGCCCACCGCAAAAGGTCATCCTCGCCACCTGTGACGAAGCCATCAGCAGCGTTGTCCAGAAAATGCGTGAACACAACGTGTCGCAACTACCCGTGATTGATGACGAGTCTACGCTGGTTGGTATTGTGCAAGAGGTCGATCTGCTGAATTACATGTTGCAAAACGGTGCGACCAATAATGCCGAGATTGGCCTGGAAGATGCGGGCGTTGTCTCTAAGGATATTGCGACGGTCAACATGAATACAGCGCTCGAATCCCTGATGACGATTTTCAACACCCAACCTGTTGTAGTGGTCGTGGATAACGACCGCGTGCAAAATATCATCACTAAAATTGACCTGATTGACTTCCTCGCCAAGTCAGGAGCCTAGCCAATGTCTACCATCCAACCGACCGCCACCGACAGCACCTATCACGATGAGACACGAGCTGTGCATGCCGGGGTGCAGCCTGACGCAACCACCGGGGCCATCATGACGCCCATTTTCCAGACCTCGACCTATGTGCAGTCGGCTCCGGCTCAGCATAATGGCTATGAATACAGCCGTACCGACAACCCGACCCGCACGGCCTTGCAAGAAGCCCTTGCTGCCCTTGAACAGGGGGCTTATGCGCTGGCGTTCGCGAGTGGCATGGCGGCGACGGATACATTGATGCGACTGCTCAAGCCCGGTGATGAGGTGATTTGCGGCGATGATGTCTATGGCGGCACCTATCGCCTCTTTGAACAGGTGATTAAGCCCTATGGTATCAATTTCCACTGGATTGACCTCAACGACCTTGAGCTTGTGACGCGCACCATCAACGACAACACGCGCATGATCTGGCTGGAAACGCCGACGAACCCCAACATGTGCCTTGCTGACATTGCTGCCATCTGCGAACTCGCGCCGGATGGGGTACAGGTCGTTGTGGATAACACGTTCGCGAGTCCGATTTTGCAAAAACCATTGACCCTCGGTGCCGATATTGTGCTGCACAGCACGACGAAATACATCGGCGGTCACAGCGATGTCGTCGGTGGTGCAATTGTTACCAGCGACATAGATGTCTATGAACGACTGAAATTTTTGCAGAATGCTGTCGGTGCGGTCCCCGGGCCGATGGACTGTTTCCTGACGTTGCGCGGCATCAAGACGTTGGCCGTCCGCATGGAACGTCACAGTAAAAACGCGCTGCAATTGGCCCGTGTGCTTGAAGACCATCCGCGTATTGAACGTGTGTTGTACCCCGGCCTCGAAAGCCATCCACAGTACGAAATTGCCACCAGACAAATGACGGACTATGGCGGCATGATCAGCGTCATCGTCAACGGTTCACCCGAAGATGCGGCTCAAATCGTTTCGCGCACGACTATTTTTGCATTGGCTGAGAGTCTCGGCGGGGTCGAAAGTCTGATTGAGCATCCCTATAGCATGACGCACGCCAGTACATCCGACAGCCCGATTGCAACCGATCCGCGTCTTATTCGGTTAAGTGTAGGCATTGAAAATGTCGATGATCTACGCGAAGACCTTCTCAAGGCGCTTGGTTAGCATGTAGAAGGAGTACCAGATGGCAGAATATCACCTTGCACAGGTCAACATCGCGCGCATGCTGGCACCGCTTGATAGCCCGCAGATGCGAGATTTTGTGGATAACCTCGACCGAATCAATGCTCTGGCCGAGGCCGCGCCGGGTTTTGTGTGGCGTTTGATGGACGATAGCGGCAACGCTACCGATTTACGCCCCTTTGAGGACGACTGGCTGATTCTGAACATGTCTGTCTGGCAAGATGTCGATTCGTTGTATCAGTACACCTACTACAGCGAGCATGTTGAAGTGTTCCGACGCCGCCATGAGTGGTTTGAGGTCATCAAAGAGCCGATGATGGCGTTATGGTGGGTAGCAGCGGGCAATACGCCAACTGTGACGGAAGCAGCTAAGCGGCTCGACCACCTGCGCCAGCATGGCCCCACAGCACAAGCCTTCACTTTCAAAAAGCGCTTTGAGCCACAGAAACAGTAGTGAATGCTCAGGCTGGCACAGTCGTGGCTCATGTAACAGGTGCGCGGATCGATACCGCCATCATATAGACGTAGCCCCAATACAGCAAAAACAAATCTTGTAGCCCTCATGCGTACCGGAGGGCTATTTTGTTACAAAGTGTATTATGTTAATCTGTTGTATGCAATTGTCAATTTTTTGTTGGGAAGGCATCCATGACGACATTTCAGGAAGTAAAGAAAAAATGCCCTGCGTGTGGAAACAGCGTACCGATAACCTTGCTCACGAGCATGAATACCTTTGGCGGCAAAACAACCGATTTACGCTCAATGTCAGCCGGGTTTGATCCGCTGCAATTCATGGTGAATATGTGCAAGGTGTGCGGTTTTGCAGAAATGGGAGCATTTGAAGATGCTGAAGTATCTGCCGAATTGCGTGAGTTTATTGCAGAGGAACTGACACCGCTGGTAGAAGAAGCGGCCACTGATGTAGCCATGCAATATGCCTTTTGTGCCAAAATTGCTGAATTTGAAGGCGCAGATGCAAACGTCATTTCAAACTACTATCTGCGGGCGGCGTGGTGTTGTGACGCCTATGATCTGCGTACACACGAAGTGGCGTATCGCTTGCGGACAGTGGAGTACATGCGTAAGGTATTGACATCAGAGGATATGCAGGCCAACCCAAGTGCCAGACTAAACCTGTTGTATCTCATTGGTGAGATGTATCGGCGGGCGAATGATCCGGTGACAGCCGCAGAGTGGTTTAATGCAGCTATCCACGAAGCAGAAACAAGCAGCAATAAATCGCATCCAGTCATTGATCTGGCTCGTCAACAACGTGATGACCCGCAAGAGTTTCTATAAGGTTACATTATCGACATGGATAGGGAAAGACACAGGTTACACATGATGGTCTGTGTCTTTTTGCAGCTAATCTCGTTCTTTCAGCCAGTCTGCGATGGTGGGAGGCAGTGCTTTTTGCACGCGGCCACTGACATACATGCCGATGTGCCCAACGGGGAAGCTGGCTTCGGTGAAGTCGTCCGTGCCAACATAGTCCTTAAGCACTACTGAGGATGATGGCGGTACAAGGTGATCTTTCTCGGCGTAGAGGTTGAGTACAGGAATGGTGATATTCTGCAAGTCCACCGTTTCACCACCGAGAACGACCTCACCTTTGATGAGTTTATTGCCGCCGTAGAAGTCGGTAATAAACTGTTTCCATGCTTCGCCGGCCTGGTCGGGGCTGTCGAAAATCCACTTTTCCATGCGCATGAAGTTTGCAGACTTGCGCTCATCGTCCAAAATGTCAAGCATGCTCATATATTTCTGCACGCCAAGTTCAAAGGGCTTGAGCATCAGAAAGCCAAAGTTCATGAAGTCGCCCGGCACATTCCCCAACGCATCGACCATCAACTGTGGTTCCATTTCTTCGGACAGTTCGTGTCCACAGCCCATCCACCGATTGAGCATTCCATCTTCAATGTGAAAATCTACCGGCGTGACCATCGTGATCAGATTCTTGAGCTTCTCAGGGCGCAGAGCGGCATAACACAGGCTGAAGGCACCACCCTGGCAAATGCCAAGCAGGTTGATCTGGTCGAGTTTATGGGCGGCACGGATATAGTCTACCATGCTATCAATATAGCCGAGAATGTAGTCTTCAAGCGTGAGCCAGCGGTCGTTGCGTTTGGGGTAGCCCCAGTCGATCAGGTAGACATCTAACCCCAGTTGTAACAGGTTGCGCACCAGCGAACGGTCTTCTTGCAGGTCGGTCATATAGGGACGATTGACCAACGCATACGAAATCAGCACAGGGATAGGGAAACGGTCTTTTTCGTCAACCAGCGGCTTGTAGCGATACAGCACGACATGATCTTCTTCATGGACCGCTTCTTTTTCGGAGACACCAAATTGAATGTCTGCCTCGCTCAGCCCGCTGAGAACTTTAAGGCCTTCTAGCGTCTGGCGGCTCATCTGGACCAATTCTTCTGTCATGTCATCTGCGCTCATCGGCATGAATGGAAACATTTACGCCTCCTCTGTGTCTGGCTTCTTTGTAGACGATTTCTTTCTGGTGCTGCTACTCTTACGGGTGGGTTTAGGCTCGTCTTTCAACTGCGTCAGTTCACGTTTGAGCGCTTTTACCTCACGGCGTAGCTCATAGATGCGGCGATGCGCTTCGTCAATTTCGCTACGGGTGGGGATGTCTAACAGGTCAAGCGCTTCTTCGTTGACGGCTCGCTGTTTGACACGATATTCCATCAACGCATTGATCAGACGCGATTGCACCTCTATATAATTGCCAGAGCGGAAGATTTCTTTGAAGATGTCGTCAGCGAGGGTACTCCAACGAGTAACAAAGTCGCGCAGCCCCGTGATTTCTTCACCATTTTGTTGCATGTTGACGAGTTGCTGTAACAGTTGCTCGAAAGCCTTTACCCATGCCTCAGCCAACACAACCTGATACTCATAGCTGGCCTGTTGCATGTTCAACCATGCGCTGAAGGCACCGCGCTGCTTTTCGTCAAACTCGCGTGTGTAGCCCAGCCCCGGAGCCTGCAATAACTGGCCAAATGTTTGTTGGAAGGCATCCCAATACAGCGTCGATACATCCGTAAACGCTTGTGTGTCGCCGCTCATTGCATTGCCAAGTTTGGGCATGGCGTTTTGCATCGCACTGAACCATGGCATTGTCAAGTTTTGTGACTGTTGCAGATAAGTTTGCCACAATTCACCCATGTTGCTGCTGGTTCCGACAACATCTGCGCTCGATTGAAGGAACATGTCACGCATCTGTTGTGTTTGCTGTTGAATTGCCTGCGTCCAGTCCCCGTTTTCACCGACGTTATCTTGCATCTTTTGCCATGTTTGCATGGTCATTTCAAACATCTTCAGCATGGTCGTCTGGGCATTGACCATCTGCTCACTGACCATTTGTACGCTTGGTGTTGCGTTTTCGGTCATCATACGCATATTGTCGGTCAGCATTTGTTGCCACGTTTGTAGCATGGAGGCCATCGGATTCTGCATGGTCTGGTTTGTGCCGGGCCCATTGCCCATTTGTGCCCAGCTTTGCCACAGTTGTTGCTGCATTTTTGTCCATTGTTGCAGCATGGTTTGGGATTGTTCGTACCAGTTCATGACATTAATCGTCTTTCGGCTGCATCATGTCCATCATTTGTTTAGACCACTTAGCCTGCATGTCCATCATCTTTTGCATTTGCTCTTGCCAGGCTTCCATCATCTTATGGCCTTCGGTGTTCATGTTCTCTGACATCTGGGTGGGGTCAAATTGTTTCATCATGGTAGACCAGCTCTGCCACATCGTGAGCTGCATGTCTGTCCACATTTTGGTGCTATCTTCTACGGCTTTAACAAAGGCCGCACTTTGCTCACCGTCAACGCCATTCATCATGTTACGGGCCCATGAGCGTGTCCAGAGAGCCTGTGTTTCGATCAAGTTTTTGAACGAGTTTTCCCATGTGCGCAGAACCCGGTCCCAGGAAGCATCGGGCGCCTGGTCACCCATGTTATCAGACCAGGTTTTCCACAGTTGCTGGGTCGAATCCATCCAGGATTGCAGCATATTTTGAGACTGTTCCATCCAATTCATTGTCTGGTACCTTTCGCATACATGTCATTAGCAGATGAGCGAGATGATACAACGATTTAACCCTGAATTGCAAATACTAGGCGTTGGCTAATTCGGCCAAAATCTCTGACCAAAATTGAAACAGCGCGTAGTGGCCGCCTCCGGGCAAGAAATAGGCCGTTGTGTTTGGCAAGTGCGTTTGCAGGTAGCGCCCCATTTGAAGGGGGACAATACTATCATCCTCCCAATACCACAGATCAATTGGGGTTTGCACCTGAGCGAGGTCAAAAGACCAGTCACTTGCCAGCACTTTCGCCTCCCACGCAATCCCGGCTGCGCCTTGACGTGACGCCTCATGGTAGTAAGCGTCGATTTCTTCATTGATGTGTAGTGTTTCTAGCACTTCACGGTCGGCCGTCGAGGCCAGGTGCATCCGTTGCAAAAGTGCCTTGTGGGGTTGGCGTTTGGCGAGCTTAACATGCGCTTCTACCAGCGGCCGCAGAACGGTGAACGGGAGTTGTACCGTCGAGCGAAACACCGCGCGATAGACCGGATTCACGCCGTGAAACGCTCCCGGTCGGTTGAATGGTGCCGCGCCGCTAACGACAGCCGCCTGTTCTACCCTGTCATCAAGCGCATAGGCGCACGCAACGACATAAGGCCCACCTGCTGACACACCGAATATCCGAAACGTATCTATGCCAAGACTATCAGCCAGACAAGCGATATCCTGCGGATAGTCCAGCAAGTGGCGCGCCGGTTGAAAATCTGAAAAGCCAAAACCGGGACGATCTGGCGTAATAATGCGTAGACTTTGCTCAGCGGCGAGGCTTTCGTCCGGGTGCCGCATATAGCGTGAGCCGGGGTTGCCATGCAAAAAAAACAGAGGGCTGCCGTGTGGGTCACCGTGTTCGGTAAAAGCCAATTGGCGGCCGTCGGGTAACGTAAGCATGTGTGTGTCGTGCGGAATCATCAGCAGCAAAAAAGGACTGCACCACCCGCAAGCAGCACAGTCCTCTATAATTACCTTTCGTCCTCAGTTCGATTAACGCCAGACATCAATCGCATCCAGGGCAATAACATTGCCTTTACTACTATCGTTGGCGCGGTCGGTGTTACGGATTTCTAGCGTATGGCGTCCCGGTGTCGTCTGGATGACGTTGGTAGAGCCAAATCCGCTGTAGGGACTGTAGGCGTCAATTGTCATCAGCAATTCGCCATCGAGATAGACTTCAAACTCACCGAAGTTGCTGAACATGACATACGTCAGGCGGAATTTGTCTCCTTCGAAGCTAAAAGTAGCGCCGGCTTCTTTGTCTTCTGAATAGAAATAGTTGCCTTCAGAGGTGTTGTAGGAGTTGAAGGATTCCCACTCACCCTCAAGCGCAACTTCTTCAGCCTGGCCAACTTCGTAGCGCGTCCGTTCACCCAGATCAGCGGCTTCTGCACCAGCATCCACGATGCGCCATTTGTCCAGCCGGGCACGCACCACCAGTCGGCGGTCATAGGTGCGATTGGTGGCGTCCCAACCAGAGCAGGTGATCAGGGTCAGCACGGCATCGCTAGAGTCATCAGTTACCCAGACGTCTTCTGGGGCAACTTCCATGATGTCGGTGACGTAGTAGGTGTATTCGATGTCAAAGTCCTTGACAATGACCGTATCACCGAGGGTGATGCGATCCAGTGAACGGAAGGGCCCGACGCCGCGCGTATGGGTGACGTGCCCGGCGATGACGAGATTGCCTTCCATGCCGGGCGCAGCAGTACCTTCCAGGCGGGCGACCTCATTGAAGAAGTCGTCAACTGCCCACGTGGTACCGAGACGGGGGGCATTGACCAGCCGTGTGTAGACGTTCAGCGAGGGAATGATAAACCGTTGGGTGTCATCACCAATGGTCGGCAACTGTTGGACTGTTCCATCTTCACCCATCCAACTGACGCCGTTCACGTCGTTGCGAGTGTCGTCTGTGTCAATGCTGTCTGGAATGCCATCACCATCGCTGTCCCCGTCAATCGGAACATTCGAAGGGTTGCTGGGGTCAACTGTGCCGCCTGCATCTTCGTTCTGGGCGGTCTGGTCACTGGCATCGTCGTTGAGGCCAAGCAGGTTGTCGGTATCTACCACTCCTGTGATGTCATTAGCCGTGTACAGTACACCAGCGCCACCACCCACAAACAACAGACCAATCAGCGCCAGTAGAGCCATGCTAATCCACGGGGCGCGGTTTTGCAGCCACTGGTAGAGCGCCTCGCTATTGTTGTAGTAGCGGAAAGCCACAACCGCCAGCGCGATCACCAGTAAGCCACCAATACCGAGTATGATACGCCCGGCCGTTGAAAGCCGTGATGTTTCGTAGCTTTCAGCGCTGGTGCCCTGCTGTTGTTGCAGGATGTACTCAAGCGGCATATAGCCAGTTTCTGGCAAGGCATCCGGGTCGCTGGGGTCGCCAGTTCCAGTAGCCGGATCCTGACCGAATGTACCGGGGTCTGTCGCTTCGGTGGGGCCACCAGTACCTGTTTCACCTGTAACGGTTGGATCATTGGGGTCCGGGTCTTGACTATCTGGGACGCCATCACCGTCAGTGTCCACTTCAGTCGCGGCAACGGTCATGTTCACGATGTTAGACTGAATCGGCGTTGTACCCTGCACCTGGAAGTCCAGGGACGCGACATTCTGGAAGTTCAGCGGCAGGGTGGCGATGTCGCTGCGGATGGTTGCCTGAATGCTGACGGTCATGGTGCTGCCCGGTGGAAGCGTGACAATCTGATAGGCGACGAGGCTACCACCGCTGGTTTGCAAGTCAGCACGACCACCAGCAGTGAAACTGACGCTGGATGTGATCGTTGTAACATCAAAAGCGGCGGTGGAGAGCGTGTCTACCAGCAAGCCGCTGACAGGCGATGAGTTGGCACCATTAGCGACCTGAATGGTAAAGAAGACGGTTTCGCCTTGCTGAACCTGAGTTGGGCCGTTGACTTGCTTCGTCACTGAGACATCGCGCACAGAGATGATGAAGTTAGCGCGGGCGCAGTCGTCATCAGAAAGCGAGACGGTTACTTCGCGGTCATTGTCAGTCGGGTCCACGAACGTTGAGCCAGACGGCAACGTGCCTTCGACAACTTCAACGCGCACGGTGTCGCTATCACCGTCAACCGGAACACTGATGCTATACGAGCCACGACCATCGTCGGCGGTGGGAACATCTCGCGCGATTTCTGTGATACCGCCGTTGATACGGAAAGCGTTCAGCAAGACATCGCTGATACCCTCACCGCTGTCAGGGAATCCATCTTCGTCGTCATCACGGAACACATTGCCGACGATACAAGCGGCTTGCACCGTCAATGTATCTGTAGCGGTTTCAGACAGTGTTGCGTCTAGCTCGGCTGCACCGAGACTTGTAGCCGTAATTTCATAGGCGTTGGTTTCGCCATTGCTCAAGCCACTTGTTGGCACATCAATTGATAGTTCAAGCTCAAGGACATCGTTCGGGTCAAGCACGTCTGTGTCAAAACTGCCACCACGCCCGATGGTTCCCAATACTGTGCCACCCGGAGTGCGGATAGTCAGGGTTTGAGACTCATAAGCGCGGTCGCTGTCTAATTCGATACGATAACGGTCTGGCAGGGGGCCATCGTTTGTCAGTGTATGTTCGAAAGTGACGTCTTCATCGCCGGGTAGCACCGTTGCGGCATCCGAAAGCGGCGCGACTGTGAAGCCAAAGGTAACATCGAAGCTCAGTTGCGCAGTGTCACATTGTTCAATGCCGCCAGAGAAGTTCGCGCAGCCCGTGTTGATCAGGTCAGCTTCGAAGGTGCCAAGTGCGTCAGCCCCGAGCAGGTTGTTCGAAAGATCATCGTCACCAGCATTGGCCTGGAATGCCATATAGAAAGGCGCATTCAGATCAGGTTCCAGTGATGGCGCGACCTGCGCATTGTTGCCATTGATGACGAGCAATTGACCGGGTTCGTTCATCACCGACGGGAAAATCAGTTCTTCGGCGTTGAGCCCCTCGACTTGCAGGTGGAACACACGCTCGGAACCATCAGGCGGCAAGCCACCGTCCAGCACGTTCAGGTCAAACCGATATGCACCAAGCGAGTTCGTGCGCTGTGGGTTGGGCTGAATGGTGTCAGCCGTGATCCATTCGTTACCCTCACGATAGACCAGACGCACTTCAACGCCTTCAATGGCTTTGGTATTACCGAACAGGTCGGCGGCATACACAATCCCTGTCGGGTCGAAGGGGTCAAGGTGGTTGGCGATGTTGTCGTTATCACGGTCGCCAGCCCCTTCACGCCCGTCTGGTGAACCGTCACCGTCGGTGTCAAGTGCATAGGCGAAGTTTGGCCCCTCGACCGTTACCACAAAGTCGTCGCGGTCTGTTGCACCGACAATATCAACGGTCTGCGGATTTTGTTCACCATGTCCGCCATAGCTGACTGTATCCATGAAGTTGTCGGGCAGGGTGCCCTCAACCAGTTGCACGGTGTAGGTGCCGTTTGGCAGGTTTTCGAAGCGATAAACACCGCTTTCGTCAACTTCAGCCGTGGCAACGAGTTCGCCATCGAAGTAGAGTTCAACGATGGTTTCACGGATGCCAGATTCATTGCGTTCGTCAAAGCGACGGTTACCGTTGTCATCGCTAAAAACCACACCTGAGAGGACTGCATTGCCCTCAAGTTCGAAATCACTGGTTTGTGGTGCAGGCAAGAAAAGCGTGTTGGCTTCTTCAATGTCTGGTAAAAGTAACCACATCGGCGGCCAGTATTGGGTTTGCAATGCAGCGTCTGGTAGGTTGTCGAGGTCAGGCACCAACCAGTGAATGCCAGCGGCTAAGCCCTCAAATTGATAGGTTCCATCTGCATTAGAGACGACATCGCCAATATATGTGTCGAGATCTTCTGAAAAGACGCCGTTGCCATCGTCAGCATAGAGTGACAGACCAATCTCAGCCAGAGGGGTGTCTTCTGCATCAACGGCGTCATTGAAGTTGTTATCCAGATAAGCTGTGCCGACGAGGCCGAAGTTGTCAGTTTTCGGCAACAACAGCAGTTCAACGGCAGAAACATCCGGCACTGTGACCCACATCAGTTCCCAGAGTTGATTTTGGTCGGCGTCGGCCGGTAGTGTGCTGGTGTCAATGTCGATCCAGTAGATACCGGGGAGCAGACCATCGAAGCTGAATGCACCCTCATCGGCAGAAGCAACGGTATCGACCGGGAAGTCCCCGTTAGTACCGGGATTGAAGACACGCTGACCGTCATCTTGATAGAGCGTGATTTCGACATCGTTTAGTGGAATGTCTACCGATGTAACCGACTCGCTGCGGTCAACATCTAACCAGGCTGTCCCCGTGATGCTGGCTGTGTCAACGCGCTGTGCGGGCGGGATGATGACATCACCATCATGTGGTGTTGGAATGGTGCGCGGGCTCCAGTCTACACTGGTGGGGTCAAGGTCGTCTGGCAATGTGTCGCGCTGAATAACGATCCAGTAGTTATCGTTGGGCAAGTTGGTGAATACGTAGCGCCCGAAGGCATCGGTGGTGTGGGAGTCAATCAACGTGTCGTTGGTGCCAAAGTCGATGTACAGGTTGACCAGTACGTTTTCGATCAAACGGTCCGCCGGGTCAAGTAGATCGTTTCCGTTGGTGTCTGACCAAACAACGCCTGTCAGGTTAGAGGTTTCTTCGTCAGCGATATCAGCAGGTAGCCAGACATCAATAGCATCAACCATCAGGGCTGCGCTAGATGCGCCGGGGTTCGCTGCTGCACCACCACCTTGTAACCGAACGGTCTGCAAGCCATTACCGGGGAGCCGATAGGTTTCGCTGGTTGCGAATGTAACGCCATCGACGCTGAAACCATCAATCAAGCCGATTTGCTGTGTGTTTGCCAGCACAGCGACCTCAGCAGTGTCCCAGGCCTGCGGATAGGCTACCCGCACCTGTGTACCGCTGACTTCAAGGACGAGTGCAGCGTTGGGGTCACTGCTACGGAGATAGCTTCCGCCAACTGCACGGTGATCATCGACGATTTCCCATTCACCGACTTGAGAAAGGGCCGGGTGGTTGCTGTCATAGCGGACCCACCGGCCATCCTCCTCTGCGCCAGTTTGAGCAGGAGCAGGTGACGAGTCGCCACCTTGCTCTGCATTCAGGTTTCCGAGGGTTGGTGCGCCCAGCATGATGACAGCGACCAGCAGGGCTGCCGCAACCACTCGCCATGATTGCAGCAGACGCCGGCCAAACCAGCCGAGCACCAGAAAGAGTGTAGACATTGCCAATACTCCAGAATCTGTAGCTGGAACAGAACGGGTCTGTGCAGGAGCTTGCCCCGGGTCATTAACCGTGACTTCAATCGTCAGCAGCAGGTATTCACCCGGTTGCAGTGAGAGGTTGTTCGGTGTCGTGATGCGCGTTTGTGGTGGCGTACCACTCAGCGCTTCGATATTGCCCGTAGGAACACTGAAGCGGCTACGGAAAGCGCTTTGTGCCGGGACACCGCTGGTCGGGCATTCAGTGCCAGACCCAATGCCGTAGTAGACCTCATCGACGTTGACCGTCTGTGTAGCAGCGTTGACGGTATCGGTAATAAAGACCTGCGGAGCCACACGCAGACTGTCGTTGCTAGCACAGACGACCCACGTTAGCGTGTCGCCGGGTTCAACCGGGAGACTACCATCGTTGGGTGCGGCGTACTTGTTCACGACCAGCGGTAGGACAGGTTGTTGCAAACCTGCATCGATGTTAACAAGGTCAATCGCCTCTGATGGTACGGAGAAGTTGACTGCACCGCCAGCGTCAACGTCGCTGTCGATGGCGTCATCGTCGCCCACATCCGGGGTCGCAAAGGTGAAACCAGCGTCTGGGATGATACGAATCTGATAGTCACCATCTACGACTGCGAAGGTATAAGACCCACTGACACTATTGATGGTACTGGTAGTTGTGGTTTGCAGTAGCGTCAATTCACCACCAATATTGCGGTAGAGTTCCACGGTCACGCCGTTGCGCCCGGGTTCGCCAGTATCAAAGACGTTGTTGCTGTTGTTGTCGAAGAACACACGCCCGCCAATGTCTGTCGCCACAAACGCACCGATGTCAACTGTGGTCACAGTGGCATCAGAAGCAACCACGAATGGGGCGGTGGTGCCTGTTTCACCAACGGTGGGGGTGACATCGCTATCGGTGGCGTCGTCAGTTGCATCAACCGGGCTGAAGGCAAAGTCGCCAGATGGCAACGTCGCAGAAAGGAAGTAGTTACCGGGCTCAATGTCACTGAAGACAACGTTCGGCGACGCGGTGTCGCCAGCGGTCAGCGTGATGGTGGTCCCAACCTGTGTCAGGGTGTCGGCGTTGAACAAGCTGACACTTGCGCCAGCCAACCCGCCACCTGTTTCAGTTGGGTCTTGAATGCCGTTCCCATTGGTGTCATTGAAGAAGAAGGCTTCGATCGTTGCCAGTGAGAACAGACCAGCGTCTTCATCAGTCAGCGCATCACCAACTGCCAGTGTTAGCGGCACATCGACGGTGCCGATACGGCCGATAGTTGGGTCAACGTCATCTGGTATGGCATCGCTGTCCAGTGTGTCATCGGGACCGACATTCGGCGTGGTGAAGCTGGTGCCAGTCGGTGCAGTGAACTCAACGATATAGTCGCCGGGTTCAAGGCTGTCGAAGAGATAGGTGCCATCGGCTGCTGTGGTTGTCGTAACCGCAGGTGAGAAGGGCGCTCCAGTGCCGTCTAGCAGAGTAACTGTGACGCTTTCAATGCCGGGTTCCCCTGCATCTTGCAGCCCGTTACCGTCGAGGTCTTCAAACACCACCCCCGCGATGGAGGACGATGGAATGAAGCCCGCGAAGACATCATCTATTGTTGCGCCTGTGGTGACGGTGACTGCCGCTTGCCCGTTGGTTGGGTCGGCATCACTATCAACCGCGTCGTCGCCACCCTGATCTTGCGTCGTCAGGGCAAAGCCAGAAGGCTCTACAAATTCAAGGATGTAGTCGCCGGGGGCAAGGTCGCCGGTAGTGTACGTGCCATCGGCTGCGGAGGTTACTGTGCGAATGGCCGTACCGAGCGGATTCCCCATGCCGGGATCGACATAGACATTAATGGTGACACCAGCGAGTCCCGTTTCGGCCGGGGTACCTGTTGGCTCATAGACACCATCAAAGTCGAGGTCCTGGAAGGCCAGACCGCTGATTGGGGTACCGGGGACAAAGCCTGCGCCAATGTTTTCAAATGGCCCTTCGGCAGGGGCAGGCAGCGTGATCGTAACCTGACCAGTCGTGTCGTCAACATCACTATCGTCAGCATCGTCAACTACATCTACCGGGGTGCCCTGTGTGGTAAAGCTAAAGCCACTGTTGGCAGGGATGAAAACGTCGAGTACGTAGTCTATCGTGGATGCCAGCTCTGACGAGGTGAAGTTACCATCGGCATCAGTCGTTAGTGTCTCAATCGGCGCACCGAGTGGGACGGTATCTTCGTAGACGTTGATTATTACGCCAGCAACGCCAGTTTCAACCGGGTCACCAGCCGGTTCAAAGACGCCGTCGCCGTCCTCGTCAAGGAAGACCGTACCGCTGAAGGTGTTGCCGGGAATTAAGCCAGCATCAACGTTGGCAAGCCGTGTTTCGTCATCTTGAGACAGCGCCCCGTCAGGAATGTTGATTGTTTCAGTGAACCCGGTCGCTGGCACAACATCACTGTCAGCGTCTTCGGAACCAACTTCCGGCGTGGTGAATTCGAAGATGGTGCCTGTTGGCAGAATGAATTCCACCACAAAGTCACCTGCTGGTAAGCCGAGAATCTGATAGTCACCATTTTCGTCGGTGACGATGGTTGTTGTGTTGATCGGGGTGCCTGAGTCTGGATCACCGTCTGTGTTGGTGTCTTCGTAGATGTTGATCTCAACGGCAAGTTCGCTGTTGGGAATACCCGGTTCGGGCGGGCTGGCAGAGGGTTCTTCGCGGCCGTTGCCGTTCTGGTCCGCAAAGACGGTACCGCTGATGGTGTTGAGTGGTTCAAACCCAGCGTCACGGACAATTGGCTCGCTGCCTTGTGGCACGCTGAATGGCTCAGTCTCGCCCGTGTTGGGATCAATGTCACTATCAAGATTGTCGTCACCGCCAGCAGCATCTTGCGGCACTCCCAGGAAGCCCGCGGGGCGGTCGAACTGAAGCGTGTAGGTGCGCCCCTCCCCACCCTGAACGGCAAATTCGTACTCACCATTGGCATCAGTTGTGATGCTGGCGATCGGTGTACCAAGCAAGGAAATCGTCACATTGATACCGGGGATACCAACATCACCCGGGTCCTGATCACCCAGACCATTAAAGTCGGCAAAGGCTCTACCCGTAACGGTTACGGCGTCAACAAGCCCGGCGTCTATCGTGCGCGTTTCACCTGAAACAACAGTTACCGCCAGGCGACCAGTCGCTGCGTTGACATCACTGTCGCGATCCTCAGAGCCAACATCCTGAATGGTAAAGCCCTGTGGTCCGGCGGATGGCGGATCGAACACGATGGTGTAGGTGCCAGCTTCGATGCCAGAAATAGTATAGAAACCATTGCTGTCGGTCGCAGTGTTGGCCACTTCTACGCCGCCGTCATTTAGCAGCGCGACGGTGACATTTTCGACACCCGGTTCACCAGCAATGGCGCGTTGACCGTCGGGGGCTGTGTCGTTCCAGACCACCCCTGTGATCGTATTCAAGCGGTAGAACCCAACGTCATAGGTGCGGTCGGTGGTGGTGCCTGTTGTCAGTGTGATAACGCCAATTGTCGGGTCACCACCTGTGGGGACTGCATCACTATCAATCGTATCGTCGTCACCGACATTCGGCTCGGTGAAAATGAACCCATCTGGTTGATCAAAGCGTAGCTCGTAGTCTGTCTCGGGTTGCAATTTCAAGGAATAAGAGCCATCGGCATTACTTGCGATGTCCACCGGGGCCGGGGTGCCACCTTGCACGATGGTAATGGTTACACCGGCCAAACCGGGTTCGTTATCATTGATACCATTGGCATTCAGGTCAACGAAGACTTCATCGCCAATGGTGATCGCATCAATCAAACCCGCGTTAAAGACATTGCCTGCCGGGTCGGCAGAGAGCCGTGTATCCTGCGTGCGACCAGTGAAAGGGTTGACGTTGCTGTTGATGCCACCAGCTACGTTTTGAAAGGTGAACCCGGTGTCATCCGCAACCACAACTTGCAGAATGAACGGCCCGGTCGGTAGGTCTGTAATGACATATTCACCGTTGGCATCTGTATCGTCGCGACCGAGTTCGGTAACGCCATCTTCAGCCAACACAATGACAGTCACATTTTGCACCAGTGGTTCGTCCTCTTGATACAAACCGTCTAGCAAACGAACGACGTCATCACGCCAGACAATACCTGTAACGCTCGTGCTGTTTACAATACCAGCGTCAATGTTATTGACGGAATCACCGCCTGCCAGGCTGACGACATCAGAGACCTGTGTACCCTGATTAAAGTCACTGTCATTGTCATCGTCGGTGGTGTTTTGTGGGCTGAGTGCAAGCATTTGCCCGCCGGGTAGTTGCAAGCTAACAGTGTAGTCACCCGGAGCCAATCCAGAGAAAGTATAGGTTGACCCAAGGCCTGAACCAACCTGCGCAGGCGGCACATTCGGGACGACGTTGCCGTTGCCATCTAACAGCGTCAGCGTAATGGTGCCGAGGTTGTAGAGCGGTTCGCTATCAAAGCTACCGTCAGCGTCACCGTCTAACCAGACGCGCCCACCAAGCGAGACGGACTCGAAGACACCGACGTTGAAGTTCGGTTGATTCGTGTCTGAAGACAGGATGATTTCTCCTGTCTGACCGAACGCTGGCCCCTGTGTGTTGTCAGCGTCACTGTCTACGACTTCATCATCCCCTTGATTGGGTAGGGTGATGGTGTCGAAGGGGGCGGGGATGTTCGAGAAGTCCACCCGATAGCGGCCCGGCGCAAGATCAACGCTATACGTACCGTCAGAGCTGGTCGTAACCTGGGCAACATTATCACCCGTACTCGCATTCACGATCACAACGGGATAGTTTTCAATCGGGCTTTCGACGCCAATTTCATAAATACCGTTGCCGTTATCGTCGTTCCAGGCAACACCGCTGATTGTACCGACACGGTTCACACCAGCGTCCCAATTGAGCAGGGTATCGCCACCCTGCACTTCGAAAATCTCTGTTTCACCGATGATGTTGCCGTCGCCATCGCTACCAGTAAAGATGGCGTCGCTATCATCACCAACATCTGATCCATCGCCCTGTCCCACATTCGGGATTGTGAATTGCAAGCCGCGTTCAGGAGCAGGCGGATTGGCCAAGCTGTTCGGGATGATGAAGCGGATAAAGTACTGCGTGCCCGGCGCTAATTCCTCTTCAAAGAGATATAGCCCGCTTTCGTCGACGTTGGGCGTAGCAGGATCGTCAGCCGGGGTAACGACATCGGCAACCTGTGTGCCAGTATCAAAGTTAAACAAGCGGACAATGATGCCTTCAACACCTGTTTCACCGGGGTCTTGAATACCATTACCGTTAGTATCGAGGAACACGAAGTCACCGACGCTGGCCGGGGCAAAGAACCCGGCATCAATATCAACGCGGGTTTCGCCGCCAGTGAATGTTGCGGTGAAGACGATTTCGTTGTCCCCATTGATCAGGAAGTCACTGTCTACAGTTGGGTCACTGCCTTGAAGTGGGGTGCTAAGTTGCGCATCGGTTGGCAGTGTAGCCTGCACAATACGAAGCGTGAGTTGTTGTGCTGGTGGAATAATTTCACGACTAAAGCGGTAGTAACCAGCTTCGCCTGTGATTGGTGCGTTGGCGGTCGTTGTAGTTGCGACAACTGTTTCACCGCTGAGCAACTCAATGTCGACGCCATTGATACCGGGTTCACCGGGGTCTTGAATACCGTTGGCGTTCAGGTCATTCCAGATAAAGTCACCGAGAATGACGTTATCGGTTGACTGTACTTCGAAGGCACCGATGTCACAATCGTCTGGCGAAGGATCGTTCGGGATGATCGAAACGCCACGTGGAAAGCCCGGTCCGCGTTGGTCAAAGTCTTCACCAACGTAGCAGTTACCAGCGTCAATGGCGATACTACCTTCTAGCAAGCGATGGGTGGGGGTCGGGCCACCGTTGAGGATAGTCAGGTTAGCCGAGATGTTGATGTCGCCTGAAGTAGCTCCCAGAATGTCATTGGTGCCTGTTGTAATCGTACAGCCATCAGTGTTGTTGATGAGGTTATAGCCATTAGAGGAGATAGCTGATGTTTGCACAGGCGTGTCAAAACAGCTTGGCCCGGTGGGTGCTGTATTGGCCGCCAATAGCACACTCTGAATTGTTGTAACGTTATCAGCATTAAAAATACCACCACCACGGTCAGCATCATTGCCATATACCGTGACACTTTCCAACAACACAACACTGCCTGTGCCGCTATTGTGGATACCACCCCCGTCACCATTAGGCGCGTCATTGCCTGAAATTGTACTTGTTTGAACGGTAGTGTTTGCACCGCTAAGGTTCGCGATACCACCGCCGCCACCATTGCTTGCCGTGTTGCCGGAGACGGTACTGCGTAACACGTTCAGGTCGGTCAGGCCGCTACCCGTATCAAGGTTGAGGATACCACCACCATTGCCGTCGGTTGTGTTGTCTGATATTACGGAGATTTCGATATTCACTGTGCCGTCGTTGTTGGTAATACCACCACCGTTGCCGGGTATAGAACCACCACTTGCACCGCCAGCCGTGTTGCTGTCGATGGTCGAGTCCAGCACATTGAGGGTTGCACCCTCGCCGCTGTTCCAGATACCACCGTACAGATTACCATCATTGTTGGAGACGATGACGTTATCTAGATTCAATGTGGCCGCAGTGCCCGCTGTAACAAGGTTCGCAATACCGCCACCACCGAGGTCATCATTGGTGTTGCTGTCATTGTCATCAATGGTGCTGTTGGTGATGTCGAGCGTGATATTACTGTTTGCCAGCGAGGACAAGAGGACAATCGCGGCACCGTTGGCGGCCGTGTTGCCGCTGATGGTTGCGTTGTCGATGGTACCGCCGTTGATGTCCTGAACATGCAACGCCGAGGCAGTGAAGCCACCCGTAGCGTTGGCAGCGTTCGCAGTGATTGAAGAATCTTCAACCGTAAAGGTTAAGCCACCTGCGCCAACACTGGCATTTTGCAGGTACACACCACCGCCAGACCCACCAGCCGTATTGTTGTTGATAGATGCGTCGTTGATGATGTTGAGTTCACCGCTATTGAGTACGTAAACACCACCACCATTATTGGCTGCGGTGTTGTACTGCACGGTACTGCGGTTTATGTTGATGACGTCGGCGAGGCCAGTAGAATACTCGGAATAGATACCACCACCGTCATTGGTTGCGGTGTTGGGGTTTGCCATCAAACCGATGACAGTGCCATCCAACAGGTCAACACCACCGAACTCGTTATAAATACCACCACCGTTGGCGGCGCTATTACCGTTCAGCTCGACGTTGCGCAGCACAACATTCCCGGTGCGGTTGAGAATACCACCACCGTTGCCTGTATCAGCGTTACCATTGCGAATGGTCAGGTTGCGCAGTTCGAGATTACCGGTGATGACTTCGAACACACGGAAGGTGTCGCCGCCATCGACTTCGATGATTGTTTGCGCGGGGTCAATACCAATGATGGTGATACCGCCGTTTTCGGACAGAATATCGAGGTCGTCTTCAGCGGCGATGTCATCATCACTGCCCGGGGTGACGTCTATCGTCAGTGTGTAGGTGCCAGCGCCGAGGATGATGGTGTCATCACCGGGCAGGTTGTTAGCTTCTTGCACGGCAGCACGCAGGGTACAGTCATTACCGGCCGTCCGACATATCCCGTCACCGGGGCTATCGTCAACCAGGTCGATAGTGTTGGTCACCGTGAACGTTGCGGCGTAGACGTCTTCTTGTGGCGCGGGAACAAAAATCAACCCCGCGAGGAGTATTAACAGGAGTAAAAAGAGAGGGCTTGCTCTGCGAATACGTTTGGCCATTCGGCTTCATCCTCTGTTGAATCGAACCTTAAACAATCGAAACCAGCGCCCACAGCGAGACGCATTTCATCCTTCGAACAGTGCAGTGCAACGATGTTGTTATTTTTTTGTTGTTGATCTACATTGCTATAGAGTGTAGAGCATTAAGCGAAAATGATGCAACTTTATCATACAATTTCCGAAACTTGTTAAGAAATCAAGATATTTACTCAACCGTCGCAAAATCGTCAAAGCGCCAGAAATTATCCTGGAAGTACATCACAATCACAAGTGGCGCACTGACCTCGTTCTCGACAATACGCCCATCTTCCGGGTTGGTGAAACGTTGCTGGTAGGTGCCGCGCATTTCGACAAAGGCATAGCGCCCGTCGCGCTCTAACTCTTCAAACGCAATATCGTGGAGCGTGGCATGGGCTTCTGCGGCGGCGCGTTCGGCACACAGTGTTTCAACACTATCACGGCTTTCAGCGGTAGCAAAGGCTAAGCATCCTTCAACGTTGCCATTGAGAAAGGCAGTCATAAAAGCGCGTGCAGCTTGCGTGGGGTCACCAGTAGGGGTGATGGTATCGTCGGTGGCATCGTCAGTACACGCGGCGAGCAGCACACAAAAACCGAGTACAAATAGCAACCTGTTTTTCGACATCATGCTTATGAGTATAGAGTTGTCTCTCGGGAAGTGCAAACGCTGATTTGGCGTAGTCAGGTATCGGGCAAGTCTGCTATACTGGTGCAGTTTAATCCAAGGAGGATAACCCGATGAAAGTACGTTCCTCAGTACGCCGGATGTGCGCATCGTGCAAGGTCGTCCGTCGTGGCGGCATTTTGTATGTGATTTGCCCTAAGAACCCCAAACACAAGCAACGCCAGGGCTAAGCGCACATTGAAACGTGGCAAACTTGTGATCGTCAATAAAAAGTGGGCTGTTGAACGCAAACATGGCGTTGTCTGGCAGCCCACTTTGGCTTTTAGCACAGGTTGCGCATTTACGGCAACGAAACGTCACAATTGCCAGCGCTGATCTCGCAGTTTCCCAGCAGTTGCGGGCCGTCATAGACCGCGAAGGTCTGCACGCGAGAATACCAGAAAACATCCTGTAGCTCGGTGAAGCGCTGTGCTTCAAGGAAAATATTGGCACAGTCGGCAACTTCTACCACCACCTGCACATCTACCCAACGGATTTGCAGACAGTCCGCGCTTGAAAAATTCTCAAGGTCTACACTTTGAAAACCATCTGGATTTTCAATTTCATATGCGCGGGTAAAACCGTCAAGTTCCCACTGAAAATAGACTTCTTGTAAGCGCACCGTTGCTTGCTCAGACTCAACAGCAAGGGTAAACGTATCGCCGCCGTAAGTCATCGTGAGCGTGGCGGCAGAGGTGGTAGGGGCTGCTGTAGGTGCAGTTGCGGGGTCTGCATACTCCACCATAGATGAGGATCGAACACGCACGCCCTTTTCATCTTCAAACTCTACCCATACTTCTTTATCTCCAAAACCTTCAGTGAGCTGCCATGCAAGCCCAAAATTATTGCCTTCCCACTGAATCGGTTGTGCATCATCAAGCCCGGCCTCGCTATTGGCAACCCGAATTTGAACGGCCTGCTGGATGATGTCTGAATCCGTTTCATATGCGAGCGAAAACTCGCTGTGAATGTAGAGTTCCACATCTCGTGTATAAACGACATCTGCGCCATCGTTGATCACAACGGGTAAGACGTTCGGCTGCGCACCCATGACAATGACGTATACATTTTGCACGGTGCCTTCAGCCACGGCCTGATAATTGGCAACGCCAACGCCCATTTCGCGGTAGAAGGTGTTCTGAAGGGTTTCGATAATGTCTTGCTGGCGATTGTTTGCAAATGCACGCGGCGATTCAATCCCGATGTAGTTGATGGCTTCAGTAATAACACGCTGTCCATTGTCTGGCCAGCGCGGGTACCCAAGTTCATCAGCAATACTGCGTGGCGCACCTTCATAGGCCCCGGTGTTTGAAAGCTCATCAGCAATTTGTTGTGCGATCATATCCAATGTTTCACTACGCCCCAACGGGCGTGCATCCGCGTCAATCAGGCTCTGGTTAACAGCGACATAAACATCCTGCGGGCTATACGCTGTTTCGCCAGACTGGGCATGGAGCGTGCTACCGTCACTGCTAATGTTCAAACCTGGCAAGCTAAATGTGGCGACGAGCATAAACAGTAGTAATCGTCTCATGGCATCCTTCACTCTACTCTATTGAATGTGGCATCAGGGTTCGGCTTCAAGTCGGATTTATGTCTGTCCGTAGCATAGCATAGCCCCGGCATTCGAACGAGATGACCTTAATGGTAATTGGGTGCATATAGAATTGGGCATGGAAGGTCAAGTTGCGATATAATCCAGGTTCAGTCTTAGTTGGCGCATCCAAAACTTGGGAAAGTCGAATGACCGAAACAGTAAAACTTGATGTAAGTGGGCAAGAAATCATTCAGACCGAAACGCCGCACGGGATATTGCGTACCATGCTGCGCCCGGCGCAAAGCGACACGGCCAATATGGCTGCATTGCAGATTCGCTACGATGATCTACGTTTAGGTTTCGTGCTGACGATAGGGGCGTATGCGGACGCACTTTCTGATGCGCTGACTGACGTGCTTTGGGAGCGTTTTCCGACAGTAGAGGACACGCCTGAACAGTTCGTGGTGCCCTTGCGCGAGTATTTGCAAGGTGAGGCACGCCAACTTGCTGACGATGATAGTCCACACGGTTTTGTGGTGGGGGCCTTTTCCCGCGAAGTTACGACCGGCCGTACCTGGTTGGCCTGGCTTGGTACCTCGGGCATTCATGTCCTGAATCGCAGTGCGCGGGCCATCGCAGTGGCGAAAGGCCTTGTTGCTGGTGAGGGCTGGTCGCCGCGTAGTGGGTTAGCTCCCGGTGAAAACGCTATCCATGCCGAACTGCTGACGACGAATGCACTCAGCCGGGTGGTGGCTTTTACGAATGTGCTGCGGCCGATGGTGGATGAACTACCTTATCTTGGGCGGGCGACCATCCAGCGCATCGCAGATGCTCAGGCTACTGATGTCCCGGCTGTTTTCTTTGACTTACGAACGATTCCCGTTACCGCCGCCCCTGATCAAGTCTCAGTATTTTATCGCTGGGAAAATGCGGCGCAGGCGACATTGTTCTGGACGGGTGGTGAGAATGCGTCTGGATACCGCATTGAACAAGCCACAACTGCAACATTTCATGACCCGGTGCTGCTGGCTGAATTGACCGATGCGCGCCAGCGTATTTACACCGTACAACCGTCGCCAGATGAAGACACGTTTTACCGTGTTATGCCCATTAACGATGGAGTGGCCGGTCAGCCCAGCGCACCGATTATCGTGACCCCTGTGCCGTTGGTTGCACCCATCATTGAAAACATCGACTGGCAACAAAATGGCGGCGTACAGGTTACATGGACGGCGATTGTGCAGGCAAATTACTATGAACTGGAAAGTTCGCCAGACGCAGACTTTGACAGCCCCGAGACGGCAATTGTTTATCGTGGTGAGGACAACACGTTTGCAACCCCGAGCAATTTTCCGACGGGCTGGTACTTTCGTGTTCGTAGTATGAATGCCTATTTTGCACCGCGTATACCATCGTTCTGGAGCCCCACCCGCCGCGCCCCCGGGCAGCTTGCAACACCACAGTTTACGACCATTCAACCAGATGTGCTGACCTGGAATGCTGTGCCCGCTGCACGTAGCTATGAACTGCGCAAATTTACGGGCAAAGCTGCGGACGGACAGTCAGAACGTGAAGAAATTATTGCAATTGCCGAAACAGCGCTCACTCTTGAGGATGAAACCCCGGCTGTTTATCAGGTGCGGGCTGTTCTAGAACCGGGCGACGAATACAGCGCAAGTCAATGGAGTCACCCGGCTGCATTGGGGGGGTGGACAGGTGAACTGAACGCGGCGCTATCCACCGAAACGCAACCAATATCTGGCAGTACGATGGAAATTCCTGCACCATCGCGTCGCCAGAATGTTGAGGAAGCCCTTGGGCCGGTCGATGCGGTTAACGACGACCTGCAACCGCTTCCTTCGCGGGCATGGCAATTGATCATCATTGCAGCGGCGATGGCCCTGGGGTTGGGTCTATTAGTCGGGTTGATCGGTGGGCCGCGTCTAGGAATTGGCCTGGATGCAACCAATACACCTGTCAGCCAGACTGACCGTATTGCCACCAACGATCAGGCGACTGCCCTCTGGGCGCAGGCAACGGCCCGCGCCGCATTAGATACTGAACTCAGCCAGATGTCTGCCAGCCGTGATGAAGCGCAGGCACTGGGGACTGCTGAAGCAGAAGAGCGCAGCACATTGGCTGTTGACTTAAATGAACTCCAGCAGACCGCGACGCTCAATGCTGACCAACGTGCCATGCTGGACGCGCAACTGAGTGCCCAGGCTGCCAACCTTGCCGCCGAAGGCACGCAACGCGCCGATACAGAAGCCTCCCTCAGTGAATTAGAAGCAACGGCAACCTCTAGCGCAGAGGAGATTGCTCAACTTGAAGCGACCAATGCTGACTTGCAAGATTCACGTGACAGTATTATTGTGGCAGCGACGGCGTCTAGCGCGGGGGCAGCAACACAAGCTGCATTGTCACAGGATGCTATCGCAACACTGGATACCCAGTTTGTGGAGGCATCGAGTACCCTGGCGGCGCTGAATAACAACATCAGTACCAATGAGACGCTGATTGCCGAATTGGAAAGCGACGCTGCGGCGGCACAGACGCAAATTGCTGAGATTGAAGAGACTGTGACTGCACAGGCTAACACAGCCAGCACACGCGAGGCTGAGCTAATGCTGACCATCACTGCGCTGGTGCCGACCAGCACCCCAACACCTTCTGACACACCAACGCCAACGGCGACACCGACCCTCACACCCACGAACACACCGACGCCGACCTTCACTGCAACACCTAGCCCTACTGCTACGCCGACATTGACACCAACCAACACTGCGACCGCTACCGTTACACCATCAATTTCGTTTTTCTTTGGCAAGAAATAACGGAGAAACGGATCTCATTTCTCGATATAGCGTCAACAATAAAAAGCGCCGTGACTTTTACACGACGCTTTTGTTGTTTGTAGGTGCGTTGCTTTAAGCAGTGACGGTACGTGCTAGCGCATCCGTGAACCGAGTGCGTTCAGGCTTGTGCGGACGCTACCATCAACAACTTTGTCACCAGAGCGTAATACAAGCCCACCCAGCAGCGCAGGATCGACTTTGTATTCGATGTTGTCTGCGCCGGTCTGCTTCTTGATTTCGTTCTTTTCGTTGTCGGTCAGGGGCAGGGCACTGACAACTTCAATGTTCGCGCCAAGGTTCTTAACGTTGTCTGGCGCTTCTGAGAAGAAGTTGTTGACGATTTCCTGCTGCTTAGCCTGATCCATGCTTTCACCGATGAGACGGTTCGCCGCTGCCATCGCCAGTGAGGCAACCTGACCGCGCATGTCGGCCAGCATCTGGTTGCGTTCGTTTTCGGCACGTTCACGCGCTTCAGCACGAATTTGTTCTGCTTCAGTGTCGGCTTCGTTTGCAATTTCGCGCTTGGACTCTTCAGCACGTTCGCGGGCTTCAGCCAGAATCTGGGTGGCTTCACTGCGCGCTTCTTGCAAAATTTGCTCAGCATCGGCTTCTGCGTTTTCACGTGCTTCCGCTGCGATGCGGGCATCTTCCAGACCCTTTTCAATGCGTTCACGGCGATTTTCCAGGCTTGTGACCAGGCCATCCCACACGAAAGAGCGCAGGATCAGGTACATCACCGTAATGTTGATGATCTGGGCAATGAAGAAGCCTAAATTAATACCAAGGGCTTCCATGGGGTGCTTCCTCCTTGATTATCTCAGGTTGCAAATACAATCCTAGAGTACGAACAGAATAATCAAGGCGACCACGAGCGCGTAAATAGCAACCGCTTCCGCAAACGCAATACCCAGAATCATGTTCGTCTGGATGTCGCCAGCCGCATCGGGGTTCCGACCGATTGCTTGCAGCGCACCCTGTACCAGCATACCGATACCGATACCCGGGCCAAGTGCCCCGATCATCGCAAGACCAGCGCCGACAGCTTTCAGACCAGTGGACAGTGCTTCGTTTTCCATTGTTGCTCCTCGTTAGGTGTGTGCTTAGAATGAGTGAAAAATTTGCAAATTGAGATTAGTGATGCGATTCCGTAGCAAGTTTGATGAGTGCTAGCGGGAGGATGAAGAACACGTACGCCTGAATGAGACCGACGAACAGTTCCAGGCCAACCACGGCGACCGGGACAATACTTGCTGCCAGGAAGGTGAATACAATCAAGAGAATACCGCCAGCGAACAGCGCCCCAAAGAGACGGAAGGTAAAGCTGACGACTTTTGCAACTTCAGAGAGAATTTCCAGAATACCGACGATGAAGTCCATCAAACCCATCGGGCGTTTGGTGACATCACCCACGGCGGGCAAGTTCACAAACTTGGAGAAGTAACCGAGGCCAAGTTGTTGCACCCCAAAGAACTGCACCCAGAACATCGCGAAAATAGCCATGCCCAGCGTAAAGTTCAGGTCGGTAGAAGCACCACGGAAGAACGGCGCGACGACCATATTGTCAACAAGGTTGTTGACTTCGTCCTCGTCTTCACCCGCGGCTTCATAAGCAATTAAGACTTCTTCAGTCACGCCGTAGCTTTCTTCAGGAGCGGTCAGGTCAATCTCACCGTCGCTACCGAGGAATGAGTCTTCGTATTCTTCGGCGTGGAAATACTTGTAATTGCAGGCTTCGTAGCCTTCATGCGTGGCGGTTGTACCACTGTTGAAGATTTCGTTATTTTCAAGGATAGCGATCAGCGGGGTATCGATCTGGCCCTGACCATCCTCGTCAAAGATACTCGGCACGCCGTGAATACGGTAGCCGCTCATCGTGACGATTTCTTCATCTTCAGCGCAGTGCAAAGCACCAACGCTTTCATACCCGGGTATGAGCTTGGTTAAGTTGGCGATCAGTACGATCAAGAACATTGATGCGACAATCGGGAAGACCTGGCTAGCCAGCTTTGACCCGGCAATCGACTTTGTTTGGTTGTACAGATAGCTGAAGACCGCTTCAAACCCGTTGTGGAAACCGCGCGGAATTTCATTTTCTTCAATTCTGCTGCGCATATGAAATGCAATGGCAACGATGATAATGTCAACAATGATCAACGCTGTCATGGTGTTAATAATGTTGCCGCCAACAATCGGCCAGACCCAAACGTCTTTCTGGATCGGTTCACCGAAAACCGTTAGCACTGGCACCGCCGGGGCAATACCTGTTTGCAGCATCAACCACACCGGCGCAAGACATGCAAGCCCCACAAACGCGATGAAGGCCAGCAGATAGACACAACCACGTCCCGCTGCTGGGGTTACACCACCACCAGAACTGTGATGGTCATGTTCATGACTTTCGTCGTGGCTCATGCCAACTCTCCTTTCATAAAGTGATGCAAAACTAAATCCTCCTACCTGTAGAAAAAGAGTTAATCGGTGCCATATTGGCGCTTCTCGATCGTTTTGGCAGATCGATAGGCGGTCCATAACATGAGCCCAAGGCCCACCGGCACGCTGATTACGATGCAAATAATGGTAAAGATGTTGTTCGTGCTGAATAAATTATCTAAAAACAGTCCTAGTAAAATAGCAGCAGCCGCTGCGATGATCGGTAAGCATCCAGAGAAACCCGCGATGGCTGCCAGCCCAAGGTTGGTCAGGTAGTCCCGGCGTTGCGACGCCATTTTGAACCCCCGTTTGTGTCAACCGTCACAAACATACCGTGAAGGTTCTCACTTGTCAAAAATTCGTTTGCCACGACGAACCACATTCTAACTGTTCCAGAGTTTGGGCATGCACCACAAAAAAGTGCAGCAGCAAGTTTGCCACTACACTTCATTTATATCAAGGTTGAGGTAGGTACTCAGTTAACCTTATGCTTGCAAAGCAGCTATTGTTCTTCTGCTGCGGCCTTATGCTGAGCGATAATGTCCTGTGCGAGATGCGAGGGTAGTTTTTCATAACTACTGAAGGACATTGTAAAGACACCGCGCCCACCTGTCATTGAACGCAGATCGTTACTGTAGCGCTGAATTTCAGCAAGCGGCACCGTGGCCTTCACCAGGCTACGGCCAGCAATGGTATCCATGCCCATGACACGACCACGGCGGCTGGTCAAGTCGCTGATGACATCGCCCATTGATTCTTCAGGAATGGTCACTTCGACGACCATAATCGGTTCTAGCAGGGCGGGGCCAGCTTCGGCAAAGGCTTCTTTGAAGGCCCCGCGCCCGGCGATCTGAAAAGCAATGTCTTTAGAGTCAACGGGGTGTTCTTTCCCATCGTAAATAACAGCTTTAACACCAACGACCGGGTACCCGGCAATCACGCCGCCTTCAAGCACTTGCCGCACCCCTTTTTCGGTAGACTGGACGAAGGGCTGCGAGACGGCACCACCAAAAATTTCACTCTCAAATGAAAAGTCTTCAGAGGGGTCTACAGGTTCCACGCGCAGGGATACCTCGCCAAACTGACCGGCCCCGCCAGACTGTTTCTTGTGGCGATAGGTGGCCGACGCTGCTTGGGTAATGGTTTCCTGGTAGGGCACTTTCGGCACGGCAATGGTCAACCCCGCGCCCAGACGCTCTGCACGTTTGATGGCAATATCAATCTGAGTATTGCCCATACCTTCTAGCACCGTTTCTTTGGTGGCGGGGTCTGTTCGCCAGCTTAGCGACATATCCGCATCACACAACAGTGATAACACCTGGCCAATCTTTGCACTATCGGCCTGGGTCTTGGGCTGCACAGCCACAGCATAAACAGGTTGTGCGAACTCGGGCTGGACCACGAAGCACCCAAAATCCTTGGAACTCAGCGTATCGCCTGTGCGCGTATTCTTGAGCTTGGCGACCGCCCCAATATCCCCGGCATGAAGCTGGTCTACCTGGAATTGTTGCTTGCCACGCACAACGAGTAATTGCGTCAGGCGTTCTTCTGTTTCGGTGTTGGGGTTCCAGACGGTATCGTTGGCTTTCACGGTACCAGAGAAGATGCGGAAGTAGGAAACGGTGCCGAATTTGTCGGTGTAGCTCTTGAAGACATAGGCCACCAGCGGACCGTCGTCGCTTTGCGGTGGGGTGACGAATTCGATTTCGCCCGGTTCTTCAAGGCTTTCGACTGTCCCGACGCGGCGACCTGTGGCCGGCTGTACATATTGAATCATCGCTTCAAGCACGGTCATCACGCCGATACCACCGCTACTGGTTGCGAAGATAGGCACCGTCAGCAAGTCCGCATTACGGGCAGCTTTGCGCATGCCGTCGCGGATTTCGTCGGCGCTTAATGCACCAGTTTCGAAATATTTTTCAATATAGTCATCGTCGGCTTCAGCAGCCGCTTCGACAATTTCGAGGTGGACTTCTTCAACGCGGTCAGCCAGTTCAGCGGGTGGGTCTTCACGCTTGCCGTCGGTGCCAAAATAGGCCTTCCTGGTAACCGCGCCGATGACGCCTTCAAATGCATCCTGTTCACCGATAGGCGCAGTCACCGGGACAAATTTATGGCCCTCGAAGCGTTCACGCAATTGTTCCAGCGCGGCATAATAATCGGCGTTTTCGCGGTCAACACGGTTGATCGCGACGAGTACAGGTTGGTTGAAGTCTTGCGCATAGCGAAAAGCGAGTTCGGTGCCAACTTCAGGACCACTCACGGCATCTACAATCACCAGTACGGCATCACATACACGGACGGCCTGATGCACTTCGCCCTGAAAATCGGTATAGCCCGGGGTGTCAACGACGTTGACTTTGTAACCATTCCATTCAAAGGGAATCACTGCATTCGAAATGCTGAGCTGGCGTTCGCGCTCGTCGTCGTCGAAGTCAGAGACGGTCGTCCCTTCGTTGACATCACCCTTGCGTTGTGTGACACCGGCCAGGTGGAGCATGGTTTCGATGAGGGTTGTTTTCCCTGCTCCCTGGTGGCCGGCTACTGCTACATTCCTAATTTTGTCGGATGGATATTCTTTCATGAGACATTACCTTTGGATTGCTACGAAATATTGAGATGTCTGACGAACCAGAAAAAGAATGCAAAGTGCATCAAAGACGCAGCGAACATAAAGTTTCTGTAAATGAGATTTTACTTAATAGCGGTGGGGAGGTCAAAACGAAGTTGTGTTGAAGTGAAAATTTACAGCAAAAAGCATGGCACACCTCATGCGGAATGAGCGGCGAACCATGCCAATTGGTTCAGGTTGCTTTTTGCCCCCAATGCACCGCCACTGTGCCCAGCATCATGCGCTTAAAGCTGACGCCGGCAAAGCCAGCACCTTCAAACAGTGCCGCCAAATCTTCGGCAGTCTTGAAATTAAGCGTGCTGCCAGAAAGGTAGTTGTATGCACCCGCCTCACCTGTAATCATCCAGCCGAGCGCAGGCACAGCCGTCTTAAAATATAGTGTCAGGAACGGTTTTAGAACGGGGTTGCGGGGTGGGGTGGTGTCTAATGTAACGACGCGGCCGCCGGGTTTGACGACACGGTATTGCTCGCGCAGGGCAACGTCTACATCCGGCACGTTGCGCAGTAGAAATCCGCTGACGATGGCATCGAAGGTGTTGTCAGTAAAGGGGAGTTGCATAGCATCGGCCCCCAGCCACTCGACCGCCATACCGGGGGGGCGTTGCTGGCCGACCTGCATCATGGGGAGCGCAAAGTCGGCCGCAACAATGGTCGCCTGTGGATATTGTTTGCGGATTTCGAAGGCAATGTCACCCGTGCCGCTGGCGAGGTCAAGCACGTGGCTCTGTGGGGCGAGGTGTGCTTGTTCAACGAGGAACTTGCGCCAACCGATGTCCTGGCCAAAGGTCATGACGCGGTTCATGCGGTCATAGCGGCGGGCGATGCGACCAAACATCGCCTGCACATGAGATTTGTCGTCAGTTGGGGGCAAAGTCGGCTCCGTTATGCAATCCACCAGCGATAATCAATATCGGGGAAAATACGATCTAATTCCCAGTAATCGCCAGCCAGATCACCGTCCGGAGTGCCATTTTCAATGCTTTCAAGCAACTTGCGGAAGCGTTCGAGGTGCTGGCTATAGCGCTGGATGGCATAGTTGCGTGCTTGCCCGGTCGTGACAAGGAAGGGCCAGTCTGAGCTTTCTGCCAGCAGCAATTCACGGGCCGCCTGATTTAACACGCCCCGTATATCGTCGTCGTCGTAGCGGTCGTTATATTCAGCAGCAAGGTTGCTGAGGCGTTTGCTGGCATCGTGCAAGGAAGGCCACATCCACTTGACCTCGCGGTTGTTCCATGTGAAGTGGGTACCGCCTGCACCCCAACTGCCTTCGGGGAGATGTAGCACTTCTTGCGGCGGATGTTCTTCGATATATTGCGAAGCAGTAACAAGATCAACGGATGAGCTGGCTGACAGTCCACGCAAAACCTGCTTGAGCCAATCGACCCCTTCGAACCACCAGTGCCCGAACAGCTCGGTGTCGTAATTACTCGCGATGAGCCCGTACTCAAGCCCATTACCATGACGCGCATTCAGAATGCGTTCGACCAGCGCAACAAAATCACTGGCATGCGACCGCACCTTTGATTGTGCCCATTCGGGGTGGTAAAGGTCTTTGTCGCCAAGATCAATCCGTGCCCCGGTCACGCGCCAATATTGCAAGCCACTGATGCCGTCCTTGCGATGAAACTCGCGATAGTCGAAGTCGCCCGGGTAGCCTAAATCTGCGGACCAGACGCGCTGCCCGGTTTCGTTGTTGCGCCCAATGACCGACACGCCACTATGCTGGTCGGCTTCTGGCCCGGCGGTGGTATCACTCACATAATAGGGGGTGAAGGTTGTTGTGTCGTGGTCAGGTTTGGGGGCGTTGGCCATGGGCACCAGATAGCGGCGCTTGATGTCACCATAAGGGCCGATTGCTTCACCCGCCGCCACACCCACCGGGGCACCGCCTTCGACAAGGTGCGTCTCACTGAAAAATAGTTTAATGCCCTGTTCCGCGAGAAAATATTCAATGCCCGGACGAATTTTACCGTCTTCTGTGTAGTATGCCGGGCGGTAGGCGCATTCTGGCAGCCAGATAGCTTTTGGACGTCGCCCGAACATCCGCTCATAGCTTTGAATACCCGCTTTCAACTGGGCTCGGATGGCCTGGTCGCTTCCTAATAGTGGCAAATAGCCATGCGTAGCTGCACAGGTGATAATTTCAATATAACCATCGTCTTGTAGTGTCTTGAACGCACCGACAATATCGCGGTTAAAACGGTTGTGGAAGGTGTCACGGATGGTTTCGTAGTAGCCTACATAGAAATGGGCTAGCTGTTCAAGGTGGTCATGCCCAACCCACCACGGTTTTTCGGGCTTGGGAGTGTTTTGAACCTGCTCTGTTTTTTCGGCCACGCGAGCGCGGTCAACCGGGGGTAGGTTACTTTCTTCAGCTTCGGTACGTTCGACAGGTTTAGATGCGCCTTTTTTCAATGTTTGTGCGTCGGAGGTGTCAGCGTCGTCAACTTCATCTTCAGTTGCTTCTGTAGTTCCATGTTCGGCTTCCCATAAATCGCCGCGAAAACGCAGAACATCTTGTTGCCCGCGCGCGATTTTGTCTTCCAGATATTCGTCAAAATGGCGAAGCACATCGGCATCGGCAAGTTGTTCGGAGAGGACAGGGGTTAGCCCAATGGTGACGCGATAGTCCACACCCTCTTCTTTGAGGTCGTAGAGCGCATTGAGAAGTGGTATGTATGTTTCGCTGGCGGCCTCATGAATCCATTCTTCGCCGTGTGGCCAGCGCCCCGCTAGCCGCGCATACGGTAAATGGCTATGCAGGACGAATGTAAATGCGCCAAGGGATGCCATGTGTTCTCCTTTATGGTTTGTGTGCTTCAAATTGCAATTGAGTGGGGTGCATTGTAACATCCTTCGTCTTGTGCGCGTAATCTTTAAGGCGAAATAACAGACAGCGCAACGAAGCTAAGGTGTTACGACGGGGAGTCCTTCAGCGTCAGTGTTGAAATCAAGCGCAGTATTGATGAACGTCCAGCCGAGGGTGCCGTCGGGCAAGACGACGTAGAGCCAATCGGCTTCTTCAGTGCGGCCCAGTGCGAAAACGGGCGTAAAGCTGTTGATAACGGCAATCCGTGCCAGCTCAGTCGAAGGGGTTTGGCGCACATTCAGCGCCGCTTGTGTTTCAGCAATAGGTTGGAAGGCAAAGACAGTCTCAAGCTGGTTGAGGGTGTGCCACGCAACGATGTTATTGGTCCGGGTCGCGACCAAACGCCAGTCGGGGCTAATTTCGGAGTCGGGGGGTATGCCATAGCGTCCGCGCAGTTGTCCGCGCTCAAGATTATACAGCCGTGCAAAGAACTCAATACGCGAGACAATCGCAGTCACATTGTCTGGCGCAATGAAAACACGGTCGATGCGGTCACGGAACAGCAAGCGTTCATCAAAACTACCGTCTGGCCCGACATCATAAATGCGCCCGATGCCAGCCGTGTTGAGGACGATGCTGCGTGTCATGTCTGGCGTGAACTGTACTTCTGCCAGCCCGGGCGTGCCTTCAAAGGTGGCAGTGCCCTCGACAACCAGTGTGCTGACACGAACCCCGGTGCGACTATTCCAGAGCGTGACTTGATTGCGTAGAATTGTCGCGACAAAAGCATCGTCTGGCGTGAAGAAGACCTGTTCGGCTTCGACGTTGACAATGCGACTCTGGTTCAAGGGTTGCGTGGCATTGCTGACTGCATCAAACAAGTCAAGCGTGTTGCCATAGGTGAGCATCCGCTGCCCGTTTCCAGAGAAAATTACCTGTTCAACATCTTTAACCGGATACTGCTGAATGACTTCACCGCTGCTGCCCGCCACCAGTAGCACCTCATCGTCAGGAGTGATGATGGCGAAACGTTGACCGTCGGGGTGTGGAATGGCATCAATCGCGTCAAAGGTGGTAATCGCATCACCTGTGCGCCAGTCATACAGCGTCAGGAGATCATTCACGTCGTAAACCAGCAACGCGCCTTCCACAAATACCATGCTCAAAATCGGAGCGTCAACTGGATGCTCAATGACCAGATAGTTATTGTCATCCCAGTCTTCCGGTGAGATCGTAGCATAGACACGGTGTAGCTTGATGGTTGTGCCATTGGCGCTGGTGGCTGCGAGTCGTTTCTCGTCTGGTGACCAGGCGTGAGCAGTGACCCCTGCAATATAATCCTGGTCACAGAAAAATAACGTACCGGGCAGGGCGCGGTTCTCGTCAGCGTTCCACACACAGAATTGTCCATCCAGCCCACCGGTAGTAAAGGCAGTGCCGTGTGGCGTGAAGCTCATCTCAATCACATCGGCGGTGTGTTGTACCAACAATGTGCGGATACCGAGGTTCGGCGCATCTTCAGCGGTGATCGTCGGCGGCGTGTCGCCATCCTGCGCCAGCGCGGGCCATAGCCTCGCCAACACAAAGACCATCCCAAGCAGCATAAACACACTGGCTACAACACGAAAAACCCGCAGTTGACGTGGGCCAGGTGGGGAAAGATGCAGACGCTTTGCCACGACCTACTTGTTGCGATTGACTTTGCGGATTTCTTTGAGGCGAGCTTTCTTGCCGCGACGTTCGCGCATGTAATACAGTTGGGCACGACGTACCTTCGAATGACGCAGCACTTCGATCTTTTCAATGCGTGGGCTATGGTACAAAAAGCCACGTTCCACACCAACACCGTGGGCAGCAATACGCCGCACAGTGAACGTTTTGTTCATGCCGCTACCCTTCAGGCGAATGACCATGCCACCGACAACCTGAATACGTTCGCGCGTACCTTCTACAATGCGCAGGTGGACGCGGACTTCATCGCCGGGGTAGATGTCGGGGTGGTTGTGTTCGGGCATGGTGTTTTCTGCGACTTGCTTCACCAAATCGACCATGGATGCACTTTCCTTACATACAATTATCCCGGCACACTGACCGGGCTCATGATGTCTTATTAAGTTTTGCATTCTCAAAACAGAGCCGCATTGTAACATAGGGTATCTTGTATTTTCAATTCTAAAATGCATATTCATTTCGTCACCGACACTGCTGAGGAGCAATTATGGATTCTTTCAATACATCGCCCACACCACCGTCGCCGCCCAAACTCTCGCCCGAGCAATTGATTCGCTTTGGCTATGGGCTGGGCTTGTTGATGGTGCTTGGCGCACTAATCTGGGTTAATGTGCTGCGCGGTGACAATGCGACAGATGAATGGTTTGGGACTGATTCTGTGGTGCAAATAGTTGCAGAGCTGAGCCTCGGTTTGGTGGTCGGGGCAGTATTTTCGTTGATCGTGTGGGTTCTAGGACGCCAATTGCCAGCGTTTGGCACGATTCGTGAGCGGCTGATACAGGTGCTAGACGTCGGTGCTTTGCGGTGGTGGCATGTTATTGCAATGTCGCTTCTGGCGGCTGTACCCGAAGAAATGCTCTTTCGTGGTGCAATGCAACCGGCCTTCGGTTTAATTGTTACGTCAATCATTTTCGGGGCGCTGCATAGCATTACACCCGCGTATTTTATATATGCGACGGCGGCCGGGTTGGCGCTTGGGTTTGCGTTTGAAGAAACCAGTGCATTGTGGTTGCCAATTGCGGCGCATTTCGCTGTGGATTATGTCTCGTTGACATTGCTTGCCAACTGGGCCCGCAGCCAGCAACCATCCCCCGTAGAAAGCTCTGGGCCAGAAGCGTTGTATGGTGTCGCTGACCGTGAAGAAACTTTTCTATAACCCCCGTAAGAGTGACCTCGGCCCCCGGTATAGCGGGCAGACACAGCGTTCACATTCTGGGGTTGCGCCCTTTTGATAGGCAGCCCGCATCTGTTGCATGTGGTCGCTGTTGAGCCCCTTCAAGCCGCGTGAGTCGTTATTCCCTGCCAGAAAGTAGCATGGTTGCAGGCTACCATCGACGTTGACCACCACCGAGATATGTGGCGCGTTGCACCGGGGCGGCGCGAAGGTGGCTTTGCCATACGGCGCAGCGAAGAAGTTATATAAACGGCGTAACTTGGCCGGGCTTTCTTCGATGCGACCGTCGGTGAAGTGGTCGGCGTGGCTTTCGAATAGACTGTCGAGCAGGGCAGCAAACTCAGCGAGATCATCAACCACAAGCCCGCCAAAGTCATCTGCTACCGGTGCAGTTGGTGTACTCCCTGCAAGGGGAATAGCACCATCATGCTCAAAACGTGGCCCGAAGGCATATGGATTAAGCGTATCCACCGCCAGAAAACTTACTGACGAGGCACCATGTGCCAGCGCAACGTCTACAAGCTGCGGCATTTGCCGGAAGTTGGCTCGCATGACTGTGGTGCGTGTACTGACCGGGATATGCTCACTAATATGCTGCATTCCGTCCAGCACCAGTTGCAATGCATCGACACCGCGAATCTGTTGGTAGCGTTCAGGCGTGGCAGCGTCCAGACTGACGGTAACGCGGTCAAGGGTGGCGATCACCTCAGCGGCTTGTTTTTTCAGCAGCAAGCCATTCGTCAATAACCAGACCTGTATACCTGCTGCCCGGAAACGCCGCGCAATTTCTGGCCATTCGGGGTGTTGCATGGCCTCGCCACCCGAAAGAAGCACCATTTCTGTGTTTAAACGTGTGGCATCAAGAACCAGTTCATCAACCAATGCCATGTCCATATTGCGGCGAGGGGCTTGCCAGATGTCGCACATGGCGCAACGGCTATTGCAGCCATCAGTCAAGTACAGGACAAGCAACGGTAGCGTGTGGAGTCGATTTTGTAGTAGATTGGGCAGGTAACGTACATTTTGTAGTCTCATACTCCATTTATATGACGAACACATCACAAATGCAACGTTGGCTTGGTCGTTGGCAGGTGGTCATGACCACACTGACGCGGGCCGGTCTTTTGTTTATATTTGCCGTAAGCCCGATATACTGGCGGCCGCGCTGGCTCAAAAGCGAGACCACCCCCGGCTTCATCAGCGACGGGCTCAACGCACCGACATTCAGTGCTGCGTATCAAGAAGTGTCTTTTGCACGCTACGCCATCAGCCTGTTCATTAGTGTTGTGCTGCTGCTTTGGGCATTGAGTGGCTTTTATGGCTTGCGGCGTGTGGTTGCACACGGACGCTGGCTATGGGTGCTTGGTCTGGCTGCGCTGGTGGGCTGGGTGTGGGCGTCGGTGGGGTGGAGTGTCGAAAATGAAGCGGTCGCGACTTCGCAAGCATGGCAATGGGTACTCGTTTTTGTCTTTGTGGTGATGGTGCTGGCGGTTGGTCCGTCAGCAAAATGGCTCTCAGTTGGGCTGGTTGCGGGGATGCTGTTGCAAGCCGGGATAGGGATTGTGCAGGTGTTGTTGCAACGTGACCTCGGCATCAACTGGATTGACGATGCCCTATTTGGGATTGGGCTTGGACTATTTGAATTTCCGCTCGACCCGGCGGTGTCTGGGATCAGCGTTATTCAGACAGAAAACATGCGCTTTCTGCGCGCTTACGGTATCACGCCGCACCCCAACCTGCTTGCACCGGGACTTGTTTTTGCCATCCTCGGTGGCCTGTGGATGTGGCGGGATCGTGACCGCCGTGTTGTGACACTGGTCTTCGTGATAGGACTGTGGGCCTTGTTTTTGACCTTTAGTCGGGCCTCAATAGGCGGGCTGGCAGTGGGGACCGTTGCAACAGCGATAGTATGGGTCGTGTCACAGCGGCTCGAAGTAAATGTTTTTCTGGCGTTTGGCGCAACGGTTGGCATCCTGGCGGCTGTATTTTATGTGGTCTATCACCCGTTGATTAATGTACGGGCGGGTGTCGGGGAGGAGGGCGAAACCTCGCTAGAAACGCTGAGCGTCACCGAACGCGCCATTTTTGAAGATCAAGCACAAAATATGATTCGTGAATACACTATGCGCGGCGTTGGCATTGGGAATTTCCCCTGGGTGAGCCACCGTATGTTGCAGGCGACACCAGAACTTGAGATTCGCGGCAACAATGTTCATCATGTGTATTATCTGGCGGCGGCCGAATTGGGCGTTGTTGGTGTCGGGCTTGTTGGCGTGAATGCGTTGATCGTTGGCGTGTGGATGTTTCGTGCGCGACAACGCTTGTCGCTGGCAGCACTGTCGTTAGTGGGCGGGCTGGTGGCGTGGCTGGCGATTGGTTTTTTTGAGTTTTTCTTCTGGGCACTGTTGCCATATCAGGTATTATTCTGGGGTACGATCGCCGTTATTTTGAAGGATACAGATTATGCAGATGATTCAACTGGCCGAGTGGCAACTGTTGCAAGCACCGATGGATGATTTTGATGCGGCGATGTATGCCGACGACTGGAAAGCTATCACATTACCGTTATCGCGCGTGCAAGCACCTGCCTGGTTACAGACGTCGTTTTACATGCCCCCGAACGACGAGTGTATGCGCTGGTTTTTTCATGCAGAAACAACAGTCAAGGTGCGCGGTTGCTGGGTCAATGAGCGTAAAGTCCCTGCTGGTCATGACAAAATCGACATTACGAACTATGTTGCCATCGGGCAGAATGAGCTTGTATTGCGGGTGACTGTTGAGGATGGTGATGCGGCTGCACTGCAAGCTGTGGAATGTATCGGCTATCGGTGTGGCTAGGCGCTACGCTGACGCTTCCCCAGAGTGGCTGCTAACCTTTGATATAATGGTGACGCTTGAGTTGAAAGGGAAAACAACATGCTTGGAAATCGCTCGCCCCGCGCTGCCGCGATCAGTTTTTCGATTTTCCTCTCGGCGTCGATCCTGTTTCTAAGCATTTTAGGGACGCTTGCGCCAGCGGAAAGCATTGCACGGGTGCCATTAACCACGGTTCAGGGTGTTTTCGGTAATGTCAGCACCAGCATAGACGCCACCGTTGCAGAATTGGTCGAAATACGGACGCTGCGCCAACGTAATCAGGAATTGGAAGAATCGCTGGCTGCTTTTCAGGCTGAAGTCGCTGAGTCACGCGAAATTCGTAGTGACTATGAACGCCTCGCCGCGCTGGTGAACTATGCCGCCCAGACCCGTGACGATTGGCGTTATATCGCTGCTGATGTCATCGGACGTGACTCTAACCCGAATGTTCGCGCAATTCATCTTAATCGAGGCACGCGCGACGGGATTGAGCTTGGTGATCCGGTTGTCACTGAACAGGGGCTTGTTGGGCGTGTGACACAGATCAGCGCCACTGGGGCGGAAGTGTTACTCATCACCGACCAGAACAGCGCTGTCGAAGTCCGGTTGCAGTCTACCCGTGACAGCGGACTGGTGCAGGGTACGCTCAGTGGTGACTTGATTTTGACATTTGTTGACGCTGACGCTGAAATTCAACCCAATGACCTTGTGCTGACTTCTGGCGCGACACAACGCTTCCCGGCAGACTTGATTGTTGGGCAAGTGACGAACCCTACCCTCAGCCAGAATCGGCTTTTTCGTGAGTCACCGATGGTCAGCTTTGTAGACTTCACGCGACTGGAGATTGTGTTGGTGATTACCAACTGGGACCCCGTAGACGTGAGTGTATTTGAGGAAGAACAATAGCACGCGATGGCTGTCTATTATATTGGTATTCCACTCCTGTTCCTGGCGGCCGTCTTTGACACCACGATTCTGACGCTGTTTCGTGTGTGGGGCGGTGGCCCAAACCTGATGCTCATCGTGGTTGTGTCGTGGGCAATGTTGGTTGATATACGTCAGGCCTTGCCGTGGGCAATGATTGGTGGCATCTTTCGTGACTTACTTTCAATAGCACCGACGGGGGCTTCTGCGCTGGTCTTTGTGTTGATTGTCATTGCGATTGATACCTACTTGCCCAAGCTAGACTGGCGCAATATTGTCATCCCACCGTTGGTGGTGGGGGCGGCGACAGTCGTCTATGATGGCACTGTACTCGGTATACTCATTTTGACGGGGCGTCCGATTCCAGAGTTTGCCACGCTTTACTACAGCATTTTACCGGGTGTTATTGAAAATATGGTGCTGGTGTTGGTTGTGTTTCGGTTGATGGGGGCAACAAACGCCTTCTTGCGACCGTCACGCCCCGGCATTCAGTAAAATACAACGCACAACAACAAAACAGAGGTAAGCCATGCATACACGACAGATGCTTCCATTTCAGGGCTGGCGGCTTGTCTTCTTTCGAGCAATTGCGATTTCATTGCTTATGGTGCTGGTGGTGCGGACGTGGCAACTCCAGTTCCGAGATGGCGTGAGCTTCCGCCAGGATGCTGACGAAAACCGCTTTCAGACAGTACCCGTTCAGGCGACTCGTGGCCAAATCTATGACCGCTTTGGGGTGCCGTTGGCGTTAAATGACCCTGCGTTTTTAGTGACGATTACGCCTGCGCTTTTGCCCGACGAACGTCAGGATGTGCTTACTATCTACAATGGATTGTCGGCGTTGGTCGATGTGCCGGCCACCCGTGCCATTGCAGACGCCTCGGGACGGGTTAATGACCGCAGCATTGATGAACTGGTGACGGAAGGTCAAGGGCTTGCGCCATACCGCCCGGTCGTGATTGCAGCGGACGTTGAAAAAGAAATCGCGATGGAAATACTTGAGAATCAGCAGAATTTACAGGGTGTCGATATTGAGGTGCGCTCGGTGCGCAGTTACCCAACCGGGGAAACCACTGCGCAGATCATTGGCTACCTTGGCCCCATCCCTGAAGATCAAGCCCAGGAATTGCGTGAATTGGGGCTAGACCCGGCCTTTGACCGTGTGGGCTACGCGGGGATTGAAGCGTTTTTTCAAGAGGAATTGGCCGGCACCAATGGCAGTATCACTTATCAGGTCGATATTGCCGGGCGGCGTGAGCTAATTGTCAACGAAGAACCGACCAACCCCGGTAGCAATGTGCGACTGGCAATTGATGCCGACTTGCAGCTCCGTGCCCAACAAGCCCTGACCGAACGTATCAGCGCGATTAATGCCGAAGAACAACGCCTGCGCACACAATCAGGCTCGGTCGTAGCGATGAACCCGCAGACGGGGGAGATTCTGGCGTTGGTGTCATGGCCGACGTATGATAATTCGAACTTTGCGCGTGCGATTGATGTTGAATACTATCTGGATGTCGCCAGCGACCCGCTGCGGCCACTGGTGAATAGTGCGATTGGCTCTCTGTACCCGCCCGGCTCGGTATGGAAGATGATTACGTCGGTCGGCATTGTTGAAGAAGATGTTATTGATCCTGGCTCAACGCTGATCGACCCCGGGCGCCTGGTCTTGCCCAATGCCTTCGCCCCGAATGACCCCGCCGCTGGGCAGACCTTTGTGTGCTGGGATCGCAACGGCCACGGCCCCCAGAACCTCATTGACGCCATCGTGAATAGCTGCGACGTATATTATTATCAAGCTGGTGGCGGTAATCCTGATGTCTCGCCTGCAATTTTGCGGCCGGGTGGGCTGGGTATCACTGACCTCTATCGCTGGTCTACGGCTTTTGGCATTGGTTCGCGGCTTGGCATTGAAATTCCGGGCGAAAACGCTGGCCGTATGCCGGAACCAGACTGGAAGCGTCGGCTCTATGGTGAAAGCTGGTCAACGGGCGACACCTATAACGCCTCCTTTGGACAGGGCTATATCACCGTCTCACCCCTGCAACAGGCGGCCTACATTGCGGCGATTGTGAACGATGGAATGTTCATGCAACCGACGTTGCTTCGTTCCTTTGAAGACTCCGAAGGCAATGTCGTTGCTGACGGGGACATTAACGGAATTGTGCGTGAGGAATTTCAACCGAATGTAATTCGCACTATCATTGAGCCACCCCCCGGCGAACCATGGGTGTTGCATATTCAGGAAGACGTTTTGGTTCAGGGACAAAACAGCCTTGCTTGTCGATGTGAACGGAACTCGGACTGGTATGATGAGGATTTGTGTAGCCCCGTCGGTTATCGAGCCCAATTTGACCGCAATCCTGACGAAGACATACAAGATTTTCAGGAATATACCGTCAATGTGCCGTTTGACTATCGGTGGACAGCGGGATTATGTGACCCGTTGCTATTCGATACCATCGGCCGCGACTATATCCCGCCGATGGGCACCATGGAGAGCCTCGAATTATCGCAGCGCGGGATGGTTGAGGTGGTCACACGTGGTACTGCCAGCTTCGAAGCCAACCCGAACTTCCCCCCGCTGGACATTCCCGGCGGAGAAGGGGGCAAGACAGGTACCGCCGAATATTGTGACGACATTGCGCAACCGCAAGGACTGTGCATTCCCGGGCGTTGGCCGTCACATGCCTGGTATGCAGGGTACGCCCCAGCCGACAATCCTGAGATCGTGGTAGGCGTCTTTCTGTACAACGCTGGTGAGGGGTCACAACGTGCCATGCCTGTCGTCCGAGAGGTGATGGAATACTATTTTTCTCGTCCACCTGTACAACCTGTGCAATAAAGTTGTATACCCTGAAAACGGCTTTTTCATCGCGTTTACGCACTCTTTGAGAGGTCTCGGAAACCTCCCAAAACCTATCAATTTGGGTTTCTGGGAGATTTTGAGAGGGGAGATAATGTATGGTTTGTGCAAATCGGAACAAAGCTGAGGTGAAAATTTATGAACGTTGCACAACACTGGCGTCTCAACGCCCAACGCTATCGGATGACTGCACAAACGACCAGCGCAGGTGAACTTACCTTCCCCCCACGTCCAGATGTCGCACAACGTGCCGAAACGCGCTACGTCTTCGTAGAAGAAGCGGCTGATAGCAGTAGCAATAAGTTTGTAACAGAGGCGCTTGAATCTGCTGAGGTTGTCTAGCCATGCAAACAATGCAGCGTGCCCAACAACAGGTGTTAACCGGGACGGGTGAAGTTCTTAGTTATACTGTTGTCACTGCACCCCCACAAGCCTACGCTGAACAAGCACCTTATATTCTGGCTTTGATTCAGCTTGATGAGGGACCTGTTGTCACTGCACAATTGACTGACGTTGATGTCAGCGCTGGCGTCGAAATTGGGCAGCGGGTTGAGATGGTGACGCGCAAGCTACGCGCAGAAGGTGCTGCTGGCATGATTGTATATGGGTATAAGTTCCGCCCAATTGTGCCACAGGCCTCATAAGTGTACAGTGACGACTATTTCCCCAATAGACTACAAATCCGAACGTACAAAGCTAGCAATGTGTATTGTATAATAGCGCACATTCGTTAGCTTTTACGTTTTTGGCGTACCATAGTCATACTGAACTGATGACAAGGGAGAAATTAGAGTTGATTCGTCATAAAGTCTTATTTACGATCAGCCTATTGACACTATTTTTGTTGAGCGCCTGTGCAGGGGGTGGTGCCTATAGCCTGGCCTACCCTGCTAGTGGTAGTAGCGGCAACTTGCTTGGTGTTACACAGAGCGAGAGTTTCCGACGCAACGAAGACCTTAATATTGTCGTGAAGCTCAATGACCACGATGGGGTTACGGTACAGGTTGACTTCTATGAACCCGGCAACGACGAGGCTGATCACTCGCTCGAAGCCGAAGTAGACGGTGACACCGGTAGTGTTTTGCTGGGGCTGGACTTTGAACAGTATGTGCAGCAATTTCCACCTGAAGCTGAGATCGAATGGCCGACAGGCACCTGGACTGCCGTTATCTTCATTGACGGCGAAGAGGTTGATCGCGTCGACTTCACCGTACTCAGCTAAAGACAAGCACCTCACAATTTATACTAAATGCCCGGTAATTGCCGGGCTTTTTTTGTTCTGCCTTTCTGTGGCTTGTGTTACGATTAAGTTGAAATACGTTTAATTTGCAAAAAAAATATAAATTGAGACGTTGTGCGTCATCTGCCATTTCTGTTAAGATAGTATCAAGTTCATCAAACACTAATTATCTCAATTTTTGGAGGAGTCTTCGTAACATGGCCCTTGATACGCTGATGGCACCAGATTTTGCATCTAGCAAGGCGTATGACACTGCACTTGCTCAATTTGATCGCGCAGCCGGGTTCCTGGATATTTCAGATGGAATGAAGGAATTTCTGCGCACACCGAAGCGCGAATACACCCTCTACTTTCCTGTTAAGATGGATAATGATGAAGTTCGGATATTCACGGGCTATCGGGTTCACCACAACTTGATTCTCGGCCCCTCAAAGGGGGGTATCCGTTATTCACAACATGTCAGCCTCGACGAAGTTCGTGCCCTCGCGATGTGGATGACGTGGAAGTGCGCGCTGGTAGGGCTACCCTATGGCGGTGCGAAGGGTGGTGTCATCGTTGACCCCGGTACATTGTCTGATCGCGAAAATGAAGGCCTGACGCGCCGTTTTGCCTCTGAACTGGTCGGCATTATGAGCCCGCACGGTGACATCCCTGCCCCGGATATGGGCACAAACGCACAGACGATGGCCTGGATGATGGACACATATTCCATGACGATGGGGTATTCTGTACCGGCTGTGGTGACGGGTAAGCCGATTAATATTGGTGGTAGCGAAGGCCGCGAAGAAGCTACCGGACGCGGTGCGATTATCATTATGGAAGAAGCGCTGCGGCGTGATGGTATCTACGACAATGAGAATATTCGCCTTGTCATTCAGGGTTTTGGTAATGTAGGGGCGCATGCTGCGTTGTATGCTATCGAACGTGGCTACAAAGTCCTGGCCGTTAGTGATGTCAGTGGCGGGGTTTATAACCCTGATGGTCTGGACATACGCCGCCTGTATGAATTCACGAGCCAGCGCCGGGTTCTGAAGGATTATGCAGAACAGTTCAATGATGTTGATTTCATTACCAATGTTGAGTTGTTTGAACTGGATTGTGATGTGCTTATCCCGGCAGCGCTTGAAGGCCAATTGACCGAACGCAACGCCAGCAAAGTGACTGCTAAGTTTGTGGTCGAAGGTGCAAATGGCCCGACCACACCCATTGCTGACGAAATTCTCAGGTCACGTGGCATCGTTGTTTTGCCAGACATTCTCGCCAATGCAGGCGGTGTCACTGTTTCTTATTTCGAATGGGTGCAAGACCTTCAGATGTTCTCATGGGATGTCGAAGAAGTCATGCGCCAGCTACGTCGTATTCTGGTTAAGGCTTATGACCGCGTGGCCGAGTTCAGCGAAAAGCATGACCTTGATATGCGTACAGCCGCCCAGGTCTATGCAATTGACCGCGTTGCTAAAGCCACGTTGACACGCGGTATTTATCCCTAGGCGCGGCGTACCTTTACCACCTGCACAGCAGCATATAAGCGTGCATGAATGCCTTCCTCATCCTGTGGGGAGGGCATTTTCAATGCGGCACTGTCGGTACTCTGTTGCGTTCAGGAATGCGTGTAGAAGCGAATGAAGCGTTCGATTTCTTTGTCTTCCATCAGCCGGCCGGGGGTCATAACACTGTAGCTCTCTGACCACAGCGGTTGTCTTGCGCCATTGCCGTTAGCATCAGGGAATGCATCGTGGAGCGCCGTTGTTGTGTATGCCATCAACGTGCTGACCACCACCGCCGGCGATGTATTGACCGGGATTTCGATATGCATATTGACCCACCCCGGGTGAATATCTACGGCGATAATATCCCATTCCTGCTCTGTAGCGCTACGGTGTAGCCAGCGTTCCATCGCTGCTGCTAGCTCACCTTCCAACGGATAATCTTGATTAAGGACGAGCCATAGCATGGCATACCCGGTATAGGTTCCCGGGTCGCGCCTGGGTCGGTCTGCCTGTGTCGTGGAAGCCGCAGATCCTCGCATAGCGTCAGGTGGGCGCAAGTCAGTGGGGCGGCTGTGAGCCGTAACCGCAGCGGGTGCCTCGTCTGGGCTGGACGGGGCCGGAGGGGCGGGTGCTTCAGTGGGTATGGCGTCTTGCATATCATCAGTGTCATCAGCCGCAGGTGCGCGTGTATCTGCTTCTTCGGGCATGGTTTCAAGTGCGTCTGCGATGCGTGTCGCCTGGCGACGGATGACCTTTAGCGCTGTGCTGGCACTGAAGATCATGGTGAGTACAAGGCCTTGTACCGTCTGTGTGCTGAACAACAGGACTTGTCCTGTGGCCTTGAATTTTCGATACAACAAACGTGTACTGGACTGGCCGTTGCTTTCCCCTGTTTGCCATGCATCAATGACTTCGGCAATAATGTCACGCCAGGTCTGCTCGTTCAAGTCACCATTCTTGCCGACGACACGTGTACCGTCGGTCAGCAGGGTGCCGAGCGCTGAGCTTTCCAGAGATAGTTGCGTCAGACGTAATGCCGCATCCGCCACAATATCCTCATCTGAAGGGGCGTCTGCACTATCGGTTTCATCGTCATCGTCCAGCACAATGCCCATCGAGTGTGTGATTTCACCGGGCGTGGCTTCAATCAGCACATCATCTTCAGGCGAAGCGGGTTCATGCTCTGGCCGGGGTGTCAGGTTTTGCAGCGCCAGTTGCAGCCCCGTGTCTGCTTCTTCAAGCTCATCTGCGTCATGTTCTGCCTGTAGATCAACGGGGGGGGCAAAAATTGGACGTGTGCCGCTGGTATACGGCGTACCCTCAATCATTTCTTGTTGCTGTGGCGGCAGTATACTATCGGGCACGATACCGATCACGGCTCGAATAAGGTCTTCTTCAGTTTGTGACAGTGCTGTTTGCCAGGACGGGAGGGGCCGAACGGTGGGGCCGTCAATTGCGCTCGCCGTATGAATCAACACACGGTCAGCATCTTCCGCATTGCTACTGAGTCGCAATACCTGGCTGGCGACAGAATCCTCTGGTGAAATTGGCGGTTCGTCAATTTGAATCGGACCGCGTAGGGCAGCAGTTGATTCTGGCAGGCTGTGAGGTGGCGGTGTGGGCTGTGAAGTCGGCGTGGCTTCGTCGTCAAGCGCTTCGTCTTCTGGCTGCGCGTAACCATTCTGTTCACTGATGGACCGCAGTATATCACCAATGGTTGATTCTTCAGGCAGCGGCGGCTCACTGATTTGCAAGCGTGGGAGTTGTTCATCCTCCTCGGCCTGCACATCTTCCCAGAATTGGTCAATCAGGCGTTGCATCGGTTCAGCTTCAAGCCGCGCCAGCGTCCATTCGATAATGGCGATTAAATTACGTGCGATGTAGGGCTTGTTGATATACGCCTGCGCACCCAACTGGTTGACCATTTCGGCGTCTTTTTCTGACCGGCCAGAGATAATAACGGGCAGGGTGGGGTGGTGGTGGCGCAGCGTGTCATAGATGTGTTGCAGCTCGTCAATTTCAAGGTCGAGGACTGCAATATCAAAGGTGTCGCTCTGAATGTCGTCGATTGCAGCCAGCGGACGGCGGACGGTGCGTGCTGTAAAGTGTTGGGCTTCGAGTGCTTTACGCAGCCGGACGATAAAGCTGATTTCGGGGTCAATAATAAGCACACGCAATGCCATGCAGACTATCCTTCAGGCAATCATTGAGTGATATTTTCAGGTTTATATATTGTTATTGTAGTGAATGTGGTGCGGTTGTGCTAGTGCTGATGCCGCCTATAGAGCCCGGGGAAGGGCATAATTAAGTGCGGTTTGGTGAAGGATGCCACAGTCGCGTGTTATGCAGTGCCCCGAGCTGCACTGACGATCAGTACAACCCGGGACGTGCGGCATCAGCACATAAGAGGTACGGGTAAATCAGCTACTATAGAGCTTATTCACCACGTGCAGCCAGCTTAGCGGCCATATCGATGCTGCGGGAACCCCAGTGTGCGCCACCGAACAGACCGTCAGTGGTGAAGGGGCCAGTGTACCACGGCTTAACCAGTGTGTAGCCAGAACGCAGGTAGATCGGAGCAATGGTGTGTTCACCATCAGGGCCAAAGAAGGCTTCTTCGATTTCTGCATACAGCTCAGTACGGCGTTCGGAGTCAGATTCCTGTGCAGCTTCGTTGATTAGATCGTCAACAGCGGTGCATTCACGCAGGAAAGCGTTGTCAGAGGTGCAGCTCAGGACGTCGTTGACCCAGTTGTTAGCGTCAGCGTAGTCCGGACCCCAACCGAGTGTCCAGGCGTTCGGACGGTCCTGGGTGGGGGTGTCAGCGTCAATAACTTCCAACAGTACGGAGAACTCAAGTTGTTCAACGTTGAAGATGTTGGGGTCGCAGCCGAGGTGTTCTTCAGCGCCAGCAGCCCAGAATTCAGCCCAGTCGCCAGCACCCTGGTAGGTGACGATTTCGACGTTGGGGAAGCCTTCACAGTTCGGGAAGCCAGCTTCTTCGATCTGTTCAGCAGCATATTCAGGGTTGAAGCCAACACCAATTTCGTTGATCGGCGGTGCGTGAGCCATACCAGGCGGGGTGAAGTGGATCATCGGTACACCACGGTTCTGGTTGATCTGGCTTACGAAGGTTTCACGGTCGATGACAGCGCTGAAAGCACGGCGTGCGTTCACGTTGTCGAAGGGTGGCTTGTCGTGTGCGAAAGCAAAGTAGAACACAGCCAGGTCGAAGATCTGGAGCAGCTCGTTAGCAAATTCGGGGTCAGCCAGAATAGCTTGCAGCTCAGCACCGGGAACGCCGGAGGTGTCCAGTTCGTTCTGCTGGTACAGTGAGAAGGTTGTACCGGGGTCTTCGATCAGGGTGGTGTTGATGCGTTCAATGTTACCGTCACCGCTGTAGAGGTCCTGCGGCAGGTCGTTGTTGCGGACAAACACGCGGCGTACACCACGGGTGTTTTCCTGCACGAAGTATGGGCCATTGGTCACGATGTTGCCAGGCTGGGTCCAGTCGTCACCGAATTCTTCGATGGTTTCCTGCGGAACAGGACGGATCATCCACATCGGGGTCATGCTGAAGAAGTAGGTGGCCGGGAACTGGAGTTCAACAACCAGCGTGGTGTCGTCGGGAGCGGAAACCTGAATGGTGTCACCGAAGACGAGGTCGTCGGTTACTTCTTCAGCGTCCGTCTGGTTCACGACTTCACAACCAGCGATAACTTTAGCAGCAACGGTACCATAGTAAGCGCCCAGGCGGGGGTCGCAGGCACGCTTCATACCGTAAACGAAGTCACCAGCAACAACCGGGCGCAGGCTGGTAGCTTCACCAGTAGCCGGGTCGTACTGCTTCCACATTACGTCGTCACGGAGGTTGAAGGTCCAGGTGGTGCCGTCAACGAGTTCGGAAGGATCGTCAAAGACGGCCAGTTCCGGAACAACTTCACCGGTGATTGGGTCGTAGTCGGTCAGACCCAGGAACAGGTTTTCAATGGGGGTGATGGAAACAGAGTCCGAGGCAGCAGCCGGGTCGAGCGTGCTGATTTCGGAGCCGGAGGAAACATCGAGCGTAACTTCAACATCCTGGCGATACTGAGCGGTGAACGTGAACTCAGCATCATCTGCAAATGCAAAGCTCGTTGGAACAAGTGTTACAACCATCACGACTGCAATTGCAACCGTAACAGCGGTACGGAAAGGTAACTTAAACATAGGTGTTAGCTTCTCCTGGAGAATCTAATCTGTTGTTCAGAAATTCAAAAGTACTGACCATTGCCTCAGTTAGCATGGGGCATACCGCGCTAATGCGGCAAATGCCTTCACCAATTCCCTAACGTGATGGTGCAAGGGTTAAAAGACCCAAATCACGTTAATCAAAATTTACACCCCGACATTATAACTTAACCTCCTTCGAATGCAAAATGATTGCATCTGTCACCTGCAAACTCATGCAATTCTCACTTGGCTAGGTCATAACATGTTTACCGGGTTCTGTAAGCAATACAGCGCTAGTATGATTGTGGTTCAAAGACATTAAAGGATTTCCTTTCAAGTGCTGATCTGTTACACCAGCACAGACAATTCATCATAAAGCGAGTAACAACAATGACCGAAACAGACTTTCAAACGATGCTGGCCAGCGCCATACAAGATGCAGATACATTTGTGAGCGCTACATTCTCTGGCCGCCAACGCAACACAAGGCCAGAATGGGAAAAAATCTCGCTCCGCCCGGTTGAACTCAAAGGCCAGCGCCATCTACAAGTTCTGTTCTGGGATGGCCGGCAGACATTTACCAGGAATTTTAACCAGCACGACGCCCCGGACATTCTTCATGAGTTGCTTGCAGCCCCGCACAATAATTTCTTCGTGCGTACCACGAGCGAAGATATTCAAGTCCGCATCAGCAAAAAGGGAAAAGTGCGTGTGCATCGCGCTGCGAACGTCGTGCTGCAACCGGACCTTTCCCATAATCGCATCAAATCATTGCTACTGCCCGAAGATCGGCCAGATGCGTTTTTGCAAGCCAGCGGCATTATGAGCGCAGATGGTACCGTTAAAGCCAGCAAACGCGCTAAATTTGTACAGATTAATCGTTTTCTAGATCTGGTGACAGAAACCGTCAATTTCGATGCATTTGACCACACGCCGTTGCAGCTTCTGGATTGTGGGTGCGGTAGTGCTTATTTGACCTTTGCGGTGCATCACTACATTAATGATGTTTTGAACATTCCAGCAGAAACCGTCGGTGTAGATGTCAATGTGGCATTATTGCAACGCCATGCTGAAATCAGTGACGCAATGGGGTGGGAGAATATCAATTTCGAGAGTAGCAGTATCATCGACTATCAGCCGGGGGTGCAACCAGATATCGTGCTTGCGCTCCATGCCTGCGACACCGCCACTGACGAGGCACTTGCTGTTGGAATCATGGCGGAAAGCCCGTATATTTTTAGTGTGCCGTGTTGCCATCACCATCTGCAAGTACAGCTACAGCAAGACACACCGTCTGTTCTTGATCCGGTCATGCGCCACAACATTTTGCGCGAACGGATGGGGGATATATTGACCGATACGTTCCGCGCATTGATTTTGCGTATTATGGGGTATAACGCGCAGGTGGTTGAGTTCGTTTCGCCCGAACACACCGCTAAAAATTTGATGATTCGTGCGCAAAAGACCACCAGCCCCGGCGACCCGCGCTACGTGGCGGAGTATCTGCGGTTATGCGAGCTATGGCAGGTTGAACCTTATCTGGCGACACTGTTAGGAGAGCGCTTCGCGGTATTGCTGGAACAAAGCCCCGCACAGTAGCTATTCTTGACCGAGGGAGAGTGCTTCGGCTTGCTGTGGCTGGCGGCTTGTGCTTACATTCAGGATTAATCGCAACACCAATGCAGTTAACCCGGCGATTGTTGGTGGTAAGAACCAGAACAGCGCAAATGTTTCCGGATCGGGGGCGCGCAACGTTCCCAGTTCGTCAGTATAAATGTCTTCATAGTTGATATTCGGTGTTGTATCCGGCTCAATCACATCAAGCAAGAGGAACATCAATAGCATCGAAACACCCAGCCCCAACATGGCACTGAGCGTGCTCTGCCACACGGACGGAATCAGTCGCTTGACGCCGATGAGGACACCCACCACAAAAGCGAGCCCAGCATAATACAAAATATCAGTCAGACGGTCGAGGTGTAGGAATACAATCGGTGGTGTCGGTTCTTGCTCGTTAAAGGGGCGCTGGTCGTTGTATTGATCGATGATGACTTGATAATCGTTCGTGATTTGCTGCACGTCATCAAGATCACGATAGTTAAGCATACTCACGGCCAAAAGCATCACGGAAACTGGCAGCAGCGCCGCAAAAATGGTCGCAATCGGATCAACACCAATTTGTGGCGAAAGCCGCAGCGCTGCGAACTCGCCCGCCATCAAATTACCTGTATATGCAGCCAGCCCGGCGACAACTGGACCCAGCACAAGGCACAATACAGCAAATACATAGTACACTGGCAGCGGTTCAAACGACACAAGGCTACGTAAAACGTCGAAGCTGTTGGTAGGGGTTCCGGGAAAAATGCCAATGAAAGCAATATGTAGACATGCGGCGATTAAATAACCGACAACACTGCTGCCGATGAGGTCGCGCCGTTCAACACCCCATTGCAGCCCAACAATAAACCCCGACACATAGGCAACTAACCACATGACGACCACCAGCCAGACTGCGTCCTGCGTGCTTGTTGGCAGGACAATCTGCCCATCTTCACTGATGACCTCGCGGAGTATAAGGCCATTAAGCAGGACAAAAAGCCCGAGATTTAACCACGTGGTGAACAAAACCGCCCAACCCTTGAGTTGGATTGGACGTGGGTGGCTGTTGTCATGAAGCTGTGCGTCAGTTGATGTCATGGGAATAGGTGTGTTACAACTCTATTTTTTGGGCGGGGTGGTAGGTTGTTCGCCAGCCGAGGATGACGCCGTGTCTGATGGTTCTGATTTTGAAGATTGTTCAGTTTTTTCAGAGGTATCAGCGGTGCTGTTGGTTTTGGTGTCGGTATCGGTGGGGCTTGCGTTGCCGTTTTCGTTGGATTTGCGCAACTTGCGACGATTATCGACAACTTCGTCCAGAATAGCACGGAGTTCGGGCATCGCAGGGAGCGGTTTATACATCAAACGGTCAGCGCCTGCTTGCTCAATCACGCCACGTTCTTCTTCAGAAGAAAGCCGATAGGCGGTAATAAGCACAATAGCAACGTGTTGTAGCTTGGCGCTCTTGCGGATGCGGTTGCCAACTTCAGGGCCGCTGGCTTCTGGCAAGCGAATATCGAGAATTGCGAGTTCAGGCATATCGCCATGCACCCGGCCTTCGTCTACCGCGTCAATCCAGGAGATTGCTTCACCACCATCAACGAAGGCGACCCCTTCAATGCCCCATAGTTCAAACATGGCGAGCAATACATCATAAATATCAGGTTCGTCTTCTACCACCATCCAGGTCGGCAACGCTATCTCTCCGTTTCATGCTTTGATCGCAAGTGTCTTTGTTGTATGATATTTTGCTGCTAAATTCAAGGCAAGTCTGAAATTGGCAGGGAAATGGTAAAGGTGCTGCCTTCATGGACGGCACTTGCAACCTCAATCTGGCCACCATGTGCTTCAACGACAGCGCGTGCAATGTATAACCCCTGCCCCAGCCCGCGTGGGTCAATGACTTTACCCTCACGGCCACGGGCTTCGCCACGTGTATGCCGCTGGAAAATATAGGGTAGGTCTTTTTCGCTGATGCCGACGCCTGAATCAATCACTTTTAACAGGACATCGTTATTACGCCTGCGCCCGACTTGCACAACAATATCACCCTCTGGCTCTGTATACTGAATAGCATTGCGCAGTAAATGCCCCAATGCCCATTGCAAACGCCGCTCGTCGCCGTGAATGTTAAGGTTCTCGGTGCGTACAACCATAACCGTAATCCGTAGCCTGGCTTTTTGTAGACGCGGTTCCATGCCTTTGACAACAGCAAAAACCTCTTCGTCCAGCCGGAGGGGGTCCATGCGCACTTCAAAAGTATCGGCTTCAATTTCGGAAAGGTCGAGCAATTCAACGATCATGGTGTCTAGAATGGCGACATTGCGACCAATGGCTTCCAGAAAGCGGCGGTTTGGCGGGCGACCTTCTGGCATACTCAGCAATACATCGCTCATGCCCTTAATTGATGTGAGCGGGGTGCGCAACTCATGCGTCATCGCTGTAATGAATGAGGTCTTGAGGCGGTCTGACAGTGCGGAAGGTGGCATTTGCAGGTTGCTCAAGATCATCACAGTGCCCAACACATTGCCCCGATTCGAAAACACTCGTGCCAACCGAACCCCTACTGTGCCACTTTCTAACTCGACACTCTGCGATTCGCCAAGCGGTTCAACGCCACTGGTTTCAGGCTGGATAGCAGCGGTGTTGTATTCACGGAACATTGACCCAAGCTGGCTTTCCCAGAAGGAATTGATGCTACCAAGCAGGTTCTTGGCGGCCTCATTCATCAGCACAATACGCCCCTGATTATCTTGCATAATCACGCCTTCTTGAATCATGCCTACAACATTTGTCAGGCGGGCAAGTTCCTGGCTCTGGATGCGCGTGCGATGTTGCAAGGCGCGGGCGTGGCTTTGGGCGCGGCGTAACGCTTCTGTATCCACAAGTGTTTTACGACGACGGCTCAGGCTCCCGTAAATCCGTTTAAAGAGGGTATCAGTGGCTGTGCCCAATTCATTGACAACGCGCAGGAAGCCACGAAATTGTTGCGTGTTGTCACCAGCGGAAGATGAAGGTGGCGGGGTTGGGGTATCAGTCATGCGGTGACGCTTCCGAGCCTGGCATGGACACAGGCAGGTTTATGAGGGCGGCTGGTAGGTACCATTGACGACATCCATGATCATTTGATTGAACTTGTCAAAGTCGGGCAAAGGCTTAAATATGATACGGTTGACGCCATCGTTGGTGCGGAAGGCGTTTTGCTCACTTTCGGACAATTGAAAGGCGGTCATTAAGATAATCGGAATGGCTTTGAACTCATCGTGCGTTGATTCGCGAACACGGTGCGCAACTTCATTGCCATTCGGCCCGGGCATTCTAATATCACTGAGCAACAATTGCGGGATTTCGCCTGTGTAGGTACCGTCATTAATTTCTTCGATAAACTTAACCGCATCATTCCCATTGGAAAACTCAATGACGCTATAACCCCACACCTGGAACATAACTTTTACAATATTGCGAATATCTTCTTCGTCTTCGACAAGCATCCACGATACCACGTGCGTGTCTCCTTCTGCCTTTACCGGATAAGCACAATTCGGTTTGGCCGCTTTGACTGCTACACGACTGTGATAGTAGCAATCTATCGCCATTATATCAAATACTTCGGCATGACCTCGTAGTTGATAGCAAGGGATTTGCGTTGCTAATCAGCGTATTAGGTTCGCACTGCTGCGACGATTGGTAACGCCTGAGCGTTTTTTGCACATAGCTTGGGGGTCACTGCCTGCGCTATACTGATGACGTTTTTGCCAGATTACACACGACAATCAGGGATATTCCAAGGCTATGTCAGTAGATCAAGAACAGCTTCGCACCGCGATGCGCAACTGGGTGAGTGGGGTAACAGTGGTTACAGCCGTCGATGAAGACGCGACCCCGGTGGGGATCACGGCCAGTTCGTTTACATCCGTTTCATTAGACCCGCCGCTTGTACTAATTTGCTTATTTAAAGAGACTGACGCAGCCCGGGCTGTGCTGGTAACGGGTGGTTTCACGGCGAATATTTTGGCGGATGACCAGGCCGCACTTTCGACACGCTTCGCTGGATTTGACCCGGATTTCCCCAAAGATGCTGACCGTTTTGCCGACTTAAAGACCCAGACGTTGGTCACGGGTGCCCCCTTACTAGAGGACGCGCTCTCCGGTTTCGATTGTCAGGTGACTTCAACGCATGATGGCGGAACACACTATGTGTTTATCGCAGAAGTGGTTGGGGTGCTACAACAACAAGACGCCGGTGCGCCGCTTGTGTACTATAATCGCAAATATCATGACCTGACAGCGCAGGATTAAAATTTGGGAACTACACCCTGCTACACAGTGTCTATCCCCTACAGAAGATCACCTGTCAATCATTAACGACAAATACCAGAAACGATCAACCCGATGCATAATACGTTGCATATTCTCTCGAAACTTAGCCTGCTGATGTTGCTGGCCTTCGGACTTGTTGCCTGCGACACCGACGACAACCCACCACCAACTGAATTGGTAATTGTGACCCCACAACCCACACAACCGATTGATGAGGAGCAAGCCAATCTACGCGCCACCATCGTTGCGCTAGAAGCAACCAATGCCGGGTTATTGCAAACGCTCACAGCCCAAACAACTGCCACGGGTACCAGTGCTGACTCACAGCAAAGCCGTACCCCTTCAGAAACCCCGCAACCGCCACCAACACTGACCCCGCTACCGACTGAAACGCCACAACCAAGCATTTTCCCGACGAAGCGCGTCGAAGTGACGAGTGTGGTAGAGCAAGTTTTTGAAGGAGGACGCATGATCTGGTTTCGGGACACACGCCAGATCGCTGTTCTGGTGGGTGACGAAGTTGACCCTCAGCAAGGCGATTGGCTTTGCTTTGAAGATGCCTTCACCGAAGAAGAACCCGAATTTCTGCCCACTTTTCAACCGCCGCCAGATGCTACCACAACATCTGACCGCGAAGACCCACGCATTCAGCAACCAATCCGAGGCTTTGGCAAAATTTGGCGCGAAAACCCGGAATTGCGTGAACGACTGGGCTGGGCATTGACGTCTGAAATTGAACACAGTCCTGTGCGTGAATATGTCGCGGGTGGTGTGGTTGAAAACAACGACTATATCCCCGGGCCGGGTGAGTACCGTCTGGGCACATTCTTTGAGAATGCGACACTTGTGCTCTTTGAAGATTCTCTTGGGTTAGACTGCCCGAACGGTACCTGGCGGTTACGGCGGCCGCAATAGCGGCGATGTGGTAATGACATCAGGGGAGGGTCGCGCTGTTGATGCCAAGTGTGCGCAGAAAATTTGGGGTGATGTCCAGCAGAGAAGCATAGCCTTGTGCAAATGCATGGCGTTGCGCACCGATGACAACAGTCGGTACCTGATTTTCACTGTGACGCCGATCACCTTGAACTTCTAGATTGCCGTGATCAGAAAAAACGAGGATTAACCCGTCTTCATCGTGCCATGCAGCCAGCAACCCCGCCATAAAGCCGTCGAATGTTTCCAGAAATTCGACACCGCGTTCTAATGGACCACGATGCCCAATTTCGTCTGTAATCCAGGTGCTAAAAAACGTCAGCGTGCGTTCGCGTGCGAGTTCAGCAAGGCGACGTCCGGCGGCCCGGGGTGTATAGGTGGGGGCGTCGTGATACCCCAGAAACGACGTCCACCCCGCACCAGTGAAGTCAGGTGCAATGGCATTCCCGGCGTAGTAGTCTACCTCAGTGAGCAACGGAATATCTGCTGACATGACCGCGTGCTGAATACCACTTGGGAGGCGCTTGCCACGTTCAATTGCGGCGAAGAATGGTGGCGGATAGGGCGTAATAAGCGTCGCTGAGTGTCCATGTGCAACGAGGGTCTTGAATAGATTGGCTTCATCCAGAATAGCGCGAATGTCGGGTGTTGGCTTGGGGCCATAATGCTTGCCAATTTCAGCCGGAACGTTGCGCCCGGTGAGAATAGCGGCATGGCCAGTGGCGCTTTGTGGGCGGCCTTCAACGCCGAAGCCCGCGTCTGTCGGGATGAAAATGGCACGCTCACTTTCCGTGCGTGGCGTGGACGCTAGCCAACGCCGGCCGCTGCTCAGGCTGTGTAGGGTTGGGGCATTGATAACAGCAAATGGGTTGCTGGTTGAATCATTTGCGCCTAATCCGATACCGTCGAGGAAAATCATGATATGATGCATAGCATACATTGTAGCGCGTTGTAGGCCCGGAATACAGTTGTGTTCCGCGGGAGAGCAAAAATGTTGATACAGCCCAACCAGATTACACGGGCGTTGCTTGTTGTCGCTGTTTTGATGCTGGGGAATGCGTGGACAACCACCGCTCAGGACGATGGCAATGATGATGAGTTTTCTGCTGAGCAACAGTCTTTAATTGCGCTTGTCGAAGCTGCAAATGCTGACCGCCGTGGGTGGGAAAGCTATAAAGAACTCAGCATTGAAACCTTCAGTTACACCGAAGATGTTCAGATTAATGCCGATACCCGCTTTGTGATTTCACAAACGGTCGACTCAACGATCACCAGTGTTTACGAGCGTAACCCCATTATCAACCTGGACTATAACGCCGACCATCTGCTGACTGTGCAGGTGCGGACGGACAACGAGTTCGGCCCCGACCGCCAGACCTCTGACATCTATGGATTGACAGTGAACACACGCTATTTTGACGAGCGCTTGTATGTGCGTGGGCTCTATACCGGACCACCGAATGAGGCGTTAGTAGACACCCTCAGCGAATGGCAAGACATCACTGATGACCCGGAACAGTTTCCACTTTTGCAAACGGCCAATCTGTATCGCTTTCTGCCAGAAGCGCCGCCAGAAGCCGGTTTAAATCCCTTACTGGGTGCCGACCTGGTGCGTGCCATGCGCGTTTTGCCGCTGCGGGATGTGTTGCTGGATATTGAACAGATGGCAGACCAGCAAGTGATTCTCAATGGTGCCGGGGCTGAAGTCACGACGCGGCAGGTTCGCTTAAGGCTCGAACCACTGCCTGTGTTGGCAGCCGCTTTTGCTGGCGACCCAGAACGGGCGGCGTTGGTGGCTGCATTTTCTAATGCTAACGCTGAGATCGAACTCTTGCTCTGGATCGACACCAATAATTTTCGTCATGTCCTCGAACAATATCGCATTACACTCGCCGGGAGTCCTGCGCCAGAAATTTATGGGTATGGCGAAAACGAGATTGAGCCCGATGGTGGAGTGACGGTAAACTATACGTTACAGCGCGATGTGCTTTACGCAGACATCAACATTCCGTTGACAGTAGAGCAACCGTTGCTTAATCCGCAATAACGAAACGCTACTGAGACTACCTGTGTATACGCAGACCAGCAAAGGGAATTACTTTGGCCGGAGAACGTATTCTTATTTGTGACGATGGGCGCGAAAACCGCGATTTCATCATCGACTATATCATTGAGCCGAACAACTTCGAGGTACTCACCGCCAAAAATGGGGTTGAAGCGATGGAGATCATGCGCAGCCAGCCGCTTGACCTGATTTTGCTGGACTTGCAAATGCCGAAGATGGGCGGTCTGGAAGTACTCGACACAATGAATGCCGAAGAAATTCGCGTGCCTGTCGTGCTGATGACCTTCCACGGTAGCGAAGAAATCGCGATTGAAGTTTATCGTAAAGGTGTGCGCGATTACGTTAAAAAGCCGTTTTCTGTTGAAGAAATGACGGCGGCGATTGGCCGCGCCCTGTCAGAAGTGCGTTTGCGCCAGGAAAAAGAGAAACTCACGGAGCGGGTGATCGCTGCTAACGCTGAAATGACACAGCGCATCCGTGAGCTGAACATGCTCTACAAAATTGGCAAAAGTGTGACAGCGCTGACGAGCATGAACGAGCTGTTGCCCCGTGTGTTGCGGGCTGCAATTGAAATTACAGATAGCGAAGCAGGGAGCTTGTTCCTTGTTCATGGAGAGCGACTTGTTGGCCGGGCGGTAAAATACCCCGGCGAACCACAGATTCAGACTATCAACCAACCGCTAGAAAATCCATTTGCCTGGCGTGCTGTCCATACCAGCAAACCCCTGGTACTTAATCGTGCTGAAATGCAAGAATTGCGCCGAGACCACGCCGCGGCTGACCTGCCAGAGGCGGTATTGGTGACGCCGATGATCGTTGGCAAACGTACGATTGGTGCCGTGATGCTCAATAATGTCTCGCCCGAAGCCGGTGAGTTCCGCAAGCAAGATGGCGCGATGCTCAGTGCATTGTCAGACTATGCAGCGATTGCAATTGAAAATGCCCGTAACCTTGCCCGGGCAGAGCAAGCTGGCCATACTGACGAAACGTCGCACGCCCCGCGTGAAGTGCTGCGGCTTCAAGCTCTTTTGCTGTTCATCGGATTTGACGACACCAACGCCCCAACGATGTCTGCGGCGCAGCACTGGGACATGCTCAGTTTGCGGGCCAGCAGCCTTTCAGAACGGCTTGCAGAGATGGGGGCACAAGTCTGGAACTTTGGGGGCAAGCATCTGGTAGGGGCCTTTGATCCGGAACAGTATACCCCGCTGCAAATACTGAATGATGCATTAACGTTGTATGAAGAAAATGAAACGTTACATCTGACACTCAATGTGGGTGAAGTGTTGTTGTTGCGGCAGGATGATTCCGTACGTGACATCAGCGGTATGGCCTTTGATGACGGGCTGAAGTTTCATTTATTGACTACGAATGAGCGAGTAATTATTTCAACAGAGGCGCTCCGATTTTTTAATGTTGATGAAATTGACGTGGAACCGCTTCAAAATTTGCCTTGTGTGCGATTTTTGAATATCATTTAGATAAATCGACGTAAATTATTATAAATTTAAAGTTAACCAAGCTGAGCGAAACCTATAATGACAGAATCTACGTTAACTGGAACAGCTACCGCAGAATCTATCGCCAGCAATCCGTCAACCTCTCAACTCGGGCCGTCAAAAGTCAGTTTTGTTGAAGAAATTCGCAGAGATCGCCTGAGTCTGCTCTGGAAAGCGACCATGTTTGGTAGCATTGTACTGGTGTGGTTGGTGCTTGTTGCGTCTACTGGTGGGCGAGCCGTTTTTAATGTCACAGACTTTATCGTCCCGCTCGTTATTGTAATTACGGGTAGCTTGCTCACGCGATACTTTCTAAAACAAAATCAGTACAATCGGGCGACATGGGCCTATTCGTTAGGCATTGTGTTCATGGTTGTCACTCTGATGCTGCCAGATAGTGACGCCAGCCGAACACTGGTACCATCTATTGGTGTGCTGGTTGTGTTTATACTCGGTATGCTGATGTCGGTCCGTGAAACCATTGGACTGGCTGCACTGATGGTGGTGAGTATGATAGCCTTTCCGCTGGTGCTGCTTGGCGACTTCGCCGTGACAAGCGGCGGGGCGTTTGGGCTTTTGTTGATCGGAATCTCGACCATGTTCGTCACGCAGGTCAGTGGTGAATTATACGGGATCGCTGAATGGGCGCTCGACAGCTATCGCAAAGAACGTAAAACGGCAGATCAACTCCACGAAAGCCGACAGGAAGTTGAAAAAAGCCTGCTCAAGCAGCAAAACCTGACCCTGCAACTCCAAAACATTAACACTGAACTTGAAGACGCTCGACGCGCAGCAGAAATGGCCAAGCAATTTCGTGGGCAGTTCCTCGCCAACATGAGCCATGAGCTTCGAACACCACTCAATGCTGTCATCGGTTTTAGCGAGACCATGCTGAACTTCCCGATGATGTATAACGGTGTTGAGCTTCCACCCGAATACCGACAAGACATGGAACGCATCTACGGTAGTGGTAAACATCTACTGGGTATTATCAACGATATTCTGGACTTGAGCCGCATTGACGTTGGCCGCCTTGAAGTTGAGATTCAACCGGTTGAACTAGAGCCAATCATCTCAAATCTTATGTCAACAACTATTGGTCTGATCGGTTCCAAACCTATTGAACTCAAGCGCGACTTGCCAGAGGTAATGCCGATGGTGCTTGGCGACCCGTTGCGGGTGCGGCAGGTGTTGCTCAATCTCTATTCGAACGCCGCAAAATTTACTGACAAAGGACATATTAGAATTTCTGTCGAAACAAAGCCCGAAACGGTAGTGGTGGCACTGGAAGACACGGGTACAGGCATTTCACCTGACAATGTAAAGACGATTTTTGAAGCCTTTCAGCAAGGCGACAGTGGCCGCAAGCAAAAGCGCGCTGGCTCTGGGCTAGGGCTCGCAATTTCCAGGCAATTACTGGAATTGATGGATGGCGACATCTGGTTAGAAAGCGAACCGGGCAAGGGCTCGATATTCTACGTCGCTTTCCCGCGTTATCGCATGGATGCCGACACTGAATGGGAAGAAGTTGCCGAGGTCACTGCCTCTACCACTCAGGGGAAGGAGTAAACATATTCCCATGCGCATCATGTACGTTGAAGATAACATGGTGAATCTTGCACTGGTCGAACGCATCGCACGCATAGGGGGGCATGATGTTGTTTCATACTCAGATGGAACCACCGCCCTCGACGCGCTTGAAACGGACACGGCGCACCTTATCTTGATGGATATTGAGCTTGACGGCGAGTTAGACGGTACTCAGGTCGTACAAAAACTCCGCGAGCGCGGTGACAAGCGGCCGATTGTAGCCGTGACAGCCTATGCGATGTCCGGCGATATGGAGCGCATTATGGCTGCTGGCTGTGATGGCTACCTGCCGAAACCCGTGCCGATTGCAGAACTACTGGAAATTATCGCCAGGTATGACCCCGAAAATGAACAGCCGCAGCCGCCACAACCCACTGCGGATGATGAGCCGACACCGCTTTCAGTCGCGCTGCGCTTGAATGAAGAAGATGCGCCGAGCAAAATAGCGAAACCGACCGCGAAACCGACCGCGCCAGCCACGTCATCATCACCACCATCGAAAGTGGATACTGATGCATCAGTGTCGGCACCGCCAACAGCGTCGTCTGCGACACCTGCGCCATCGCAAGCACCAGCTAACGGCAAGCTGACAACACCTGCGGCAACGTCAGAAACCGATGATAATAATCAACAGCAGGCTGGGCAACTACACACGGCCCAACCCGCAACAACGACACCAGCAAACGTGGCTGATGATAAAACCACTGATACCAGCAAGACACCGACATCACCTGAGCAGGAAAAGCCTCCTGTCGAACACCATATGCCAGATTCGCCCACTCGCGAAGAAGCATCAAATTCGGAGAAAACACCCTGATGAGAGCTGTTAATGATTTTGACGACGATACGCCCAAAAAGCGCCGTTCCCAACTGCGGGAAGTCAAGATTGTGCGCTCAGATACCACAGAATCAGACGCTACAGAAGACGCCTCTATAGAGAATGGTGAGTCAACTGTGCAGGCTGAACCTACTCCTGGAAGCAGCCCCGGTAAAATAGCAGCGGTTGTGGTTGATGACGAACCAGCTAACCAGGACTTTTTGGTGCGCTTGCTGCGGCAGGCGAAGTTGCACGTTGAAGGTGCTGGCACAGGTAAAGAAGCGCTGGACATTGTTGAACGGTTGGGTGCGGATATCGCGCTGGTCATGCTTGACCGCAAATTACCCGACATGACAGGTGTAGAAGTACTCAGCGTGATGCGCCCCAAACTACCCGACGCCAAGATTATGATGGCAACGATGTTTGATGAGCGCTGGATGATCCGCGAAGCGTTCAATAAAGGTGCTAATGCTTTTTTGGTGAAGCCGCATGGGTTTATGGACCTCTTTCAACTGGTGAACGGTTGTGTCCAGAACCAGACCGGGTTTGATTGTCTGGAAGGCTTAATTTTTGACCAGTATGGTCGGCGTCAATGGCGAGGACACTAGTGGTGCGCGCATTGTAAAGGGTAAGCAACCAACCCGGTGAAGTGATCATCGGGTTTATTTTTGCGGCGGCATCACGTACACTCAGCGCCGGAGGTTTGTGTATGTACACCACGCTTGACACCATCAACCCGGCAGACTGGGACGCTTTTGTATGCCAGCATCCACGCGCCCACTTTTTGCAACTGAGCGGCTGGGGGGTGCTGAAGTCCGAATACGGCTGGCAGCAGCAGCGCGTTGCCATTGCAAACACAGACGGTATTATTGTGGCCGGCGCACAAATCCTCTATCGTCGGGCGCTGTATGGACTGGTCAAGCTGGCCTATATCCCCTTTGGCCCGCTGTTAGACTGGCAAGAGCCCGCGCTGGTAGAAGCATTCATGAAAGCCCTGCATACAACGCTCCGCCGGGCGCGAACGTCGTTTTTGAAAATTGAACCCGGTTACGATGTGCCGCTTGATGTCCTCCGGCAACATGGTTTCCGCGAAAGCCTGCAAACTGTCCAACCCCCCCGTACCCTTGTGATAGACGTCGCTGGCTCCACAGAAGACGACAGCCCCCGCGACGAAGACGCCATTATGCGTGAGATGAATCAGGGCACGCGCCGCAACATTCGAAAGAGCGCCAAACATGACGTCGAAATTCGGCGTGGCACCACCCATGCCGACGTTGACAGCTTTAATCAACTGTTGGGCATAACGTCAGATCGGCAGGAGTTCGGGGTGCATGTGCCCGGTTACTATCATCGCATTTTCGACCTGTTTATCGAGCGCAACGCACCGTTGCACGCTGATCTATTGCTGGCGTCTTACACAGACCCCGAGACACAGGAACGTACTGATCTGGCTGGTGTTATTGTCTTTGCACTGCGCGAACAGAGCTGGTATCAATATGGCGCAAGTAGCACAACTGAACGACAACGCATGGCGATGTTTGGGGCGCAATGGGCCGCTATCCAATGGGCCCGTGAACACGGTGCCAGTGTGTATGACATGGTGGGCGTACCAGATGAAGATACGGAAACGCTCGAAGCGCAGTTTAAGTCGCGCAACGATGGGTTGTGGGGGGTGTACCGTTTTAAGCGGGGCTGGGGCGGGCGTGTGGTCCGCACGGTCGGTGCGTGGGATTGGGTCTATAATCCGCTGATTTATAACTTGTATCGGGCATATATTGGGTGGCGTAGGGGACGAACCACCGATGACAGCGAACATGAGTGAGACGGATATATAACACAAAAGGAGTACGAAAGGCGTGGCCACCATACAACATTATGAACTCGGCAAAAAGCTCGGTAGTGGGGATATGGGTAGTGTGTTTCAGGCTACAGATACACGCACAGACGAGCAGGTTGCGTTGAAGATACTACATAACATTGACATGCAGAGCGCTATGGATCGCGGTGCAGCCGCTGAGGTACTCGAATTTGCCGCCGGGATAACGCATGCGGCCATGCATCCTATACTCAAAGTCATTGACACAGATGAACGTGGGGGGATACTGGCAGTGGCGATGCCGTTAGCGGCGGCGTCTGTTTATGACTTTATGCAAGCGGGCAAGCGGATACCGCCGAATCGTGTCTACACGGTTATTGAGACAATCGCCAGTGTTCTGCAAAACCTGCATCAGAATGAGATTGCACACGGTAGCGTGAAACCAACTAACGTATTGCTAGACCGCAGTGGCAACGCTGCCCTTACAGACCTGGCAATGGCACACCTGCGCGATATGGGTATGATCCCTGCTGAGGCAACACTATTGCAACAGCACTACATTCACGTTGACCTGATGTATCACTCTACGCCAGAATTTGCGGCCGACATCTTTGCACTGGCGACGCTGGCTTACCACATGTTGACCTACAAGTTACCCCATTCTGACCCGCGTCCGGCAATACGCCAGAGCGAAAAGCCATCACAGGAAACGCTTGGTTCTGAAATGTTTGCCGTGCTGTTACGTGGGATGACGCATCGTAAGATGCTCGTTTATCCTGATGTGGGGAGCTTTATGGAAGATTTTAAATGCGCCTTCAACGGACAATCTATCGACTCTGAAACCGAACACTGGTTCCGGGTCAAAGTGCGTTCTGATGATGAGGATGAGGACTAATAGCCATATTGGATTCCATGTAGGACACGACGCAACCGCTAGAAATCCGGGTCGGTGTCGAACTCGGTTGTGTCGAATTTACTCTGCTTGATGAAGGAGAGGAACGGATAGGCGAGCTGGTCGGTGCTGGTGAACCCATGCTCAAGAAACTCGGCGTTGGCAATTTCAAAATCACGGTGCATCCGGTCCAGCAGATTGATGCGGTTGCTGGAAGGCTCAACGGAAAACCGCACAATTAACGTTGAGTAGGCACCCGCCATAAAACACAACCACGAACCGTCCTCCATTTCGGTGCTACGCACGCCGGCCTGGAAGATTTCCGCCGTTGCTTCTCGATAGCTACTGAGCATCGGCACGATCAGTTCTGGGTCGACAGAGAAATCGCCAATCGTTTCAATCGGCATACCACTACGGTTGTCGTAAATGCTGATACCGACCGCCTTAGCCTCGAATTTCTTGCGTAGATGCAGCGTGTTGTCGTCCTCTTTGGCCACAGCATCTTCCCACCCGCTGGGGTCAGACTCTGCAATCATCTGTGAAACAGTCATAATCTGGCGTTGATAACGGTTATAGAGGCGATGAAACTGCGTGCGGTTAATATCGCCAGAGGCAAATTCTTCCGCAATGCGTGACATTTTCTGGTAGACCTCGTTAATGAAAGCCTGCCCGCGTTCGATAGCGTCTTTCCGATTGGCGTTGTCCATTTGTTTCTCGCCCCTTTCAGTGTAGCTCAACTGTCATGCACATCATTGTCCAGCATTATAGCCCATATTTGTAGGGACCGATAGACGGCCCCAATCCGTTAGGCTTGCGGGGCAAGGTGGACAATCGTCACGCCGCTACCACCTTCTTTTTCGCCACCCGGTGCATGTTTAGCAACAAGCGGATGTTGGCTGAGTACGTCGCGCACAGCACTACGCAGCGCCCCCGTCCCCTTGCCATGAATGATGCGCACAAACGGCAACGCCGACATATATGCCGCGTCGATGTAATCTTCTACCCGTGCAACGGCCGCCTCTACCCGTTGCCCGCGCAAATCCAGTTCCAACCCGGGTGATTGGCTGCGCTCGGGGGTGACGACTTCACGTTGGCGGGTGCGCTGTTCGTGCTTGGCTTCAGCTTGTTTGCGCTGCTTGCGGGATAACGGCTCAATTTCGTCCAGTTTGGTACGAACACGCAGCCGCCCGACCATCACCTCGAAATCGTCTTCCGTAATTTCGGTAATTTGCCCTTCTGAACTCAGCGACGGTACATACACCATTTCCCCAAGCCGGAATTTATGGGTGGTGTCGTTGTAAGGTTCTTCTGGCTCTGGTTCGGGAATATTCACATAGTCGCTGGCACGCATTTCAGCGGCGTTGCGTTGCATGTCTTTAATCGCGTCCACAGGTTGACCTACGGCCTCTAGCTGTTGACGTAAGCGCCGCATGTCGCGTCGCAGAATTTCTAGCTCAGCATCGCCTTTTTCTTCAGCGTCACGGAGTTTTTGCATCCGTTCTTGCTCAATCGCGTCCAGCCGGGCTTGCAATGCATTGCGCACGTCATTGATCTCAAGTTCACGCTGGCGGGCGCGTTGCAGGGCTTGCTCTGCTTCATCACGCGATTGTTGGATTTCGTCAAGCAGGTTGTCTACTTTGAGGTCTTCTGTGCCGACCATCGCTCGTGCTGCTGAAATGATATCTTCTGGCAAGCCCAGACGGGTTGCAATCGCCAGCGCATTTGAGCGACCCGGCAGCCCCATAATCAGGCGATAGGTTGGTGCTAGCGTCTCGACGTCGAATTGCACAGAGGCGTTGCGGATGCCCGCCCGATTGTAGCTAAACGCCTTCAGTTCAGGGTGATGTGTTGTGATCAAGGTGGTGACACCGCGTTCTAAAAAGTGAGTGAGCAGGGCCCGGGCCAGTGCGGAACCTTCGGCGGGGTCGGTGCCAGCGCCGAGTTCGTCTAGAATCACCAGTGAGCGTGGCGTAGCGATGTCCAGAATGCGGATAATATTCGTCATATGTGACGAAAAAGTACTCAACGACTGTTCAATACTCTGTTCGTCCCCAATATCAGCATAGATGTCCTCAAAGATACTGAGTACAGTGCCTTCACCCGTTGGCAAGTGCATCCCATACTGCGACATCAGCACCATCAAGCCGATGGTTTTCAGCGCGACGGTTTTGCCACCTGTGTTTGGGCCGGTGATGACCAGCGCATAGGTGTTTTCGTCCAGTTCAACATCAATAGCCACGACCGATTTCGGATCAAGCAAGGGGTGGCGCGCCTGAATCAGCGTGATATTACCGCCGGGGTAGTTCAACTCGTCACCATGATGCGGCTGAAAGTCCACCAGACGTGGTTCAAGCGCGTCCAGTTCATCAGCATAGCGGGCCCGTGCCAGTACCAGATCAAGATACGCCAGCCCTTCGACTGTTCTGACAATGCGTTCGGCTTCATACCCAATCGTCTCGCACAGCGCTGCCAACACACGCCGGACTTCATTTTCTTCTTCAATCTGCAATTCACGGTAGCGGTTATTGAGTTCGACCGTACTCAGCGGCTCAATGAAGATGGTCGCCCCGCTGGAACTCTGGTCATGCACGACACCGGGAATACGCCCCTTGAACTCTGCCTTGAGCGGAATAACGTAGCGTCCGTTGCGTTGAGTGACATGTTGTTCTTGCAGATACTTGGCGTTGCTAGAACTGCTGGCGATGTTGTTGATTTTTGTTTGCAAGCGGTCAAAGGCCACCCGAATATCACGCCGGATCACAGCCAGGCGGGCGCTGGCGGTGTCTTTGACTTCGGCATTGTCGTCCAATACCCGCTCAATTTCTTCCTGTATGCCTTCACATTCTTCAAGCTGGTCGGCCAGTTCGGCCAGCAGCGGATATTGCCCTGCCAGCCCGGTGAGTGTACGACGGAAGATACTAGCCCGCCGCAGCGTACTTTTGATGTCGAGCAACGTTGAACCGTCGAGTACAACGCCGCGTGTGGTCGTCAGCACTGCGTCACGCACATCTGACACACCACCCAGCGTAATACCGGCGCGTTTTTCAAGTAGCTCACGGGCTTCGCTTGTCTCGCGTTGTAAAACACGGGCCCCGTGCAAGTCTGCAACAGGCTCTAGTGTGGTCGCCAGCGTCCGACTTGTCGAAAAAGTGGTGTGTTTGGCCAGTCTTTGTAATACTTTTGGAAACTCGAGTGTTTCCGCAGATTTTTGGTTCATGGGTTCCTTATTATCTGAAATCTATCGCGCCTGACCAGAGGAGGGCCAGGACATTGACATAATGAATTATCGAGAAGACAAGACGGCGTGGTGGCGGGCGCAATGCAGCAAACTAGCGGAATTGCGCATCTTTTCCGCAATGCGAGTATAGGTGATGGCTATAGCGGTGTCAACACGAACGCTTGCGTATTTGCTTAAGGCTTGGCTAGAATTGCGATAATCTAACCTTCAGATACTGGTAAGCCCTATGGACTCACATCAGCTTATATTGCAAGCTTTCCCAAATATGACCGCCGTTGCGATCGAAAAGCTCTTAGAAATGGCACGCATCCGCACTTATCCACCCGGAACCGTGCTGTGTAAAGAGGGAGCCTATGAAGACACATTTTATCTGGTGCAAGACGGTCAGGTGGAAATTCTAAAGCAGTTCGATGTCGCTGGCACTGAGCGTGAACGGTTTCTGCGTCGGCTAGGGCCGGGTGATTTTTTCGGTGAAATGGCGATTATCGTAGATGGACCGCGCAATGCGACAGTGCGTGCTATTGATGCTACGACTGTACTCGAAATCGACCGTGAATCCTTTGTGAATCTGGTCGCCACCAGCCCGGCCATGGCGTTGGCTATGGTGCGTGAGACGATTGATCGTTTGCGTGCTAATGATCGCCTGCAACTGGAAGAAATGCGCTCGGCCTATGAAGCGCTGCAACGGCTAGACCGGGCCAAACTGGACTTTATTGAGGTCGCCGCGCACGAGTTACGCACCCCGATCACTGTCATTCGTGGCTACCGCGACGTGATGTCAATGCACCCGATGGTCCAGAATGACCCGGATCTGCCGCGCATTGTCCACGGCATGAGCGAAGGCACCGAGCGTATGTTCGAAATTGTCAACAGCATGCTTGATGTCAGTAAGATCGACAGCCAGACGTTGCAGGTGGCGTTTGTGCCGGTCTTGCCGCGTATGGTTTTTGCTGAAACGCTGCACGCCTTTGAAAAAGCACTCGAAGATCGTAGCATCACGATTCGCCAGCATCACCAGAAGTCGCCTACGGTCCCTTTTATCAACGGTGACCCGGTGCTGCTGAGCAAAGTCTTCTACCAGTTGTTGTCGAACGCGATCAAATACTCGCCAGACGGTTCGGTGATTGACATCATCACCCGCGAAGTGATGGATGGCGAAATTGGCCATGCTTTCGAAATCATCATTGCGGATCGTGGTATTGGCATCGAACCAACACAAATTCCATATGTGTTCGAAAAGTTCTATCAGGGCGGCAACAACGTCAGCCTGCATTCATCCAGCAAAACGGCATATCGTGGTGGCGGCCCGGGGCTTGGGCTTGCTATCTCGAAAGGGATTATTGATGCGCACGGTGGCCGTATCATCCTCGAAAGTCTGGGCCGCGATGAAGACACGCTACCCGGCGCAACTTGTCGTGTTTTGCTGCCAATTGGCAAGTCTGAAGACGAAGAACCCGCCGAAGATGACGCTTCCTTAGAACAATCAAAGCCTTGAAAAACGTTGGCAAAATGATGGTGATTAAGCTACAGTTGCACCTAGTTTTGTCAACTTGAACGCTGTTGAACTATCGTTCAGATGTTACACTTATGTTGAAATTACTCGATCATTATCTCATGGAGGAGACCCCTGTGCGCAAACTGCTACTTTCAGTTGTGATAGGTGTATTTTTGTTCGGACTGGTTGCGGTTGTGCCAGCGACCACAGCCCAGGATGACGTGACGCTCGTCTGTAGCGCACCGATTAACGACGCAACATTGGGCGTTGTGCCGACTGCGGCAACATTGACGCTTTCGGCTGAACTTGAGGAAGCGACGGCGACCGTGACTGCTGGTGACGAAGCACTTGAAGACGTTGAAACAAGCGTTGATGGTACCGTTGTCACCGTGACGGCTGCATTTGAAGGTGGCAACACCTACACGGTCAGCTTGGACGATACCGACGTCAGCATTACCTTTACCGTTAGTGAAAACGCTGTTCCACAGGGTGACGCTGCTCTGCGTGACGACTGCCCTGCTGAGGTGCCTGCTGCTGAAGACGACGGTGAGGTAACGGAAGAACCCACTGCTGAGGCTACGGAAGAGCCTGCTGACGAAGAAGCAACTGAAGAACCGACTGAAGAGCCCACCGAGGAACCCACTGCTGAGGCTACGGAAGAACCTGCCGACGAAGAAGTGACCGAAGAGGCTACTGAAGAAGCCACCGAGGAACCGACTGAAGAGGCTACTGAGGAAGCGACCGAAGAGCCGACAGAAGAAGCCACTGAGGAAGCTACTGAGGTTGCTGAAGCTGCTCCAGCGTTGCAAGTAGAACCATTCGAAGGTAGCACGGGCACGACTAACTTCACCGTTGGTATTCCAGTGGTAGATGAAACCGAATATGTTGCCGAAGAAGATGAGAGCTTCTTCCTGTTCCCGGTGGTGGTGATGGCTTCTGATGAAGACACCGCTGAAGCCTATGTTGAAGCACCCGACGATGTTGCCGAATACGTAGTGATCTACACCACGTTCACCAGCAACGATCTGCCGGCCTTCAACCTTGAAGAGGATGCTGAACTGGAAAACATCATCGAGGCGTTGCTGCGCCCAGACTCAGATGCCAGCGAGCCCGAATCAGCTGACGTCAGTGGGGCCGCCGAAGCGTTGCGTGTCACGTTTACCAACGAGGCTTCTGGTAAAGCTGGTGAGTTTTTCACCATCATGTTCGAAGCTGAAGACGGTACCCGTAACTTCCTCCTTATTCAAGGGAGCGCACCCGCGGATACCTGGTCAGAATTCGAAGCTAATTTCGGTGCAGTTGTAGAATCTATTACAGTCGTTGACGAATAATCCACGTCACGCTGCTACCAACCAGCATTGAAGCAAAACGGGGCTACCTGTTATATTGACGGGTAGCTCTTTGCTTTCCCTGAGAAGTGTGTTGCAGAGAATAATAAAAGTAAGATGAACCGCGAAGAATTGCTACGCCTTTTTTCGGTCGACGAAAACGATATTATTCAAACTGAGGGTCAGTTTAAGGGGCAGCCTCTCTACGTCGCGTATTTCTGGCTATTGTATATCACGGGGTATTCGGACGAACGCAGCAACGAGACCGTGACATTCCTGGTGCGTGGTGAAGACCGCGCTCAGTTTAGAGCCTTGCAACAACGCCGCCGCGTGCTAATCCAACCTCAGCCTGACGGTCGTATTGTTGAAGTCGATGGTTAACCCACCTTGAACCAAAGAATATAATTTTCTAACGCCACCGTCGTATAGGCGTTAGGTGCAGCATACGCGGGTGCGGTATGCTTAAGATTAAGATACATACAGCGCGATAAGCTACGCGAAGGACATTTTCATGGCACAGGGCTTCCAGCGTTACCTTAGACTTCTGCTCCTTATTATAGCCGTGGCGCTGGTTGTTGGTGCAGCCGGCCCGATGACGACTGCCACAGCACAGGACGACGGCCAGACGACACATGTTGTTCAGCGGGGCGAAAATCTGTTCCGTATTTCGTTACGCTACGGGACGACGGTTCAGGCGATTGTTGCAGCAAACAACATTGCCAACCCAAACCTGATCTTTGTTGGGCAGACATTGATTATCCCCGATGGCACGAACCCGCCACCGGCTACACCGCCCCCCGCAGACCCGGCACCCCCACCGGCTGACCCTGCGCCGCCTCCCTCTGAAACTATTACATATACCGTGCAACGAGGCGATTTTCTGGGACGGATCGCAACGCGCTTTAACACCACAATTGCGGCAATCGTTGCGGCGAACAACATCGCGAACCCGAACCTGATCTTTGTCGGGCAGGTACTCATTATTCCGGTCAGTGGCGATGCACCGTCCCAGCCACCACCAGGCAACCCTAACCCGCCCCCCGGTGATCCCGCACCGCCACCAAGTAACCCGACAGGCTTTGCGTTAGGGGGGCATGTCGTCGGCTTTGGTGCAGTCGACGTGATGCGTTCGGCTGGTATGACATGGGCGAAGGTGCAGATTCGCTGGAATCGGGGCGAAGGTACAGGTGCTGCTGCGAATGTCATCAACCAGGCCCGGGCCAACGGTCTGAATATCCTGTTGGGTGTGGTCGGCAATCCGTCGCAAATGGGCGACTATGAAGCCTATACCAACGAATTTGCGGCCTATCTGGGGCAGGTCGCCGCGCTAGGTCCAGACGCGATTGAAGTCTGGAACGAGCCCAACCTCACCCGCGAATGGCCAGCCGGACAGGTCAATGGTGGCACCTACACCATCATGCTCCAAAAGGCCTACACCGCCATCAAAACTGCGAACCCGAACGTGTTGGTGATTAGTGGTGCGCCAGCCCCAACGGGGGCCTTTGGCGGCGGATGCGGTGCGCAGGGCTGTGACGATCTCCCATTCTTGCGACAAATGCGGGCGGCAGGTGCAGTGAACTACATGGATTGCCTCGGCGCACACTATAACGAAGGCATTGTTGGACCAGATGCACGGTCTGGTGATCCGCGTGATGTAGACTACTACACCCGTTACTTCTTTGGCATGTTGGATACGTACTATAATACCTTCAATGGTGCGAAGAATGTCTGCTTCACCGAACTTGGTTACCTTTCAGGCGAGGGGTTCCCGCCGTTGCCACCTGCGTTTGGTTGGGCTGCCAACACCTCCGTCGCAGAGCATGCGCAATGGCTCGGTCGTGCCGCAGAATTAGCCCGGGCCAGTGGTCGTGTCCCGTTGATGATCGTCTGGAATGTTGATTTCACAGGCGTCTGGGGCGATGACCCGCAAGGCGGCTATGCGATCATCCGCCCGGATAGTTCATGCCCGGCGTGTGGGCCGCTTGCGGCGGCGGTGCGTTAACGCTCACCAAGGGACGAATTCATATTCTCGCAAAAGCGTGGTCATGCGGCCGCGCTTTTTTGCGTGGGCTTTATGCTGGAAATGCGACCGACGCGGTGGTACAGTTCTAGCGGTCGGTCCACATGTGTGATCGTAACAAAGGCGGTGAAAATCATGGATATTAATCCAGGTGTTTTCAAGCAGGGTGCAATCTCGGGAGAAGTGGGACCAGAACTTACATCAATGGGTGCGTTGCTCATCGGTCAAGCATTTGGTACCCATATCAAGCGCCATTATGGCAGCAACACGGTCCTTATCGGCTATGACATGCGGCCAAGTGCGCAAGATTTGCTGGTGCGCGTGGCGGGGGGCTTACAGGCGGCCGGCTGTGATACCTATGACATGGGCCTGCTGGCAACGCCGATTTTGCAGTACAACGCCTGGCGAACGGGGCAAGCCGCAGTGATGATCACCACTGAACACCCCAACCCCTCGCACAATGGCTTTCAGTTTATGGTCGGACGACACCGACTCTCTCCCGACGAAATTCAGCAACTTTACGCCTACATTGACCACGATGATCTTGAAAGTGCGCCTGGCAAGCGTTTTAAGGTGGTAGAAACCAGCAGCGCCTATTTGACGGCCGTTGCATCTGGCTTTCGACCGACCCCCAAACTCAAAGTCATCGTGGATGCTGGTAGCACGATGGCTAGTTCTTATGCTCCTACCGTGCTGAAGCGCCTTGGGCATGATGTGATCACCCGTAATTGCACTCCGGACGCTAACTTCACCGCATTTGACGCTGCGCAACCAACTGAAAGCCATCTTGATAATCTGGCGCTGGCAGTGCAGGTCAACGGTGCCGCGCTGGGATTATTCTTTAATGCTGATGCCACGCAGGTTGGTGTACTGGATGACGAGGGCGTGCATGTGCCGCCGCAAACAGTGGGGCGCTGGTTGTGGCAAGACATCAGCACTCGGTATCCGCACGCAGACGAATCCTTGCATGACGACCTATTGCAAGGGCTTTTCCACTTCACAGATCGCTATTTCCCCATCGAAGACGGAATCTACACCGCCGGCCGCATCATCGAACTATGCGCAGAAGGCGGCGAACCACTCTCGCAGCAAATTGAGGCATTGCAGGAGTCTGAATCATGACAGCGGCTGAACACTGCTTGCAACGCGCCCGGGTCGCTCTCGAAGGTCTGTCGGTGGGCGATGCTTTCGGCGCACATCTGGAATTTACCACTTACCAGATGTTAAAGCGCGTAGTTGAACAGGGATGGTTGCCCAAACCACCGTGGCGCTACACCGACGATACCAACATGGCCCTCTCAATTTATCAGCTTTTGCGTGAAAACGGCGTAATTGATCAGGATAAACTGGCCGCAAGCTTTGCAAAACGGTATGAGCGGGGCCGTGGGTATGGTGCAGGTGCAAGCCGACTGATGAAGCAAATCAACGCTGGGGAATACTGGCGAGACGTGACGCCGCACATGTTCAGCGGACAGGGTTCCTATGGCAATGGCGCGGCCATGCGAATCGCGCCGTTAGGGGCCTATTTTGCGCATGATCTAGATGCCTGTGTGGAAAATGCCCGCCTTTCCTCAGAAGTTACCCATTCACACCCAGAAGGTATTGCGGGTGGGATTGCAGTTGCGGTGGCCGCAGCCCATGTTGCTTCTGCCGAGAATGTGGAAAAAGCGCGTGCTGGTTATTTCGAGATAGTCCTTGAACGTACTCCCGAAAGCGAAGTTCGCAGCAAAATTCGTCAGGTGAGCGAGCTGCGCAGCAAAACGCCGCTGCATGTTGCGCAGCAAGTTGGCAATGGCGCGGCCGTCTCTGCGCAAGATACCGTGCCGTTTGTACTGTGGAGTGCCCACACCTTCCTTGACGATTATGAGCAATCTATGTGGCAAACGGCCAGCGTTGGCGGGGATGTTGATACGACGTGTGCGATGGTTGGTGGCATTGTGGCTTGCGCTCTTGGGTGGGATGGTATTCCGCACACGTGGCGTGATAGCCGGGAAACATTGCCGCAATGGTCGCTGGGAGGAACATAACGCTATGCTCGAAGCACTGAGCCGCCCCGCTCCTAAGCGCCGCAACGAAGACGCTTTCATTGCCTATCAACGTGACGATGGGCAACCACAATATGTCATCGCTGCGCTGGATGGAGCCACGGACGTTGCTACCTTTGCGCCGTTGCGCTTCTACCTGCAACGTCATCACAATGGCATTACGCCCGCTGCATTGGCTGCGAGTCTGGCACGGGATGCAATGCTTGAAATGCTGGGCAACCTTAATAGCAATGACGACATTGACCCTAAACGCCTGATTTTACACGCCAACGAGCGCCTGCGTGAATTTCTAGAAGACGTGACGCCGGAAATCTTTGATGCGGCAGAAATTGCGCGCTTGCAGCCAGAAGACGCGCCGCAGATGAGCGACCCGCGCCGCATTCGGCTGTTTTTGCCGGCCACCGTGCTAACAGTGGCGACGATTGATACAGAACTCAAGCTATTGCGCTTTGCCCACGCCGGGGATAGCGGGTTGCTGGTGTGCTACGCGGACGGCCATGTAGAGGTGCCTACACGCGACAAACAGCGCCGCGTCAACTATAATTCTGCGTTGGCTATTGCAAGCCGCACCGCTCTCAAAACCGATACCACCTTGCAAGATACAGTCCGCGATCCGTTTGTGCGTTCCTTGCAGCGTGACCATCGCATTTATCACAATTACGTCGATGAGGAGGGTAACCCGGTACCATCACAGGGGATTGGCGTTGTGAATGGGCTGCCAGAAGTTGCAGACTACACTCGTACTGGTATGGTTTATCTGGAAGGGGTGCAGGCGGTGTTGGTCGCCAGTGATGGGTTTGCCTGGCCAGCGCCGTTGCACGAGGACGAACCAGCATACCAGCAACGGATAGCGATGATGTGGTGGCGCATTCAGCAAGATGGGTTGCGCGGTTACTACAGAGCGTTACGCCATGAAGAACGACAGGATGCGGCCCGTGAGAAATATCCGCGTTTCAAACTTCATGATGACGCGACCGCCGTTTTGCTGTGGCTGTCACTTTGATCAAATAAAGATAACAAGGACACAAACAAGAAATGACCATTAATTTCGGTACCGATGGTTGGCGCGCAGTAATTGCTGACACCTTCACCTTTGCCAATCTGCGACTCGTAGCACAGGCTATCGCAGACTATATTAACAACGAATTGGCTGCTGAGTCGAACGTAGATACCCCCTCAGTGGTGATTGGCTTTGATACGCGCTTTTTATCAGACCGTTTTGCGGCTGAAGTTGCACGTGTGATGGCCGGTAATGGCGTTACTGCCTGGCTCACACGCACCGATTGCCCAACCCCCGCATTATCATATAACATCGTTGAGAAAGGGGCCCTTGCTGGTGTGATGATTACCGCTAGCCACAATGCACCACGCTACAATGGCCTTAAACTTAAAGCGGCCTATGGTGGTGCGGCCTCATCAGACGCGGCCCGTCGTGTTGAACACTACCTCGCACGACTACAAAATGAGATGCGCGGCCCGAATATGATTGACCTGAAGCGGGCGATTGATAACGGTCTCGTTCACCGCTTTGACCCCTCATGGGCGTACTACGAACATCTCAGCACCTTGATTGATATGGATACGGTTGCGGATGCGGAACTGCGCGTGATTGCTGACCCCATGTTTGGGTCGGGGCGTGGGGCGCTGCGTGATATTCTAGCACGGAGTCGTTGCCGTCTGCGTGAAATTCGTGGCTACATGAACCCCGGCTTTGAGCATATCCACCCCGAACCCATCCGCAAGCACCTTGATCTGCTGGCGGCAGCAATTCGGCAAGATCACGCTGACGTTGGGATTGCCACAGACGGTGATGCAGACCGTCTCGGTGTGATGGATCGTCAGGGTAATTTCGTAAGTCCGCATCAAATTTTTGCGTTGGCACTGCGACATCTGGTGACGGTGCGTGGCTGGCAGGGGGATGTCGTCAAAACGTTAAGCACAACAGCAATGGTCAATCGCATTGCGCAGAAACACGGCTTGACGATTTATGAGACCCCGGTCGGCTTTAGCCACATCGCTGAACATATGCTTGGGGGTAACGTTCTGATCGGCGGCGAGGAGTCCGGCGGCATCAGCATTAAAGGGCATATCCCTGAAGGCGATGGCGTGTTGATGGGACTCCTTGTGCTTGAAATGATGGCGCATGCGGGGCGTTCAGTACCATTGCATGAGATCATTGCAGATTTACAAACAACCTACGGCCCGACGTTCTACAAACGCATAGACCAGCGTATTTCGTCACCAGTGAACAAGAAAGCTCTGGCGAAACGCTTATCTGAGGAAGCCCCACAACAGCTTTGTGGTGAAACGATCAAGCGTGTCGAAACATTTGACGGTATCAAATATGTGCTGAGTGATGAAAGCTGGTTGTTGATTCGCCCCAGCGGCACCGAGCCCGTTTTGCGCCTGTACGCAGAAGCAACCTCTGAGGCCCTGGTGGAAGGCCTATTGAACATGGCCGAAGAACTCACGAAAGCTAGCGGATAAGCAGCTTTAGTGTATTGGTAAGCTGTTCACCGAGGCGGTTAAAGTCCCCGTCAAATTCGATGAGCGTATGTTCTTCGAAGATCGTGGGCAAATCGCCCTGGCGAAATAGTACTGCAATCATTGGTTTGCGACTCAGGAAAAAGTCGTTCCATTGATTCAGCAGGCGATGGTTTTCGAGGGTATTCGGCGTGACAACTGCTATCAATGCGTCTGCAACGTCAAGGGCATTCCGCACGGCTTCCTGCTGGTTACTGTCTGGCGGGAATTCAGCCTTCCAGAAAACATGGAAATTCGCTTCTCGAAGCTGACGCACCAGGCGTTGCACGAGCGTTGTATCGTCATCATGATAGCTGACGTAGGCAATGCCGTGTGGTAGGGCGTTCAGGCGCGTGACAGTGTTGGCAGGTTGGTTTTCGTTCCCAACCTGTTGACTGCCCGAAGAATCCGGGTTTTGTGGTGGTGCTTCCTGATAAATAAGCCGAATATTTTCACCAAGCGACAAAATTGACCCCGGGCCGATGGGCATTGGCTCCGAAACAACTTGATTGTTGATGTAACTGCCGTTTGCAGAATTTAGATCATGGTAAATATGCAGCCCGTCTTTCCAGATAAATTTACCATGTTCACGGCTGACTGAGTCATCTTGAATGATGAGGTCGTTTTCAGACCCACGCCCGATGCTGACTTCGGTTTGGTGTGGCAGTGGTAAGCGCGTTCCGGGTGCTGGCTCATCCAGCAGCTCAAGTTCAATATTAGAAGACGCAGCAATACTGGCCACACGCAACATGTCCTCAACATGAATCCCGTTAGAATACAGGCTACCATTCATGTCCAGCACACGTTGAAAGCGTGGCGAAAATAGGCGATAGCTCAAGCCAGGGCTAAGGCTGAGCAACGTGACGAGTGCGGGCAGCAATTCCTGAAGTGGCTTATCGTTGGGTAGCGGTAAGGTCGAACTGTTGCCCGCCATGTCAATGACGGTCACGTCAATCTTTGGCATTGCGCAACCCTATTCGGTGGGTGCCCCAATGTCGAGCAGACCACGTACCTTGTCTACCAGGTTATGATGAAAGATCGGCTTCAGGATATAGTCTGTTGCACCGGCTTCCATGCCCTGAATAACGCTCTTGGCGTCCCCCCGAGCAGAGAGAATTAAGATAGGGGTGCTTTTGGTTTCATCACGTTCCCGCAGCATACGACAAAGTTGAATTCCGTCTATTTCTGGCATCATCACGTCCAGAATGAACATATCAGGCGCACCGTGTTCATCCAGGAGTTCCAGCGCCTCTTTGCCATGTTGCGCTTTCAACACGTCGAAGCCACCGCGCTCAAGCATTATGCCGATAAGAGTCAGCGCTCCGATTTCGTCATCCACTACTAAAATGCGCTTCATGATGTGTCTGACGCTCCATTCCGTATGAATAATCAATGAATGCACTATTGAGTGTAGCATCGTCAATGTTGTTCGTGCAACTATAAACTGAGGAAAAAGGACAGCCTGAATGTTTTATAATCCGGAACAAACAGCATTTTTTCAACGTCTGCTGGCTAAGGTGGTCGGGCAACCGCTTGCGGCCGCACAGTATCAGCTAGAAAACGACCCCTTGCAACAGCAGCGTGGTTTGGTGCGTTACACCAAATTGACGCCAACGCTTGGGGAAAATGTGCATTGTTTCATTGAATGGCAGTTACTCGCTTTTGCACAAAGCCCGCTAGCACGTTTTCAGATCAACTTGCTGCGCAATCGCGGTCACGATGCCCGTGCAGCCACAACTTATCCTGATCGCGTAGAACGTTCATTGTCATGGGTAATGTGGCATGTCTACAGCGTGCGTTTGTTGCCACAGGATGATAGCTGGTGGCAATTCCGCGATGAGCAGGAACTTGGTCATGCGCTTGCCAACGCTGGTAAACTACTTTTTGCCTATGGTGTACCGTGGTTAGAGCAGCGCGAGACTCAGTTGCCTTGACTTTCAGTTTTTCTGTACACTGAGGAGAAAGAACGTGCGAATGTCGATGGCGGTCGTGGTACACTTAATCGTCGCCAGTGCTTGATAGATGAAGAAACGGATGGACGATGTCATTCAAAAATCTTGTTGACACGACACTTGGCCAGTATAAATTGGTTCAATACCTCGGTAAAGGTGGCATGGGGGTTGTTTACCGTGCCATGCAGCCACGCTTAAACCGTTCTGTCGCCATCAAAATTCTCGCTGAATCGCAGGCAGGGCGAGTAGATCAGGTCCGGCGCTTTCACCGTGAAGCTGAAACCTCAGCGAAGCTCGAACACCCTAACATCGTCCCGATTTACGATTATGGCACCGAAGAAGACATGAATTATGTGGTGATGCGTTTGTTGGGCGGTGGCAGCCTGGCTGACCATATTGATAGTGTGGCGGCTGGTCGCGAAGAACAGCGTTCAATTCAAGAAGTCGGCGAACTGCTACAACAAATTGCCAGTGCGCTCGACTATGCCCATAATCAGGGCGTAATTCACCGTGATGTGAAGCCCAGTAACGTGATGTTCGATAACTATCAAAATGCCTTTCTGGTTGACTTTGGTCTTGTCAAGTTAATTGATACATCGAGCAGCCATTTGACGGGGGCAGGCATTATTTTGGGGACACCTGCGTATATGGCGCCCGAACAATGGCGCGACGAAAATCTAAGCCCGGGCCTTGACCAATATGCGCTGGCTATCGTTACCTATCAACTGCTCAGCGGGCGTTTGCCATTCGATGCCGATACCAGCCCCTACGAATTAATGCACCAGCATTGCGAAGTCCAACCGCCGGACATTCACGAGATCAAGCAAGATTTACCGGCCCAAATCTCGGCTGTGTTGCAAAAAGCGATGTCCAAAGACCCCGCCGACCGTTATGCGAAAGTGATGGACTTCGCTGAAGCCTTTATGGAAGCCGCCAACCACCAGCAAATCACAAGTATGGATGTCGGGCGACTTGGTGACGTTGAAGACGAAGTGTCTACGATGAAACCGGAAAACAAAAAGGTTACCAAATTTGGCGTGTTACGCATTCATTCTTCGCGTGATGCCGCAATGGTTGGTACAGAAGTTCGTGTTGAAGGCGATACCTTCACGATTGGCCGCCTGAAACGTGACTTGAACTTCAATGGTGACCGCAATGTCTCGCGCAATCATGCCCATATCACCCATGATAAATCGACCGGACAGTTTTTCTTGATCGATCAGGATAGCACCCTCAAAACCGTTGTTGATGGCGTTGAAGTGCAGCCTTTTGTCCCCTGCGAACTCGGTGACAGCGCAGACATCCGCCTCGGTACGACAACCATCATGACCTTCTACATTCGCCCCTAGGATTGCATATCTACCAATGCCGATTGTAGGCTGGCTGCATTGACGCAGCAACAAATGCGCCGTTTAGACTGGGTAGTGTTGGCCGGGGTGCTGCTGCTGGCGCTGGTATGGCGCTTGCAGGGCGTTTTCTGGGATCAATATAGTGCCGGGCATCCTGATGAGCGTTTTGTCGCTTCTATTTCCGCTGCTATGAGTGACCCCGATGCCCGTCTGCAAGCTGTGCAAGACCGTTGTGCTACAACTGCTTTTTTCCACACCGCATGCAGCCCCTTTAACCCGAACAACCTCAGCGAGTCGCGTTTTGCGTATGGCACGTTTCCCCTGCTGGTTGTGAACCAGATTGCAGGCGGTGTCAGTGCCGCGACAGGCGATGCAAATTGGCAGTCTCCGCAACAAATTGTACTCATTGGGCGCGTGGTAAATGCGGTAGCCGATACGCTTACGGTGCTATTGATCTTCTGGGTGGCGCGACAGGTGACAGCGCGTCGCTATGCGTTGTTGGCAGCGGCGTTGTATGCGGGGGCAGTTTTGCCGATACAACTCGCACATTTCTGGACAGTGGACACCATTGCGAATACGGCGTTCTGGCTGTTGGTTGCTACCAGTTTGAAAATACAACGCACCAATGCGCCGGTATTTTACGGGTTGGCGGGTGTAGCAGCCGGATTGGCGAGTGCGTCGCGGGCCAATCTGGTGATTGCGCTCGTCCTGATTCCGATTGCGGCCGCCATTTATCTCACACAACATGAACATGCACCGCAGCGTGTCATCTTGCGTCGGATTGGGTGTGGATTGGGGCTGGCGGCTGTTGCTTTTTTCTGCACGTTTCGTGCCGCACAGCCGTATGCATTTGCGGCAGAAAACGCATTTGATGTTGTTGAGACGCTCGACACGGAAACCCCGTTTATTCATCTTAACTGGAATGCTCAATGGCGCACTGAATTAGAAGAAGTTGCAGCGCTGTCTACGAACCCTGCTGAAGATTGGCCGCCATCTTACCAGTGGTACGGCCGTCCGGCCTATCTAACACCGTGGTGGCAATGGGTGTGGGGCATGGGGGCGGTATTGTGGGCGATGGGAACAGTTGCGGTAATCGCAGCACTGATGGGCCAGGTGCGGCGGGTGATGCTCTCGCCAGAAGTAGGGGTGCTGAGCCTGTGGTTTTTGCTGTATTTTGCGTGGCAGGGGCAGCTCCATGTCATGACCATGCGTTACTATCTGCCGTTGTATGGTGTACTGATTGTGCTGGCAGTGTGGTGGTTGCAACGATTTCCGCGCCGGGGTGGGTGGCAACTTCTGCGCCGATGGGGTCCACCGATCACCTTAGTGGGGACGCTGCTATGGGCGTTGTTTTTTACCGCGATCTATCGCCAACCTCATACGCGCATTACAGCCGCCTTCTGGCTACGTGACAATATCCCGGCGATGGTCTATGCAGGGCACGATCGTGGGGTGATGCCGCTTGATGTGCTAATTTCTGCGCAGAACACAATCCAGTCGCCGTTGGTGGCAATTCCTGTTGTGGCAAATCGTACTACAACGGTTGATTTCCTACCCTTTGAGGTTGCCAAGAATGTAGAAGTCGCGGCGGTAAATGCGTATCTGCCACAAGTGTCATCTATCGTGCGCGTCAGGGCCCGGCTGTACCGATTGAGCCTATCGGGTGAAATGATATATTGGGAGGGTGCGTTAGTTCCTCATGATATACCGGGCGACTATCAACATACGGATGCATTGCCCACGCTAGACAGCGGAACCTATCGCTGGCAGTTCAGTGTTGAGGGCATAGAGACAGGCGCAGCGACGAATTATGTGTACATGTTGCCGATTGTGTCCCACATCACGTCGGGTGGTGCGTCTGTGCCGCAGTCCCTGACGCTTGACCCCGCTGCACCTGTTTTATTGACCCTCCCTTACACCTACGTTGGTCCACAAAACCCCTTGATGCTCCGTGTAGAGGCCCCTGTGCAATTGCAGCGGCTTGGTTTTGCACACCAGCTTGGCAACACACCTGCATTAGAACTTATCGGTGATGACCGTGATATTACGTTAACCTCATTATCAGCGGCCAACACAGCAACAGTGGCAGGCGCGACGCAGATTTTAGGACAGCGGGGCATGTATCAGGTTCCAGAGGGGGTACAGCTTGCAGCGGGAATTTATCGCCTATTTGCGACGGAGGGCGTCTGGCTCACCCCGACAACGATTGCAACCGAAGGGCGCTGGGATGCGTCAACACCGTCGCGGGTCTGCTGGCAAGCAGGAGATGATAATCTTGGCTTTGTGCCCTTTGCAGATTGCACGTTCAATAGTGGTTTTGACCGCAACTGGTATACAGAGTTGCCGTTGCCGATGGTTGCACCAGACACGCCACAGAAAGCGCAGCAATTGCAAGCAATGCTAGGAGCCGCTGACTACCTGACCATTTCATCAAATCGCATGTACGATGCCTTGCCACGTTTCCCGGCGCGCTATCCGGATATGGCAGCCTATTATTCTGATTTGTTTGCTGAACGACCTGGCTTTCGGATAGTGCGGCGTTTCAGTAGCTTTCCACGGTTGGGGCCGTTCATCCTGCGTGATCAAGTCTTGCCAGACGATGGCCCCGCGTGGCTCAATCCGCTAGCCTCAGAGGAGGCTTTTTCGGTCTATGACCATCCGACGATCTATGTCTTTCAGAACATCGCCCCTGCTGACTGATTCGCGCTACAACTGGCATGACGATGCTACGCTGTGCCTTCCAGTGCCTTTGCAATGTCCTGCGCATGGTCGCGTTCATGCCAGGCGACGATGTTCAACATTTCCTCAACCGTCATCATCCGCATCGTGGGGTGTAGTCCTTGTAGCCCGAGGATGTCCTCGCTGCTGAGGTCGTCAACCCATGCATTGAGTTTTTCACGAGCGGCATTGAGGTTCGCCCGTGCTTGCTCGGGAGACATGTCCGCGTTCTTCTCAACAGAGCGCTTGTTGTAGCGCTCCAGATCAAAGTCTGTAGGTATATCTTCCTCACCATTGACGATGCCTTGAATCCGCCGAAAAATGCCAGCCTCAGCAATACTCATGTGGATCAGCAGTTGCCGTACATTCCACGCTGCGCCGTCGCTATACACTGGCGTTTCCCAACGATCACCAACGCTGTCAAGAACACTGTCAAGGTATTCACGTGCTGTAGCCAACCTGGACTTGATTTGAGCAATCCGTTCTGCAAAGTCTGCCATGAGTCTAGTTTTCCTGCACCTGTTTACGGTCTTCAAGCGCTTGCATCATCTCTTCAACACGGCTGAACTTAACACGCACCCGGCCAGCAGCTTCACCGCGTTCACGTTCGATTTCGTCGATAATTTGCCAGTCGGCAAAGGTGACGTAATTCACACCACGCGAGTCTAGCAGGGTAGTCATGGCATCTGGTGCAGTATGTTCGGGGGAAATTGAAATGTTGTTTTGCAGGTCTTCCAGAGCCATTTTGACGGTTTCAACCGAATCGGGCTTGTTGGTGCCGATAATGCCAGAAGGCCCGCGCTTAATCCAACCCACGACATATTCACCGGCAACGACTGGCCCGTCAACCTCTTGTTGAATACGTCCCATTTCATTGGGGATAATGCCCCAGTCGTCACGGAATGGCACACCCGGCAACGGTACGCCCCGGTAGCCCACGGAGCGGAAGATTAACCCGGCGGGGATAGTTTCAAATTCCTCGGTGGCACGGGGGCGCAATGTGCCGCGTTCATTAAGGTATAGCTCGTTTTTGACAATTTTGACGGCTTCAACCGTATCTTGCCCAATGATTTCCACAGGTGAGACAAGGAAGCGCATATGGATTTGCCTGGGCTTGTCCGGGTCGCGTTCACGTTGCGCATATTCCTGCAAAATTGTTACGTTTTTCTGTGCGCCACGGTCGCCGCCTTCTTCAAGGGCTCTGGTGCTGAGGTCGTCCAGTTCCGCCTCTTCACGCAGAACGATGATGTCTGCCGCTTCCATTTCACCAAGTTCTTTAATTTCCGGGTTGGTGAAAGCTGCCTGGGCTGGTCCACGCCGCCCTAAGACATAAATCTGCTTGATGTTGCTGTTCTTCAGGGCGTCAAGGGCATAGTCGGCAATGTCAGTGTCATAGAGTTCATCATAGGAGCGCGCCAGAATACGGGCTACGTCCATAGCGACATTCCCGACACCAACGACGATGGCCGTTTCGGCGGTGAGGTCAAACTCTAAGTCACAGAAGTCGGGGTGGCCGTTGTACCACGCAACGAACTCGGTTGCCGGGTGACTACCGGGGAGGTCTTCGCCGGGGATTTTCAACTTGCGGTCAGACTGTGCGCCGACTGCATAAATCACCTGATGGTAATGCAGCAAGAGGTCTTCATGCGTGATGTCTGTACCGAACTCAACATTGCCAAAAAATCGGAAATTGTCTTTGCTAGCGATGCGTTCGTAAATTTTGGTGACGGACTTGATTTTCTGGTGGTCTGGGGCAACACCGCCGCGCACCAGCCCAAACGGTGTAGGCAAACGGTCGAACATGTCAATGCTGACGGTAAGGTCTTTCTGTTTCTGGTAGGCTTCGGCTGCGTAGAACCCCGAAGGCCCTGAGCCAATAATGGCCACGCGCAGGGGGTTGTCGGGGGTGCCCGGTTGGGTACTCATAACATTAAATCCTTTTGTTTGTTCGTGCGGTGGATGTGTATCGCGCTTATTGTTGGATAAAAGCGGATTCGTGTAAAATTAGGCTGCCGATGATGGCACTATGAGCTGACGCTGTTTGCATTATGCCGAAAGCAGTACGGTTGTGCAACATTTTTCACAATGACACCACCTTACACCTGCCGAGTCACGAACAGAGAAATCGACGGTAGTTGCTGTATCTATTTTATGATTGGTTACTTGTCATTCAGTGAGTGATTGACTACCATAAGAGCCTAATATGATGCGCTAGAGGTTGACAACCACACCCCATGCTTAATCACGCTTTTTCTCATGAACCCGCCTGGAATGCTATTGATCCTGAAAATTTGCTGAATAGCCTTCTGCAAAGTGCGCAGCGTCTATTGCCATGTGACTTTGGTGTGCTGGCATTGTGGGACGCGGAGGAAGAAGTGTTGGTCCCCTTCTTCGCCGCAGTTAATGATGACGAAAGGGCCAATACCACCGACTTAGCACCCCCGGTACTCCGTCCGGGTGATGGCATTATTGGGTATGTCGCTCAGCATAAGCAGCCACTCAATGTGCCCGATGTCCGTTTGCACCCCAACTATCGCGAAGTTGACGCTGCTATCCGCTCTGAACTGGCGGTCCCAATCTTGCGCGATGGTCAATTGCTTGGGGTATTCAATGTCGAGTCACGAACCCACGCCGCTTATAGCAGCGAACACATTTCTGTGTTACAGGCACTTGCAGACCAGGCGGCTTTAGTAATCGAAACATCACGCCTCTACAATCGGTTACGCAATAACTATTTTGAACTGCAAGACGCGCATTCGGAAATGGTGATCCGCAATGACATTTCCCGTTTGTCAACAAGTGATGCTTCCGTTGAGCAACTTTGCCGCGAAACCTGTCGTTTGGTGGGTGTGTATGGCAATGCTGAGGCGTGTTGGCTATTTCTGTGGGACTACGATCGGCAGTCGGTCGGGTTGGACAGTGCGTGGCAACATGCCGACCTGCAAATTGAAGACATTACTCTATCAATCCCGGTCAAAAAAATCAGTGAACTACTGGTAGACAACGGTAAAACATTGGTGCTTAATCGCACTCAGGCCCCGCCACAAACGTTGCTAGAGGCATTTGACCCTGTGCCGGCCGCGTTGCTGGCGCTGCCCCTGATTGCTCGACGACGTACGATTGGCGGGGTGTTGTTGTTGCGGTATCAGACCCAACCGTTTACCACTCAGCACATTCAGCGTTTACAAGCGCCGCTTGACCAGATCGCGTTGAGCATTGATAACAAAGGGCTACTGCGCGAAATGCGTGAACGGCTCCATGAAAGTCAGTCCCTGCTCAAACTTTCTGAGATTGCGACACAGTCCTACGAATTTGACGACACCCTTGAAAAAATACTGACACTGGCCCAGGACATGCTGGGTATGCAGGCCGTGGCGATTCTGGTACACGATCGGCAGGATAACGTTCTGGTGCCGCTAGAAAACGGCTTTGGCTTTACTAAAACGTTGTATGAGCAACGGTTCCCGGTCAATGCGATGCGTAGCTTGAGCGCGATTGCATTCAACATGGGGCACCCACAGTATGCCAACGATGAGACTGAGTTGCATGGTCAGGAAGCTGACATCGCCGCAGAAAACAATCTGCGTAATATGCTGGTGGCCCCCCTCCGGATGCAGGACCATCCGCTCGGCGTGATCATCGTCGCCAACCTTGACACTACAATTGATACCAACACCGCCCGTACCCTGAACGCCATCGCCAGTCATATTGCCTCTGTGTTGCGACAATTTGACTATGTTGTGCGCTTGCGGCTTTTTAGAGCATTGTCTGACATTTCGCGCCGCGTTAGTTCTGAGTTGGTCAGCGAACATGTTTTGGTCGCGGCTTGCCAGAGCGTGGTTGAAGCAATTGAGGGTGTGGATCATGCTGGCTTGATTATCAACGACAATGCACCTTTGGATGCGCTGGTTGTGGCTGAATATCCGCGCCTTGGTTCCATCGGCACACGCTTGACACTGGAAAATTACCCGGTTTATGAACAGATGCTTGTTACCAGAGAACCTGTTGTCATCAACGAAGTATCCAGCGCGCACGACTTGCTGGGGCCGAACTATGAGATGCTGGTGGGCATGGGGATTCGTTCATTGATGATTGTACCGTTATTTGTACAGAACGAGTTTCTGGGTTCATTGGGGTTAGATGCACGCAGCACGCATCATCATTTCAATGAAGCAGAGATTGAATTTGCTAACGCCATCGCCGGACAAATTGCGATCAGCATGTACAATGCGCAGCTCTTTGAACAACTCGACGCCCGCACAGTTGAACTCGAAGAAGCCAATCGCCTTAAGAGTGAATTCCTCGCGAAAATGTCCCATGAATTACGCACACCGATGAACAGCATCCTTGGCTTTTCAGATTTGATTGCTAGTGGGGCTTATGGTGACCTCAATGAAAAACAAGCCAATCGACTGGCGCGCATCCAGAACAGCGGCCGCAGTCTGCTGGCATTGATTGACGACTTGCTCGACCTGAGCAAGATTGAAGCCGGCCATATGGAACTTGACTTGACCGCTGTGAATCTGGATGAACTGGTGAATGCTTGCCTTGCAACGATTGAAATGCAGGTCCGTGAAAAGCAGCTAGCCCTGACGGTTCGCAACACCGCAGCGGTGCAATTGGTTATGTGCGACACATTACGGTTGCAACAGGTACTCAACAATCTGTTGAGCAATGCGGTTAAATTTACTGATGAAGGTGAGATTTCAGTCACAGTGATGACCAACCGTATGCACATGGTACAAGTTTGCGTGGCAGACTCTGGCATTGGTATTTCGCAACAACACCAGCGTTTTATTTTTGACGAGTTCCGGCAGGCAGACGGCAGCACAACCCGTCAGTATGGGGGAACGGGGCTGGGACTTGCGATTTCACGCTATTTGATCGAGATGATGGGCGGGGAAATTTGGGTAGAAAGCGAACCGGGTATGGGGAGTACCTTTTGCTTTACGATCCCGACAGTGAACCATCCAGATCATAAGCTGGTGGCACCTGAAGATGACAACACCCTACACTAGCCCATCAACCAGCCAAGCGCCTCATCAAAACGGCAGAAAGCTCGCACTTCACCAACTTGCTTTGGCATCAGCTCAATAATCTGGTCTGTGTAATGCATATCGGCTGGCGTACGATACACATGAGCGGTGCGTGTATCTTTTGGCACTGATACCTGCGCGAGTACAGGCCCAACGCGCTCTAATGCATAGGGGCTGGGGATTCCCGCTGTGCGAAAATCGTACAGGATACGATGCTGTTCTCCGAGGTGTTTGCTACTGTTGGTAATAAATGCTGCCCATTGGTCAACAACTTCTTGCGCAAAGCTGTCGAACGTGATGATCACGATCCCCTGCGATAAATGCGTGATCCGAATACCGGCTTGTCGACGTTTACGGGTAGATTGACTATTCATGCGATTTCCTCAACTGGGTCAAAAGCTCTGCGAATCTGTGCAGCGCTCGTTTCTGGGAATTCAAGGGGGAACAAATGCCCACCGCCAACAATTTCATGCAACGCAAAATCCGGGCGAATTTTTTGCCAGAGTTTAACGGCTGACAACTGAAAGGTATCACTCTCAGAGCCACGCACGACTGTGACGGGCACTGTAATGTCACGTATCCAGCGCCACCAGCCCCGGTTAGACGCAAAGCCTGTACGGTAAATTCGCGTCTCCCATTCCGGGCTGTACAACAAGCGCACGCCTTCAGCGTCAGCGTCCGGGGCAGTGATGCTTTTTACATAAGACCACAGCGTAGCATCCGACCATTTTGCAAACGTTGGTTTGCTGCGAAAACGGTCAAATGCGGCCTCGCGTGACTCCCAATGGCGGCGGCGGCGCAAGGTTTGCGCAAAGAGTGGCGGTTCTGGGCGCGGTATCCAGCGGGGGCCGGCAGTCATTGCCCATACCAACCAGCGTGGAAACAAAACCGGGTCTAGTGCGACCACTGCCGCAAAAAGCTCCGGGCGTTGACGTGCCGCAAGCAAGGTTGCGACTGCCCCGAGGCTATGCCCAACAGCGTAAATTGGTGTTGAAAGCGTTTCGATGGCTTGAATCAGATCATCCGCAATCGTCTGCCAGTGAGTAAGGCTTTCCGGTGGGGGCGGGGTATCCCAGAGCGGACGCAATTTAACACCGACCACTTGAAACTGTGCAGTGAGCGGCGTCAGCATTTCATGATAGCACTCCGGCGGAAAGCCGTTGGCATGTGCAAAATGCAATATTGGGTGGTTGCTTTCACCACCGAAACGAACAAACTGTGACAAGGATGACCTGTGTATTATGCAACAATCGCGATTTCTGTCGGCAATTGTACCAGAAAATTTTATCCGGCCCAAAAACCTTGTGTATAGAGAATCGTATACAGCCCGAATAACAACAGGCTGCTGATGGTCCATACTCGGTCAAACACCGGGTTACGGCCCCAACGCGCCAGTACCATGAACATAGGAATAATGATCAACACATAGCGGTTCTGGCTGACAAGTTGCCCGGTGCCAAGCGGCAACCACACCGCCGCCAACCCATAGAGCGCCAACCCCGGATGAAACTTCCATTCACGGATGCTGAGCGTTGTTGCAAGGAGCGTCAGCGCAATGTCTAACCCAACGGTGACAGCACCGGCCGCGTTTGTGCCAATCCAGACCACCTGTTGTAAGAAGATACACAGCGCCACAGGCTGCAAAAAATAGCGCCCGAAATCCTCCTGTGCCTGAAAGGTGTTAAGCCCCTGCCCCTGTAGCCAGAAATTGAACCCGAAAAAAGTGATGATAGGGAGCGTGATTGCGGCGAGATTGTGCCGGGGGAGGTCTTCGCCGCGCCACCAATGATCCAGCCAGACGGTAGCCATTGGCAGGAATAATAGTACCCCCGTCGGCCGCGTGATTGTCGCATATACCGCTACCAGCCCGGCCAGCCATAAGCGTTTACGGTACGTCAAAATCAAGGCTAGCAAGCTGATTACCAGATAAGTTGACTCGGTGTACAGTTGGGCCATAAACATTGCGGTTGGAAAGATCAACACATAAAATGTTCCCCGCAATGCATCATCACCGCCGAGGTGTTCGGCAAAGAAAATATATAGCAGCACACTTGCGACTGCTGACATTGCGCCGGAGACAATTAACCCTGCCAATGCCATGCGATCATCCCAGTCCATATCCGGTAATACCCAGCGTAGCGCGACCTCATCTACCACGCGCATGAGCATTGGGTAGCCGGGGAAAAAAGTTGCTAAGCTGATGTCGGCGTAACCGTCCTGTGCAATAGCGACATACCGCCAGCTATCCCACCGGGCATGAAACCATGCCCCAGAAGATGGCCCGTCAACATCACCTGTTGTCATTTCACTGGTCCAGGTATAGCCGAAGTCAGGTGTGGCGAGGTCAAAGCGCGACCATACCATATACTGAAACATAATCAGAGCGATATACCATCCCAGCCACAGAATTATGGCCGGCCGCCAACTTTTTCTCATAATAGAACATCCACTGATGATTTCTTGTGCGTGTGCTAGAATGCAAGATAGTGTACCGACTGCCCCGGTGCTATCCAAGTGTGGGCTGGTGTAGGGTGCTGATAGGAACTCAACAGCAAAAAAGGGGATTTAAAGCGATGCTGGAGCCAAAAGATGCGTTTAAGTATCTACCGCTTGTATATGATGTTGCGGGTCTGTCCAGTTATGCAGAGCGTTATACACCGGAACTGATCGAGTTCATGTGGAAAAACGACTGGATTGGCCGTCGCGTTCTCGAAATCGGCTGCGGGACTGGCGCATCGCTTGAACACTTCGCTGAGCAGAAAATGGTGGTTGATGCTGTGGATGCCAGCGCAGCGATGCTTCAGTGCGCTCAGGAACGCTTTGTCAATAGCGAAGGCGACACAACGATCCAATTCATTCATTCTGACGTACGCAAGTTCAAGCCGCGTCCGGGGGTCTATGATTTGGTGTTTTGCCTGGACACGATCAATTACTTGTCCAACCCCCGCGACGTTGAAGGCTTGATGCGACGAGCCAATTATGCCTTAGCCATGAATAAGATGTTCTTGTTTGATCTTCATACGATCAGTGGTTTGGTTGGTGAGATACAAAAACACCCCACACATGTTATTCATGATAGCGAAACCGACTTCCTGCTTTCGCGCAGCACCTTTGATTTTGACCACCTGAGCTTGACGACCAGCTACACAATATTTACTATCGACAACAACGGGGCACGTCACCGTTTTGACGAGCGTCATGTACAGCGTGGCTACCCCTTTAAGGTGATTGAGACGATGCTTGCACGCTCGGGTTTTGACCTGCGAGTTGTTGTTGATGCTCGTCTTGAAGACTTTGAAGAAGTTGACGACCGCGACCGTATCCTATTTCTGGCGCAAAAGCAGCGCGAGTTCACAGAATAGGCGCAGGACATCATCTATCTCTATCAGAATTGACCACCAACCAGGCATAATGTTCGAGGAGTTTCATTGACCACTACAACGTTGCAGATTCAAGACATCAATAAGCGCTACGGCGACTATCAAGCTGTGAAAGCCCTGAGCTTTGAAGTATATGCAGGCGAAATTTTTGCGATTTTGGGGCCTAATGGGGCTGGCAAGACGACCACCATCCGCATGATTCTGGACATCATAAAACCAGACAGCGGACAGATTGAAGTCTTCGGCAAACCATTCACTGAATCCACCAAAAACCGTATTGGCTATTTGCCTGAAGAACGTGGACTATACAAGAGCGTTCCGGTGAATCGTCTGTTGCGTTACCTGGGTGAATTGAAAGGGATGAATGGTAAAGACGCTGAACAAAAAGGTGTGGAATGGCTTAAACGTATTGGGCTGGAAGAAAACATCGAAAGCAAGGTCAGTGAGTTAAGTCGTGGTATGGCGCAGAAAGTTCAGTTCATCGCCACGATCATGCATGACCCTGAATTTATCATCATTGACGAGCCGTTCAGCGGGCTAGACCCGGTCAATACCCAGCTCATCAAAGATATTATCTACGAGATGCGTTCTAACGGCACAACCATCATGATGTCTACACACCAGATGCACACGATTGAAGCAATGGCTGACCGTATGCTGATGATCTCTAAGGGTGAGCGTGTGCTATATGGCAAAGTCGATGACGTGCGCCAACGCTATGCCCACAACGCCGTTCTGGTGCAAGGTAGCGGTGACTGGCAAGCATTAGAAGGGGTGCAACACGTCGAAGAACGTGGCCGCGATAGCGTTGTGCTGCATCTACACGACGATGTAGCTCCAGATACGGTTATGGCGCGGCTGGCCAATCAGAGTGGGTATCACATTCGACGTTATGAACTGGCCATCCCCGGTCTGGATGAGATTTTCATTGAGGTAGCCAACAATGGGCAACAATAAATTTCTGATCATAGCGCGGCGCGAATATATCACCAATTTTCGACGTCCGGTGTATTTATTCATGGCCTTTGTGTTCCCGGTTATGCTGGGGGCGATCATGTATTTGATCTTCACGTTAATCGGCAACGCTGAACAAGACATTAGCGGTTTTGACCGCATGGGCTATGTTGATTTATCGGCGGAAGGTGTGCTTGCAAATGTTGAGCCGCCAGGCGAGGATTATGAATCTTTTACTGCCTTCCCAGACGAGGACACTGCTCGGGCTACGTTTGATGCTGACGAAATTGACGCCTATTTTGTTGTTTCAGAAGACTATCTGCAAAACGGGGGGCAGGTTGAATTTTACGGCACAGAAGAGTTGCCGGGCGTTGTACAAAGCGATATTCGCGACTTTCTAGTGCGTGGCCTGGCGTCACTGGCACCAGACGGTAGCAACCCTGACCGCTTGCAAGACCCGGTCACTGTCGAAACCTTCCGCTTTTTGAATGACGACGCGACAATCAGTGAGACAGAAGATTTCCTGGCACGGTTCTTTTTGCCATTCGGGTTTGCATTCTTTCTGTATATCTCAATCACCATCACCTCACAGTTTTTGATGGGGAGTGTTGTTGAAGAAAAAGAATCGCGCATGATGGAAGTACTTACGACCAGCTTACGCCCGAGCGAGTTGCTGTGGGGCAAGCTGCTTGGGTTGGGGGCAATTTCACTGACGCAGGTGGTGGTCTGGTTAACAATTGGCTTACTGGTGGCGTCTTTACAGGCTGACATCGGTGATTTTATCGAGCGGGGCAGTATTGGTGTGGCTGAACTGGGCATGTTCCTGGGGCTGTACCTGCTGACATTCTTTTTGTTTGCGGGGTTGGGTATCGGCGTGGGGTCGGTCTTCAGCGCTGAACAGGAAGCGCGTCAATTTGCGACCATTTTCAGCTTCATAGCCGTTGCGCCTATGGCCTTGATTACTACGTTTATTGAAGGTGGCAGCATTATTGCTGCACTATTCACGATGTTTCCGCTAACTGCGCCGACCTCGATTCTGCTCGCTACGGCCTATGGCACTGTCAACGAAGTGTATATCTACATAGGGCTCGTCTCGTTGATTGTCTCTATTTTCGCGGTCATGTGGGCGTCAATTCGGCTTTTCCGTGCCGGGATGTTGCTTTACGGTCAGCGCTTAGGACTAAAAGCAATATGGCGGGCAGTGCGTAGTGCGTCGTAGTTTGGCATAATTGGGTGGATTGACTTAGAATCATATTGCTTACTCAAAAATTGCTGCTGTGAGGCACGATGAAAAATATTAATCCATCTCGAAACGTTAACCGTCGTGGGCGCTTCTATTTTTTGCTTGGCCTCTTTGTGACGTTGATCGGTTTGATTTCCCTTGCATTAGGGGTGTTGTTGTTTGCACTCCCCTTGCTTGGTGAAACGTTATCGTCTCCGGTGGGCTTGTGTCTGCTCAGCGGTGGGGTGGTTGCAGCAGCAGGCGGCGGCTTTTCGATGTTCCGTGGCACCACCCTCAAGAAAGACAATCTGCTGGCCTATGATGTCGGTGAATCTATGCGATCTTTCCTCGGTAGCGATGCCCGCTATACGTTCATTCGTAATATCAGCAAGCAACGTGTTGGGTATGTTGACGGGGTGCTGGTTGGCCCGCCGGGTGTGCTGGTGTTCCGCACGGTGGACTATAAAGGCGAATGGATCAATGAGCGTTCTGAATGGAAAATCCGCTCCAATAAGGGGCGCTTACAGCAAGCCTCTACCAATCCGACCCGTGAATGTGCCCGCGATGTCTATGCCCTGCGCAAGTACTTTGAGAAAGAGAGCCTGGCCCGTGTGCCAGTCTATGGCGTGGTCGTTTTTACAGCAGAACGGTCTAAAGTCAAGCTGGTGGGGCAGGCGCCAGTGGTACCGATTGCCGAAAAGCATACGCTGTTTGCAGTCCTTAGCCAGGATTATCTCAAAGAGGAGCGCATCAACAGCCCACAAATTCGCAAAACGGTGGATGTGTTAATCGATTAATGCAGCGCTGGCTGGTTGTTGGACTACTGCTTGTTGGGGGTTGGGCTCTGCTGGCCGGGTGTGGTGGTGAAGAAGACGAGCGCATTCAGCCACAAATTTTGATTTCCGCGACCCCACGTCCAACGATTACCCCAACAATACCAACCCCAGAACCCACGCCGAGCGGCACACTAACCCCGACGCCTTGTGTTGGCAACACCGAATGGGAAGACACCTACGAAGTCCTGCCCAATGATACACTGGGCGGGATTGCGTTGCTCTCTGGCACGACGGTTGTTGCCTTGCGTGAGGGCAATTGTCTCACAGACAGCGATTTCGTGTTTGTGGGGCAAGTGTTGCGCGTTCCGAACACGTTTTCATTAACATTGGCGACTAACCCTGAAGGCGTAAACGGCATCATCATCTTTGTCAACCGTGCGGATGGTGGGCTGTGGGCGGTGCGCAGCAATGGTAGCTTTCCGCGTGCGCTGACGGAAGGGTTGCTTGTATGGGGACAACCTGTCCGTTCCCCGGATTTAACACAGGTTGCGTTTCGCGCGGTTTCGCGTTTTCACCTTCCCGAAGCCGATACCCCTATTCCTGAGCATGTACCCACTGATATTTACGTTATCAACATTGATGGCTCCGGGTTGCGCCAGGTGGTAGACCAGGGGCCACAGGACAACGTTTTGCGAAGTGACCCGGTGTGGTCGCCACCGGGAGAGCAGCTTGCGTTTGCAGAACAGCGCGGTATCGGTGGCTCAGTTGTCGTCATAAAGACTGACGGACAGAATCGTCAGGTTGTGTTGACCGGGCAAGTAGCACCGGGTGCAGGCTTCACACCCCCGTCGCCAGTGTGGTCGCCTGTGGAGGATCAACTCGCCGTTGTAACGTGGGACGAACGCGGTGGGTCGCAACTGGTGTTGACTGGCGTCACTGTGCGCAGTGGGGTTCAACAGGTCTTGTTAGAAAACTTTATTTTCCTCGGTGGGCCGTATTGGGTGCCCTTCAACGGCGCGAATGGGCGGCCGGCTGTTGCAGTTAACGATTTTGACGCTTTTCGCGGTGAGGTATGGCGGGTTGTTGATCCAGAAACGGGTACAACAGAACGGCGTAATAGCGGTGTACGCCTGACGGATGCGACATTGCAATGGTGGTTGGCGTCGCACAATAATTCACTGCTACTCTATGACAATGGTGTGCCAGATGGGGCCCTGTTAGAGGCGGCGCTTGCGTTTGGTGACGTGTCGTTTGCCCCCAATATCCCTGCCGTTGTTGTTGCAACTGATGCAGGTTTGCAGTACTTTGGGCTGGATCAACCAGTGCGCACACGGATTTTTAATGGCGACGTGGCAGCCCCGGCATGGTCTGAACCGTTATGGCTGGCGCTCCCCTGACTTGCTGTGATTCTTGCTCACAATTCAACCTCGGCCAGCCAGGGATGATCTAAGTCAGCAAATGCCAGGTTTTTCCGGTCACGTTCGGACATAGCCGGGGCATTAACTCCCCAGTTAACACCCAGCGTCGGGTCATTCCACTGCACCCCGTATTCGTCGCTGGAATCGTAGTAGTTGTCCACAATGTAGATCAGCACACACTCGGTAATAGAGACAAAGCCATGCGCAACGCCAACCGGGATGTATAACCCTGTGGGTTGGTCGCCATAGAGATCAATTGTCTGTGCTTGCTGATAAGTGGGAGAGTGGGGGCGCAGGTCAGCGAGTGCAGCACGGATGTGACCTTGCATGACATGCCAGTAGTCCACCTGGTGGCGGTGAAAATGCAGCCCGCGTAGCACATTTGCTTTGGATTCACTACGGTTGGTCTGCACTTTGCCCCACGTGCGCTGTGGGAACCACTCGCGACGGAAGAATTCCATGAACTGTCCGCGGTCATCCCCAAAAACGCGCAAATCGACTGTCTGAACGCCGTGAATATGCTCGGAATTGTGAATCTCTGGCACGGTGTGTTTAATCTCCTGTGTACGCAACAATAAAAAACTATTTAGCCAGCATCAGGGGGTGAAAAGCGACCTTGCAGCACAGCTTCTTTCGCCTCGCGTGCTGGCTGGAAGTTGCTGTTAAACTCTAAAGCCCGGTCGAATTGGAACACGGCTGAATTTGCGTTCCCCTGTGCGGCATAGACCAATCCGCGATAGTAGTAGACTTCTTCGACGTAGGGCGTGGTGCGTTCAGAGGCCAGCGCTAGTGCCAGCACATCGTCATAGCGCCCGAGGTTGTAGTAGGCTTCGTAGGGGCCAAATTGGTACCACAACATACGGAAGGGGTTGCCATCGAGGGTGCGCCAGTAGTCATAGGCGCTCGCTGCTTCGCGATAATTGCCAAGCATAGAGTAAGCTGTGCCAAGATTGAACCATGCCCAGGCGTCGTCAGGGTTCGCGCGAACTTCTGCCAGCGCACGGTCACGGGCGATTTCAGCAGCGGTGAGGTAGTCGGCGTATTCACCGAGCAGGTTCATCAACTCAGCCTCACGCCGGGCTTCATAGATTACAATGAAGGTGTGGTTGAATTGCCGCCAGCCCTCCTCAATGAAATCCATCGCAAAGCGTCGCCCTTCGCCACGTGAATAGCCGTACCAGCTATCGAATAGTAAATATTCCTCGGCAGGTTTATCATAGCCGACGATGAGCGAATAATGCCCCATCCAGCCTTCTTCTTCCAGCACAATGCCCCGTTCGACAATAACCGGGAAATCAAATAACACCAATCGTTTCAGCAATTCCGGCGTGCCACCAACACGATAAAGTGCTTTCACGCCCAGTTCACGGCTGACATCTTGATTCACGAAGTCAACCATCTGGCCGGGGCTGACATTAGTGTCTTCAGGGTCAGGTTTCAAGAACTGCGCGGCGCGGGTCTGGTTGTTGGTATAGCCAAAGTAGCTCAGGCCCATCGTTAGTGTCGTTGGCCCGCAGTTGTTCCAGCGCTGTTGCTCCCACGTGAGGCTGTCGAGTTGCAACGACGCCAGTTGCGGTAATGGGATCGGTGTTTGGGTTGGCGTAGCAGAAGGTGTGAGGGTGGCGGTGGGGGTGTTACTGGGTACAGCGCTGGGTGTGCTGGTCATCACCGATGCGGAGCCCTTAGAACTAGACGTTGGCGTCGGTGTAGTGCTTGGGGCGATGGTTGGGGCTGGTGAGGGTGTCGGCGTGGCCGTTTCTACCAACAAGGCTTGAGCGGCGGCGGCGGCGGCTTCGGCCTGGTCACTGCTGAGTGCATAAACATCGTCTGTTTCGCGCTCTTCCGTCAGGTCACATAATGCATCGACGCGATTACACCATATCGCTTGATAGCGCGGCTCCAGGCTGCGGTACCAGGGTGGTACGATGATGGCCAGCACTACACTGGCCACAATCATAAAAGCGGCCGTCCCCGCGAAAATGCTCATACATGCACCAAACATCAACCCCCGTAGCGTGTCCTGTCGGGGTGGTGGTGGCGGTGTTGTCGGCTGAGGCTGTGATTTCTTCGGACGCGGCACCAGTTTACGCGAGCGGAACACGTTTTGTGATGATGATGTGGTGGCTGAGAGAGCAGTGCCATCTTCTAGCTGCGAAGGCGCTGCCTCATCCTCCACAGGGTATGATGCGCTCGGGTGTGGTGTTATCTCATCCGTCGTCATGACTAATTCCTGTTATGGCTAGCTGGCGGGTGGGCTGAACGTCCCATTTTGTACCTGGTTCAAGGCCTCCTGGGCGGGTGCAAAATTGCGATTGAAGCGCAGCACCCTTTCGAAATTTTGTGCTGCCAAATCATAACGTCCTTCAGCAGCATACGCCAGACCGCGATAATACCAGGCTTCTTCCACGTAATTTTGTGAACTACGGTCCAGGCTGTCACTGAGCTGGCGAACTTCGCCATAGCGCCCCAGATGATAGTAGGTTTCAAATGGTGTGAACAAGTACCATAGCGTGCGCCACGGCATTTGCAAACTAAAGGCGCGTTCGAATGCAGAAGCGGCTTCATTGTACTGGCCGAGCCGTGCAAATGCATCCCCCATGTTGAACCATGCCCATTGATCGTTTGGATTCGCATTGGCCTGCGCCCGAGCGCGTTCTAATGCAATCTGGGTCGCGGTGCTCTCGTTAGCGTGCTGGCCAAGGATACTCATCAACGTGGCTTCTTGTGCAGGCTGGTAGATGACGATGAAAGTGTTGTTGAAGTGTCGCCAGTAGGTTTCGGTGTAGGCATAGGTTTCGCGCCGGCCCTGCCCACTGTTAGAACCGAGGAAGCTGTCGAAGGTGTAGAAAATCTGCTGGCGGTCATCGTAGCCGACCATTAGCAGGTAATGCCCCATCCAGTCGTAGCCTTCGGGTTCATAGCCTTTTTCGATGATAACGGGGAAACCGGCCGCAATCAGTCGTTTTAACAGGTCAATGTCCCCACCGACGCGATACAACGCCCGCGCTCCAAAATCGCTTGCCTGATTATTGACATAACTGACCATCTGCCACGGGCTGACGTTTTTGTCCTCGCGATTGGGCTTCAGATACGTTGCTGCTGGTGATTGGTCGTAGCCATAGCCGAAATAGGTCATGCCCATGGTCAGCGTCGTCGGGCCGCAATTGTTCCACTGCTGGAACTCGGGCGTAATGCGATTGAGGTCTAGCCGGGCGTCAGCGGGTGGTGCTGGCAATGTGGGCTGCACTGTGGCTGTCGGCGGTAGCGTTGCTGTGGGCGTCGTCGTTGGCAGCGGGGTTTGGGTTGCGGTTGGGGCCTGCGCGATAGGTGTGGCGGTTTGGGCTGAGATAGCCGTTGGCGGTGCAGTGGTCGCGTTTTGGGGGGCACCACCCGCCGGGTCAGCATCATTCGCGGGGGCGTCTGCGTCAAAAAGTGGCGTCAGCAGCAGATCGTCGGGGTTGATGCTGTTGTCGTCGGGCACAATGGTTGGCACAAAGGGGTTATCTGGGCGTGAGGCTTCGTCGCGTAGGTCGCATAGGTATGAGCTTTGCAAATACGTCTCGAAGCGGTTGCACCACACTTCTTGCTCGAATGGCTCCTGTTCCAGATACCAGTCGTCAAGCATATCTTGCCCGACCAGCGCAAACGCCACGCCAGCCGTCAAAAACAGTGTCAAAAAGACCGTCCCCAGTACCAGCACGAACTTCATCAGCCGTTTGAGCAAGCCCGGCCGTTGCGGACCGCGTGGGTTATTGGTGCGCTGCTGCCACTGCTCATCCCATTGTTGCACCTGTGGGTTCTGCGGCTGGCGTTGATAATAATGTACAGGATGTTCGATACTGGGGCGGGCGGTTTCTGCGTTCCAGGTCGAACGGTTATGGTCGGTCATGGTGGTTTTGGTTTACCTCTATGGATTGCTAATGCGGTAGATGCCGCTTTGATTCGTAAAGTATAGCGTACCGTCAGGGCCGTCTTGTACCTCGATTGTGCAAGAATTGCCCTGCAAATCGACTTCGCGCACCCCAAGTAAATATGAGCGGGTTTCGTTTGGCACTGCACGGCGCATTTTACCCGTATTCCACATACAAAAGAACACATCGCCCCGCCACTGTGGAATCTGGTCGCCTGTGTAAACAGCCACCCCGGTTGGTGCTTCGGTGGGGGTCGTGTGCCACAACGGGTAGAGAAATTGGCGACTCTGCGGGTTGCTGGCGTCACAAGGATAGCCCGGCCGCCAGCCGTAGTTGCCACCTGCAAGAATCAGGTTAAGTTCATCATCGCAGTCAGGGCCGTTGTCGGTGGCGAAAATCTGGATGAAGCCCTCGACGTAGGGATCAAAATCGAAGTCAAACGTGTTGCGTAGCCCATAGGCAAAGGTGGCACTGCCGGGGAAGGGATTGTCTGCTGCTGGAACAAGGGTGTCGCCTTGCACCTCGAAGCGATTGATTTTGCCGGGCAGGGCGTTGATGTCCTGCGCTAGCGATGGGATAAAATATTCGCCAATCGCCAGATAGAGCATACCGTCTGGCCCAAAGTGGATGTTGCCACCCTGATGCCAGAGATTGTTCGTCGTCAGCGGAATATCGATCATCACGAGCGGATCGGCTCCCTGGCCGTTCGACTCAGTGATGCGCACGATGCGGTTCACAGGGACGTTGTAGCCGCCACCGGGCACGCGGGTATAGTACACATAGATATAGCCTGTCTGCTCGTAGTCGGGCGAGACGGCCACGCCAAGCAAACCCCGCTCACCTTCGGTTGCCACCGGGAAGGTCCATACCGGGTCAGCCTGGAGACGCCCATCGGTATTGACGACGCGCAAGTTGCCCGTAAAGCGCTCGGTGTAGAACATGCGCCCGTCTGGTGTCCAGTCAATAGCAATGGGAAAGTTTGCGTCCAGCACTTTGCTAACGGTGTAGGTCGCGGGTGCGTAGGGGTTGACGGTTGGTGTTGGGTTGCTACCCTGCGCGCTCACAGGCGCTTGACTGAAGCTCAGCCCAAGGGCAAAAAGGATTGTGAACGCAAAGAGAACGATGATGGCTGTGATGAATGCACGCTTCACAAGAAACAACTCCCACTGATGTCCAGGTTATTTCAAACAACCACAACTTTTGTGTTGTGTAGTTGTATCATATTATCGCATATTGCATGCATTTATACCCTGTACGCCTCGGCAACGTTCACAATATGCCATTGCCAGTGCCGACCGCAGGCCAAAAATGGCATGATTCGACGCCTGCGCGTATGATTATCGTAGCATAACATGCAACTCAAATAGAGAGGATTCGACGATGGAATTTGATGTGGTGAGTGTACAACGTAGCCTTGACTTGTCACAGAATTATCAGACCGCGCAAATTGGTCCGCTGGCGATTGGTTTGCAGAGTGTTAAGGATGACGTCGCTGAAATTGAAATCCAGGGGCCAGAAGGTGTTGAGAAAATTAGCCTCCCCATTGGCACTGCGGCCACCGCGCAGGGGCATACCTTTATTTTGCGGGACGTGGGCGTGAAATTGCCTAACGAGAAGAAACGCCGCCGTTTTCTGATTTTTGGTAGCAAAGACGACACCCCCAAAGATGGCGTTATGGAAGCTGTTTTCGACGTACGCTGGGGCGACCAGTCTATGCAGGTCGAAGACCCCGACAAAAACGAGGCCTACGACTTTATGCTGGTGCGCCAGTATGATGTGGTCAATGATCGGCCGAAAGTCTACCACGGGCAGGATGTGCTTCGTTTTGGGGATATGCGGCTAGAAATCGGCGAACGTGTGGAAGAAGACAGCCGCAACTTCAAGAAAGCTCGCTATGCGCCGTTTATCGTGCAAATTGATGACGAAGACGAGCCTGAAGAATGGCAGGTCAAGCTCGACGGTAAATACCACCGCAAGAAGAACTATCGGGTGCGGGTAACCAGCTATGACTGGGAAAATGGCTGGTATCAGGCTTACGGAATCAGTGTGGTGCGCGGCAAGCCCAGGGAATACATTGACGAAACCGAAGAAATGATCGCGGATGGTATCACGGCGGATGCACACGTCGGGCACAGCGAATCGTTGACCCTTTCAGCCTCGCGCCTCGAAGAAGCCAGGAAGAACGACGCCGAAAACATCTTCAGTGAAGGTGAGTCACGGAATGTCGGCCGGGTGGGCATTAAAGTGCTGGGTATTAAACCCGGTGAGGTCGATATTATGATCGTGTCGCCAACCGTCAAGAAAGCTCGCCTGATTCACGGTCAAGCCTTCGAAGTTGGGCGCTATGACATCACGCTGGTGGGGGTGCATGGCGATAAGGCCATTTTGCGCGTTGAAGAAGACTAGGCGCGCACATTAGCTCGTAATGCTGATAGTAATCCCCTGACGGTCGACGCCAACGATATAGGTGTCGGCCGCAACTTCATGCTCTGCGAACACGTCCACAATCGCATCAGCTATTGATTCGTGGAAATCCTCAGCCACCGCCAGCACTGCCGGCCCACTTCCCGACACCACCAGCGCAATTGCCCCTGAATCAAGCGCGGCCTCTTGCACTGCTTTGAACCCGGGGATTTCGGCGGTATAGTTGGGTTGGTGCAGGCGGTCGGCCATGCTACTTGCCAACAGCTCGAAATTGCCTGTGCGCATTGCCTCAATCATCAACGCTGTCTGCCCCATGTTAAAGACTGCATCTTCGAGCGCGACAAGGCTTGGCAACCCAATTTGACCGCCCTGATAATCTGGTAAATACGGTACAACGACAACCAGCTTCAACGGTACGACATCAAGCGTCTGATAGGCAATTTTGCCGGGTGCGGGCTCACTGCAAATGCTGAGCGCTCCCATGAGGGCGGCCGTGACATTAGTGGCAGGGAGACCCATTTCGCAGGCCATTTGCACGATGTCGGAACGGCGCAAGTTGCCGTCAATCAGATTATTGGCTGCTACGAGACCACCGATAGAGAGCGCCGTTTGTGCGCCCAGGCCGCTGTCCCACGGAATCTCACTGTCGATGTGGATATTCAGCCCGGCAGGAGCCATTTCAAAGCGTTGAAAGACGCGGGTGGCGGTCTTCAGCACCGGGTTATAGAAATCAACGGGCACGACGTCCTCACCCTCACCCGTCATCGAAATGGAGAGCTTACCGTCGTTGCGGGGGCTCATTTCGATGTTGGTATGCAATGCCAGCGCCAGCCCGACAACGTGCAAGCCGGGGCCGATATTGGTGACAGTGGCGGGGACAGTGATCTTAACCTTGGACACGAGACGACTTCCTGCGACTTTTAGGGTTACTGTTCAAGCATATGCTCAATTGTCGCGTTGATGCCCCAAAATCGCAAGCCTTGTCGGATGTTTCACGCCTCGCTATGATACGGGCTGTTTATTTCCGTTCAGAAAAGCCATCCACACAGATTGAATCTATGCGCCACGCTGATTTTCGACTTTATGCGGCCCTGACCGGGTTGCTGTTGCTGCAATTCTTCATTCGCGCCCATAACCCCACCCACCAGCCGTTTTTCTGGGATGAGAATCGGCATATGGTACGGGCAGCGGATATACTCGACGGCGCACACCCGGCCCTCAACAGTAACGGTAAGTTCTTGTTGTATGTCTATCTGGCACCGTTTCACCCTGCGCGGGACGTGGCATTGCATGTCTCACGGACAGCGGTTGCATTGTTTTCACTGGTTGGCACAGCGGCTATGTTCACACTGGCCAGACGCTTATTCGATGCGCAGGTCGGTTTGGCGGCAGCAGCGTTTTATGTGTTTGTACCCTTTGCCCTATACTACGAACGCATGGCGCTGGCTGATCCCATGGCCGGGGCGTTGATGGTTCTGACGGTATATGCCTTTGTGCGGATGGCGCAGCAGCGGAGCTATCAGTGGGCCGTTATTGGCGGCGCACTGGCTTCTTTCGCAACAATGGCCAAGGTCACGGTGACGTTTTCGGCGGTGGCGATGCCTGTGCTGGCCGCTTATACGCTTGGACAACACCCCGGTGTGGCTGGTGAAACGCGCTGGCAATGGCTCATTGCACGCTGGCGGCACTACTGGTGGCTGTTTTTCACAGCGGGGATGGTCTATCTGGTGCTATGGATTCCGACGCTGGTTCCGGCTTTCATCAGTGGTTTACAGGGGACGGATTACGTACTTGTAGACCAGACCTCAATTGACACCAGCTTCCTCTCCGAAAATGACGAAGTACGCTACAGCGAATTTCCGAATCAACTGGCGACGATGCTGTCGTGGCCGATGCTGTTGACGCTGAGTGGGTTTATCGGGTTGGGATTGTGGCGTTTTCCGCGTCGAACGTGGTTGCTGGTCGGGTGGGTTGCGCTCATCTGGGGACCGACAGCAATCCTCGTCTGGCGCACGCAGACGCGCTATCTGATGGCCGGGGTGTTTGGGCTGGCGATCCTCTTTGGTGCCGGGGTGATGACACTTGTCCGCGCAAATCCCCGCTTGCCGGGCATCCGATGGCAACCAATCACAGGCGGGATTATCGGCGTGTTTGCTGCTGGATGGTTAGCATTTTTCGCTGTGCCCTTTGCCCACAACGCCAGCACCGACGCCGCCAGTTTGCGCACAACCCGCTGGGACAACCGCGACTATTACCAATCCCCATGGAACGGGTATGCACTGCTCGACTCAATGGACTATCTCAGCCGCGAAGGGGAGGCAGGCAACGACGGCCGCGTTAATGTACTCAATCTCAGCCAGATGTGCCCTTTCCTCGACCTCTACAGCTATCCACGCCTGGAAATGACCTGCTTGCACAGCGACGACAATCGCCGTGATTATGATGGCACAGTGCAGGGCATACAATGGCAAATGGCGACCGATGCTATCTTCAGCACCGACGACCCCATTTACTTGATGCTGGAACAACATCGCCGCACCTTTGAAATCCCCGACGTGCCCTATCCACACCCGGATTTACGCTGGCAACAGATCGAAGCGTTTCAACGGCCAAAAGGTGGTTTGTGGGTCACCATCTGGCGCGTGGAACGGCTTGACGCTGCCACAGAAGCGGCAACTGCACCATGAAGCGCTTATTTCACCGACTGTTAGCACGTCTCACGGGTGAGCAATTGCCGCCACGCTTGCCTGAACTACCGAGTCGTACCGCTTATGCGCAATGGGCCGCAAACTATACCCCCAGTGCCCATAATCCGCTGATGCAAGCCGAGGAGCAGGCGATGCAGAAGCTATTGCCAGCGCTTGCAGGGCGAACGGTGCTTGACCTGGCGTGTGGCACAGGGCGTTGGGGTGCGTGGGCACAGGGTCAGGGGGCGCGTTTGGTTTTGGGATTGGATAACAGCGCAGCCATGCTTCGTAATGGTGTGTTGTCGCGGAGCGGGCAGGCTGAAATGGATGCACTCCCACTATCGAATGCTTCGGTGGGTGTGATTATCTGCGGCTTAGCGACGGGTCACCTTCCAACCGAGCGCTTGCAAGCTGCACTCCACGAGATGGCGCGGGTATTAGTGCCGGGTGGCGCGGCGTGTATCAGCGATTTTCATCCGTTCCTGGCATGGAGTGGCGCACAACGCACTTTCACCACGGCTGGAGGGCAGACCCTTGCTGTCGAACACTATCGTCACAGCTACGCCGATTATTTCCGTTATGCTACGCTGGCCGGGTTGCGGCTCACAGGTGTTGAAGAAGTCTTCAGTGCTGATGAGAAGCTACCCCTGGTGCTGGCGCTACAGTTGACGAAACCCACGTAGATTTTCCATAATAAAGATTCAAAAAATAACCGTACAGGTAGAGGAGCCGCAATACCGTGAAGCAGGCCAGCTCAACGACCGACTTGCTACAGCCAATTTACATTGACGACATCGAAATCAAAACCCCGCTCACCCTCGCGCCGATGGATGGCATGACGAATTATGCTTTCCGTCGGCTGGCCCGCAAACATTCTGGCGAAGACTGCGGTCTGGTCTGCACCGAACTCCTCAGCAGTAAGATTTTGACGGGGAACGACAAACGCGCTCGCCATAAATTCGACTGGCGACCAGATGAGTTTCCGTTCGCGGTGCAAATTTTTGGCAGTGACCCCGCTCAGATGGCCGATGCGGCGCAAATCGTGGAAGAAGCCGGGGCCAGCATCATCGACATCAACATGGGCTGTTGGGTGCCAAAAGTGGCGCGCAAAGGTGGCGGTGCCGGGTTATTGCGGGATGTTTGCACCGCAACGAGTGTCGTGCAGGCCGTTGTAGATGCAGTCAGCGTCCCGGTGACGGTCAAAGTGCGGGCGGGCTACGAAATGGACAACCCCACCGCCGTTCCTTTTGCTCGTGCTGCTGAAGATGCGGGCGTGAAACTGATCGCTGTACACTGGCGTTATGCGCGGATGGGCTTCCGCAAAGAATATAGCGCGGACTGGTCGGTTATTGGGGAAGTCAAGCGGGCGGTGCGCTCAATTCCGGTACTGGGCAATGGTGATGTCCACACGGCGGCTGATGTGGTGCGGATGATGCGTGAAACGGGCTGTGACGGGGTGATGATTGGCCGCGCGGCAGCGGGGAATCCGTGGTTGTTCAAGCAAATTGCCCATAAACTCCGCACCGGGGAAGATTTGCCGGGGCCGTCGGTAGCAGTACGGGCAGAAACAGCGCTGGAACATGCCCGCGTGATGGTCGAGACGTCCGACTATGGCGAAGGCAAGACTGTGCGTGAATTGCGCGGCCGCCTGCATCAGTATTTTGACGCCTTTGTAGATAACGACACTACCATTGCGGACCTCCGTTATCATCTGGTGCGCGTCGAAGCTCTGGCAGACATTGAAAACCTACTGCTTCCACTCACTGAAGCCAATATTCCAGAGCAGGAGGCAACCCCTGCATGAACGAACAGGAATGGCGATACATTGGTGACATAACGCTGTTGCAACTGCAAACGCAGCCGTTAAAAATTGGGGATGTGCAGCGCTACTATGAACCCGACGGCGCGTTGCGACCGGTGCATCATTTCACTCTGGTGCGCGATGGCATTACGGCGGAGATTAACGGCGAAACTGTGATTGATGCTCACCATCGCCACCACCCCCAATCTCGCAATCGCATCAGTAACCCGGCGTCGTTCGGCTTTACCAGTCACTATCGCAAGATGCAAGAACGCTTTGGCGACCATATGTATCTCGGGGTGGCGGGTGAAAACATCATCATTGAGACTGATGAGTTATTTGGTGAAGACGATGTGCGCGGGGGTGTTGCCTTTGAAGCGGCAACTGGTGACACCCTGATCATTGACACCATTTTCGCCATCCCTCCCTGCAAGCCCTTTGCTAAATATTGCCTGCAAACTGATGACGTTGAGTCTGAACAGCTTCTGGTGCGCGAAAGCCTGCAATTTCTGCTCAACGGAATACGCGGTTTTTGCATTGAACCAGCCGACGGCGCACAATTTCAGCTTGAAGTGGGGCAACGTTTCTGGATTAAACGCTAATATTGGCGCAAGTGACGGGTCTCTGCTAGCATAAATGCAGATGTCTGCTGTGTGCTAAAAAAAGGACGATTTGATGAAAAATTTGCGCGCTGTGTTGCTACTCGTCGCAATACTACTTGGATTAACCCCGTTTTTGTTGACTCCTGCCCCACAAGCTGATGCACAAAGTGGTGGTGCCGTTGTTGTTGTGAATACGTTCCGCCTTAATCTGCGAACAGGCCCCGGCGTTCAGTACCAAACGATTGGGGAACTCGTCGGCGGCGAGACTTATGCCGTTGAAGCGATCTCACCAGACCGCATCTGGTTTAAGATAAGCGGTACGCCAGCGGGAACAGGCTGGGTACGCGGCCGGTTTACCATTTTCCGCGGCGATATTGATAGTGTGCCGGTAGATGCTGGCCCCTATGGCGCATTGGTCCCCAATGTGTTCATCGTTAACATCAACATTCCTGCGTTTGACCGTCCCGGCGGCCGCATCATCGGTACGATTCAAGGCGGCGGACAGCAATATAGCGTTGTGGGGCGTAGTTTTGACGGTATCTGGATTCAGCTACAAACATCACTCGGTATTGTCTGGGCGCAGTCGGCAAGTGGTGCCTTCCGAGGGCAATGGTTTGATTTAGACATCACATTTGGTCAAGAGGCGGCCGTGACCTTCCAGGCAGAACAGGAAGTCGTTGTAGTTAATGCATTCCGCCTGAACGTGCGCACTGGCCCGGGCGTTGAGTTCTTGTCGCTGGGGACGGTTGAAGGTGGTGACCAATTCCGGGTGATCGGAATTTCGCCGGATCGTATCTGGTTCCGGGTGACGGGTACACCTTTTGGTGATGGCTGGGTACGCGGTCGCTTTATCATATTCCGTGGCGATATTGAGGCCGTGAACGTTGTGGAAGGTCCGTACGGGCAGTTGCAACCAGAAACCTTTGTGATGGACGTATTTATTCCGGTTTTTGATAACATTGAAGGGCAGCAACTGGGCCTGCTAACGCCGAGCGAGTACATTGTAACCGGGCGCAGCTTTGAAGGCGGCTGGATACGGATTCAGACGGCCGATTTTGGTAATGTTTGGACACAATTGTCACGCGGATTCTTCCGAGGTGATTTCTTTGATGTCCCTATTATCACGGATGAGACCATTATCAACTAGGTGTGGTCAACGCAACGGGCGGGGCACGATAACATAATGCCTCGTCCATTACCTGTGCTTTATGTGCTTTAGCTCGATTGTTCGGTCACTTGCATCTGGCGTTGGGCTTGCTGTTGAAGCTGCCAGTTTTGCACAACATTCCACAACGCAAACACCCCAAATGACAGCGTGTAGATCAACAGGTAGGGGGCCACCCACAGCGCGGAGTCCAGGGCCAGAATAAAGCCAAAGAACGCATACGCTGCCAACACCAGTTCCCCAATCGTCAACAAGTCAATTTTCAGCGTGTAATTACTCTTCAGCCAGGCTTGAGATTGCCCGATAACGCGAAACTTTGGTGTGCGCTTAAATTCACGTTCAACACCGGGTTTATGGAATGCAGCCAACACTGCCCGTGAATTGCTCAGCACGATCCCTGCACCAACCATTGACTGAAGCGGGAAATAGAGCATCCGCTTTAACCCATTGCCTGCATAAAGCTCAACCTGGCTGATGGCCATAATCAATGGTGGAATTGAGCCGAAGAACCCCACAACGCGCAGGTCTGGAATTTCTTCGAACATGTTGCCTAGTAACAATACTGGCGTCAGCAAAAAGATCATCAAGATCATCGGCTGCACAAGGTATTGCGACAGATGCATCAACCCCATGAATTTCTTGGCAGGTGAGAAACGTCGTGACAGCATCAGCGGTATGGCATGTTTGATGAGGCATTCTGTCGACCCTGTGGCCCAGCGTGCCTGCTGTGTTTTGTAAGCCTGCAACTGTGGTGGCAACTCCCCGGGGACGCCAACGTCAACCAGATACAAGAAATCCCAGCCACGCATCAGCGCTCGGTAAGACAGGTCAAGGTCTTCAGTTAGCGTTGACGACGACCACCCACCCGCATCACGAATGGCATTCACCCGCCAGATGCCGCCCGTCCCATTCATCGACATTGGAAGGCGGCCTCGGTTGCGGGCGACCTGTTCAATAGCGAAATGTCCGTCAATAGAAAGCGCCTGAACGCGGGTCAGCCAATTAAAGCTGTGATTGAGATGTGCCCATCGGGTTTGGATTAGTGCGAGTTGGTCGTTGGTAGAGAAATAGGGCATTGTCTGCCGCAAAAAGTCCGTAGTGGGCAAAAAGTCAGCGTCAAAAACAGCAATGCAGTCAGTGTCGGTATGCTCCAGCCCATAGGCAAGCGCACCGGCTTTGTAGCCTTTGCGTTCTGGGCGACGAATCAGCTCAATGAAATCAACGCCTTTGGCCTGCCATTCTCGAATTTTCTCACGCACAAGGTCGGTGGTTTCGTCATTGGAATCATCTAGAACCTGAATGCGTAACTTGCCAGCCGGGTAATCTAACTGCGCACAAGCATCAATCAAGCGATCAACAACATGCGCTTCGTTGTAGATGGGTAATTGCACCGTGACAGAGCGCAACTCGTCGTCGGGCACATCAGGTCGTTTGGGGCTTTTGTGCCGGGTTAAGCCATAGATCAGCAACAACGCCGCGAAGTTGCCCAAAAACAGGGTTAAAAAGATAATGCAAGCCGTGTAGACAATTGCGCTAAGGTTGAGAAAAATATCAATCATAAGGCCGTTTTGAATGTAGATTGGGCAGATACAACACTCAAGCATGACATAGCGGATTTGGATTGACAAGGCTTGTTTGAGATTTTAGTCCACGTTGGTACAATTGAGCGTATGAAAACGACATCAAGCAAAGAAGCGTTATTTGACTTTATTTTTCGGCGTTCGGCTGAAGGTATGTTGTTCCTTGACGCAGCAGGTAACTTCAGTATGGTGAATCCTGCCGCCGCCGCGATGTTTAATACAACACCTGCGGATATTATAGGACATTCACCAGCCGAAGCCTTCCCACGCAACCCGATTCTGGTGCGCCTATTGCGTCTGGGAGAGCCAAGCCCTATGACGCTTGATGTGCCCCTACCCCGGGACCGTGTCGCACAGGGAACCGCCGAAAACCTCGATGACCGTAGTGGCCGTGTGGCTGTATTGCACGACGTCACCGAGCTACGCAACATTGAATCGCGTCGGGGTGAACTCATTCGTACTGTGGCGCATGATTTGCGTAACCCACTCAATGCGTTGGGGGGGTATGCTGACCTCATCGGCAAGTTTGGCGTCATCAACGAGCGACAGGATCGGTTTTTGACACGCATCCGCCAGACGTCGAGCAAACTGATTGAAGTTTCTTCTAGCCTCGTGAATTTAGCGTGGTTTGAAGCTGGTATGCCGATGGACTACCTGCCCTTTGATATGTCGGCATTGGTGCGGGCTGTCGTGCATGAAAAAGAAGGACTTGCCCAGAGCAAACAAACGCGGCTTGTGATTGCTGTGCAAGACGCCATGCCACGCATTATGGGGCACCCGTCTGCTATTCAACAAGCCATTGCACATCTGGTAGACAACGCCATCCAATACTCGGATGAACATTCCAACGTTGTCATTCACTGCTGGGAACAACGCAACGAGGTCTTTTGCTCTGTTGCGGACCGGGGCATCGGCATTGCACCCGACGATATTGAACTCATCTGGGACCGATTATGGCGTTCTCCGCGGGTGCAACATATCCCGGGGGGCGGGGTAGGGCTTACCTATACCAAAATGGTCATTGAGCGGCATGGTGGGCATATCTGGGTCGAAAGTCAACTCGACAAAGGCACTGTCTTCACCTTTTCATTGCCGTTTGTTGAACTAACTGAATGACAGTATCACTTGAACACCGCGACAATTCCCCGTTGAATTATTTCGCGCACACGGTACAGTTTAACTTGCTTTGTCATTCTCACCGAACGTTTGGAATAGCCAGTGGATACCGAAGCCGCAACCGCAATATATTTCCATTCTGCTGATACTGACTTTGTTGAGCGCCTTGCCAATGACCTGCGTGACGCGCATATGGACGTGCAGCTTGTGTCCTCAATGGTCGATAAAGACCCACAAAAAGTTGGTGCAATACTGGATAGGCATGGACATTTGATGATTGTCCTTTCAGCAACGGCATTAGAGGATGGCTGGTGGGTGCGCCACTTTCGTGCCTTTCAAGAGGCGCAAAAGCCTGTAAGCATTATCCGCGCCGATGGAACCCCGCTACCTGCTGCTTTGAACGAGATGAACTGGGTAGATTTTGACATTGGTTATCGTGTTGGCTTCAATGGTCTGATGTTGAGCTTGCGTACGCCGACGGTGCCCTCTGCTGCCATTGATCTGTCATTTGCAGACCCCGCGACAATGCAAGCAATTGAACAACGTATGCAACGCGGCACGCTGGCGGCAATTGGTCTGTACATGCTGGGGACGATTGTGCTGTTGCTGCTATTATAGTAAAACGCGCTTATCATTATCTGCACGCAACGGTAGCCCCACTCTGCAATAGACATCCTATGCCAGATGCCAAACCCTGTGTATAGTCAAAGCATAGACACAAGTTGAACCTTCATTCTCCGGAGAAGATACGCATGCGCTGCCTTTCAACTGCTTTGTTTACCATTGTCGGCTTGCTAATGCTGGCGGCTGGCTTATACCTGCTTTTTATTGTATTCATTGATACGCCAGAAACCCGCGCCGCAACGGTTGGGGGAAGCGCTGCGGCAGCCGGTGAAGTCGACCCCCCCGACCCAGAAATACGCCAGGCGCAGGCAGAACAGGCGGCTGAGTTAGACGCAACGACCGCCGACGGCCGCAACCCGGTTTTCAATAATCCGATTCTGTCTAATGAAACTGATATTACCGTACTCAACAATCAGTTGGACGCAGCGACGACCACAGCGCCAGAAACCCGTACCCCGATGGGCGCTGATAGCGTCAACGGGCAGGGTGGTTTTGGCGGCACATTTGAGCAGCGTGTCGTTGAACTTGAGTGGCCAGAGCAGTTTCGTACGGGGGAAGGTGGCGCGGTGCGTGTGACGTTGAAACCCCTGCCAGATGGCGGGCTGGAAGTGTCCTCGCCTGAAATTGCGACCAATGCGATTTTTGCTACCCCGATCAGCCTGCAAAATTGCTATGCCGACTACAACGCCTTTGTCACAGCACAGATTATTGCGCCCGAATTCGACATTGAAACCCCAGACGAAGATCGCAAGCTCCTGCGTGAGGGTGGTGAGGTGACCTGGCGCTGGACCCTAACACCTGATACAGAAGGTACGTTTGTCATTACCCTTGCACTCCGTATGGACTGGGAAGCCCGCGCGGGTGTAACCCCTGCATTGAGCATCTGTAATGATCTTGCCGCTCGCACCTATACCTTCTGGGGGCAGTCCGTACAGGTAGAAGTTGTGCGTGTGTTGGGGCTGATTACCATCGACCAGGCCAGCCTTGCCGGGACGGTGCTTGCCGTATTAGGCACCGCCAGCCAGATTCCATTTACGCTAGAAATTCTGGGCGTGCTATTTGAACGACGGATCAATCGTCGCGCTGATGCACGGCGTAACCGTCGCGCTGCCCGTAATAAACGCCGCAATAAACGCTAGCTAGAGGTCGCGGGCGTCAATGTAGATCGGGGTGCCGCTCCAGTTTGGCATCCAGCCCTGGGCCAATGGCCGAAACATCACCCAGTAGTCTTTCTGGTGCGTGGCTTCATTGAAGACAAAACCGGGCACCGGGTCTGAACGGTCGATAATCCACGTCAGTTTCGAAACATTGGAGACGATTGCCAGGTCGCGCACATAGTCAAAAACGACCTTTAATAACTCTTTCTGATAAATGCCGACTTCGTCAAAAATGCGCCAATTGCGGCCGCGTCTGGCAATGTCGGCTTCGTCGGGCCATGGCTCGTCGGCAGAGACTTGCTGATAGACGAGGCTCTGGTCAAAAATGCTCATGCTGGCAATGTGCCCATTGTCTTCCAGTATAAATTGCTGAAAGTTGAAGTCAGCCACATACTCAGCCAGATCAGGTTGATACATGTCGCGATTACCAAACGTTTCTTCAAGCAAATCCTGCATAACAGGATAGTCGTATTGTTCCGGGTCGGCGGGGGGAGGAATAATCAGCGGCAACGGCGAATAAGTCAGATGTAAAATCATCCGCGCGCGGTGAAAGCCCACCTTTTCTAGCATGGCTAAAGACGCAACGTTGGTTGCCACGACACAAGCATACATCCCATGCACGCCTTCACTGTGCAGAAACTTGATCTTTTCCTCTTGCAGCGCATTCGCGATACCCTGGCGACGATAGCCGGGGTGGACGCGCGTGTCAAAACTGTAGGCAAGGCGCACCGCGTCATCACCGATACCTGTGTCTTTGATGGCAATTGATGTAACACCGACCGGACGGTTGTCTTTTTCTGCGATAAACAGATATGGCGCACGAAACATCATCGCACGGTCAATGAACTGACGGCGAAAATGCACAAATGGTCGGGGTTCGCCGCGTGGTGCAAGGCGTTCGAGTTCCATCAAATAGGGGGCATCATCTTCGCGATAGTGACGGATCGTGAGCCCGTTTCCCTTTGAGACAGAGGGAACCAGCCCGGGGTGACGTGGCCAGCCGTTCCCGTCCATATGGTCGTCAGCGTCGCTTTCATCGTCGTAGCTTTCAGACGAGTCCAGTGCTGCGAAATCATTGGTGGCGCGGTCAGGGTGTGGCATTACCTTACACAGACTATGATTGATGAACCATTAAAATAGAGCGCGATTGTGTGCTGCAAGAACCTGTCGCGCTTAATTCTGTTTCTATTCTCAGGGTAGGCCGCTTTTTGATGTGAGGCAAGCGTGGGTAAAAGAACTATAAGCAAAAACAAACGTAATACAAACCTAAAGCAACTCGGCTAACAACTCAGCGGCGCGTGGTGGCCCGCCCAAATTCGCGAAGGTCATCGCCAAATTTGCCGCTGTTTCGCGCACTTTTTGATCTGTGCCAACGGCACGAATGCCCGGCAGCAGTTGCCCATTGCGGACATCATGCGCAGAGAGGTTCAGCCCAACTTTAGCCTGTGAAACGCGCTTTGCTTGCCCGCGTTGGTCGGCCGCATGCGGAACAACAACCTGCGGCAACCCATGCACAATCGCTGCGTGGGTGGTGCCCATCCCACCATGATGCGCGATAACGTGCAAGCGTGGCATCACATGGTCGAAGTCTACCCAGTTCAGCAGGCGCGTGCCCCCGGGCAAGGCTGCCTTGAGATCGGCTTTTTGTTCAGCGGAAAGCGGTTGCCGCCCGATGACGACAATTGGTGTCCACCCAATGCGGTCAGCGGCCTGTGCCGCCCATGCAAAGAACCCTAAGTCACCCGTGAACACACTGCCGAGTGTAATGAGTACCGCTGGTTTGTCTGGTAGCGCCTCAAGCCAGGCGGGTGGCTCGTCTTGTGGTGGGGTTGGGTACCCGCCGACGAAATGCGTTTGCGGCAGATAACCACCGTCACCGCGATACCAGGCTGGCGAAAAATAGCTGACATGCAGGTGCGGAGATTGTACGGAGGGCGTAGGGCCTGTCGCGAAATTTTCCCCTTGAACGCCGAACGCATCACACAAGCGTTGAATCCGGGCGCGGCTGTCTTCGGCCAGCGTCTTCTGAACGGTGAAAAACTGCCCTTCGTCCAATTCATGGAGGGCGGGCCACCCACAAACTGCTAGCTTGACCCCCAGCTTTTCAGCAGCAATAGCGGCGGCACTCAAAAATGGGTCGGTAACTATCACATCTGGTGGACCGATGCGGTCTGCGAGCGCGAGTAAATCACGCACAGCACCGGGAATGAGGTCTTCACTCAACCAGGTGTCAAGGGCGCGGCGATAGCGGATGAAAATTGCCTCTTGTGGCGGAATATTGCTGACGTCGGGCTGTGGCGGTGGGGGCCATAGCCAGCCAGTTTCTTCGATGGGCGCAAACTCAAGCCCCTGTTGGACCAGATACCCACCAATGCGCGGTTGACTGACCCAGATGATGCGATGACCTTGCTTTTGTAGGGCCTGCGCGGTTTTTAGGTAGCCGCCCCAGTCAAGGTGCCCGAATAGTGGTGCTGAAGCAAACCAGAATGTCGCCATAAAACAAAATGCTCACTGCCAAATAGAATTCATTTAGCAGCAAGCATAACGCAACCCGGGCAGTATTTTCCAGGGATAGGCCGTTTTTGTTTTGGGGGGCAGGGTACTAGAACAGCACCGAGAACACGATGCTAATGCCAATCCCGGCGACAAGTGTTTGCATGGCCCGCAGCTTTTCCTGGTCGGTTTCTGCCTGGAAATACCAGATACCGCCAGCAATTGCGATCAGTCCGCCAATGATTGGTGCTAACCCGAGCAAAATTTTGAATACAAACCAGGCGACCATGGCCGCGAAAACCAGTAACGAGATACCGATGAAGAGATTGACAGGGCTGCTTGAATGTTGTGCGGTCATGCGAATGCTCCTTGTGGATTAATTCAGGTGTGTTTGACAGTCTATACGTAGCTGGCCGCACCCGAGTTGCAACACAACGGCTCAATCACGCCGGCAGCCATAATGATAGGACCGTTCGCTGTGGCATTGATTCAACAGAAACATCACCCTGCATTGCCCGCAACGCTGCACGGCAAAACGGCAAACTAAGCCCAACCATGCTTCGGCTACCAGCTTCGCGCATGTGAGAAGCCAGCGCAGGCTCAAAAAGCTGTTCGGGCTGATATTTTGGCCCCAGTGGTTGCCCATTGTCGCTAATCTGCACATAACGGCGATTGTCTTCTGAGAAGGGGTGGATGATGATGTCTGTCCCCGGCTGGCAGAATTTAATTGCGGTGTCCAGTGCTGCGTAAAGCGCTCTGCCAAAAAGAACCTCATCACCATGGGCAGTGATGGCACTGGCGTCTTCATCGACATCAATCGCAATTGAGATGTTGTTTTCATGTGCAACTTTGCTGGCTTCGTTGGTGATGCGGTCGGTTAATGCCAGCAGATCGAAGTCGTGGTGTTGCGTCTCATAGGTGCCATGCAACAACCGCATATAGTCAAGCATGTCAAAGAGCATCGCATGAAGACGCATGTTGCTTCGTAGCACATTTCTGGTAAGTTGTTCAAGCTCGGTAATGTCGGCGGTGTCTTCACTCAAAATTTCGAGCAATAAATTCAGGCTATACTCAGTGATTCCCAGTGGGCTGTTGAAGTCATGAATCAGCAAGTCCATGCTCCCTGCCAGCGCACGCGGGAGTTCTTGCGCGAAGCCGCGCACCCGTGCTTGCAGTTCTGCTATAACAAGCGGACGCCGCAACACGTCTGTTGCACCATTGGCCAGCACAACCTCGCTTGCTTCCGGGTTGTCAACCAGCACAAGACGCGGCAAAGCCGTTGCCAGCAGTTGTGAATTAATCTTGCCTAGCAGTGCAGTCGTTGCGTTCAGGTCTGACCCTTCAATAAACAGGACGCTGTAGGGGTGCTTTTCGTGGATAGCGACGATAGCTTCTGGGCTGTCAGCACTCAAAAATGAGACCCCTTCAGCCGCCAGTTGGGTTTCAAGCTCGGGTGTGGTGTACAGAATGAGTGTAATCGTCATTGCGCCAGCGTTTCTTCCAGGATGTTGGTAATCGTATAGGTGTGGACTTGTTGTTTGCGCCCTTTGATGCTTCGCAAGCCATCTGAAGTGGCTTCAACACGGGCAGCAATGCGCTGATAGGTGTCTTCGCTGATGCAGATGATGTTGCCATGACTGATGGACTGTAGGCGTTGGGCCAGGTTCACAGTGTCCCCGATGGCGGTATAGTCCATAACATCAAGGGTGCCGATATTGCCAACTACAGCGTTTCCAGTATGAATACCAAAGTTAATATTGAGCTTAAAGCTGCCTGCGAATTTCTGTTGAAAGCTGCTCAGCGCCTGTTGAATATGGTAGGCGGTCAATACAGCCCGCATCGGGTGATCATTCAGTTCGACGGGGGCGTTGTAGATCGCCATAATGCCATCTCCGAGGAACTTGTCAACCGTTCCGCCGAAACGTTTGATGTTTTCGACCATCAGCCCATGATAGCTATTGAGAAGATTCAGTACCTCGCCCGGGTCGGTCCGTTCAGAAAGCGCCGTAAAGCCTTCCAGGTCCGCAAACAGGACTGTTATCTCGCGGAGTGCCCCACCCAGTTGAGCTGACTCTGGCGATTCCATCAGGGCTTGTACAATATCGGGTGCTACAAAGCGTTCGAAGATCAGGCGGAGTTGCTGGCGTTGCTTGCGTAGCTCATCAGATTCGGCTTTGGAGCGCAAACGGGCATCCACACGGGCGAGGAGTTCTTTAGGGCTAAAGGGCTTGCTCACATAATCTTCAGCACCAAGCCCCAGACCTCGCACGCGGCTGTCAATGTCACTTTGCGCGGTGAGCATGATCACCGGAATCTGGTAGGTTTCAGGGGTTTCTTTGATGATAGCACAGGCCGCGAAACCATCCATTTTAGGCATATTGACATCAAGTATGATGAGGTCTGGCAGATGTTCCTGCGAAGCTGCGACTGCCTCTACACCGTTCGTGACCATGATAGGTTCATAGCCAGCCGTTATTAATGTCTCATACAGGATATCGCGATTGTCGGGGTGGTCTTCTGCAACGAGAACCTTCATCAGTCATCCTTTGACTCTAATTTGATTATTCTGATCATACTATGTTAACTGCGTTATCCTGAGCAAGAGAGGATTTATAGCACGCTGCGCAGTTAAGCAGGGGCTTGTACCCGAGGAAGTTTTAGCTCAAATATTGTTGCAGCTTGGTGGCCAGCGCACGTAAATCAATAGGCTTGGTAATGTAGTCGTCGCAGCCAGCTTCAATAGCGCGTTCCCGGTCACCGACCATCGCGTGGGCCGTCAGCGCAATAATCGGAATATTTTCAAGCCCACTGGTTTTCTTGATCTGTCCAGCAGCCGTCCACCCGTCCATCTTTGGGAGCGAAAGATCCATCAAGATTAAGTCGGGAACAAGCTCGCCAGCCATTCTGACCCCTTCTTCACCGTCCGTCGCGACCTCGACACTATAGTCCAGCGATTCCAGGATATCGGTGATCAAAATACGGTTGTCAGAATTGTCTTCCACGACAAGCACTTTTTTGCTCATAACTTGCTAGCTCCACTTTGACATCGGGTTTTGAGCGCTTAGTATAGCATTTTTGGGCGCGCTTGGCATATCCTAATGGAAGCGTTATTGCGCAGGGTTAGCTCTACCGTTACAATGCCCCGCACAGTTGAGGTATGAGATTAGTTGATAGAAAAGTAGAGGCAAATGGCGCGTCGTTTATCTGAACTATTGAGCATGTTACCGTTCGAATTTGAACCTGCTGATGATAATCCACGCATTAGCGCACCCGTCACTGAAAACGCGGGTGAAATCGAACCGGGCGGGCTTTTCTTAGCGCGGCAAGGGCGCATTACAGACGGGCATCGCTTCATTGCTCAGGCTGTTGAGCGCGGGGCCGCTGCGGTTGTGGGGGAACGAGACCATGCCGACGTCGCAGATGCACTCAATGGTGTGGCCTATGCACGGGTGCCAAATGGGTATGAATCCTTTGGGTATCTTGTCTCTGGCTATGAAGGCAACCCTTCGCGCCATTTGATTGTTATTGCTGTGACAGGTACCAACGGCAAAACGACGACAACGACGACTATTTACCATATTCTGAAGGCAGCAGGTGTCAAAGTTGGCTTAATTTCAACCGTGGCGGCACACATCGGTGACCGTGAAATCTCGACCGGGTTACACGTGACCAACCCACCAGCCCATCAGTTGCAGCGTTATCTTAGCGAAATGGTCAATGCGGGAATGACGCACGTCGTGCTAGAAGTAACCTCGCAGGGGCTGGACCAGGGGCGCGTCAATGGCACCCAGATTGACGTCGCCGTGTTGACGAACATCACCCACGAGCATCTGGACTGGCATGGTAGCTTTGCCGCCTATCGTACGGCCAAGGCCCGGCTCTTTCACTTGATGAAAGAAACACCCCGCAAGGGCTCACAACCCAACATCGCGGTGATTAACGCCGATGACCCATCTGCCCCCGTTATTGCAGAAGCTAGCGTCGGGGCCGATTATCTGTTGCTTTATAGCACTCATCAGAAAGACGCTGATCTGTACGCAGACAACATCCACTATGGGGCAAGTTTCACATCGTTTATGCTACGCGGTAATGCGGGCGATATTCCAGTCCGCTCGCCGCTGGTGGGTCAATACAATGTGTCAAATGTGCTGGCCGGCATTGGCGGAGCAATTGCGGCCATGCCTCAGCCTGAAAATCAGCAACTCATGATTAATGCAATTCCACGTGGGGTTGCCGATATGCCACAAATCCCCGGGCGGATGGAACGTATTGACGCCGGGCAGAACTTCATCGCTATCGTTGACTTCGCCCATACCCCCGATGCGCTAGAAAAAGCGATAGCCGCTGGCCGTTTGATGACTGCTGGTGACGGGCGTGTGATTGTGGTGTTTGGTAGCGCGGGGTTACGTGATGTTGAAAAACGGCGTTTAATGGCTGAGGTCGCTGCTGATTATGCCGACCTGACAGTACTCACTGCTGAAGACCCGCGTACCGAGTCACTCTCACAAATTCTTGACACCATGAAGCAGAGCGCGCAGGGTAAAGGTGCTGTTGAGGGCGAAACGTTGTGGGCTATTCCAGATCGCGGACGGGCGATTCTACACGCCTGTGAACTGGCACAGCCGGGTGATGTTGTGATGGTGTGTGGCAAAGGCCATGAACAGAGCATGTGCTTTGGAAGCGTTGAACATCAGTGGGATGATCGTAACGCGCTACGGCTGGCCCTACAGGGCACACCGCAATTGACCTTACCGTCGGCCACTGAGCCTTATGATACGACTGAAGCATGGCGCAATGATTAGCGAATTATTTCACCTGCGGAAGATCAAAGTAAAAGCACGCGCCGCCAGTGTCTTGATTGATATACCCAACCCGGCCGCCGAGCTTGTCGGCAATACGACGCACAATTGACAACCCCAGCCCGTGCCCTTCAGCGCGGATACGGTCCAGGCGCGTGAATGGTGCAAAGATCAAATCTTCTTTTTCAGGCGGAATACCCGAGCCATTATCTTTCACCATAAAACGGACAAAGCCATCATCCAAGACCATCGCGTCGAGGCTTAAGGTCGGGGGACTACCGCTATATTTGACCCCATTGCTGATGTAGTTGATCCAGATTTCTTCAATCCATTCCGGGTGCCCCAGCGCCGGGGGCCAGCTTTCTGCTACATGGACCACGGCTTCAGCCATTGTGATTTCAATTTCCAGCCGTTTTAATGCCTCCTGAATGATGCGTTTGGTGTCGAGCGCGGTCAGTTTAACATCTTCACGTCGAATACTGGCGAGCAATAGGAGTTCGTTGATAATGTTGCCCGCTTTGACCGCAGCACGTTGGATATAGCTCACGTATTTGTGTAACGCCTCACCCGTTTCACCAGGTATGGCTGACACTTCGTCAGATAGTAAAGTGCTGAACCCGAGCATATGATGTAATGGGCCCTTTAAGTCATGGGCGACTGTGTGTGCAAAGGCATCCAGTTCAGCATTACGTTCAAGTATGGCGGCTTCATAGGCTTTGCGTTCAGAAATTTCACGCACAATAACGACTGCCAACCGACCGTGGGGTGTACTCAACGTGGTTAGCGTTGCTTCAATCGGAAACTCAGTACCGTCCTTGTGCAACGCATACAGGTCGCCGCGTTCCATTGCTTTGGTGCTGCGCTCTTCCTCACCAGCCATATAGTCATCAACATGGTGTTTGTGATGATGACGAAACCGTTGTGGTAGGAGCATGTCAACGGGTTGACCCTGTACTTCGTTGTGCTGGTAGCCGAACATTTCTTCAGCACCATTGTTGAAACGCACAATCTGTTGCTGCCGATTAATCATGATAATCGCATCGGGGACGAATTGCATAAGCTGCCCGATATTCTCTGGCCATAACGGTTCATTGGGGTTATGGTTGTTGGCCCTGTTGTTGTGGTCTGTGTTTGTATCGACCATTTTCGACTCGTTTTGAGATGGTGAGTATCTAATTTACATTGTACCTGCTGGGAAGCGACGTGCAAGCCACCTTTATTGACAAAAGTCCATGAAAATAGGGCGAATTGTGACATGACTTGCAATCTTACCGTCGCATCTTTGATAATAGAAGGAGACGACCGCATTCCCAAGAAAGGGGTAGCCACAATGACGGATTGGCTATCATTAAAGAAAGCCGCAGATCGTCTCGGGGTTCACCCGACGACGTTGCGCCGTTGGGCTGACAACGGTGACGTACCAGTTTATGTGACACCGGGAGGGCATCGTCGCTTTCTCGAAAGTGACATTGACGAGATCATTCAACATGGGTCGGGTGCTGAAAACGGTAACCCGGAAGAAGTGCTTGCCAGCCGGGCACTGTCGGCAACACAGAAACGTTTGAAGCAACCGACACCGCAAGTGAAATGGCTCGAAGTTTTTGGCCAGAAAGAACGTGAACGCCAGCGCAAGCTCGGCCAACGGCTGTTGGGGCTGATCATGCAACACATCAGCACACCTGACTCGGACGAACGATTGCTCGCTGAGGCGGGTACGTTCGCGATGGAGTATGCTGAAAGTTGTGCTGCACAAGGGCTGACGGCCGCACAGGCGCTCGAAATCGTTATATTCTTCCGCGACGGTATTGTTGAAACCGCGTTGCAGGCACCAAGTGTGGCGAATTATGACGACGAAATGCGACTGAAGCTCATGCGCCGAATCAATCAAGTGTTCAACATTCTACAAGTGACCTTGATTAAACATTATGAGCAGCTATCATAGTGGCGGCTAAAATGGTGTAGATTTTTTTCAGACTGACGAGGAAAAACGATGAAGCGAACATGGTCTATTTTTCCCGGTGTGCTTGTGTTCATTGCTGTATTGGTTGGTGTGCAGGGGCTGGTTGATGCACAGGGAGACGGTGACGGCGCACTTGACCCGGCCGTGACTGCTTTGCTTGCACAATTACGCGGCGCGTATGAAACGACGGCGGCGGAACCTGTATACACCATCACCAGTGAAGACGAAAGCATACAGGCGACGTCGGTACGACGCTTGACCTCTGGAACCTACCTGATGGACGTTACTATTTTTGAGTCTGTCGTCAGTTTACAGACCATCATCACCGAGATTGAGGCAACAGTTAATGAAGCCGCCATCTACACCGCCACAGTTGCCACTGAGCTTGAGCAGCAACAGGGCCTTGGCTTTGAATATGTGCGCGACGGTGAAGTGCTGAGTACGCCTGAAGACACCGAAAGCGAACTGGAACTAAATTTCTCACTGATTACCACTGACGGCACGACTTATATCAACTCAGACGCAACTGGTTGTGAATATCGCGTTGGTGTCCCTGAAGGGTGGCGTGTGGTGGAAGGTGATGGTGTGCCCGTACTGGAAGAAACCACACTTTCAGGGGCGAGCATCCGTGAGGTCGAAGGTGCAGTGAGTCTTGACAATATCGCCAGCACTGTTACCGAACTGCTGCAACCAGAAATTGTGATCGGGCTTGATGTGCTTGGCACTGAAGAAATCAACGACGAACTTGCCCGCCGCTACCTGGTGACGCTTGATGGCCCGGCAGCATTGGAAACGCTTGGCATTACGTTTGAGGATATTATTGCCGAACTGGAAACAGCGGCTGGTGCAGCGCTCAGTGCGCCTGAAAGTAGTGAACAGATTACCTACACACTCGAAATCTTGATAGGCGATGTCTCTGACCGCATTTATGAGCAGACCTCAACGCTGCAATTAGAGGTCCAATTTACCGCTCCGGGCAATGCCAGCGCTGCCTATAACCTGACGCGCACCAATACGATCACTCTTTCGGCATTTGGGGAAATGGCTGATGTTGAGGTGCCTGAATTAGGTGTCCCGAACCCGGATGACACCTGCGTTCAAGACACCACCATCGACGACACAGTTGATATTGAGATTGACGAATAGTCAGTCCTACATCTGCTCTGGTGCTGACATGCCGAGTAGATGCAACACACGCTTAAAGACGACTTTCGCCGCCCGGTAGAGCCGCATCCGGGCTTTGGCGACATCTTCTGGTACATCGCTATGCAACACACGCACGCGGTCATACAGCGGGTGAAACTCGCGAGCCAGTTCCAGTGCCCAGAACGCAATCTGGTGTGGGGCGATGGCGTCGTGGGCCAGCCGCAGTTGCTCTGGTAGTTCTAGCATCTTCAGCACAAATGTGGATTCTTCATCACCGAGCAGTGATAGGTCAGCATCAGCGTCCCAATCGTCAGCATAGCCGCGTTCTGCCAATTGTCGAATAATCCCTGCACAGCGCACATGGGCGTTTTGAATATAAAATACCGGGTTTTCGTTGGACTGCTGCACGGCGAGGTCAAGGTCAAAATTAATGTCGTTGTCGGTGCTACGTTGTAGCAGGAAATAGCGCACCGCATCGGCCCCGACTTCATCGAGAATGTTGTCTAACGCGATGATTTCACCCTTGCGTGTGCTGCCGGTCACGGCCTCACCATCTTTCAGAATGAACACCAACTGATGCAACACCACGTCGAGCCTGGCACTGTCATAATCCAGCGCTTCTAGCCCATATTTCACCACCTGCGACTCCGTGAAATGATCTGCCCCTAAGACATTAATCAGCCGTACAAAGCCGCGTTCCAGCTTGTTGATATGGTAAGCGATGTCTGGCAGAACGTAGGTGGGGTCGCCGTTGCTACGCACGATAACGCGGTCTTCACGGTCACCAAATGTTGTACTGCGGAACCAGGTTGCGGGTTGAGCGTTCTGGGCCTCAGCTTTTTGGGTTTCTTCGTCGCTGGCGCCTTCACGCACAGGGCTGTCGTAGGTGTGTCCACCCGCTTTGAGGCGTTGCAAGGCATCTTCTACTGCGCCATCATCGTAAAGACTCAGTTCGTTGAAATAGCGGTCAAAGCTGATTTCGATGCGCCGGAGTGTGGACTGGATCATCTCAAAAATTTCGGTTTCGGCCCGTTGCTTGAAGGGTTCCCAATCCTTGTCGCGCCATGTTTCCCCGACTTCAGCGGCAAGGGTCTTGCCCATTTCTGCCAGGTACTCCCCAACATAACCTTCTGCTGGCACAGGAACGTCATCCCCTAGTGCTTGCAGGTAGCGAGTTCGTAGGCTGTGCCCGAGCATTTCCATCTGGCGACCACCGTTATTGAAATAATATTCACGGTGAACAGCCCAGCCACAAGCCTCCATCAGGCGGGAAATGGCGTCACCAACGACGGCACCGCGTGTGCGCCCAATGTGGAGCGGCCCGGTGGGGTTGGCGCTCAGGAATTCGACCAGCAGCGGCTGGCCGTTACCGATGTCTTGCGCAAAGACCGATTCCCCCGCTGCGATAATCGTTTCGGTCTGCTGGCGAACCCACTGCGGGCTCAGCCAGAAATTAATAAAGCCCGGTGGCGCAACCTCATGCTTGGCAATCAAGTCACTTTCAGGCAGATGTTCGATGATAGTGTTGGCGATGTCGAGTGGCTTTTGCTTGAAAGTTTTGGCATTGGCCATCGCAATCGGTGAGGCATAATCCCCAACTTTCGACGGTTTGATGGGTGGAAATTGCGGGCTGGCATCGGTGGGCAGTGCCCCCGCGGCCTGTGCATGTTCAACAGCTTGCTGAATCAAGGCTTCGATTCGGTTAGGAATGGGCGTAAAGCTCAATCCGGGCACTCCTTACACAATTGATGGTGGCTAAATTCAGGTCATTTTGTTGGTTTCCGGTGCAGAAAACCTGTCACCCGATATTGCACCATCCCCAGCAACACCACAAGACTCAGTATGCCGACGAGCAGAGGGGCCAAGCTATAGGTGGCACCAATTGTGATGATATAACGCGCCAGGTCTGGTTCCTGTTCCAGCCACACGACGACGACTGATGCATGCGGTGCGCCAGTCATGAGTGCCAGTGCAGGGAGCGTTGACAGTGTGATAGTAAGCGTGCTGGTGGTTAGCATTAATCCTGCCCCGAGGCGATAAAACAGCCATACTCCCCATGCCAGGCCGCTGGCTTGCTGCGATGAGATTGCAACAAGCGACAGCAACAACCCCACCGCTGCAAAAACCGCTAACTCGATAAGCGGTTGCACGATAATGAGTGTACCCAGTGCCAGCAACCCGAACGGCGATTGTGTATAGATTGCATCAAGTTCAAGTGTGAAACCTTCGACAAGAATTAAACACACCGCCAGGATACGCATGACGATAATCGGCCACACAATATGGGCGTTATTCCAGAGGAGCGCGCTGAATTTGCTCAAGAGTATCTGATAGCGGGGCAAGGGAGTGCTTAGTAGAGGTTCCCACGTGCCGTTTTCAATCTCACGGGCAATCATTTGCGCACTCAGGGGTGGAATACTAACCGCACCGCGTAGCAACAACAGTTCGCTCAGCACCAGCATGAACGGGACCATCACAACGGTGACCGGGAACAATAAAAAGCCGAACAATCGTGGCCCGGTGATGATTGCGCCACCGGCTGCCATCAATACCAGTATGGTAAACCCCGGCGAAACGCTCAACAACCGCTGCCCGAGCTGCTCAATGCGAATATCTAGCCGACGATAGGCGCGGAGTTCGTTGGCAACCAGTGGAAAACGTGGGTGTAACCAGTTTGGCAGCGTGTCAATCAATCGCTCAATCATGGCGGAAACTATATCATAGGTGTTGCAACCTGACGAACTTTCTCAAGGAGTCCCTGATGCTAAGCCCAGAAGACGTGCGCCTCAGCAAAACCCTCGCCTTTATTCTGCGTCATCATCCGCATTACTATGAGCTGGAACTTGCGCCCGGCGGCTGGATTGGCATGGCCGACCTGCTCGACGCACTGCGGCGTGAGAATCAACGCTTTGCAGCCGTGACGCAGGCAGATATTGAGCGTATCATCAATGCGTCGGACAAGCAACGTTATGAGATTGAAGGCGGTCGCATTCGAGCCTTATACGGGCATTCAGTAGACGCGGCGCTGGCGTATACACCCGGTGAACCACCGACCGTCCTCTATCATGGCACAGCCGCAAAGGTGGTGCCTATTATTCAAAACGAGGGGTTAAAGCCGATGTCGCGCCGCTATGTCCATCTCTCGGCTGATGAAGAAACAGCGCGGCTTGTCGGGCAGCGCAAGGGTGGCAAGTTGGTGCTACTGTACGTCGCTGCACTGCAAGCTCACCAGAACGGCATCGCATTTTATTATGGCAACGATGATGTCTGGTTGGCCGACCATGTGCCGCCGGATTACATCACAACTCGCCCCGGCTAGAGGCGCTCGACGGGGTTGCGCAGCGTACCAATGCCTTCAATTTCAACTTCAACCACATCATCGTCGTTTAGTTCGCTGACCCCTTCAGGCGTCCCGGTCAGGATGACATCACCGGGCAGGAGCGTCATCACCCGGCTGACAAAGGCAATCAGGCTGGGGATATTATGGATCATCAACGACGTACGGCTGTCTTGCACGGTTTTGCCGCTCAAGTGCGTCTGTAATCGTAAGTCGCCGGGGGTGGTAAGGTTGGTTTCGATCCATGGGCCGAGCGGGCAGAATGTGTCGAACCCTTTGGCCCGCCACCACTGCGCATCCTGCTTTTGTAGCACACGGGCGCTGACATCATTGGCGCACGTATAGCCAAGAATCGTGTCCTGTGCAGCCGCCACCGAGACGTGACGAGCGACTTTGCCCATCACAACGGCCAGTTCACCTTCAAGGTCAATCCGTCCGACATCTGGCAATTGGATTGGGATATCGTAACCAATCAGCGCAGAGGTCGGCTTCAGGAAAATAAAAGGCTCGTCTTCAGGAGCAGTATTGCCCATCTCAGCGGCGTGAGCGGCGTAATTGCGACCAACAGCGATGATTTTGCTGGGTTGGCACGGCGGCGCGATCAACAGGTGTTCAAATTCTCCCATCGGGTTGCCTTTTTCCAGCGTTGCGGCGAAAGGGTCTTGCCCCACCAGTTCATAGACGACCCCGTCTTCAACCAGTCCATATTTTGCACCCTCAGTGGTGAAATAGCGCGTTATTTTTGCCATCTCTCAGTCTCCTGTTTGAACGATCCCCGTTACGGTTTGGGGATAAGATGTGCCACAATGATTGCATCGCCAGCGTTGACCATCGGTATACATGGCGATGTGCCCGCAGGCGGGGCAGCACCAGCAATCCTCGAGCAATGTCGGGCCCACTGGCGCGGCATTCCCCGTTTTTTGTAGCCAGACGAGCGCGTATAAGTCAGACCAGTCTGCGTTTAATGACAACACCGTTAAGTTGTATCGTGCTTCAAGCATCGCGGTGAAGGCAGCGTTGGGCATCGTCCGCTTGAGGAACAGCCATGCATCAGCGCCCTGACGATTTGTCAGCGTTAGGATACCACCCGGCCGCACAACGCGCACCATTTCAGCCAGCGTTAGGTGTGCATCTGGCAAAAATTCCAGCGCTTCCAGACAGGTTACAACGTCAAAACTATTATCGGGAAAATGTAAAGTGGTCGCGTCCATGTGCAATAATGTCAAGCGTCCGTCAGCAATAGGGGCTTGCAGGCGTGTGGCCGCAACATTGAGCATTTGGTGGCTGAGGTCCAGCGCAACGATGGAGCCACCAAAGGCGCGGTGTTCAAATAAGGTGACGGGTAATCTTCCTGTGCCAGTGGCGACATCTAACACATGTGGGGATGATGTATCTACATAGTGTAGCAATGGTCGTGCAAGGAAGGCATATTCATAAACGGGTTGGCGGCTTTTCACAGTGTCATAGCGCGTGGCGTAGCGGTCATATAGCCAGATGACAGCACGCCGACCGAGGTAGACGCCTTCGGTGCTGTTCACAAGCCACCACGATGCTATACCGAGTATCAGCACTGCCAGAAGGAGCCATATCCACCACATCAATAGAAAAATCGTCCTTAACTCTGTATAGTTGTAGTCAGCCGTGTCTATTTTGCCAGCCGGAGTGGGTTACTGTGGATCGTAAAACGAAACAATTGGTTAAACAACTCGAAAGTGAAGACCCCAGGGAACGTTATCTTGCTGCCGGAGAGCTTGCCAAGCGCCGCGCTGTTGAAACGCTTTCTGTGCTTGATAGAGTCGCAACGCTGGACGCAAACCCCAAAGTGCGCGATATGGCGTATAAGGCGGTGCGCTTTTTAACAGTGCTGAAAGATGAAATGGATCAAGAAGAACTGCGGCGGCGCATTGAAGAACAGGATGCGGATGAGGACGATGATGCGACTGTTGCTGGCTGGAGCGATATTGACTCGATTTTACAGCCAGATGACACCCTGACGACGGGAAAGATCAAGACCATGGAGGGCTACTCGTCTGTATTCACTGCTGACGAGGATACAGACCAGAGAAGTCCTTTTGCCGAGGACGATGATGACGCTGGTGCTTTCGCCGCTCCAGATGATCAGCGTTTTCAGGAGAGTTTTGAACCTGTTGAGTACAGCAACATCGACCTCGGGCTCTACCCGGACCTGCGTCTGGACGATGAACCGCTTCAGCCAGAGCCAACTGCCCCCCCAGAGGAAGATAGCAAAAAGCGAGGGCGACGGCAGTCGCGCAGTAAATCTCGTAAGAACAAGCGGCGCTCGACCTTTCGCTATCGCATCTTACTCTGGCTCAGTGTATCCGTGGCAATTATGGCGTTAGCACTGGTGTTGAGTGAGGAATTTGGGCTTGATGATGGCGATACCCCCCAGAATCGACAGGAAGCGCTTGATGGGTTAGAAACATGGCGTGAGGCAATGGTTAACACAGCCAATCGCTATTTTACGGCTACTGTTACTGTGTCCGAGTTTGACTGTGCGGCCTATACCGAAAACACATCAGTCTATACGATTCCAGAACGCCCTGACTGGGCTGCTGCTGATGGTGAATTTCAGGAAGGGTTGGACAATTACTTTGACGGGATGGAAACTGCCGGCGAGAACCTGACCGAGGTCAAGCGCTTGCTTGATACCCAGTGCGAACGTGCCCCAGAACGTGCGCCGTTGCCGACAGGCATGAATGATGCCATCCGTGAGAACCTGACCCAAACCCTGACGATTTTAAATACACGTGTTCTGAGTGACCTGAACGCCGCCGAACGTGATTTAAACAGTGGCGATGAATAGTGCGTTACTGCTTTTCTGGCAGGTATTTTTTAATGCCTCTGATGTCAGTTGGAACCATACTCAGTAACAAGCGACTGCGCGCTGTGTAGTACACCAGATACTCGCGTCCCTGTTCGATAGGCACTTCTTGTGGTGGCAAAAACGGCGCAAAGCTGTAGTCGCCGATGAGGTAGGTGAACGGCATTTCGGGGCGCTCACGGCTAGACATTTTGACTTCGAGTTTACCGCGTGTCCAGCGCACCGGGTTGCGGCCAAATGCTTCAGGGACAAACATCTCGGCGTTGGTCCACAGCACGATCAGCAGAAATGAAAAACTAAGTACGGTAAACCCCATCAATACCCACCCGAATACACCAGTCACGCTGATTGTTTGTGCGAATCCCCATACGCTAACCAGCGCAAATAATGCGAAAATAATAAAACCCAGACCAGAAACCAACGCGGCTGCTAGCACAGGGGCGCGTTGTGTGTCGGTCAGTTTACCAGCACGGTTGGCGCGTAACTTGTCAGCCATTTGTGGGGAGGGCGCGTAATTCGATTGCTGTTTTTGTGTCAATTTTCTAGTATGATCCAATGCGCGTGTGTGTACTTATGCAAAGCGATTTGCAGTATAACATCAATTGGGCGGCAACACACCGTCATTTTTTCTTGGAGAATGCTTGACACAGCAGTACAATAACTCGACGTTTGGAAGCCTTGATGCTCCCATGTATCGTAAGGAGACACATTACCCGTGGTAAGTCCATTAGACTGGCTGCTTGGCCTGTTTTCTTTGGACATCGGCATTGACCTTGGCACCGCAAACACGTTAGTGAGTGTACGCGGGAAGGGAATTGTGATCAACGAGCCATCTTATGTGGCGATTGAAAAGAAAACCCGGCGACCGCTTTCTGTTGGACAGGAAGCGAAAGAGATGTCCGGCAAAGTGCCCAGTAAAATTATGGTCGTTCGACCGCTGCGCGACGGCGTTATCAGTGAATTTGAAATCACTGAGGCGATGTTGAATTACTTTATCGAGAAGGCCCACCAGCAAAGCTGGGTGCCAATCCCACGACCGCGTGTGGTGGTGGGGATTCCGTCTGGCGTTACTGAAGTAGAAAAACGAGCAGTCTATGACGCAACAATGAGTGCTGGGGCCCGCGAAGCCTTTCTTGTAGAAGAACCTGTTGCCGCTGCAATTGGTGCTGGCCTACCGATTCAGGAAACACGCGGTAGCATGGTGGTCGATATTGGTGGTGGTACAACCGAAGTGGCCGTGTTTTCGTTGGGCGGTATCGTCATCAGCCGCAGTATTCGAGTAGCGGGCGACGAAATGGATGAAGACATCGTTCAGTACATGCGCTCGAAGTACAATCTGCTCATTGGCGAACGAACTGCCGAACGTATTAAAATAGAAATTGGGTCAGCGTTCCCATTGCTCGAAGAACGTACAACGATTGTGCGTGGACGCAACTTGATCACGGGGCTGCCCGAAGCGCGCGAGGTATCGTCAATTGAAATTCGCGAAGCGCTGGCAGGGTCAGTTGGTATTCTTGTCGATACTATTCGTGATGCATTGGACGAGACGCCGCCTGAACTGGTTGCAGACCTGATGGAATCTGGCATCTGCATGGCTGGCGGTGGTAGCCAATTAAAGGGGCTAACCGAGCGCATTGCAGAAGAAGTCAATGTGCGTGTCTGGTTAGCTGAAGACGCAATGACCTGTGTGGCTCGTGGCGCTGGTCGTATACTGGAAGACTACGACAATTTACGCAGTTTGTTGGCGGGTCTGGAACGAGGCTCGACACAACATTAATCATAGGGGAGTATGCGAAAGTGAATCGGCCTGATTTTGAAAGCGCCCTCAAAGAAATTGTCGAACTCATCGACACGGCGATTGCGGATAAACGTATTCGCCGTGTGAGCGAGGAACAGATTCAGATTATCGCTGTTTCCTACCAGGTAAATCCTTACGTTGAATTTTCTGAAACGCTGGCTGAATTCTACCGTGACTTCTTGCATAAAGCGCTGGAAGATAAAGTCATTACAGAAGGGGAAGCCGAAGACCTTGCCCACCTCAAGCTGGTCCTGGGTTTGAACGACCGCGCTGTGGAACGCATTCACGAGGAGGTTGTTCAGGCAATCTACAAACGTAGTGTTATTGAGGCGGTCGCTGATGGACGAATCGACTCGCATGAACGCGAATTTCTTGAAAAATTGCAGCGTGATCTTCGTCTGTCCGACGATATCGCCGAGCAAATTTACCAGAATGAAGCCCAGGATTATCTGGATCGTTACCTGACTACGGCGATAAATGACGAACGTCTTGATCCCGACGAAGAAGCCGAATTGAACGCGATCACACGTAGCCTCGGTGTAGACATCGCCCTAACCGATCGCACCAAAGCTGCGCTGAATAAGTATCGGCTGTATTGGGTCATTGAAAACGGCCGCTTGCCTGTTGTTGAAGTTGACATCGCACTGAACCCCGACGAAGTATGCTACCTTGAACTGCCTGCTGCCTGGTACGAACAAGAAAACCGTGACCTGAGCGACCGCATCGGTAGTATTCGCTTTTTCAAATCTGACTATCAGCCCTTACGTGGTGTGACCCAACAGCCAGACCTCAGCCAATGGCAGCGGCGCGATCGTGGGACCGCCTATTTAACCAATCAGCGCATTCTGCTGGATGGCGATGACACCCGTGTCTCAATTGCCCTGCAAGACATTCTCGACATTCATACCTATCAGAGCGGGGTCGAAATCTTTACAGCAACGACAATCAATCCGTACATTGCATTTCAAGCGGCAACGGATATTTTTATCGTATTGCTGGGGCGTGCTATTCGGAACTTGTCGTGACTTGTTCTGGTGCAAGCACGGCGGTGTTTTGTCGGCGTTCGTTGGTATAGTAAAAACTGCTCCCAACAACGCCAACCACTTCAGCCATTGTCCAGCAGATGCGGGCGATGATAGCGGCATAGAGCGGTGTTGGGTCTGGTGTAATGCTACTTAGCGCGACGGTCAATAGCGCTTCACGGATACCAATCCCCCCCGGCGTTATGACAATCAGCAACCCGACGGCCCACACCCCGGGGAACACCCCGACACCGCGTGCGAACTCTGCCGCCGTAATGCTACTGTCGAGCGCATAGACAACCCCCATGAACGCTGCCCCGATGATGAGCCATTGCACCACAAAAAAAGCGGTAATCGCTGCCACATAACGCAAAGGCAGATGGGGAAAAATATCAAGCAGCTTGCGAACAATCCCGATTCGGCTAAAAAAGCGTCGCAGCGTCGGATGTCGCAGGCCAATGCCAGCGCCAAGAAAGGCCGCAGAAAACCCACCGATTTCTAGCACAATCAACGGCAAATAACGGTATTCCCATAGCAGCACCGCCGAGACACTGAAAAATAGCAAGGTCGCGGCGACCACAGCCAGCCCGGTTTCCCATAGCACAACTTCGATGCTTTTCTTCGCAGGCAGTCCGCGTTGGTTGTACAAAAATCCTCGGCTTGGCAAGGACCACAGGCTCCCCGGCAGGTATTTGGCAACTTGCCCTGCAAAAAACGCCTGCCATACAGCCGCTTTGCTCAATTCACCGCCGAGTCCACGTTGCGCAAGGAACGTGCCGAAGGGTTGAATCCCCATACCGACAATAAAACCAAGCTGCGCCACTATCAACACAATAGGATCAATCGTCAGCGGTTCGTTCTCAATTTGTGACCATTGATCCTGTAGATAGCCGATCATGAAGTACAGAATAGCTCCGGCTAATGCAACTTGTGCGAAGCGCTTGACCCACGGGTTTTTGATGAGGCGTTGAATTGATTGCATACCATTTTCCGCTGTTATGCCAGTGTCGTCGCTATCATACTGTGTATACATGATGATGATAAGCACCGATTTGCGCACAACGGATGCTGAGCCTACTGTGTATGGCAAGCCCACCCCTTATTGATAGCATTAGCCACGTGGGTCGTCGTTTGCAAGGTAAGTCGCAATGAGAGACGCTACGTCGCTGTATGCATCCCCCAGCGCAGCCCAGAAATCCTGCTGCATGACGACCGCGTTTGCGTTCTCTGCTGCATAATTCGCCAGCCACGCCATAAACGCTGCATCTCCAATCGTATCGCGTACGGCGTCCAGCATTCGCACCCCGTTCAGGTATACGGCGTTGATATACGGCCGCCATTGGGTGTACTCGTAAACCGTTGAGTCTACATTGCCGACGATGTTGTAACGGTCTACGCGGAAAGCCCACCATTGCTCAGCGATAGAAGGGTAAAACTCTTGAAAATAGAGGTATTCGCTGTAGGTAGCCAGCGCTTCGTCAAGGTATGGGTCAAGGCCCTGGTCATTGGCAACCCTGGCATACCACCACTGGTGCGCAACCTCATGCACGGTGATGATGGTTAACCAGTGCATGGTATTGCCGTTCCAGATTTCAAACCAGCGCGTACTGACAAATACCAACCCGGTGAACTCGTAACCGTCGGGAAAATCACCTTCGACCACAACCAGACGATCATAAGGGTAATCACCAAACACGTCGTTGAAAAATTGCAGGGATTGGCGGGCATCGGTCATAGTGCGGTTGACGGCTTCTTCACCCGGATTCGAATAGATATACCATTCCACACTGACACCATTCACATCTTCGGCATAGCGCGTGTAGCCTGTGCTTAAACTAAGCGCAAGGTCGCGTGAGGCGGCGTGTGTGATGCGCCATTGCATGTTATCCGTACTTTCTACCGTACCCGGTGCAATCAGCATGAGGCCAGCAGGGGCACCATTCACCTGAAAATCAAGCACATAGTCTGCGGAAAGCGTCACGGCCTGTTCTCCGATGTAGTGGCGCTGCGGCGTGTACCATTCACCATCCTCACGGAAACCATACAAGCCGATGGTGGGAAACCAATGCCCGAGGTTCAATTGCTGCTCGGTATAAGCCAACCATCCGAGCGGGTTTTCATTCGAAAGCGGTTGTGTATTGATGGCATAACGCAGCGTCACCACCGCTTCACACCCCGGTTGGATGCTTTCTTGCAGTGGCACCGTGACACGCATGGCGTCAATCGTGATGTCGCTCAAAAAATTCCCGGTGGCGTTTTGTGCATAGTTGAACGTCATGGTGTTAACGCGAGAAAGGCGATGCGGCTCACTGTGAAATACCAGCTCGCTGAGGGTGTCTGCACTATCATTACGATAGGTGACGGTCTGAGTGACTTCAACGATCTTTGTGGCCCAGTCAAGCGTGGCTTGCATGTCGTAGCGAACTTGTTGCCCGGCCGAGTCAGTGGGGCAGTTGGCCTGTTGGTGTGGTGTAACCTGCTTGTTGGGCTCGTGTGCGGCGTGGGTGGGGTGGTGCTGGGCAGTCATCAGCAAACCGAGCGCTAGCAGTGTGAGTAGCAGGTATTTGTGCATTGTGCGTTTCTCCTGACAAAGATGGTCTATCGCGCAATTGATACGCAATGTATGGGTGGAGAGCATATCCCCACCCATACCGCAATTATCGATATTGATGCCCTAATTCAACGTACCGGGCACAAAAATCCAATCTGGTGACCAGTCTGTTGCGGGGTCGTCTGTCAGGCAGGTTTGGTTCGAGCCATCGGCGTTCATCACGCAAATGTCGAAATTGCCGTTCTGTTCAGACTCATAGGCAATCTGACTACCATCTGGGGACCAGACCGGGTCGTCGTCGGTGCCGGGGTTGGTGGTCAGGCGATTGATATTGCTGCCATCGGTGCGCATCGTGTAGATTTCAGAATTGTTGTCCTCACGAGTTGAGCCAAAGATCAGCCCGGTGCCGTTCAAAGACCAGTCTGGTTGACCATCATAAAAGGCGTTGTTGGTGAGGCGGGTAATGGTGCCTGTGTTCAGGTTGACACGGTAGATTTCGCGGCCGCCGCTGGTGTCAGAGTAGTAAATCAGTTCTTGACCGTCTGGTGACCACGTCGGCGAGCGATCAACCGCGCCCTCGTTAAACGTGATTTGCTGCTGATTTGTACCGTCGGCATTCATCACCCAGATTTCAAAATCACCATCGGCGTTGCTGTGATAGGCAATGCGTGTACCGTCCGGGCTCCAGGCCGGGCCGAAGTCGTTAATGCCCTCGTTATTGGTGATTTGTCGTTGCGCAGTGCCATCGGCGTTGGCGACGAAAATCTCAAAGTCACCGTCTACTTCGCTTTCCCATGCCAACCGTGTGCCATCCTTTGACCATGACGGTTTATCGTCGTTGACGTCATTAAATGTGACCTGACGCAGCCCGCTACCATCAGCGTTCATCACAAAAATTTCATAATCACCATCACGGTTAGAGGCAAAGGCAATCTGGGTTTGGCCGGCGTCGGGGCGTTCGATTTCGAACTGGACATCGCCTTCATCAACCACTTCGCCAACTTCGAAGTTCTCGTCACCTTCTTGCGGAACGGTTACAACGGCACAGGTGCTGTTCAACAGCAGGTCAAGAATGGCGTTCAAACCCTGAAAGCCACTGACGGTAAATACTGATGAATCGCCACCGCTGATGTTGATCAGTTCAGTGAAGTCAACATCCCCCACAGCAATGCCAAAAACGGCAGTACCCTGCGCGCGGGCACGGTCGGCAGAGACAATCGGGTTGCCGGCTTCATTATGGCGACCATCAGACAGCACAATGATTACACGCGGAATCCCGGCGCGGCGTGTAACGAATTGTTGCTGTGCCATATCAATGCCAGCGGCAATATTGGTCGATTCGCCGAACTTGGTCATATTGTCAATCGCTGCATTGACTTCAGCCTCGTCCTGCGAAAGCCCGATATAGAGTTCGGCTGTGGTCGAAAACTGAATCAGCCCAACATTGGCGTCACGCGGACCGATCGTGAAGGAGCCAACAGCCAACAAGGTTGCGCACAAAGTCTTTCATGACCTCAAAGTCTGGCTCAGTGATGCTGCCCGACCCATCAAGCACGAGCATCAGATCCAACGAGCAACCGCTCTGGTGATGTTGTGGATTGGTGTGCGGTGTTTCAACGGCTGCGACTGGTGACGACATGAAGCTCGTACCACTGAGGGCAACAACGAATGCCAGTGCGAACAGAAGCATGGGGCGAAACAATGTAGAAATGCTCATGGTCAACTCCTCAAGCTAACAAGACAATGCAAAAAGTGTTGCTTTCAGAGTACGACCGTTTACAAAAGCGCACAACTGCTCGCAGGCGACTCATTGAGCAGCAGTGCATGTTGCGCAGGCTCTATGTGCGCAAAACGTCGTCTGTGCCAATTCTGTGCCACTTTTCGTCGTTTAGCCTGATGTGCTGCTATGGACGGGCGACGACTCCCCAGGTATTGCCTTGCACTGAAATCGCCTCGCGCCCGTCGAGCGTAATCCGGTAGAGGATGCTGCCGGGGAGGTATTCCCCGCGCAAAATAGCGGCATCACCCGGTAAATCACCCGGAAGGCGGCCAGCGTTCAGGTCCGCGGCTGCACGGAAGTTGCTTTCTACCACCGCCGCAAAAATATAGCGATCAGTCACCGTCATCGAAGACACCCCATAGAAATCGCCAAGACTGGCCAGTTGCAGGGTGCGCCCGGTCACAAGGTCAAGCCGCCAGATGGTGATCGCCGCGCTGGTCAGGTCGAGGTTTGTGGTGATAACCGGGTTCAGTTGGAGCGGGCTGTTGGGGGGCTGGCGGACGGCCATATACAAATAACGATCACCATAACCCCAGGCAACACGCTCAATCGTCCCAACATCTACCGTATAGTTGCGAATACCGCTGCTGATGAGATCCAACATGAGGATTGCATTGTCGCTGGTGGGCCCTGCCAGTCGTGACAGGTTTTTGTTCGTGGCACTTTTACCCACAAGGAGCGTCTCCGCACCGGGATAGTCGAATGTTTGCCCGGTGTCGAGATTGATGCCGCGTAGCCCCGGCGCTGGAAAACAACACGAATAGAAGATCGTCGGGCCATAGGTTGGAATCAACCCCGGCCGTCCGCTGTTGAGTAACCCGCCATCCATTGCATACTGCAACGCCGCCCCGACCGCAAAGACCGTATCGCTGCCCGACGGATATTGCCCCACGTAGCCAACCAACCGCCCCGTGCCGCTACTGATTAGCCCAACGTTGGTTTCACGGAGCGGTAAAGTAATGATTTCGGGGTTGTCGGTGGGTTGGGGGTTGCGGCGTTCCAGATAATACAGGGCGTCGCCAGGACGATTGAGCGTTATGGAGAGACTATATGCCCCCGGGAGTTGCACGGCTGAACCACCCGCCGCAAAGGTCTGGAAAAGTGAATCCCTGCGCACGATATAGAGAATTTCACCATCTCGTGACCAGAACAGCTTGCCCGCCTCACCTGCGAAAACCGGCCCGACTTCTTCCAGAGGCGTTCCCTGTGCGTCGGCAAGGTACACACTATTGTTGTAAACATAAGCCAGCGCAACTGCGGGCTGTTGTTGGCGGCTGGGGTGAGCATGGATGCCGATTTGGGGGGTGCTGAGTAAGACAATCGGCAACCATAGCAGGAAAACAAGAAGCAAACGGCTACGCTGCATGGGTGGGTTTCCCTATGAAATTTGTATGCGAATATATCGCCAGTATAACGTGACACCAAAAAGAGCAACATGCCCGGGACATGCTGCTCTATCAATCAAGTGCTTTAGGAGATGTGGTGGTTAACGTGACAGTACTTGCGCCATATTATAGTAGCTGTCAGTGATTTGCCGCTGATTGCTGATCACGTCTTCCAGTGGGGTAGTCGATATTTCGCGGCCGTCTAGCCCGACCATAACGCCGCTTTCCCCTTCTAAAAGACGATCAACCGCTGCAACACCCATTCGCGTCGCCAGCAAGCGGTCAAAAGCTGTTGGGCTGCCCCCGCGCTGAACATGCCCCAGAATCGTCATCCGCACTTCAAACCCGCATGGATGTTGGGCCAGATAGTCCGCAACTTCGTTAATTTTGTGTGTCGCACCTTCAGCAATGACAGCAATCGCGTGCGATTTACCACGCATATAGGCGTCGTCGAGCGCCTGGGCGACTTCTTCGAGGTCGAGTGGACGTTCTGGGGTAACGACGATTTCTGCGCCCCCGAGGATGCCACTCATCAGGGTCAGGTAGCCACAGTTGCGACCCATAGCCTCGATCAAGAAAGCCCGCTCATGGCTGGATGCGGTGTCGCGTAGTTTGTCGATGGCGTCAAGAATGGTGTTGAGCGCGGTATCAACCCCAATTGACATATTGGTGCCCCAGATGTCGTTGTCAATGCTGCCGGGGATACCGATCACGGGGAATTCAAGACAGTGCAGGGCGAGTGCCCCCGTCAGGCTACCGTCGCCGCCAATGACGACCAGCGCCTCAATGCCCTGTTCATTCAAACGACGTAGCCCGCGTTTTTGCCCTTTTTCGGTTCTGAAGTCGGCGCTACGTGCAGTCTGCAAGATGGTACCGCCACGTTGTAAGATGCCGCTGACCTCACGATTGGTCAGGCGTTCAAAGTCACCGGCCAACAGGCCCGTATACCCGCGCCGGATGCCGAACACTTCAATACCTTTGGCGTCGGCTGTACGCACCACTGCACGGATGGCGGCATTCATTCCGGGGGCGTCACCTCCGCTTGTCATCACGGCGATTCGTCGCATGGTGTTTTCCTTCACAATCTGCTGTTGTGTCTAACTTTAGGAATATTGTAACGCGACTACCGTCCACTTTGTTCAGTCAATTTGACCGAGAGCGTTAAAAAACTGTTAATCTTTCACCAGCGGTGGTGGCTCCCTAACTGGACGGTGTGGGAGATGGTAGCAGTGGTGTTGCGGCTGGTGTTGTAAACATGCTTGCGTCTACATCAAACATCGTTTCTTCTGTCACGATCGGCAGATTGCTGCAATTGCCATAGAGACTAACCCCACTGCGCAATACAAAGCCGACATAGATTGAGCCTGTCTGCTGTGAAATCCCCGTGATGCGTAGCCAGTCGCCATCTTCGAATCGTCCGATAACAGTCATGTTCGCGAAGGACTGAATCGGCGGTGTACTCTCGTCGGGCAATCCATAGATTGCTACCGCCGAAGGAAACTCTGCGCTGCCACCGATAGCGGTACATTGGGCTGTGTTGGCGCTTTGCGTGGGCGTTGGGGCTGGGATCTGGTTACAATCCCCGGCAAGCTGCACCGCGTCGCTCTCGACCCATCCATACACGCCACTACCATCAGGAGCAACTACTTCGAGCCAGTCAATGTTGTGCAGAATGGTTTTGACCCACCATGTCTCGCCCGGTTCAATCTCACGGTTGAGTTCCGCCCCGTTTGGCGATGCAAAGATGGTAATGCTATCCTCAGCGTCTGCATCAGCCGGCGCACTCACGCGGCAGGTGTCGCCTAAAGCAGGGGCAGCTACTGCGTTAGAAGTGCGGTCCGGCAAGATTGTTGCGGTTTCCACTGGCAAAGATTGAATGTCTGGCCCCGGCGCATTCCCACCCCCTTGTGGTCGGTCTGGTGCAATGGGCACGGCAGGCTCCTGAGAGGGGAACGGGGGCTGCGTTGGGCTGGCTGCTGGGATTGATGTGTCAAGAATCCCGGCATTATCTGTGTCTGTAGGGAGCAGGGTAATCGTCGGCGTTGGTGTCGGATTTGACACTACCCCGGCACCCGGAACAATCATGCCCAGGGTGGGTGTGCCCTTTACATTCGACTGGGTTGTGGAGGTGTCATCAGTGCCCAGCACGATCGTCAATAGAAAGCCAACCACGAACAGCGTCACAATGGCAGCCGCAATGCCTGCCAGCGGGACTCGGATGCCTTTTGTTGTGTTGTCACCTGTACGAAAGTAACCAGCGGCGTCTTGCGTTGGCTCAGCGGGGCGTGGTGCCTGCACGGTTGATTCCTGGCGTGGAAACTGCTTGATTTTCGCCGGTGGGGCAGAGGGTTTAGGACGTGACACCGTACGCGCTGTAAAACCACCGTTAGCGCTGGCGTTGTGCGGTTGCGTGGCTTGCCCATCTTGTGGACGCAACCGGGCCTTAAAATCCGCTGACAGTGGCGGGGGCTCCGCAGCCCAGTCGCTTGCTGTATCACGCACTACATCAGCCAACACCTGCCACTCGAAAAGTGCCTGTTGCAATTCAGGGTCACGTGCAAGCTGTTGTTCGAGCGCTGCCGTTTCTTGTGCGGAAAGCTCACCGCATACATAAAACGGTAGTAGTTCGTGCCAATCACGATTATTCACCGGCATTACCTTCCCGTAATGTCATTGTACGGCGCAGTGCCTCTTTGGCCCGGTGCAGGCGACTTTTCACGGTGCCAACGCTGATGTTAAGCACATCTGCGATCTCAGGACCAGTTAGTTGTTGAAAGAAAAATAAGACCAATATTTCACGTTGCTCGGGCTTCAGGTCTTGCAGCGCATCGCGCACGGCCGAGCGGTCAAACTCACGGGCGACGGCTTCATAGGGCCCGGTGTCGGTGCTGGCCAGGTCATAAACCTTGTCCACGTCCACCAATTGTGGGCGTTGTTTGCGCTGCGTGTTGATGGCACGGTTGCGCGCGATAACCAGCAGCCATGTTTTGACACTGCTGTCGCCGCGAAAGTTTGCAGCATTGTTCCACGCAGCCAGCATGGTGTCTTGCAAAACTTCCTCGGCAAGCTGACGATTATTCAGCCGCGCCTGCAAAAAGGCCAGTAGGCCGGATGCATGGCGTGCATACAGTTCGTCCAGGGCTTGCATGTTTCCCGTCGCCATCGCAGTGATAAGCGACGCATCCGGGTCCGTCTCCGGTGCTGTCTGATATTGATGCATCTCTGCTCCCGACGATACAATCCTCTACAGGTATTGACACAGGTTGGGTAATGATGGTTGCATTTTAGATGCTTAAAATTGCATTAGGAAGTTCAGTTTTGCCCTGAACTGAGTTCGTAGGCTAATCGTCAGGTGTGCCAAGTGGTTTTAGTGATTGTTAAAAGTTCACAAAAGGTCGCAGGCTGAATACTTCTGGTGCATCTGTTATAATGCGGGCATTCATGAACTTTCAGGCACTAATCCACACACCATGACCGAGCAAAAAGGAGTTTCTTTTGAGCGATAAGCCTGTACGTGTACGTTTTGCGCCCAGCCCTACCGGGTCTATTCATATTGGTAGTGTCCGCACGGCGCTCTTTAACTGGTTGTTTGCGCGGCATCACGGCGGTCACTTCGTCTTACGCATCGAAGACACCGACCAGAAGCGCTACGTCGAAGGCTCGACTGAGTTAATTACTGACGGTTTGCGCTGGCTGGGGATGGATTGGGACGAAGGGCCCGACATCGGTGGCGACTATGGCCCCTATTTCCAATCTGAACGGCTGAATATTTATCGCCAATGGGCAGAATGGCTCGTGCAAAATGACAAGGCTTATCGTGCCTATGAAACCCCCGAAGAACTTGAAGCAATGCGTGAAGCTGCGCAGAAAAACGGCCAACGCTTTGGTGGCTACAACCGCCAGCACCGCTACTTGAGCGATGATGAGCGCCAGAAGTTGCACGAAGAACGCGACGGGATACATGTCGTCCGTTTCAAGATGCCGATTGATGGCAATACCCGTGTGCATGACATCATTCGTGGCGACATCGTTTTTGACAACAAAGAGCTTAACGATCTGGTGTTACTCAAAGCCGATGGCTTCCCGACCTATCATCTCGCGAACGTGGTAGACGATCATCTGATGCAGATTAGCCATATCATGCGTGGCGAAGAATGGATTCCCACCGCACCGATCCACTGGCAGCTCTACAATGCTTTTGGGTGGGAAATGCCGCAGATTGCACACCTGCCCGTGATTTTGAACCCGAATGGCAAGGGCAAAATGTCCAAGCGCATTGAGATGGAAGATGCCGACGGCAAAGTTGTTCCGGTGATTTTGCAGGACTATATTGACGGCGGGTATTTGCCCGAAGCGCTGATGAACTTCCTGACGAATGTCGGTTGGGCATTTGGTGACGACCGCGAGGTGTTCACCGTGCCCGAAGCCATCGAACGCTTTGACCTGAAGCGCGTCAACCCGGCGGGCAGTGCCTTCCCGGCGCATAAACTGGACTGGATCAACGGTGTATACATCCGTGATCTGGACACCGACGAACTGGCCGAACGCATTAGACCTCATATTGAGCGGGCTGGCTATACGGTTGATGATGCCAGGTTGCGTGGAATTACGCCCCACATTCAAGAGCGCATGAAAACGCTGCAAGAAGCCGCTGAATGGACAGCGTTCATCTTCACCGACGACTTCCAGCCCGCCAGCGCCGAGGAACATGTGCCCAAAAAGCTCGACGCGCCACAGACCCGTGACTTATTGCAAGCGGTTCACGACACCCTCGCCGAGCTGGACGACTTCAGCTACCCGACAATCGAGGAAATGCTGCGGGCACTGGCCAAAGAAAAGGGCGTCAAAGCCGGACAATTGTTCAACCCGATTCGGGTGTCCACGTCTGCACAGAGCGTCGCGCCACCGCTGTTCCAGTCAGTAGCGGTACTCGGAAAAGAAACGACACTCAAGCGCCTGCAACTGTCAATTGACATGCTGAATAAGCACGTGGCGGCGTTGGAGACTTAAAACGCGGGGTTATCTTTACTCAAAATCGCGCTTGTGGAGGTGCCGCCGGTATAGGTTGCTAGCAGGTCGCAGAAGTCAGCCACGGCCTGCTGCATTTCCTTGGCTGCGCCTTCGTGTTGCGCCTCTATCGTGACGACAATTTCAGTGGTGTTGGCGTTGGCCGCACTCGGCGCACTCTGCCGCCAGCACCAGCGCCGGGCCAGTACGGTCTTTTGCTCGTCCGAAAACACAACTTCCCCCACTTCAGGGTGTAATACCTCGTCGCTGTTTAGCTCAACGTAGCGTTCGGTGCCATCAGCGTAATGCACGGTGATGGCACCTTCAACCTCGGCAGTATCAATCACGGAAAGCGGCAAGCCGTAGCGGATGCTGACCAGATTGCCAATATCCACCAGCGTATTGATGCTTGGAATATCGCCTTTTTTAGTCAAACGCCGCAACAATGCCTCAGCCGCGTTGCGATAGCGCGTTGGGGAGACCCCGAATGCACTAAATGCTCGCCGCCACGCCGAAAGCGACTCAATCTCACTCAACGGAGTATCACCAATGCGAGCTTTGACGGTTGCCTGTTCTGCGATGAACTGCTCACGTAATGCATCGGAGGTCGGTGGGTTGCTGATGTTCTGCGCAAAGATGACCCCGCCCGTGATGTGCGGATAATTCTCGATGATGGCGGGGCTGTACTGAAAATGCGTCATACTACGTCCTAGAACGACGATAACGGAATAATTTCCTGCGCCGGGTCGTAAGCCGGGATACCGTCCGCATCGGCAGCGGCGGCTTCGTCCTGGGGCAAACGCGCCTGCATACTGTAGGGCCCCGTCCACGTGACTTCGACGTTTACCAGGCGGCCTTTCCAGTTGCGGGCCTCATCTTCAAAGAAGACGAGCTTGTTTTGTGGGGTGCGCCCACGCCACTTGCCGCGCTGCATGTCCTCGACCAGCACTTCGACCGTCTGCCCCAAAAATTGCGCGTTGATTTCGGCTTGCACCTGCGCTTGTAATTCTTCAAGCATGACGTGGCGCTGCTTCTTTTCCTCGCGTGGCACGTCGTCTTCCATGCGGCGGTCGGAAACGGTGCCGGGGCGTGGGCTATACATCGCGAGATGCGCTTTGTCCAGCTTCAGCTCCTCAAGTACTCTGTACGTTTCCATAAACTGGTCGTGCGTTTCGCCGGGGAAGCCGACGATAATGTCTGTGTGGATGGCTACACCGGGGATTATCTCGCGGATTTGGTCGCATAGATCGCGGTATTGCTGCTGGGTGTAGCCGCGTTTCATGTTTTCAAGCACAACGTCATCACCAGCCTGGATAGGCACTTCAATATGCGGCATCACCCGGGGAAGCTCGGCGACGGTTTGCAACAACTCGTCGGTCATCCAGTTGGGGTGGCTGGTCAGAAAACGGATGCGGTGCAGGTCTTCGGCTTCGGCAACCTCATGCACGACACGCAATAGTTGGGCGAGGTTGGGGCCGTCGGGGATGTCTTTACCGTAACGGTCCACGATTTGACCGAGCAGCGTGATTTCTTTAACGCCTTGCCGCGCCATGTTACGCACATCGGCTACAATTTCACCCACAGAGCGCGACCGCTCAATGCCACGCCGGAAGGGGATAATGCAGAAGGAGCAGGCGTGCGAACAGCCATACACTACCGGTATATGCGCACTAACAAGGGTGCCTTTTTCATTGACAGGCAGCACCAAATCTTGTTCCGGCGACATTTCGTCCATCGTTTTATTGAGTCGGGCCCGCTTGGCAACCTGCTCAGTGATAGCATCCGCTTCGACGCTGCGATCTTGCAAGAAGGCCGTCATCGGTTCTGTTTCGCTGGGGGGAATGAAAACGTCTACGAACGGCACTTTTTTGCGCAGCCGTAGCGGGTCTTTCACCCCGACGAGGCAGCCCATCAAGCCGATGACCATATCCGGGTTCTTTTCTTTGAGCTTTTTCAACTGCTGCAAGCGTCCCCAGGCTTTGTCTTCGGCCTGCTGGCGGACAACACATGTATTGATGACATGCACGTTTGCCCCGTCAACGTTGGCGGGGTCAGCAGGCTGATAGCCAAGCTGCTCCAAAGCCGAAGCGAGGCGCTGCGAGTCGGAAACATTCATCTGGCAACCAAGAGTCTGGATGTTGTATTTCATATTCAACCTGCTGAAGCGTTAATTTTTCGGAAAATGGTGCCCATAATTCTAGCGGTCAAAGAAGAATGTGGTCAATGCTTAATGCCAATGACGCTAGACCAAATAACCCGCCAGCGCATGAGATGCACTGAGCATTACCAGCAAGAACAGGAAAACAAACACCATCCATTTATAAATGCGCACGCCCTCGCGCACGCGATCGGCAACCATAATCCATATGGGGAAGAGCGCAAGCGAGTATCGTGTAACGGACTGCGAATACTCGATTTCGTTCGTTTCGAACCTATAGTTGACTTTGGTGATAAACAGGAGGATGTGCGAGAATACGTAGATGAGGACGGCCGGGGTGCGCAACGCCTTTGACCGCAATAAAACCAGGCCCAATAGCAAAACGATCACCAGCATCGTCGGGTCAATTTGTAGAACAGCGTAAACCGGGCGGATTACAAACAGTCGTAAATTATAGTATAGGCTACTAATTGGATCGGCGGCGAAAGAATAAAAGTCATCCTGATAAATCGAAGATAGTGGTCGCAAGCCGAGCATGTGACGAATGGCCGTGTAGCCGAGAAATGTCAGCGGGATTAAAGCAAACCATAGCGCCTTTGGTAGAAGCTCGCGCCAGCGTTCTCGGATTGCTGAAAATTTCAGCGGAACTTGACGGTACTCCAGCAGTAAAAACAGTGCCGTCAAGGGTAGCACCGCACCCTGAAACCGCGTCAGTGTTGCGAGTGATCCGGCGATGCCGACTAACCACCAGTGCTGTTGGGTTGCAGCCCAGAACATAGTCAACACCAAACCCAGGTATAGTGACTCTGACATTGGAGCAAGCAGGTAAAATGCTGATGGTAATGTGAAATAGACCCCGAGCGTCCAGAAACTGAGTTCTGGCCGTTCATAATACGCATCACACACCACAACCAGCATGACACTCACCCACGTAAGCGCAACCACACCAAACACCACACCCGCGACATCCACACTCCCCGGTAACGCGACATTCAAAGCACCAATGATTAGCGCGGCAAGGGGCCAAAGGCGGTCGCCCCTGGATAGTCATCAAGATAGCCATTCTCGGCCACACTCAGGTAAAAAATCGCATCCCAGCGACGCCAAACACCCACAAACACATCCCCAAAGTCATCTGAACTCAGGGCTTCAAGTTGTGTTGAGGGGTTGTTATGTGAATCAATACCGAAATCTGAAAAGGGAGGATTGTCGCCGAAGATATACCATACCAACACCATCCAACTCTGGATGATGGCAAAAAATAACATCCCCACCAGAGCAGCATGCACCAGTCTCGATTGCTTAAGTTGCGTCAAGTCAAACTGCTCCGGAATTAGAGGTGTTATTCCCGTACGTCGCGATCTAGTTCACGTCTTGCTCGTTCAAGCGATAGCCAATACCACGCACATTGACGAGGATATTCGGGTCCTGGTTTGCTCCTTTGAGCTTACGCCGCAAGTTGCTGACGTGCGGTCGAATGACTTCACGCGCTTCGCGTTCTTCCACAGCATACCCGCGCACTTCTTTAACCAGTTCCGAACATGGTACAACCCGCCCACGATGCGCAGCCAGGTATAGCAGCAAGTCAAACTCAGTTGGGGTCAGGTCAATCAACTTAGAATCAACCTCTATCTGGTACCGTCCCGGGTAAATCGTCAACGGTCCAATGTTCATCATGGTTGAATTGCTGTTGGCCGGTGCAGCGTTGAATTCTTTAATCGGGCGCTGGGGCGGCATGGGCTTGGTTTGTAAGTCCACCCCGGTTAACTCACTCACATTACTGCGAATGGTGGTGAGTAGTTGCCGCCGACGCTGTAAGTTGCGCGCACGTTCAACACCCCGGCTGACACTTTCACGAATATCTTCACTGGTGCTGGGTTTAATTAAGTAGTCATTGGCACCAAGCCGTAAACTCTCAACGGCGGTACCAAGACTAGCATAGCCCGTCATCAGGATCACAACAGCGTCGGGTGACTGGTCCTTAATCCGTTCCAGCAAATCTACCCCGCTGATACCTGGCATCCGAATGTCTGTCAACACGACGTCAAAATCTTGTTCTGTCAAGATTTGCAGCGCTTCTTCACCGCTAGACGCCGTTATCACCTGGTAACCGACACGTTCAAGGGTTTTTGTCACTGAGTAGCGAATCGCGCCTTCATCATCCACTACGAGAATTGTTGAATCTTCAAGAGTCATGAGAACCTTCCATTCACTTAGAATCGATTATAAATGAAGTAAGGTCATAATCAAGATAAAATAATGCCTGCGTAGGTATAAGATAAAGATTTGTATAAATTTTTCGCAAGGTTGTAAATATACCCGCATGATCAGCGTGTAGAAGACGTCTAAACCTGAGTGGGGAGCCGCCTGCTTTCTTTTGAATCGAATACCGCTAGAATGGTGGTGGTAATTGTAGCGTGACTGCTATAGAGTGCTTCAAAACAAATTTGTGAGGACACGCCTTATTATGAATGCAATTTCGAAATTTGGTGCGCGTCAAATTCCAGGGTGGGCCCACCCTGACCACCCGGTGATGCGGACGATACTCAACCGCAACAATCAGGGAAGCTGGCGCAGACGGTTATTGCAATTGTTCTTGTTGTTGGGTTTTATAGCAGCCGCAGTTGCAGCCGGGTTTTTTGTGGCTAGCGACCAGACAACCAATGAAACGCCAACACTCAATGAAGTCTTGTACTGGCCCCTTGTGGCTCTCCAAACGCTGGTGATGGTGCTGGCGATTTTTATGACCACCAATGCGGTCAGCGTTGAGCGCCAAAAACAGACGTGGGATAGCCTTAAATTGTCGTTGGTTGGGGTGTCGTTGACCTTGCGGGCACGTTGGGCCGCTGTTTTTTATCGCTTAGCACCGCTGCTGGTAGTGATTACTATCGGGCGTGCCGCTTATCTCGGTGTGCTGTTAAGCGACATCCTCGAATTTCAAGGACGAGCGCTGGACCTTCGCATCAGCGGGATTACCCCGGGCGTCTCGTTGGACGTTACGCTTATCATTATGGCGCTGAGCATGACCGCGTTTTTGATTCAGCCGTTTGTTGCAGTCGCGTTGGGGGCTGCGATTGGCCTGTTGCTCTCTGTCTTCACACGGACACGCGGTGTTGTGATCCTTGGGTTGTTGCTGCTGGTTGGTTTGCGGCTGGCACTCACAGCGGGGGGAATTGTTGTCGGGGACGAGATTTTTCAAAATGTAGGGGACGGGGTTCAACCTGCACTGGCTGAAATCGCTGAAGAAACCCCGGCCGAAGCGTGGGCCCATTTACTGTTTTCATCGGCAGAAGGTGACCAGATGCTTAACCTTATGCACCTCGACACACTGGGTCAAATTTGGACAGATGTTGACTATGGCATTTATGTAGGGGCTGTGATGCTTGGCATTGTGTTGTTGCAAGCGATCATTGCCAATGTTGCTGTGCTTTTTGCTGCCTGGAGCGCCTCTCGCCCGACCAACAATTAAGGGGCACTTACGATGGGTTTTTTGTTGAAGTTTGTGGCGGTCGTGTTGGCGGTCAACGGTGTGCTGCTGGGGGCTGTCGTGACGTATCGTAATACCACCGAACCGACACTCTATCGCATTTTGCAGGTCAATGACGACTGTGGGCTCGTATGCTGGTTTGGGGTACCGCCAGACGGCAGCGTTGTTCGGCGTGATATTATCGAACGGGTAGATAACACCGACACGCAGCTCCGCCTGATCAACCGCCAGGGTAGCAACCTGAATTTTGCGCTTGAAGAAGAACCCGGCGGCACATTGTCGGTGCAACTGATTGAGGGTTATGGCATTGTGCATTGCTATTTTCCACGCCCGACAGCGGTCACCATCGGAGAAGTGCATGCGGCTTTTGGAGAACCAGACTATTTCGCGCTGTTTAATCGTGGGTACTGGGAATTTCATATGCGCTTTGCCGCACAGCAAATTCTGGTCAAGGGCACAGTCTCCGAGTCCACTGCATTTGCAGACCGCCTTTGGGATGCCCTTGTCGTGCAATCAATTTGTGCCGCCGAAGATATCACATTGCTTGAGCGTGACATCGGCGCGATGGACTTACCGTTATGGCGTGGCTATGATGTTGCGGTACAGACCTATCATGAACGGCCGCTCAGCCTCCAATTTGACTAACCCAACAGTTGCCCACCAATGGCATCACGGAGCCTGTCAGCGGCTTCTTTTTCAACTTTAGTGACTTCATCAATGATCTCCGCAGCCGCACGAACGTCACTGGATGCGGAGCTGAGGCCATCAAGGCGCAACAGCACATCTGTAATAGCATCTGCATAATCAATTGGGGCGTTCCGGGTGCCTTCTGGCAGAAAAATTGACCAGGTGTAGGCATTGCAACGCAGATCATTAAGCTGTGCCATCACATCTTTTTTCCACTGACGCACGGTGTTGTCACCGCTGGCAAAGTTGATGATTTCTTTGATGCGGCTAACTGTGGCAGCGATGTGTTCATAAATCTCCATACGACGTTCAAATAGTAGGCGGCGTTGCAAATAGCGTTGGTGATTCTGGTCAATATAAAGCACCAGGCTCCCGATAATGCCACCAAAAACTACGAGGCTGATAAGGGTTGCGGCCAGCCATTCCATAGGGTGTAGGGTTCTCCTCCTCCGCGTTAAGCAGGTAATATCCATAGGGTGTAGGTGCCACCTCTGGCGAAAGTATCTTCGATCAGTAGTGTATAGGTTCCTGACTGACGCAACGTGACCTCGAGAAATGCGTTTTGCCCACCCAGCGAATTGTCAATAATGGAACCATCCGGGCCATAGAGCGTGACCGTCGGCGCAAAATTTTCGCTAGCGTTGACGCGGATTTGCCATGTGATCCCTGCGTCAGTACTGAAAGCATACACCCGACTACTTGCGACCGGCATTGTGTTATCGATACGTGCTGGCACAGTGATTCCGATGGCCTCTGCGACGGCCGGTGCCAGTGTATCTGGAATCCCAACCAGCGGGTCTACGGTGGGTTCTGGCGCGATGATATTCTCGTTCGGCACCACACGGTACTCGGGCTCGGCTTCGGGCAAGGTGAAATAGACACCAACGGCCAGCAATACTGCCGCAATAATTACGGCCCCTATGGTTACATAGCGGCGAAAGTAGAGCGGAAAGAATTGCCGCTGTGCGTCATAGTTCTGGAAGGCCCGCGTCTCGGTATCATCTGCGGCGTTGTCAGGTGGTAAAAACAAGCGTTGCAAAAGCATGAGTTCGGTCTATGATTGTGTGCGTTCAATTTCGATTCTTCTATGCTACCGCAAAGCGGCGGTACCCTTCGAGCCCAAAAGAGGATACTTATCAAATGTTCGAAACCCTGCTGATTGCGTTTGGGATTTTCCTGATTCGCATTTTTGGCAACACGATCAGCACGTTGCGGCTGGTGATGCTTGCACGTGAACGTGACGGTGTTGTCTTCGTGCTGAGCTTTTTCGAGTCATTGACATTCGCTATCGCCATTGGGGCGGTGGTGACGAATCTCGACTCTGTGCTGAATCTCATAGCGTACTCAGCCGGGTATGCTATCGGTAGTTCGTTGGGCGTATGGCTAGAACGTCAGTTGACACTTGGCTTCGTTCAGATGACCACAATCAGCCCGGGTAATGGGCGTTTGATTGCAGATGCAGTCCGTGACGCTGGTTTTGGCGCGACTGAGATCAATGGTTATGGGGCTGAGGGCGAAGTGTTGATTATTGAAACTGTCATCGAGCGGCAGAATCTGAAAAGGGTGATGACCACGGTTCAAAAAATTGACCCGGATGCATTCATTACCACACGGACGTTGCAAAGCACCCGACGGGGCTTTATTCCAGCGGTCCGGCCGGGGTTAAACCGTGTCCTAAATCGTTCTCGCTAAGGCGCTGTTTTCGCGTTACACTAGATAGGTTGTTCGCACATTTGTTCGGCTGAGGAGCTATGACACAAGATAAAATTATCGTGCGCGGCGCACGAGAACATAACCTGAAAAACATTAATGTCGAAATTCCCCGCAACCAACTGGTTGTCATCACCGGGCTATCTGGCAGCGGCAAGAGTTCGCTGGCGTTTGACACGATTTTTGCTGAGGGCCAGCGGCGCTATGTCGAAAGCCTTTCGGCCTATGCACGTCAGTTTCTCGGGCAAATGGAAAAACCTGACGTTGACCAGATTGAGGGCCTGAGCCCGGCGGTGTCCATTGACCAGAAAGGGGTGAGCAGCAACCCGCGCTCAACCGTTGGCACCGTCACAGAAATTTATGACTATATGCGTCTACTGTACGCTCGCGTGGGGCGTCCACATTGCCCGACCTGTGGCGAGTCATTGGAAGCGCAATCTGCCCAACAAATTGTGGACCGTGTGCGGCAAATGCCAGAAAAGACCCGGATTCAAGTTCTTGCGCCGATCATCAAAGACCGTAAGGGCCGCCATGAACGGGTTTTTAAAGAGATTCAAGAAGCCGGTTTTGTACGGGCGCGAGTCAATGATGCGGTGGTAGAGGTCGATAACCCGCCAGAGCTTGATCGCTACAAAATGCATACCATTGAAATTGTCGTAGACCGTATCGTCATTCGACATTATGAAGATGAAGCAAGCGAAGATGCTCGTGGCTTTGTCTCACGCCTGACAGACTCCATCGAAACCGCGCTAGAATTGGGCGACGGCTTTGTCATCATCAGTGACGTCACCAGCCGCGATGCCCCGCCAGTCGACCACCCCTTCAGCGAGTTCCTTGCGTGCCCGAACGGGCATGGCAGCATCCCTGAAATTGAGCCGCGCACGTTCTCATTCAATAGCCCGCACGGTGCTTGCCCAACGTGTCAGGGTTTGGGTTCTTTGCTGCGCGTTGACCCAGACTTGATTGTTCCAGATGATAGCCTCAGCCTGGCAGACGGGGCCATTCAAGCGGCCGCTTATCCACAGGGGCGTGATTCTTACACCGGGCAGGTGTTGCAGGGGCTGTGCAAGCACTACGATATTGACTACCACGCGCCGTGGCGCGAACTCAGCAAACAAGAGCGTGATATTGTCATGTATGGCACAGGCAGTACCCGCATTGAAGTCGCTTATGAAAGCCATGACGGGAATCGCCGCGTCTCGAAGATTCGCTTTGAAGGCATCGCGAAAAATCTGGAACGCCGCTACGAAGAAACAACCTCTGACTGGATGCGCCAGCGTATCGAAGAAATTATGAGCGAATATCCGTGCCCAACGTGCAACGGCAACCGCCTCAACCCGTGGGCGCAAGCGGTGAAAGTGGGCGGAATGCCGATTTATGAAGTCACACGCTTGCCTGTGAAGCGTATTTCGCACTGGGTAGAAAGCCTGACGGATACAGGTGAAAATCCTGACACAGCGTTGAGTGGTCGTGAGCAAGAAATTGCCCGGCAGGTACTCAAGGAAATCCGCAATCGTGTCCAGTTTATGATTGACGTTGGGCTGGACTATTTGACGCTGAGCCGCGCCGCTGGAACGCTTTCTGGTGGGGAAGCACAGCGCATTCGCCTTGCCACCCAGATTGGCTCACGGTTAACGGGTGTGCTTTATGTGCTGGACGAACCGTCAATCGGCTTACACCAACGCGACAATGAGCGTCTTATCCACACATTGGAAGGGATGCGTGATCTCGGCAACACGTTGCTTGTGGTTGAACATGACGACGACACCATGCGCCGCGCCGACTTTCTCATTGATATGGGGCCGGGGGCTGGTGAACATGGTGGTTCGGTTGTGGCGACAGGTACACCGCAAGAAATCATGGACCACGCCGCCAGCCTGACCGGGGCTTACCTGAGTGGGCGCAAACGTATCCCCATCCCCGAAACTCGACGCAACGGCAATGGCGAGGTCATCACATTACGCGGAGCGCGGGGCAATAACCTCAAAAACGTAGATGTGGAAGTACCACTTGGCAAGCTGGTGCTGATTACAGGCGTCAGTGGCTCGGGCAAGTCTACGTTGATGGTAGACACGCTCTATACTGCGCTGGCGCAGAAGATCAACCGCAACAAAGAGCGCCCGGCCGAATACGACAGTATTGAGAATATCGAGGCTATCGACAAAATCATCAACATTGACCAGAGCCCCATCGGCCGCACACCACGCTCTAACCCCGCGACGTACACCAAAATGTTTGATGAAATCCGCAACCTGTTTGCTGAGTTGCCAGAAAGCAAGATTCGCGGCTATGCAGCGGGGCGCTTTTCATTCAATGTGAAAGGCGGGCGCTGCGAAAATTGCCAGGGGCAGGGCTTGAACAAAATCGAAATGCAGTTCTTGCCAGACATCTATGTTGAGTGTGAGGTCTGTCACGGCACTCGTTACAACCGCGAAACTTTGCAGGTCAAATACAAAAGCCATAGCATTGCCGATGTCTTGAGCCTGACCGTAACCGAGGCGCTCGACCTGTTTGAGAACCTCCCCAAAATTAAGCGGCGGCTGGAGACTTTGCAGGCGGTTGGGCTTGGCTATATCCGCATTGGGCAGTCGGCAACGACGCTTTCTGGGGGAGAAGCCCAGCGTATTAAACTCAGTCGCGAGCTTTCCAAGCGTAGCACGGGCCAAACCCTCTATGTACTGGATGAACCAAGCACGGGGCTGCACGCTGCCGACGTTGAGCGCTTGATTTTTGTATTACAGGAACTGGTTGATCGTGGCAACACCGTGCTGATTATTGAACATAATCCTGACATTATCAAAGTCGCTGACTGGTTGATTGACCTTGGTCCTGAAGGCGGAGATGATGGTGGGGAAATTGTGGTGGTAGGCACACCAGAAGATGTTGTCGCCTGTGAAAAGAGCTATACCGGGCAGTACATTGCCCCTTATCTACACGGCGAGAAGTAAATGCCTGTTGTCCTGACGAAATGTTGTATATTGACTACGATGTGCCGTCAGGACCGCTGGTTTCTTTGTTTTGCCTGATCTGAACTTCAACGCGCAGCAGGCTGGTTTCAATGCGATAATAAAGGTCTTCTTTGCTATGTGCAATTTTATTGCTAATGCAGAGTTGCCCCTCCACGTGCGCAATGACAGCAGCAACGCTTTCAAATTCCTGATAACAGAACGGGCAATGTGGCGTGCTTGACATCCAGTGTCTCCTTTTTAGCACATATGTTTCCTTAGCATATGCTATTCATCATAAAAGTGCAATTGCAATCGACGTAGTGTTTTCGTTAACTTTTCATTTGAATCTTCCGCAGACGTAACAACTACACGACTCACTGCGTCAGAACAATACGCAACACAGAAATATTCCAGAACGCGCCAGACATGACACTATTCAAGGGTTCTTAAGTTTTAAGAATCAGGGGACATACAAAGGAATGAGTACCATAAACCTTAAAGTAGATCATGCGACACTAACTACTGCCCTCGATGATGACCGTCCTCTATTGCTGTGGATGGGTACCGATGGTGAAACGCCACCCAGTGACGTAAAGAAAGCGCTTGAAGAAGCGTCTACTAAATATGAAGGGCGCTTACATGTCTTTATCGGTGATACCCACGCGATGCCAGACCTTAAAGCGCAATTCAATGTCGGTAAGCGTGCCCTTGCTATTGGCTGGCACAACGGCGAAGTCGTGAACCGCCGCCAGCGTCCCTGGGCCACTGACATTCAAAGCCTGGCCGAAAAACTTGCTGCACTTGCACCTCAACGTGAACCGCAAGCAGCCGATACTAACAGTACTGCCAATAAGGAGATTGATATGAAACCTGTCGACGTAACCGACGCCACATTCGAAGCCGAAGTCCTGAATCATGAATTGCCAGTTGTCGTGGACTTCTGGGCCGAATGGTGCGGGCCCTGTCGGATGGTTGCACCAATTCTAGACAAGCTCGCTGGCGAATACGCTGGCAAAGTTCGCATTGCAAAAGTCGATGTGGACGCGAACCCCGGGCTGGCGCAAGCCTTCCGTATTCAGAGCATCCCAACCATGATGTTCATCAAAGAAGGCAAGATTGTTGGCCAGCAGGCCGGTGCATTGCCAGAACCTGTGCTGCGTGACGCCTTCGAACAGTTGATTGAATTCGAAATCCCGGCGTAACGTATCCGCTACCTTCTGTAGTCGAAAAACCGAATACCCCACCCTCATTGCCCCCGGCGATGGGGGTTTTTTGTTTGGGGCAGTTGCTGTTATATTATCAGGGTCAATTGACTGTCCCCCGAGAGGATCGTTATGGGCTCATTGAATCCAAATTTGCTTTCCCCTGATGTCGTTACCATTATCGCTGATGCGGTTGATTTATCGGATCGGCTGCTGAAGCGCAACATTTTGCCAGAAGCAACGCTGTGGGCGTTGTTGCAACGGCAGGATACGGCCGGTTTTCGGTTGGTGCAGCATTTTGTCGAACGACGTGGCGTCGACCTGACACGGCTGGAACGCCAACTTCGGCTTGCTGTTGAGTCGCGTGAAGACAAAAATGGCGACCTGGACTTCTTGCTGCCGGGTGGGGGGCGCTTCCCGATTAGTCGACAGCTTATCATCGCGTTAGATGAGGGCTTGAGTATTGCACAGGCGCAGGGTGGGCGCGCGATTGATGCCGACCACCTGCTTATGGCATTGACGGATCGCCGCATCGGTACGGGGACAATCTTGCAACAACACGGCATTACGCAAGCGGCCATGCAATCGCTCTCTGAGCCAACGCTGGTGCGCCGCCGGGAAGTTTCTACGATTATTGATTATGTGGAAGCGGCACGTGCTGGCGAGTTGCAGGCGGTTCATTTCCGTGAAGACTTGCTGCGTGACATGTTCAACGTGGTGTCACAAACGATGCGCCGCCACCTGCTGCTGCTTGGGCCAGACGGTATCGGTAAACGCACACTTGGCTATTCAATGGCGCTGCTTATCACTGAAGGCAAGGGCCCGGCTGGCATTGAAAAATTCGTGCAGATAGACGAACGCGCCTTGCTTGACAATTCTCTGGAAACAACACAGAGCGCAATTATGGCCGCACGGGATGGAATTCTGTTTATCCCACATATTCATCGCTTCTTCGGAGGGCAGAAGGCTGAATTTCCGAAAGCTGGCCAGAATATTCAGAAAGCATTGCTGGACAATAATCCGATTATTGTCGGCACAACCACCCCCGAAGATTACGACGCCCACATGAGCCGCGTCACGGCCATTGCTGAGCATACGCAAGTTCTGCGCGTGGAAGAGCCGAGTGAGGCAGAAGCCATCGAAATTCTACGTGTGATGCGTTCTCATATCGCGGCGGACTATGACATTGATGTTGACATGAGTGCCCTTGAAACGTCGGCCGCCCTTGCCACGCGCTATATTGGTGATATTCCACTGCCACGCAGCGCGGTTCATCTGGTACATCGTGCGGCGGCGATGGTGAGCATGAACCGTCAGGCGCAACTGGCCTTCAAGCCCGAACTGGAAGACAACATCCTCGACAGCGAAGACATTACGCTTGCTGCCGCACAAATGACCGGGATTCCCGTCAGCAAACTCGACGCTGATGAACGCAGCAAATATGCCCGCATGGTTGAACACCTGCACGAGCGCATTATCGGTCAGAATGAGGCAGTGCTAGCCGTTAGTCGTGCCGTAAAGACCGCCCGCGTTGGCCTCAAAGACCCGCGCCGGCCAATTGGTTCATTTTTGTTCCTCGGTCCAAGTGGGGTGGGTAAGACAGAGTTGGCCAAAGCACTCGCTGAATTTATGTTTGACGATGAAAACGCGATGTTGCAGATTGACATGTCCGAATACATGAAAGAAAACTCCGTTAGCCGTTTAATAGGCGCTCCTCCCGGTTATGTCGGTTATGAAGGCGGCGGCCAGCTTACCGACCGCGTGCGCGAACAACCCTATATTGTTGTGCTGTTTGATGAGGTCGAAAAAGCCCACCCGCGCATCGTCGATATTCTCTTGCAGGTGCTTGAAGAAGGCCGCCTGACGGATTCACAGGGACGTACCGCCAATTTTAGTGAAGCCGTTGTAATTTTGACCAGTAACCTCGGTGCGGAACATCTTCAGGTGGAGAAAATGCTGCTTGACGGTGATAGCTTCATTACTGAGGATGTTCGTGCAAAGGTGATCAGTAGTGTCAAACAGGAATTCCGCCCCGAATTTTTGAACCGCCTTGACGACATCACCATCTTTCACCCGCTCAGTGAGCAAAACCTGCGCGATATTCTTGATCTGATGCTACAGCGCGAGGTTGCGTTAGGGGCCGAACGTGGTTTGAATATTCGCTTTACAGCGGCCGCCCGTGAGTGGTTGCTGGCCCAAAACGAAAACCCGGAATATGGAGCCCGACCGCTACGCCGCATCATCCAGCGCAACGTGCGCGAACCCTTAGCAGACTTTTTGCTGAATGAAAGTTCAATTCTAAGTGGTGGAATTACGATTGACGCTGGTTCGGATGGCCTTGAATTTGAGCCCTCGTCCGTAGCAGAGGAATAGCGCCGCATCATTCTGTAAGTCTGTAGCGCCGATGCCACTCGTAAAGCGCAATGCCGGCTGCTGTTGCCACATTCATCGACGAGTTTTGCCCCAGCATCGGGATATGCACCGCCCGTTGACACACTGCCAGGATCGCTGCCGGGATGCCATGCCGCTCATTGCCAACCACCAGCGTCAGGTCGTGGGGGAGGTCGGTTGTGTAGAGGTCTTGCGAGTGTGTGGTGATTTCCAGTGCGATGAGTGGCTCATACCTTGCGGCGTGGGCGAGAAATTCAGCACTGCTGAGTTGCCGATGTGGGATGGCGTCCTGCGTATGCCGGGAGACGCGCCGAACTTTGCGCCCCGTGATATGTGGGCTGTCCACGAAAACAAGTTCCTGCACCCCGACCGCGTCCGCAATCCGAAACAGCATCCCGATATTGTCCGGTCGTTGTAACCCCACCGCTACCACACGCGGCCCCTTGTGCATGGCTGCTTCTTGCTGAGCGCGAACCTGTGTATGCTCAAGCTGCCGGCCGCTCCTCTTTGACGCAGACATGCCTACACCATGAATACAGTCCGTGTGCTGCCAATAACGATCTCGTCGCCATGCCGCAGGGGCGTGACCTGATTCGCTGGCATCGTGCCGTTGAGCGTGGTTTCCAGTCCGGCGTGGTTAATGAGCAAGTATTGCCTCTCGCGATACTGAATTTCGGCGTGGATGGGTTGCACTTGCATGTCCCAGTTTATAATCAGGTGCGCGTTGCTGTCCGTGCCAATGACGAAGTTGATCGTCTGGATGGGCACAGCCTGATCGTCGGTCGGGGTGGTTACAATCAATGCGGGGATGATAGGACTCCTCTGGTTGTCGTTAGCGTTGCAAAAACGGATTACGCTTGCGTTCAGTGTCGATGGTGGTCGCCGGGCCATGACCGGGATAGAGCCTGAAGTCGTCACCAATCGGCAGAATTTTATCGAAAATACTCTGCATCAATTCCGACCCATTTGCGCCGGGGAGGTCGGTGCGGCCAATGCTACCTTGAAAGACGCAATCGCCACAGAAAACGGCCTTCTCGCTACGCAAAATGAAACATACATGCCCCGGTGAATGCCCCGGTGTGTAAATGGTCTCTAACGTGATGTTGCCGACCTCAATTATATCACCCTCGTTCAGAGTATGGTCGTGTGTGGCAGGTTCGGGCGCACTGATGCCGTAGACCATCGCGATCTGTTGCGCGTGTTCCAACTGCGGCACATCGGCGGCATGAATACGCAGCGGGGCGTTGGTTGCGGCTTTGACCGGGCCCGAGGCGAGTACATGGTCAAAATGGGCATGGGTCAGCAGAATTTCGCGCACGGTATAGCCTTCCACGGCGGCCAGAATGCGCGGTGCTTCGTCCGAGGGATCAATGATAATCGCATCGTGGGTATTCTCATCGCGTACGACATAGCAATTGGTTTGCAGTTTACCCAGTGAAAGTTGGTGGATCGTGATACTCATGTGGCGGGACGTGCCTCCGTAGATTGTGGTGACGATGTAGATGCTTCCGGGTCGCTCATGGATGGGCTCTGGGCGGGCAGCAAGAAGACAAGGCCGGCCCCGAGTAACGGCAATAGCGCCGCATACTGCAACGTCTCTTGGAGCCCGACCGAATCTGCAATCGCCCCGACAAGGATGGTTCCGGCTGCGTTGGCGACGAAGCCCCAGCCAAACGCCAGTCCGCTGGAACCACTCGCGCCACCGGGCAACACTTCCTGGCCAATCATCAAGACAATGGGCCAGTGTGCGCCCAGTGCCACCCCGAGCGGCACGCTCAGCGCAAATAACCAGACACCGTCGGCATTGAGCAGCAACCATGTCAGCGGGGCGATACTGAACAGTGACAGCGACACAATCGGCAGGCGTGGCAGACGGTCTGACAGTGAACTGGCGACAAAGCCACCCAGCGCGGCAAACACAAAAATAACCGACGTGGCTGAGCCTGCAATGCCGAGGTCGAGACCCTGATCTTTGTAGAACGTTGGTAAAAATGTATTTAACGCCTGGTAAATAACGCCGCGCATCAGCACAATAATAAGATAGACGCTGATGAGGACAGCCGTGGCCTGGTACCAGCGGCGCGTGACGGGGCTAGTTGTGGCAGTGGTGCCAGGGGTTGGTTTGGCTTTCGGTGCGGTGTTGTCCAGCGAATCGCGGAGATCGGTCTGCACGCGCAGCACGATCATCGGCACCAGTACCAGATTAATCAGCACAAATGGTAGAATCCCGCTGGGCCCAAATGCCTCTAATGCAAAGCCGACAATAAACGGGCTAATCGCAAACGCGCCATTGCCCGCCACCATAAACCACGCCACCGAGCTACCCTTGCGCGACTCGCCCCCAAAAGCCCGTGCCCCGGCCAGCCCCGACGGATGAAACATCGCGTTCCCAAAGCCGCCGAGTACCGCGCCGAGCAGCACCACCGCGAAAGTCGGGGCCAACCCAACCACGGCCAGCCCCAGCGCACATACCAGCGGCCCCAGAATCATCAGGTGCGGGATGCTCAGACGGTCGGAAAGCCAGCCGAGAAAGGGTTGCGTGATCGAAATACCGAGAAATATACCAGAAGCAAGCCCGATTTCGGGTTCGCTGAGGCCGATAACGTCATCCTGCGCGGCAAGCATAATGCCCATCGCGCCCGAGAAAAAGTCGTTTGCAAAGTGCCCGGCTGCTAGCCATTGGATCGGGCGACCTGCTTTCGTCATAGGTCGGTTACGTCCTATTCCGCTTCAACCGAGCAGAGTTTGGTGCCGCCTTCAACCACGTCGAAAACTGCTTCCAGACCGCTCTCGGCGGTGGTGCCATCAATTTCGATGCTGTAGTTACAGGTAACGATGCTTTCATTGCCTGCGCAGTCCACACGCGAAAACTCAGGATAGACGTCGGTGGGTGGGTTTTCCTGAAGAATCTCAATATCTTTTTCGCACAGGTATTGGCTTGCACCCTCAATGTCGTTGTCGTTGATGGCTGACAGCATTACTTCCGCGATTTCAGCGGGTGTTTCAGGGTCGGGGGGACCGTCGTCTGTATTGTCTTCCTCGCAAGCGGTCATCAATGCCACCAGTAACAAAATTAATAGGGAAATGGCGAATTTGCGGTGCATACTGGGTCGATTCCTTGTCCTCAAAAAAGTCCATTTGCGCAGATGAGTATAACGCCGCTGTGTACAACTAAACAAGTTCGAACCATTGACGCAAGGTGCGCAGGTACTCGTCGCGATTGGCATTAATGGCGTTGGCCGTTAGCGGGAAGTCCAGGTGATAGATGCGCTGGCGTTGCACCGCGTTGAGTCCTTGAAAAGGGGAGGTCGCTAGCAAGTCCTCAATGGCATCAGATGTCCAGCTTTTGGTGAATAGGATGATGTCCGGGTTCATTTCAAGCAACAGGGGCGTGTTGACCTCAGCGATACCGGGACGCCCGGCCGCTGCATTCTGCCCCCCGGCAGCGATGATGAGGTCTGCGACTGCGGAGCCATCCGGGTAAGTATAGCGTTCTGGCGTCAAGACCAGTACAGTGGGGCGCACATCTTGTGTGACTTGGGTTGGATTGCCATCATCAATAGGCAAGGACGCATCACAAGCAGTGAGGAAAAACACAATGCCCATAATAAGCCAGAATCGCCTGCGGACTGCGCTTGGATTACTCATAGCCTGTATTGTAATGAGCTGGCAGAGCTGGCCAAGTCCGCGTTTGATACACGCCCAGAGCCCGCAACTATCTGTGGGCGCAACGGTCAGTGGCACCCTCGCGGCGGATGAAACCCAGCGCTGGACCTTTACCCCTACTGAAGACGTCACCGTGATGATCTTTGCCAACCGCACCTTTGGTGACCTTGACCCGGTGCTGTCGATTTATGGTGAGGATGATACCCTCATTGCAGAAAATGATGACCGTGTGCCGGGGGTGGTCTTTGACGCCGGTGTGACGCTGGATGCGGAGGCCGACACAATATACAACCTTGAGGTGACACCCTTCAGCGGCGCGGGACTGTATGAACTGGTGGTTCTGCCTGGTTTTGCACAGCTCTGGGCAGATGAAACTTTCACTGCCGACTTTTCGCGCTGGTCAACGCCCTATACCACACAGGCACGCGAGGCGCTGGTATTGAACAATCGTCAGCTTGCCAACCGTCCTGTGACCGTCACGGCACAGGGAGAGGTTCCGCTAGGCGATGCGGCTGTCCACGCGCAGTTGCGTTGGTCGGCGGGTGCGAGTGGGCAGTTTGTCGGGGTTGGGCTACGCCTGCAAGCGACTGATACCCTTACGCCAGACGGTTATTATTTCACCCTGAGCCCGGACGGCCGCTGGCAGGTAGGCAAACGCGAATTTGGCACCCTCGAAGAACTGGATAGTGGCCAAACGTCTGCTTTTAACGCCACTGCCCCTGTCATGCTCACGGCGTCGGTCGAAGGAGAACGGCTGCAACTTTATGCCAATGGTACACGGCTGGCAAACATGACCGATAGCGCTTTTTCGGCGGGCCACTGGGGGCTACATCTGCTGGCAGCGAATGCAGAATCGGTTGTCACCATTGAGCGTGTTTTTGTGACAACACCAGCCATTCCACTCCCAGAGATGCCCGCTACCATTGACTCCTGGCGTTCGGCGCGACCGGATGACATCGCTAACGAACTCGCCGCTGCTGGCGCAATTCCTGAAGGTGGCCGCCGCACCTATACCGTGCTTGACACCGCTTACGAAGTCTCACCAAGCACGACCATCACCTATCCGCAGGCCGAAGCAGGCGTTATTTTCACCGAGATGCTGCTCAATGTTGACGTGCGCCTGACGGATGGTGTCAATATGGCGTGCGGGGTATCGTTTCATGAGTTGGGTGAGCAGAACCTCAGTTTGGCCTATGTCGATGTCGATGGCGGGGCAGGGTTGTTATACACCAGAGATGGACAGCTCGAGTGGCATAGCTATAATCTGCTCGACGCACCGCCAGAATCGCTCTCCAACGGCCGCCAACGATTGACGGTGATCGCTTATGGGCCGTATACGACACTTTATGTCAACGGCCGCTATTTTGTGACACATTTCAGCCCTGTTCGTGAAGGGGCGCTTGGTGTTGGGTTGATCAACTATGCAACCAACAGTGCCCGGTGTGCATTCAGTAACCTGTGGGTGTGGCAATAAAGACCTTTGCCCGACGATTCACCGCTTTCATTTGACAATTATCCCCAAGACGGATTAAGCTGAAAATAAGTACATCATGAATTAGAATTGCTGACCGTATGATGCCCACCGCTCTTGACGCTGCTATCCTTCGTACTTTGATCTATGCCGACGTGTTCGACTTTCCTATGACGACGACCGAAATCCATCGCTATTTGATCGAATACAAAGCGACGTTGCCCACCGTCCAGAATGCTTTGCAACACCCCTCTGCATGGTTAGCCGCCCGTATCACTGCTGGCAAGTTAAACGACGACTGTCTCTATGCGCTACCGGAACGCGCCGCACAGCTTTTCGCCCGACGCCAACAACGCGATGCGGCTTCAACTGAACTCTGGCCCAAAGCGCTACGGTATGGTGCATGGCTAGGTCGCTTGCCGTTTGTGCGCATGGTGGCCATGACAGGCGCGTTGTCGGTACGTAATGCACCCGACGCTGCTGATGATCTGGATTATATCGTTGTGGTAGAAGATGGTCGGGTCTGGTTGACGCGGCTTTTTGCGGTGATGCTGGTGCGTTTGGTGCGGATTGGCGGGCCAGAAATTTGCCCGAATTATGTACTGGCCGCATCGTCGCTGGAACAGGATGACGCCGACTTGTTTATGGCGCATGAAGTGACGCAGATGGTTCCAATTGTTGGCCATGCGGTTTATGACCGGATGCGTGATGCGAACGCCTGGTCAGCGCACTACCTACCCAACGCCGCTGACACTGGCTTCCCAGAACGCGATCATCAACCGCGTGGGATTTCGCAGGTGGCACAACGCGTTGCCGAATGGGTGCTTGGCGGGGCGATTGGTAATCGGCTTGAACGATGGGAAATGCACCGCAAGCTCCGTAAATTTGCGCCACAAACCTCGACCAATGTTGAAATGGCGCTGGATGCCTCACGAGTCAAAGGCCACACCATGAACTATGGCCATCACACCCTCGCCCGCTACGAAGAAGGCTTGCGAGCGGCGGGCCTGATTGACATAGCACAGGGATACGGTGCTGAAGCTGCTGATTAAATTGTGTCCGTATTCAGCCGCAACCACATATGATACTCATCGTAGTAGATGCCATCGACCAACAGGGCACGGTACTCAGTGCCATAAGTTTCAAAACCGAGCGATTCGTACAGACTCAAGGCGGCTACATTCGTTGTTACGACAGATAGTTTAATCTGCTCCAGACGTCCAATGTGGCGGGCGCGTTGAATGGTGGCCTGCATCAAGGCCCGGCCCAAACCCTGACCGCGTGCGTCGGGGTGAACATACATTCCCCAGATAATGCCGATATGCCCCATTTTGGGCCGTCGATTGGTGCCCAGCCCAACTGTTCCCACCAACTTGTCACCCACAAAAGCCCCAAGTGTGAAATTGTCACTGTCGGGGGGGCTTAGGCGAGATGCAGTAACGCTCAAGGAACGGTTAACTTCTTCCTCGTACGAACTACCGAACGCGGTTGGGTGTTCTCGTAAGGCAAAAAGACGCAACTCACGGTGGATTGCAGCGTCATCTGCCGTCAAAATGCGGATTGTCATGAATTTTCCTTAAAACGTAAAAATCTGATGCGCGTAGTTTAGAACATCTTGTCGAAGTACACAAAGCGGTTTAGCATAGTGTATACAGGCGTATACAAAAAGGTGATGGCAAACATATGAAACAAGTCCTGGTGTTAGATGCAGGCAACAGTGTAATAAAGGCGAAACTTGGTGACAAGGAATTTAGCTATCCCCATGCTATTCGGCGTTTGACCGAATCAGAGTATCGACAGGTGATTGAACGTGCTGGCCCCAGCGGCCCGCCGACAGACTATCTGCGCGTCAACGATGAGTATTATGTTATTGGCGAAAGCGCAGAACGCCACGGCACCGTTACGCGCCGCACCGGGGCCGCCCGCTACACGCCCGACTATTATGGCGTTTTTGTGGCTGCGACGTTGGCCCGCATCACTGATTGGGGGATGAATATGGCTGTTTTTGGCAGCCACCCCCCCGGGGACGTGATCTATCGTGATAACCTCATGGAATCCGCAGCAGGCGATTGGAATATTGAAGTCGGGGGCAAAGAACGCCGCGTGCGCGTCAATTACGTCAATACCTTCGAGGAGCCCGTTGGTGGCCTGATGAATTTGTTGCTTACCGACGACGGTCGCCATTTCCAGCGTACCGACTTGAACGGCCGCAGTCTGGTGATCGACATCGGCGGGCATACCACCGACTGGTTAGCGGTCAACCCCGGTGGGCAGGTGGACTACAGCCTCAGCGAAAGCACGCCGATGGGTATTCTCGAAGTTTTCCGTGACTTTGAACGGACCTTCCGTGCCAATCATCGTGAGGTCGTGCGGGGATTGACCAAGCTACCACCAGAACGTGTGCGTAAAGCGGTGGTGACGGGTGTTTTTATCGGTGGTGGGCAAGAGTTCAACGCTGAAGCTGAAGTTCAGGAAGCAACAAGTACCCTGCTCAACCGTATCTCAGACACCTACCAGAACCTGGCCGGCGGCCCGTTACCGTGGGACAGTATCGTGCTTACGGGTGGGGGTAGTGCTATTCTCTACGACCGTCTGCTACCAATTCTTAATCACAAATCCGTCATTCTGTCCGACGAACCCGATAACATCCATATGGCAAATGTGCGCGGCGGACATAAACTGTGGCAGCTTTACGAGGTGATGGGGATTGTATGAGCAAGGTCGTTTCTTTTCGGCTGGATGAAGATAACTTCGAAGAACGCGAGGCCCTGGCGGTGCTGGAAGCATGGCAGGCCAAGGGTTATTCTACCCGCGAGATTATGACCTGGGCGCTGATGGCGCTGGCCGGCACCCCAACCCCTGAGGAAAAGCAAGCTCAGGCCGACGACGAAGCCCGCGAGACCATCTCTGAATTGCGGCAAGTGTTGGACCAGGCGCAGGAATTTCTTCAGGTCTTGCGCAATATGAAAGCCGTTCCTGATGAAGTTGATGTGCCGAGCCAGCCCAAACCCGTTTTGACCGAAGCCTTCCTTGCCTCGGTGCGCAACAAAGTCGCTAAGCCGGGGCTACGCTTGCCAGAAGACGACGACACCTCAACCTGAGCTGTTTATGCTGGATGCACGCGCTGTTCAGTTTGGGGGTCGAAGAAATAGAGCTTGTCTACCGGGAAGCGAAACCTAACACGCATTCCAATGGCCATCTCCCGCTCAATTGGGACGCGGGCCGTACAGCTTTCGCCCTGAATATTGGCTGTCACAAGTGATACACGTTCGGCAAACAACGGCTCGACATACTCCACTTCGCCCTCTATACCACCCTCACCGACGACAACATCCTCGGCACGGATACCGAGCCATATTCGGCTGTCGCGATTAATGGGGACAGGTTCCACGGCGAAATGCTGACCTTCCCAGCGTTGCCTTTCTATCTGCCCTTCAAAAAGGTTCATGCTCGGGTGTCCGAAAAATTCAGCCACAAAGCGCGTGTTAGGGCGATAATACAGCGCGTTGTAGTCTCCAACCTGTACAATTTCACCGCTGCGCATCAAAACCATACGATGTGAGAGGGCAATCGCTTCCGTTTGATCATGCGTGACATAAACGGCGGTGATGCCATAATGTTGTAGCAGCCGCTTAAGCTGGACACGGGTTTCCGTGCGCAACTTGGCGTCTAAATTCGATAGCGGCTCGTCAAATAGAAACAGCTTCGGGTCACGGGCGAGAGCGCGGGCCATTGCTACCCGTTGTTTTTCCCCACCAGACAGTGTTGGCGGGCGGCGACTGAGCAGGTGCTTAATGCTAACCCCCATCACCTCGGCGACGTGCTTGATGCGGTCATCAACTTTGTCGGGCTGCTTGCGGACGATGTCAAAAAATCCGATGTTTGACCGTGAATCGAGGTGTGGATACAGCGCATAATTTTGAAATACCATGCCGATACCACGTTCGCGGGGGTCGGTTTCGTCCAGCGGAACATTATCATAATAAACGGTGCCGCGTGTTGGAGAATAAATGCCGCTGATAACCTTCAGCAGCGTTGATTTGCCACACCCGGACGGCCCGAGCAGGCTGACAGTCTCTCCCTGTTGAATCATCAGGTTAATGTCGCTGAGGCTCCAGGTACGCTGCTGGTCGTTGGGGGCGGTTTGGTCAAGCGTGGCGGGGTCACCTTCGCTGGTGAAGCCGGCCAGTTCAGCTAAGCTACGCGGATTGTTGTCGAAACGGTATGAAACACGATCTAAAGTTACGCGGGTCAACGGTGCCTTCCAGTGTGGCGCTAGCGTCAAGGAATGTATGTTGAGTACATGGTATACTGTAGTGGGATGGAATGACAAGAAAGATGGACGATGATAGCGCCCGATTTAGTAACGACATTTTATGCGGAAATTGAGCCCCTCTACAGCATCGTCGAAATCACGAACCCCGACCATTATCGCTATGTACCGGACAACTGGCTCGTTGCACTAACGGATGTACGCGGCTCTACCGCAGCAATCGAAGCAGGGCGTTATCGTGATGTGAACACCGTGGCAGCGGCGTCCATCACGGTGATGTTGAACGCTGTTGAAGGGCGTGATATTCCGTTTGTGTTCGGGGGGGATGGCGCGACAATCTTGATTCCACCTGACTGTCGTGAAGCAGCAGCCGGCGCATTGGCAGCAGCCCGCGAACTGGCGCAACAATTCTTTGACCTCGAATTGCGCGTTGGCATCGTGCCGATAACGACGGTTAAATCTGCCGGGTATCAGGTGCGGGTTGCTAAGCTATGGATTGGTGAGAACTTCCAGCAGGCGATTTTTGATGGTGGTGGCTTGAGCTATGCAGAGTCTTTGTTGAAACATCCTGAGCATGGGCCGCGCTATATGGTGCCTTCCTCGGTTGCACCTGAAGGTGATTTTCATGGTTTTGAATGCCGTTGGAATGAAGTGCGCAGCGCCCACGATGAAACCATAGCATTAATCGTCCTCGCGACTGATGAAGACGATACTCGCCGCGCCCAGACTTACCGCAACATCCTCGAAACAATTGAACGCATCTATGGCGACCGAGACACCCGCCACCCGATTTCCATTCACAACCTGCGCATGACCTTTCGACTGTCCAGTTTATCAACAGAATCACGAGTGCGGCACCGCACAACGAGCATATGTCAGCGACTCAAGATGCTCTGGGGTAGCATTAAAGCCTGGGTTGCGATGACGGTTGGCATTGGTCAATGGGGGATGTACAAACAGTTTTTTGTCGAAGCCACCGACCATGAAAAATTTGATGATACGCTACGCACCATCATGTCTGGCACGGTGTCCCAGCGGGCTGAACTCGACGCCTATTTGAGTGAGCAACACCATGCCGGGCGGCTGGTCTATGGCATTCATAGCAGTGCGGCGGCTTTAGTGACCTGCATCGTCTTTGACTACTTCGGGCGGCAGGTGCATTTTGTGGATGGCGCGGGCGGTGGCTATGCGCTTGCAGCTAAGCAGATGAAAGCCCAACTGGCGATAGATTCCTCAAGCTAAACCCCTCTCAAACTTGTATAATCGCTATGCTATTGATCTTCAACTTTGAACCTTTAAGGATATCAGCACATTATGTCCAGCATTCAGCAAGAAAAATTGTCGCAGGCTGTTGAGATTATGCAAGAACTCGACATTGACGCCTGGTTGACTTTTGTCCGTGAAACAACGCACAACGCAGACCCAGCCCTTCCGCTAATCCTCGGCTTTGACGTGACGTGGCAGTCTGCGTTCCTGGTCGGTAAGGATGGGCAGAAGATCGCGGTGGTGGGGCGTTATGATGTCGAAAACATTGAACGGATGCAGGCCTACGACCGCGTGATTAGCTACGATGCCAGCATCAAAGAAGGGTTGCTTGAAGCCCTCGCCAGCGTAAATCCGCAAACCGTGGCCGTAAACCACTCTGAAAGTGACTCCTCTGCTGACGGGCTGTCACATGGGATGTTCCTGCGCTTGAAGAAGTACCTCAGTGAAACCCCCTATCAGTTGCAGTCGGCGGAACTATTGTTGCGGGCGTTGCGCGGACGAAAATCTACAACGGAAATTGAGCGCATTCGAGCAGCAGTAGACCTGACCGGCGAGATTATCGCCGCCGTGACGAACTTTTTGCGCCCCGGCCTGACTGAAAAGCAAATTGCGGACTTCATCCACGCTGAAATGCGCAAATATGATGTCATCCCTGCCTGGGAAGCGCAATATTGCCCGATTGTGAACTGTGGCCCGGAGTCTCCGATTGGTCACACCGGCCCGTCTGAAACGTTCGTCGCGCAACCGGGCCAGTTGATTCATATTGACCTCGGCGTGACTCTGAATGAGTATGTGTCGGATATTCAACGGGTATGGTATTTGCAACCCGAAGGCGAAACAGAGGTGCCAGCGTCGATTATGGAAGGCTTCGCAGCGGTAGTCGGGGCAATTGAAGCAGCGGCCGCGTCGTTGCGACCCGGTGTACAGGGCTTCGAAATTGATCAGATTGCCCGTGACTTTGTGACCAGCAAAGGCTACCCGGAATATCAGCACGCGCTTGGGCACCATGTTGGGCGGACTGTGCATGACGGCGGTACCTTGCTTGGCCCACGCTGGGACCGCTACGGCAATACACCCTACGGCGAGGTCGAGGCAGGCAATATCTACACGCTTGAACTTGGCGTAACCGTGCCAGAACATGGTCATGTTTCGCTAGAGGAAGATGTGCTGGTGACGGACGATGGCCTTGAGTGGCTGATGCCGCCGCAAAAAGCGCCGATCATCGTCAAAGTTTAGAATTTGATGTGAGTCAACCTCTTGACGCTGGCCCGCTTTTGACTATAATACAAAATACATTGCGGGTATGGTGTAGAGGTAACACAACAGCTTCCCAAGCTGTTGACACGGGTTCGATTCCCGTTACCCGCTCAACATGGTTTTCCCCAAAGACGTCAGCGCCAAAAAGCTGGCGTTTTTGTTTTCCTGTGTTTTCGGTCACAATAAAAGCGACTATCTGCCGTATCAAGTCGGGGTTATGCTACTACTTATGAAAAAAGCCGAACGCATCACCACAACCAAGCCTGAAAATCAGGCCAAAGACGCATCTAAGCCTGACGCCAACAAGCAAAAGCCGACCACCCGCGAACAACTGCCGCATCCGGAATCCTATTATGCAATGCGGGTTGTGGTACCTGTTGCTAATCCGCAAACCACACCGCATTTGTTGCGTTTTGCCGCTGCGTTGCTACACCCCGAAAAGGGTCGGCTGATTGCGCTTTACGTCAAGCGCCCGGATTCGCCCTACAAGGATTCTGCTGAGGAAATCAAAGCAATTTGTGATAGGGCTCGGCAAGGTGGAATGCCTGTCGAATTTGAGGTCATTACGTCGGCAAATGTCCCACGTGGTGTGCTGGACGTCACCCGCGAACGTGGCGCAGATCTGTTGGTGCTGGGCTTTCGGCAGCCAAAAGGTGACAGCGGTGTTGTACTTGGTGACATCACCGAAGAAATCGCGCGTGTGGTCCCCAATAATATTGTTGTTTACCGCCATGTGTCGGACGAAATCAACCGCATTATTGTGCCCATGAGCAGCCTTGAAGGCTCACGCACGGCGATGATTCATGCCCTGCACCTCGCCCATGTCTACGATAAGCCAGTGGTAGCGCTCTTTGTGCGCGACTATCGGCCGCCGAATATGTACCTGCGCGAACAAGACCCCTTCTGGCTACAGCGGGCGCGGATTTATGACGCGATTCACGAACTCCCCGACAGTCAACGCATCGACACCGAAGTTCTGCATGCTGACGATCTCGTTGAAGGCATTAACCAATTTACGGATGAACATGACCTTATTGTCTATAGCGTAGAGCCGCAAAGCTCGGCGACCTCGTCGGGGCGACTGGAACGCTGGGTGTTTGGTGCCACCGCCGAGAAATTGCTGCGCCTGACACCGGGGCCACTGGCCTTGTTACGGCGCGGAATGCCACAACCAACGCTCTTACAACGACTCTCAACGGAACTGGTGCGTATTCGGCCCACGCTGACGATTGATGAACGTAGCGAGGTCGTGCAGGCCGCCAGTGACCTGACTCGTGCCAACACCAACTATCTGGTGATGATTATTTTGTCGAGTGTGTTGGCCAGTGTAGGGCTCTTGCAAAGTAGCGTTGCCGTTGTAATTGGGGCGATGCTGGTTGCGCCGCTGATGTCACCGCTGATGGGTTTTGGCGTTGGGCTTGCGCTTGGTGACGTGGTGATGATGCGCCGCTCAACGCTCACAGTGATGCATGGTGTGGGGCTGGTGGTGCTGACGTCTGTCCTCACCGGCTTGATCTTTCCGTTGCCGAATCCGACACCAGAAATGGCGGCGCGCGGCGAACCGAACCTGCTAGACCTGTTTGTGGCGCTGGCGTCTGGTGCGGCGGGGGCCTTTGCGCTGGCCCGGCGCGATATTCCCGCAGCGCTGGCCGGGGTGGCAATCGCGGCGGCGCTGGTTCCCCCAATTTGCACGACGGGGCTGGCACTGGCAAACGGTGAAACCTCCTTGATGCTCGGCGCAGGGGCGCTATCGCTCGTGAACATCATCGGCATCAGTATCACAGCGGCGGGGGTTTTTTCAGTGCTAGGTATTCAACAGCAAGGGAGTGTCCCTGCACCACAACGGCTGACGGTTTCGGCGGGCATTTTGCTGCTATTGGTTCTACCATTGGGCTTTCTGCTCCGCGCTGAATACATCCAATTGAACACCAGTACCGTCGTTGAAAACACCATTGAACGCCAGCTTGAAGACACTGATGTGCGCGAAGTCGAAGTGGTAGGCGTAACCAATAACCTCGATGTGACGGTGACGATTGTGAGTTCACAGGAGGTGTCGGACGAGGATATTGCTGATATTGAAGCCGACATTGAAGCGGAGTTGGAGCGTGATATTGACCTTGAGGTGATTGTAATGCAGCGGGTGCGGGGCGGTTCGTAAATCGGAAAAATTTGTGAAGATTGTGGTCAGCGGGGAACCTTTTTGCCTGCATCGGTGTCATAATATAGTAGAGCAGAAGGGATACATAAACCGATGATCACACTTGTCGTCACAAATTTGAAGTATTGGCTGCTGGCATTGATACTGGTTTTCGCACTCCTGCATTCGCTTACGGTGTAGCGCTGAGTTGAATGCTGAGCCCATCACGAACAATACCCTCGGCACCAGTGACAGGGTAACGCTCACCTGTGTTGGGATCGAACAAGCCAACAAATAGCTGCACACACTCTGCGGAGAGTGGACTTTGCGGCACCAGATAGCGCCAATCGTGCCAGCGTTCGCCCGAGGCCCACTGTGACAGCGGATAAAGACGCCCTAGCGGAGGGCCGTCCGCCTGTGCCACCAGCACGCCATCGCACAGCAAATGCACGAAAACACTCACGGGCGCGGTGAGTGCTGCCTGACGCTCCCACACAATACTCGCTTGATACATGCTCCCCTGCTCCATAAGTGACAAATCCCGTATCCGTACACCGATGTCATACTCACCAGCGCTCGAAGCGGTCGCTGCATGCGTTCTATGGCCCATTGAGAGCGCTTGCAATTCCCCGTCGAGTTGTTGCACTTGCATCACATGGCTGTAGTCGGAGATGGTATTGCGGTCAAGCGGGGGGTGTGTCACAGCGAAAATGACATTTGTAGTGGGGGTGAGGTCGGCGGCGTGGCGGTTGTGTGCTGTCATGTTCTCCGTCCCATTCAATGCCAGCCAATCGCCCAACACGATGAAATCTGGCAGGTATGTGCTACCCTCTGCCCCTAGCAAAAACGTCGGTTCTTCCGGAGCAAGATACGCCGGTCCATTGACCAGCAGCAAACGATCTTCAGATGTGAGCGTTTCCGCTGTATGGAGGACAACCTGATAAATGTCGTCAATGCGCTGGTGTTCGGCGTTACGGGCTTGTACGAACGGCACCGTAATCAGCAAGACCCCGACAAGCACTGCAAGACCAACGCCGTGCCTTATCAGAGGAGACCCATCCAGCGGCAATGGCCGTGCCATGAGAAGACCCCACAGCACCGCTACCCCGACCGACGCCAGATAATGCAAGCGTGGACTACCCAGCAGGTAACTCGCGTCCAGAAACAACCACGCGGGCAGCATCACCAGCGGTACCCATAGCAAAAACAACCCGGCCATGACCCGCACCCGCCACGGCTGCCACCATAACCACCCGCCAACGAGCCCGACGACGATCAGCCCGCATCCCCACGCCAGCAACGTACCCTCATCTGGTGTGAAAAGCTGTGCAGTGAAGGCCGCCAGCGGAAAACTGAGGGCCTGCAAGGTCTGGGCGACTTTGACATCCAGCGCGGCCAGTTGAAAGCTGGTGGCGTCGTTAGCTTTAGGGATGGTCAGCCATGCCAGCAAATACACGGTTGCGAAGATCGTTGGCGGGCCGATAGCAATTATAATGCGTCGTAAGGTGGCGCGGTCCAGCGTTGGCGCATACGCCCACAGCACACCCAACATCAACACAGGCACCAGCACGCCGCTCTCATGGCTGAATATCGCCCAGAACACGCAAAACCAGCTTCCAGGCAAGGCGAAACGTTGCGCGGGTTGTGCAAGCCACATAATGGCCAATATGCTTGCTGCCAGTAAACCGAAGACGAGCCACAGATGAAACTGAGCGGCGGTAGGGATGACGGTCTGGTAGCTGAACGGAAACGCCACAAAGACAATCCCTGCCAGCACCCCCGGCAACACACGGTTACTCAGCAATCGCACCAGCAGGACAACCAACAGCGCGTTGATCGTATGCAACCCCACCGAAAGGCCGTGTAACCAGCGTGGATCATGGGTACCCAGAATAGCTTCTGAAACATCCCAGACGGTGAAGGCCGTAGGACGATAAAATGGGAACCCTTCAGCGGTGAACCAGTAGCCACCGCCGCGCTGTGTGTCGAGCCATTGCATATGCGGCACATCGTCCCAGAACAACAGAAGGCTCAGGCTATCCCAATACAAAAAAAGCCCCAGCACCGCGATGCCCGCCATGCCGAGGAACAAAAATAACCGTTGCTGTGGTGCTGCGTTATTGTTGGACGCCATAGAGATAGCGGTAGATGTCGTACTGCTGATAAATGCGTCGAACGTAGGTGCGTGTCTCGGCGAAGGCAACGGTTTCAACAAAGCGGTCGAGGTCTTCCCCGGAAGAATTCAGCCAGCTTTGTGCGTTGCCGGGACCACCGTTATACCCTGCCAGTGCTGCATATGGCACTTGATCCAGAAAGTCGAGTACCCAGCGCAGATAATACGTCCCAAAACGCACATTGATATAGGGGCGGTAAAGGTCGCTATTTTGATACTCAGGCCAGGCGAGTTGGGTAGCAATCCAGATGCCCGTATCAGGGATGATCTGCATCAAGCCCTGTGCAGCCGCGAAACTGGTGGCGTAGCTCTGGAATAGGCTTTCTTGCCGGATCAGTGCGAACACCAGTAACGGGTCAAGGTTGTTCGCCTGCGATTGCGGAATCACGAGGTCGCTGTAATGGATGGGGTAGCGTAAGCGGGCGATGTAACCTGGCGCGTCGTAGGTTGAAACCCCGGCACGAGTGATGAGGTCAGCCGCAGCCCGCAACGATTCGACATACAGCCCAATTTCGGCGTAATAATGCGCGAGTTGATACGTGGCCAGCGCATCGCCAGAATAATCACTGCGCAGGGTGGCAAATTCTTGCTCGGCTTCGTCGTAGGCTGCCACAGCCCACAGTTCGGTGCCGCGAATCATGTGCGGGTCATTTTGCAGCGTCTGGCTCAGCGGGTAGAGTAGTCCTTGTTGTGTAATGCCAAAGGTGTTGCGCAACCACTGTTCGGCATCGGCAATCGCAGCGCTTTCGTCAAACTCAAATTGGTAGCCCGGTGGTGGCGTGAAAGGTTCAGCCCCGGCGCGTATATCTGCCGCTCGCAGACTGTAGTACCCACCCGGGTCTGCCTGTGACGCGCCGAGGAACATATCCTGTGCCAGGTCTGTCCGCCCCTGTGAATAATAGAGCTTGCCAAGCCACAAGAAGGCCATCGCTTTATTTTCCCCTGTGCCCGTGTTCGCCAGCTCGGTATAGAACTCAACGACGCGGTTGCTGTTGCCGAGATTGTTTGCCAGATTGACCGCAATCAGTAGCCCGTCCTGAGCCCACGAATTGCCCGGGTACTGCGCACTGAGGGTGTCGAAGGTAGCAATGGCGGCTTCGGGTTGGTTCAATTCGTTGGCGTAGAGATAGCCGGCCCGCCACAGTCCCTCGGCTGCTTCGGTTACGTTTGGATACTGCTGCGAGAGGGCTGTGTAGCGCTCAATGGCCCCGGTCACATTGCCTGACCAATAGCGCGTTCGTCCCTGATCCAGCCAGGCCGCCCCAAAGAGTGGGTCATTGGGGTAGCTGTCAATCACCGTCTGGAACGTGCTATACGCTGCATCGAAGTTGCCCAGCGCACGATAGGCTTGCCCTAACACGATCAACGAGCCTGCTGGGAGGCTGCCGGTTTCGCTGCTGTAGGTGTTCAACGCTGAAATCGTGCCGCCGTAGTCCTCGTTAGCGAAGCTGATTTGTCCGCGCAACAGGTTGTCAACGGTGTAGCCCGCATTGAGTAGCGTCTGCATAGATTGATACGCGCCACTCGTTTCAGGGTAAAGCCTTGTGACGGCTGCCATACGGGCATAGCCCCGTTCGGTTAAGCCGGCGTTGATTTCAGCCAGCGCCGCTTGATATTCGATGCCAGCCCGATACCCGGCGTTTTGTGCCACTGCGAGGATCGCGTCATATTGCGCAATGGCTTCAGTAAAACGCCCCTGATTGCTATAGGTGGCGGCCAAACGTTCCCGCAGTTGCAGCAGGGGCACCAATGAGCGTGTCGCTTCTGATGCAGCGAGGTAATTTTCCAGTGCGAGGTCAGCGCGGCCCAGCGCGAGGTAACTGTCACCGATGCGTTCATAGGCGTAACTGTCAATGATGCCCGGACGCAAGCGCAGATACTCGTTGAAGTCACTGATGGCCGCTGTCCATTCTAGCATTCCCATATGGGCGTCTCCGCGCAAGAAATAGGCTTGTGGCACACGCGGGTCGGTTGGGTAGCGGTTGATAAAATCGCTCAGCGCACTGGCTGCCTGTGGAAATAGCCCCTCACGCAGTGCAGACTCACCAAGCCCATAATAGGCCGCAGCACGTTGACTATTGTCGGCTTGTTCTTGCCGGATGATGTCCTGATAAATTTCGACCGCCAGATTGAAATTGCCGTTAAACAGGGCTTGATCAGCCGTGTTGAGACGGTCAGCGGGTGGGCCGCTCGGCAATGCAACGGGGCGCGGTGTGCTGGTCGCGGCAGATGTAGCCACCATAAACACGACGCCATCGGAATTCGGTGTGGGCGGTGGGCCGCTGTCGCTGGGGGTTGCTGTCACCACGAGTGGTTCGCCACTACTCACCAGATTGCAGGCCAGCAGCATCAGCAATGCCCCCAATCCAATCAGTAGGCGAATGAGTTGTCGTTGACGTGTTATGCGTTGTGTATTCATAGTTCGCATTATGGAATGATCCTCAAGGGTGGTCAACCACCGTTTCGTTGCCGCTAATGGTACAATATCCATTCGCGATTGCACAGCAACCCAACTCAACAAAGGAGCGCCCCGCTTTGACCCTGCCCACCCACGAAACCGTTCAAATTGGCGACACCGTTATGCTGCTTGGGCATGACCGCAAGCCATTTATCCGCACGGTGCGCCCCGGCCGCACGATGCAAACGCACCTCGGCGAAATTGACTTTGATGCATTGATTGGCATCCGCTATGGCGAGCAATTCCGCACGCATCGTGGCAAGTCAATGTATGTGTTGCAGCCAACGCTCGAAGATGTTTTCGCCGGTATGAAACGCCGCACGCAAATCATATACCCCAAAGATTTGGGGTATATTGCGCTCAAGCTCGGCATTCAGCAGGGCATGACGATTGTTGAGTCGGGTTCTGGGAGTGGGGCGTTGACGGCTGTGCTGGCCTTAATGGTCGGAGAAACCGGACATGTCTATAGCTACGAGCGCAAGATGAACCGTTTGACACAGGCGCTGGACAACCTGAAAATGCTGGGTTTGGATCACCGCGTCAGTTTTATCCACCGCGATATTGAGGAAGGCTTCGACCAGCAAAACGCACACGCACTGTTTCTGGATGTGCCAAACCCCTATGATTACCTCGACCAGGCGTGGGAAGCGCTGCGCGGCGGTGGGTTCTTCGGGGCGATCCTGCCGACGATTAACCAGCTTATTGAACTAATGGGGCGAATGTATCACGGACCGTGGTTCAATCTGCAAGCCGAGGAGCTTTTTTTGCGCCCGTGGAAGACGATCCCGGCACGGATTCGGCCAGATGACCAGATGTACGGGCATACCGGGATTCTCGCTTTTGGGCGCGCGGTCTATCGTGAGGTGCGCTATGTGCCGGCTACCGGCGACGACCCGGTGCAGGATGACCAGAAACCGCCTGTGGAATGAGGCTCATTCTTGCTAGTTAAGCGGTTCCTCTGTAAACTGCACGTAGACCTTGCAACTGTATCGACTTGCCTGAACCCTGACTGGCTACTGTGCAGAGGAAACCGCCGTGAAACGATCTTATCCACCAGTTGTTGTCATTATTGCGCTGCTTGTTGCAACATTGGCGTGCAGCCTGACCCGCGAGGAATTTGAACCGACCCCCGAGCCGACTGTAGACTTACCGGCGACCATCGCCGCCGGAGGGGGCACCACCACCGAACAAACCGGGCCTGCGCCAGTGGTTAACGTGACAGGCATTGATCCACCGTCGCCTGTGACACTTGGTGATACGGTCACAATCAGTGTTGAGGCTACTCATGAGTCAGCGATGACAGCGATCATTCTCGAAATTGCACGCACTGATGAACTGCTAAGTGGTCAGCAACCCCAGTTTGAACGCGCATCTCGTCAAGATTTTGAAGGTGAGCCGACCAGTGTGCAAGAACAACTGTTCTGGCAGCCATTTGACGCGGGTTCTTACGAACTGATGGTGCTTGTCACAGGGCAAACCAACGCTGGTGAATCTATCCGTGTGCCGATTGAAATTGTTGCACCCGTCGTAGAAGCTGATCCCGTTGGTGGCGCTGCTGCCGATGACCCCGGGCCGTGCATTATCAGCCCGCTAGAAGGTAGCGTTGTCATTCGCAGTGCTTCTCGTGAAGATTCGTCGCGAGTAGGAACACTGGGTGAAGGGCAACAGGCGACTGCGCAGGCACTCGGGCGTGATGCAAGCTGGCAGGGCTGGTATCGCATCTCAACTGATGGCGCGACAGGGTGGGTGAAAGGGACGCTGGTCAGCAATGAGGGCGGTTGTACGCCGGGTGTACATCTTCAGTTGCAGCAGTAAGCACTTTCGCTATAATCACGTGCTGGTGTGAACATAACCACCCGTACAGACAGAAGGACAAATTTTCACGATGGATATTACCTGGTATGGGCATAGCTGCTTTCGTATTTCTGAACGCAACCATGCTACAATATTGACCGATCCCTTTGACCCCACCGCCATTGGTTACAGTGCGCTGAAGGTCAAAGCCGATATTATCACCATCAGCCATGATTCACCCGGGCACAATTTTCTCGATGATCTAACCCAATACCAGTATGTTTTGACGGGGCCCGGTGAGTACGAAATCGGCGGTGTGTTTGTTAACGGCATTATGATGATTGACCGTGAAGCTGAGACGGTGCGTCGTAATGTTGTGTATACAATGGAAATCAACGGTGTCACTGTGGCCCACCTGGGTGACTTACACCACATCCCCGGGCAATCCGAAGTGGATGATCTGGGCGACGTTGATATTGTTCTGGTGCCAGTCGGGGGCGGAGCTAGTCTGCATGCCACCGATGCCGCCGAAGTCATCAGTTTACTGGAACCAAGCATTGTGATTCCGATGCACTACAAGACAGATTACACTACCCTTGAACTTGACCCCGTAGACCGCTTTTTGCGCGAAATGGGTATCAGTGAACCTTTAACCGAAGATACGATAAAAATCAGCGCGAGTGGCCTGCCGGAACAAACGCAGGTAGTGTTGCTCGCTGTGAAAGAATAATCGACTGTTATGATCAAGCTATTGCTCAGTTGGGATATTCTCCCAGACCGGGACCAGGAACACTTTGAGTTTATCATCCGTGAATTTGCCCCACGCCTGACTGCTCTGGGTGTGCGACCGATTGAGGCATGGTATACGCTCTATGGCCGCGACAATAACCCACAGATTGTGGTTGAAGCCATCACCGACGATATTGATAAAATGCGCGCGGTGCTTCAAACCCAGGAATGGGAAGAACTCAAAGAAAAATTGCTAGAGTATGTCACCAACTACAACCAGAAGGTCATCCGTGGGTTGCCACCATTGCAACTTTAGGGTGCTTGCTTACTTCCCGCTCCAGTTGGGGGAACGGCGTTCGAGAATAGATTGAATACCCTCTTGCAAATCTTGTGTGCGGAACAGTGGTGCTTGTTCAAGCGCTTCCAGGTACAGGCCGCGGTGATCGTCTACAATGCCCTGAATAACCCGCTTGGCGGCGGCAATTGCTAGCGGGGCACATTGACTGAGTTCCTCGGCAAGCGTTTGTGCTGTTTCCTCAAGTGCATCCTCGGCCACGATGCGATTGAGTAATCCATAGCGGGCGGCTGCCTCACCGTCAATGCGGCGCGCCGTGTAGATTAATTCGCGTGCCCGTGCAGCACCGACAACCTGAATCAGGCGCGTGGTGCCACCCACATCTGGAATTAAGCCGACCCGTGTCTCTGCCAGGCCAAGTTGGGCGTCCGGGGTGCCATAGCGAAAGTCGCACGCCAGCGCAATTTCCAGTCCTGCACCCAGGCAATATCCCTGAATTAATGCCAGTGTCGGGATAGGGCTTGTCGCCAGAGTATTGACCGGCCCCTGCCAGGCGGCTGTTACTGCATGTGGGCGCTGTTGCCAGTTGTCACCGAACTCCTCGGGAATACCGCCCATTGCATTTAAGTCGAGCCCGGTTGAAAAATTTGCCCCTTCGCCCCGTATCACAATGAGCCGAATGCCTTGCAGCTTTTGGGCTTCTAGCACAGCCGTTGCCAGGTCACGCAGCATGGTTAATTGCACGGCGTTGTGCTTGCCGGGGCGGTTCAAAATGATTTCAAAAATAGTGTCGTGTTGTTGAGTGCGAATCATGACGTTATCCTTGTGTCTTGACGGCTCTTTTGCTCATTGTACCGCGGTTTTCAAATCCGAGTCTTGCTGAGGGCCATTGCAGGGCGCTACACTCTGACGAGTAAATGAACATTTTGAGGGAGTAATTATTTTGGAACTTACACGGCGAAGCCTGGAATTTGGTGAAATTGAACTTTTTGGACTCAGCATCAGCCCGACGATTCATTTCTACGGGGTTGTGATTGTGCTGGGCATCATTGCCGCGACGATGCTGATCTCATGGTTAGCCAGCCGCGACGGAAAAGACCCCGACCTCGTGTGGAATGGTGTCATCTGGGTCGTGATTGCGGCTGTTTTGGGCGCACGGATTTGGTCGGTACTCTTTCCGGCTGATAGCGCAATCGATAACGCGGAGTTGAGCCTCGACTACATCACTGACCTGAATAATGGACTGTTCGCTATCTGGAGCGGTGGCCTCTCCATTTTTGGCGCGATTGTCGGTGGCGGGCTGGGTGTATACCTTTATTCGCTGCGGCATAAGCTCAATCGTCCGGTGTGGCTGGACCGTATCGCGATTGGGTTGCCATTGGGGCAGGCGATCGGGCGCTGGGGAAACTTCATCAACGAAGAACTCTATGGCGAACCAACTGACTTGCCGTGGGGGTTGACTATTAGCAATCCGATTGGAGGCTATAGCGCTGACGAGACGTTTCATCCGCTGTTTGCCTATGAATCACTGGGTACATTGCTCATCTGTGTGTTATTGTTCTTGCTGTGGCGGTATCAGCGTGACCGTTTCCAGCATGGCGACTTCTTATTGATGTACGTGATGAGCTACTCGGTGCTGCGCTTTATGCTTGAATTTATCCGCATTGACATCCCCACCGTGGGTGATGTGAATATATCGCAGGTGACAACCGCGGTTGCGTTTATGGTTGCAGCCGGTCTATTCTTCGCACGACCGCGCACTGACGAAAACCGCACGTATCCACCGTTTGGCGAAGACCCCACGCCAAAGCGCAAAGGCCCACGCCGCCGCTCGTCTGGCAATGCTAACAATGAAGCCAAAACTGCGTAGAAGTGGATATGTGGTCAACGGGTTAGGGCTTGTGTTGCTGTGCCCCTAACGACTTGTCATCGGTGATACGCACCCCAAGCACCTGTGCTTCGGCTGTGATAGCGTCAGCATACCCAAGCTGGCAGCTAATGCGCGTTTTACGCCCGTCAACAGACTCAATGCGGGCTTGCAACAGGATAGGGTGGTCGAGCGGCGTTGGTTTTAAGTAGCGCACATCAAGTTGCCCGGTTACGTACGATATCGCGGGCAATTCACCATGTGGCCGGCCTTCACGACGATAGGTGTCGGCAATGGCGGCCCAGATGCTATGGCAGTCAATCAAGGAAGCAACCAGGCCACCATACATTACGTTTTCAAAGCCGGCGTTGTATTTGGCGGCGGGGTGATGAGTACATACGACGCTGCTATAGTTTGCGGACCAATAGCTTTTGATTTGTAGGCCATCCTGGTTCGCCGGGCCGCAACCGTAGCAGGTCGCCGCCGGCCACACATCCTGCAAGGCTGTGCCGATTGTTGGCGGTAGTTCCATAATGCATCTTTCTCAACATAGTACGATTAAAACAAAAACGCCCGGAACACAAACATGGCTCCAGGCGTTTGGGCGTCATTGATGCTTAGCGGTTGTTAGCGTCGAGCCAGTCCAGGTTCAAGAAAAAGTTTGCGCCAAATGTGTTGGGTTGTCCGTCAACACGACCAGAAATAGAGACGGTGCGCATATTGAGTGGGCCGTCGTCATCAAACGCTTCTGGCAGCGTAATTTCTTCTTCAAAGCGTCCGTCTTCGTCGGTGGTGACGGTTGCGATGACTTCACTAATGCGGTTCAGGCTGAATTTTTCGGCATAAATGTTAACGTCGGTGTTGGCAGGGTAGTTCGCACCGAAGACTGTGATGCTTTCACCCGGGCGGGCCACACGCGGCAGCAATGCAATCGCCGGGAAGCTGCTCGGAACTGCTGAGGAGAACGTCGGTGCAGGGATGACCAATTCTTGCCCGGGGATGATCACAGCCGGGTTGCCAAGGTCATTGGCGGCCGTTAACGCTTCGGGTGTTACGCCAAAGATAAATGCCAGGTTGTAGATGCGATCGTTCCCACGTACGATATACACCCCATTTTCGTTGGTGGTGTATTCAACATCCCGCACACTGACAGCGCCATCTTCAAGGACGTCAATCGTCGGCGGGGCGGCTGGTGGGGTGGTAGTGTCATCACCACCGTCAGCAGGACCACCTGTGCCGAATTCGTCGCTGTCTTCTGGTTCACGTGCGACCGCGAGCCCATCCAGGCACAGGGCTTGACCGATGAAAATCAGACGGATATTTTCGATATCATTGGCTTCAGCCAGTTCATTCAAGTTGACATCAAAACTGCGCGAAATCCCGAAAAGGGTATCCCCATCGCGCACGACATACGTATTCACACAGGTCTCAGGACCACCATCATCCTGGGCACGAACCCCTATAGTAGGGAAGACCAGCCCGGCAACCATCACAACTGCTAATAAGGTGACGACCACGCGCACCGAAAACTTCATAAGCTTCTCCTTCGTCGATAATTTAAGCGTCTATTAGTGTATAACCGTTTCGATTTTGCCGAAAGTCAAGACAGGTTTTTCAGCAAAAGCCGCTATAATGGCCTATATCCTCTGACTATACAACGATTGCACTAAATTTTGTAAGGAGCAAATGAATATGGCCATTAACGCCCCTGTCGCTGCTGGGCCCTCGCTCGACTTATCAGAAGAACATCTGATGATTCAACAGGCCGCCCGTGATTTCGCGGAAAAAGAAATTGCACCCATTGCGGCCGAGTTCGATGAAAGTGGTGAGTTCCCCCACGATACCATCAAAAAGATGGGCGCACTTGGCTTTATGGGCATTGAAGTGCCAGAAGACTATGGCGGCGCGGGGATGGATACCATCGCGTATGTGCTGGCGATGGAAGAAATCGCCAAAGCTGATGTCAGCCACAGCACCATTATGAGCGTCAATAATTCCCTGTTTTGCAACGCGCTGACGGTCTTTGGTACCGAAGCACAGAAGCAACACTACCTCGTTCCGGTTGCCACGGGCGAGAAAGTTGGCGCATATTCATTGACAGAACCGATGTCTGGGTCTGATGCGGGGACGATGAAGTCGCGGGCGGTGCTGAGTGCAGACGGTACGCATTATGTGATTAATGCAACCAAAAGCTGGGTCACAAGCGGCCCAGTTGCTGATTACATCATCATGTTTGTGATGACCGCGCCAGAAATGAAACACAAGGGTATCACCGCTTTCATGATTGAAGCCGACAAACCCGGTTTCATACGTGGCAAAAAAGAGCCAAAGCTCGGTATCCGTGCCTCTGCGACCAGCGAAATCTATCTTGAGGATTATCAGTGCCCGGTTGAAAATGTGCTGGGTGAAGTCGGCAAGGGCTTCAAAATTGCCATGACCGTGCTTGACGCTGGCCGCATCGGGATTGCAGCGCAGGCGCTAGGGGTGGCCGAAGCCGCCTATGATGCTAGTGTGCGTTATGCGCGTGAGCGCGAAGCCTTCGGCGGGCCGATTGGTGGCTTCCAGATGATTCAACAGAAAATCGCGGACATGAAGACCCGCATCGAAGCTACCCGCTTGTTGATCTACAGCGCCGCCCTCGCCAAGATGAACGCCAAAGCCACCGGCGGACGTTATACCACCGAAGCCAGCATGGCCAAGCTATTTGCCAGCGAAACGGCGATGTTTGTAACGCACCAGGCTGTGCAGATTCATGGTGGTATGGGCTATAGCAAAGAAATGCCTGTTGAGCGCTATTTCCGCGATGCCAAAATCACTGAAATCTACGAAGGCACCAGCGAAATCCAGCGACTTGTGATTGCGCGCAACGAGCTTGATCTGCGCTAAGCTGGCCTGACAGCACGCAAAATAATGTGCCGATTGCTGAAAGTTGCAGCCTCAGTGCCAGCATTTTCAGGCAACAGCCAGTCTTTCGCGCCGGGTGAAGCGTCCTGCAAGCGGCGTTGTAGCTCGGCGATCGTTTCTGGCGTGTTGTCCTGAATCTGCGCCCATTCGAGTAGGTTATGTCGTTTGACAAAAGGCTCGGTGTGTTCAAGCCTAAGGCCTGCCGCTTGAATAAATTGATCCCATTCACTGGCCCGGAGCGAGCGGTTATGGCTGGGGTCGCGCAGTTGCTCAAAGTCATTGACATATGTATCAACTGCCGGGTCTTCTGACACTACCTGATCTTGCAGCACAAAAACGCCGCCGGGCTTCAGCACGCGTGCCACCTCAGACACAAATTGCCCGATATTGGGAAAGTGGTGCGGGGCGATGCGACAGGTCACAAAGTCGAAACGGTTGTCCTCAAACGGTAGATTCTCAGCATCGGCTTGCCGAAAATCGACGTTTTCGATGCCGTGAGCGGTGATGTTCTTCTCTGCGGCCGCCAGCATGGCTGATGTTAAGTCAGACGCGATAACGTGTTTGACAAGGGGGGCGAAGGTGCGTGCAGTGTGCCCGCCCCCGGTTGCAATGTCGAGCATTTCCCAGTCTGGTTGTGCATTTGCGATGGCGACAAGGCGTTGCAGGTCAGTGCCTTCAGCATGAACTTTGCTCTGCACATAGCGTTCGGCAAAACGACCGAAACGTTCCTGTGAGTGTTGCTTGGGGTCAGTTGTCATGTGATTTTCTCCCTTTAGTTTGCGGATGTGTCGCTATGTTACGTACCATTTCCCTTCAATGCCACAGCGGCATACATCGCCAGTCCTGTCCGCGGTGATTGCCGATAACCAACCTGCTGAATATCCCGGAATCCGACCTCTGCTGCCGATGCTCGCAGACGCTCGAATGGTACCGGGTGGGGGATGAAACTGCGGGCACGTTGAACCTCATATTCTACGATAAGCATCTCCCCGCCTGCCTTCAGATAATCGTACAGGGTACGCAAGACGCGCTCCTGTTGACGGTTCCAGTGCAGCGCATTGGCCATCAACAGACCATTCAACGGGGGCAATTCTAGCGCACGTGTGAAGTCACCGACGATGGTAGTTAATCCCGACCCCGGCCAACGGCGTTTCAATGCCCGCAACGCGCCTCGGTCTTTATCTATCGCATAGATTACGGCGTCGTCGTCAAGCAGATCGTGCAATGCCAGCGTAAAATTGCCGCGTCCGGCCCCAAAATCTGCCCATGTGCCGTTACTGTGGCGGACACCAGCGCGGATGAGATCAACAAGCTCGTGATGCTGCATAGCTCGACGCTACCTGTACTGAATCTGTATGATGTCAAAAATAGCTCAACTATCCTGTTTCGGAATGGGCCAGAATCTTCATGTTGTTGCCGATGATGCTTGCCAGGCTAGCTTACACGACGCGATGCAGCCACCGCAATAATTGTGGAAAACGGTGCTGATTCTAATGGCAATAGAACACTAAACTTTTGTGACATGGCTTGCATGATCTCGTGCGGCACCTCACAATCGTCACGTTATATAGTTTTTGCCGCTATCGTCAGTAAAGCACGTCGTATGTTGATTTGATACACTGCGCTCGTCTCAGTCAATCATTGGAGTCTGTTTTGGAAATTATTCTCAGTTTTGTGGCAATCATCGCCGCCGTTTATGTGCTAGCCATTATCACAGAAGATTTTTTCGTCATCAGCCTGGATCAAGTTTCGAAACGCCTGGCTTTGCCAAATGACGTCGCCGGGGCATCCCTTATGGCTGTTGGATCGTCGGCCCCTGAACTGTTTATTGCGATTATTGCGCTCATTCGTGGCGGTGAGCATGCAGATGTGGGTATCGGGACGATTGTTGGCTCAGCCGTGTTTAATGTTCTTGTGATTACAGGCGCAGCGGCTGTTGTCGCCGGGAACATGGCGATTAAGCGCGGTGCGGTTGAACGTGACATTATCGTTTATCTGGTGAGTATCGGCCTGCTGCTGTTTGTGTTTGAAAACGGCGAAATTCTTATCTGGGAAGCCGCGTTGCTGGTGGTGGTTTATGTTGGCTATCTGGTGTTGCTCTGGGTGTGGAGCCGCCGCCGGCCAGATGAACCAGGCGACGAAGATAAAGGTGGTGGCGTCAACATTCCAACTGAAGGAAAAGACCCACTTAGCCGTCTGAATGCGTTTCTGGAGGATGTATTAGGGATTCTGGCGGGTGACCCGGCCAAGCAATATGGGCGTTCGCTGCTGGTTTCTATCGCCGTGATCGCTGGGTTGAGCTTTGTATTGGTGGAAAGCGCCGTAGTGTTTGCTCAAGGTGTTGGTGTGTCGGCGGTGATTATCTCTATCGTTATTCTGGCGGCTGGTACCTCGGCACCGGACCTGATTGCATCTGTGAATGTTGCGCAAGGCGGGCGCGGTGGGATGGCAGTCGCGAATGCCGTGGGTTCGAATATTTTCGACGTGCTGGTCGGGTTGGGATTCCCGTGGCTGTTGACGATCATCATCGCGGGCGAAGACGTCATCCTTTCAACTGATGGCTTGATTGAAGCGATCTTTTTGCTAAGCGTCACTACAATCATCCTGTACTTTTTCTTGTTTACAGAGCGCATTTTGACGCGGCGCGAAGGCTGGGCCCTGCTGGGGACATACGTGGCGTATGTGGCCTATATTGTGGCGACAAACACATAACCCCCGCACCTACTGAATAGCAGACAAGCACGGGGAATGTCATAGTATAGAAACGGTGTGTGGACCTGCTTAAGGCGTTGTTGCTGGCGTCAGGTCGATGATGAAGCTCAACACATAGCTGGTATTCGTCATATAGGCGTCCTGCACAACATGTGAGAGGCTGTAGTCAGGGGTTGTGGTGACGGCGTTATTGACCAGCGCATCAACATCAATGGTATATGCTTCCAGCACAGCAGACACCCCTTCGACCAGAGCCTGTTCGACTTGATCCATCGGTACCGAAACACCGTTGATCTTGATATCTGTTAACACAAGGCTATAGGTGTTGGTCGCGATGTCGTAGACCAGAACATAGGTCAGGGTGTAGTCCACAGTGCGACCACCTTCAGTGGGTACATTCAGCAAACCTACGACAGCCATATCTGGCGCAATGTAATCGACCGTTGCGGTTACACTCGCGTATTGTGTCTCGTCCAGCGCAGCGTTGATAATGGCAGCGGTTTGAGCTTCGGTTCGCTCCACCGTAACGAACAACATTTCATTTTCGACATCTACTAAAATGCCTTCTTTACCGAGCGCGGCTAACAAGTCAGCAACCTGTTCGGCAATTTCGTTTTCAAGCTGTGCAAACACTACTGTTGCGGTTGCCTGATAATCTTCGCGGGTTTGCTGGATAGCGGTGGCAATATACGTCGCGGTGGCGTCTCGGTTGTCAACAACGGCTTCACGTGTGCTGGCAATGCTGGTTTGAGCAGCTTGAGAAGTAGCTTGTGTGTTTTGTTGAACGGCTTCGGCTGTGGCGCCAGCATTGTCACGCGCGGCGTTTGCTGTGGCGGCAAGTTCAGTCTGGCGGGCGGCTGCGGTG
>DAOTTU010000064.1:0-3790 GCA_034437655.1 Anaerolineae bacterium
GGGAACACCGCCGAAGGCGGCACAAACCCCTCCCTCCCGCCGCGTAGCGGCGATAGTGGGGGAGGGGTGGCGCTTTAGCGCCGGGGTGGGGGGCAAGCTGAGCAGTTACCGGAAAACGACATTTGAAAGACGATACCCATTCAAAGGAGGGCAAACCCAATGACAACCATACTCTGTTACGGTGATTCAAACACATGGGGCACAAATGCAGCCGTTGACGGGCGGCACAGCCGTCATGAGCGCTGGCCAGGGGTGCTGCAAGCTAACCTGGGCACGGATTATGATGTGATTGAAGCTGGCCTGGGCGGGCGCACAACCGTATGGGAAGACCCCATAGAAGAGCATCGCAACGGCAAAACCCACCTCATGCCCACCCTGCTCACCCACAAGCCGCTCGACCTCGTGATCCTGATGTTGGGCACCAACGACCTCAAAAGCCGCTTTAATGTGAGTGCGCCTGACATCGCTGCCGGTGCCGCAAAACTGGTCGAAATCACCCAGCGCAGCCAGTGCGGCCCTGATGGCAGCGCCCCACAGGTACTGCTGATCTCACCGCCGCCGCTGGGCGAGCTAAACCCACGCTTTGCCCCGATGTTCGCGGGTGCCCACGATAAGCAGCCACTTTTGGCCGCCTACTATGAAACGGTGGCGCAAACATGGGGCTGTGGCTTCTTCTACCCGAACTTCATGGTGCCCGACCCGGCAGACGGCCTGCACTTCACCGCAGACGCCCACCGCCAACTGGGTGAGCGCATTGCAGTTGAAGTCCGCCAGATGCTGGCCTAACGCTACACATCAAAACGATACAGCACCATATGCTCCAGCAGCGTCGTCTTTGCGCGGGCGAAACCGATGGGCCTGGCAACGCTGGCAACCGTCTCCTCCGTCAAACGATGATCCAGCGGCGGGCCGAAGTCTTCTTTGCGATGAATCCACTCAAAGATGGCCACCCGCTGGCGGGCCACTCGTGCTGCCTCGCCCAGTGCTTGCTCCAGGTCGTCCGCCTCATGAAAGACGTGGCCCAAAAACACCAGGTCGATGCTCTCTTCTTCAAAGGGCAGTGCCTCCATACGGCCTACGGCAAAATCGCCGTCTGGCACAAACTGGCGGGCGGCTTCCAGCATATCTTCCCGGATGTCGATCCCGCTTACAGCCATCCCCGCCGCCGCGAATGCCTCCGCGAAAATGCCGCTGCCTGTGCCCACATCCAGCACGCCCTTGATGTCACGATTTTCGCGGCACAGCGCCACCACACGCGGCACCTCCATCATGTCTATTCGGCGCGGCGAACGCAGCCGGTCAATTTCGCCCTTGAACTGACGGTCGTTCAAAACAGTACCCCCTTGTCATCACGGTTAAAGCGGGCGCATCGCTGCGCTGCTCACCTCATGATACCTTACATGAAGGGGGATTACCGAGATTGGGGGGCGGTCTTTTTAATCGTGGACCCGGTAACCCGTAGCGTGGCGTGGCGTCCTGGGCACACACTTCATGTTAGCTAAATTATCAAAAACGCTGTGAATTTCCGTTCATATGCATTGAGAAGTGCTTGAGTTGCCCTCAAGTATGACGTAAAATTAAGGTGCTTTAACTTAAGAGAGTGCTGTAAAGGGTTTACACAATGGCAACGCAAACATATGGCGAGGCTCTGGTCGCTAAGCGACTAGAGGAACTGTGTAAGGTACACAAGAACAAGTTCTTCTTTATGGAGGAACCCATGATCCCAGATAAGACTGGAGGCATTCGCCCGGACTTTGTTTTGGTATCTCAGAAAAAGGGGGTTTACGTCATTGAGGTGAAAGACTGGGTGGAGTTTACTGATGGCTGCAATCAGGAATCAGTTTACATCCGCAAGCGAAGCGGTGACATCGTCAAGCACAAAAATCCGTATGAAACAGCCAGGGGCTACTGCCTTGCTTTAGTGAATCGGTTGGAACGGCGGACTGAACTTATGCATCGACACCGTGGGCACGATAAGCTCAAGTTTCCATGGCAAGAAATTGTCATCCTGCCCAACATACCTCGCAGAACAATCCAGCAGTTTTACGACACGGGTATCTGGCCAGAGGATACCGTGCTGGGGCGTGAAGACGTACACAACGTAGAAAGCCTGATCGAAGCACTTAATCGCATCAATATGAAGTTCGATATAAAAAACGGTGGTCTGGATCAGAAAGCGCTGGATGCAATCCGAGCGACAGTCGATCCGGTGCTGATTGTCGGTGAAAGGGGTACTGAAACCATCCAGCAAACTAAAATCATCCGTGAAAAGTTTGAACTCCCTGACGATGATATTCTCACAGATGAGGCTAAAGATGTCTCTACTGCAACCAATATCCGGCTTGTACGCGGTGTAGCTGGTAGTGGTAAAACGCTCGTGCTCATGCGTCGCGCGAAATATCTGCGCTACAAACATCCAGACAGCCACATTCTCATTTTAACATACAATAAAGATTTGATGGAGGACACCCGCCGTCGTATTGATGACCCATCTATTGACGTTGTGAACTTTCACAAGCTGTGTGCTGATGTCTTTAAAGCGGCAGGCCGCAAGTGGCAGTCTCCGCTCAACACGCAGGGCTGGCTCAACCATAGCCCCGAGGCCCGCGCCATCATGGATGAGAATAATCTTGATGCTGAGTTTGTGGCAGAGGAGTTTGCATGGCGTAAAGAAGCCGGTCACGTCACAACAGAAAGCTACCTGACGGCCAATCGACGCGGGCGGGGCAAAGCCTTGCAGCAGAACAAGCGTGAGGTAATTGATACCTTGTTCCAGCAATATCTAAGCCATCAACAGCATTTGGAGCGGCAGGCACATGCCTGGGCAGATTGGGCAGATGTACCCGAAATCACTAAAGAGCTGCTGTCACGCCCCAAACACACCATGCGTGCAATATACGATGTCATCATGATTGACGAAGGACAGGACTTCGCCCCCTCTTGGGTCGAGGTTGTACAGAAACTGCTCAAGCCGCAGGGTACCCTGTTTCTGTGCGATGACCCGACACAGAGCTTGTTCCGCAGTTTCACCTGGGCCGAACGTGGCATTGAGGTGCGCGGGCGCACACGGGTGCTGCGAATTCCATTCCGCTCAACGCGACAGATTTCGCAGGCAGCGCACGCTCTGGTGCAAAGTCATAAGCTGCTGCGTGGCAACCCCGACATACCCACGCCTGATTTTGGGAAAGACTTCCTGGTAGACGGCGACATACCGCGTTTGGTAGCCTGCCACAATCAGGATGAAGAGGTTAGTTGGATTAAGCAGTTTATCCAGCAGACGAATGATCCATCACGTGTTGCCATACTCATACACAATCACAAACTTGTTAAGCATCTGGCCACTCTGCGAAACAGCGGTGCATATGTGGAGTCGTTCAGAAAGATGAAGGGGCTTGAGTTCCCAATTGTGATTGTGCCGTTTCTGGACTCAATATTCAAAGCACCTCACACGCCCGATGACGAGGACGAGGACGAACAGACAACGGCTAACCAGATACGCCAGCTGTTCACTGCCATGACCCGTGCTGAACACTCACTGTGCCTGACGTACCATGGTCGTCTACCTGTCCAATTAACGCCTGTAGTGGATCACGTCTACCGAGAGTATCCATAGACGATTAGCCTGAAATGCGGGGTTGACCACACATCATATGCGCTCGCCCCGCACATCATTTTCACCCCAGGGCAATCGCTTCAAATTCCAAAATGTGCTTTTTTGTGCAATTTATGTCGATTTTGGAAGGAAATCAGCAAAATGATATATCTTTTCCGTTAGAAATCTCTCGATTTG
>DAOTTU010000065.1:0-7439 GCA_034437655.1 Anaerolineae bacterium
GTTCGGCGGGTCTTTCAACGCATTTTTCTTGACCTTGAAGGCTTTCACTTGTTCGCCTAACGAAACACATTACATTTCTCGCTTACCACGCGAGATCCCAAAGAGCCGAACTTCTCTCCTAATGACCTGGGCATCACAGAAGAGGACTGGCAGCGTGCCTGGTTGTGGGGTGTGGTCGGGGATGCGGCGACGGTGTTTCACATTGCGCCCCGCCGCGATCAAGCGACTGCACAGGCCTTGCTGGGCGATAATCCGCAGGCCACCAGCACATCAGATCATTTTACCGCTTACAACGGTCTCGATCCCCAACGGCACCAGACCTGCTGGGCGCATCTGATCCGCGTGTTCCGGCGGTTTTAACTGCGGGATGGGCCATCACAGCGCGTCGGTGCTATGCTGGAAATCTACGCCGATTATCTGCTACACCGCTGGCGTGAAGTCAAGCGCGGTCATCTGAGCCACGATGATTTTCTGGCCGAAGTGGCACAGCATCAGGCGGACATCCGTCTATGGCTGGAAATCGGTACATGTTTGGCGCACAAGACCACAGCGGGAACCTGTCGCCGTTTACTACAACAGTGGCCGATCCTGTGGACCTTCACACGCTACCACGGCATCGAGCCGACCAATAACGCAGCCGAACGAGCACTGCGACACGGCGTCATCTGGCGCAAGCTGTGCTACGGCACCGCCTCAGAGGCAGGTAGCCGCTTCGTCGAGCGCATTCTGACCATGGTTGCTACCGCCCGGCAGCAGGGACGCGATCTGCTGGCTTTCCTCTACACGGCACTTGCCGTTCACCGACAAGGGGCGTCGGTTCCCCACGCCGACCGGACGCACCGTGTGCGCGTCCGACATTGGAAAGTGGACATCACCCGTCACTGTCAGTGCGGCGGACGACGATCAAGCCGTCGGCATTACGCCACAGGTGCGGATGTAACCTAGCGGCACGCTGACGCGGCGTCATCCACGCCCGATCCCCTTCCCGGATTTGAAGGGCATCCCGCAGTTGCCTCACCCGGTTCGGCGTGGTGTTGGGGCTGACGTCGAAGACCGTACAGGCCGGTTCCAGTTCCTGCGTCAACAAAGCGGCCACCGCACAGGCCCACGTCTTCGGAAAACCACGTTGAATAAACTTTGCTTCCTCCGTTGTCAAAGCCAGCCCGACCAGCCGCCGTGTCAGATCATGCAGAATCTCCGCTTCATCCGGGTAATATTCAGCATAAAAATCCCGGTCAAGCGTGGTAATGTCTTCGAACCGTTCGACCTGTGCTTCTGGCAGATCGGGCATGGCGGGCGGCTCTGGTATATCCGGGAACAAAGGCTCTGGTTCCCAGGTTGGCGGATCGAACCGCGTTAAGGCACGTTCGGCGGCGGCGGTGACCTGACGTGCAACCGACTGAATCGCCACCGAAAAGTCGAGCGGAAGGCCGCCCACTTGATTGCTGAGAAGCGGTCGCCGTTTTTCGGTTTTTAATGGCGGTAATTCCTGGCTGAGCCGAAACCCTTGCAAAACATCTACTTGCAGACCTTCACTCTGGTCATTAACTTGAGGATCTTGTCGATATTTGTGGGGATCTTCGTTGAAGACAGTATACATCTGATCAACACCATACCCATGCAATAGGAACAACCATTTGGGATCGGTATCTATGAAAAAGGCCATGATATAGGCCAATACACCATCTATAAACGACACATAATCCGAACCGGTGTTTTCAACCCACGAATCCATCAGGAAAGGCATGTCATGCACGTTGATATGATCCGCCAAACGGTGAGTCAATCGCCCGTCTAGCAAATGGGCCGCTTCGAGCGGATTCAGTTGAAAATAGCCGGTGATTTCCTCAATCTGACTCTGTGACCAGGGGGTGAACCGAAGTTCGGCCACCAATCGACTGTAAGCATTACGCCACCAGCCCCGCACACGTCCCGTACCGATACACATACCAGCGAAGGGAGCGAGACGCGCATCACGGCGCATTTCATTGAGCGAGCTATTTGCAAAGACTTCACGCCAGTCGTTGTACCAATCCTTTGCCCACCAGTTCTTCATGCGAAATCGCTCTTCGGGAAGACCGGGCGGGTTCGGGAGATAATATGCCCCCCCAGTACAGTCCAACTCTTGTTTGATCTTCTCGTGGTCAATCTGCGACATTAGCGCACCGCCTCCGCACGTAACGTCACCAGATCGCGCAATTCGGCATCGCTCATCTCGCTGATCCACCCTTCCCCGCTACCGATGACCTGATCCGCTATCTCACGCTTGCGCGTCAGGAGCGCGTCGATTCGTTCTTCCAACGTACCAATCGCGATGAACTTATGCACCTGCACCACCTGCCGCTGACCGATCCGGTAGGCGCGATCAGTGGCTTGATCTTCCACCGCCGGGTTGTACCAACGATCATAATGAAAGACCTGGGTTGCGGCGGTCAGGTTCAGGCCGGTACCGCCTGCCTTGAGTGACAACACGAATACCGGTGGTCCGTCTTCTTGCTGGAATTCTTCGACCATCGCCGCCCGCTTCACGCCGGGAGTCCCGCCGTGCAAAAATAGCACCGACTCGCCGAGCAGATCGGCAATATACGCCTGGAGCAGATGACCCATGCGGGCATACTGCGTGAAGATCAGTGCGCGTTCGCCATTCTCACGAACTGCCGTCAGCATCTCGGTCAATCGTTGGAGCTTACCGCTGGCACGCGGCTGGATCTCCTTTTGTTTCAGATACTGGGCCGGATGATTACAAACCTGCTTGAGATGCACCAACATCCGCAGGACAGCCCCACGCCGGGCCATCTGGTTGTCTGCCTGGGCGATGTTCTCTAATTCTGTGCGGACGATTGCTTCATACAAAGACGCCTGTTCGGTCGTCAGATTGCAGAAGATACGATTCTCAAACTTATCCGGCAGATCCTGGATGACCTTGGGATCGGTCTTAACGCGGCGCAGAATAAACGGTGCGACCAACTGTCGCAACGTCTGTGCCGCCTGGGGATCGTTACGCTTTTCGATGGGGGTTGCAAAGCGGGATTGAAACGACTTGCGCGAGCCAAGATAACCGGGATTGAGAAATCGGAACAGTGACCATAATTCACTCAATCGATTTTCGATTGGCGTGCCGGTGAGTGCGAGCCGGAAGTTCGCTTTCAATGCACGGGTAACCTGGGCTTGCTTGGTGACCGGGTTCTTGATGTTCTGTGCTTCGTCCAGCGTGACGCTATCCCATTCGATGGCGGTCAACTGATCGCGGTCACGCGGCAGGAGCGCGTAACTGGTCAGCACGATGTCAACGTCTTGAACCGCCTCCGGGAAAGCATCAGCATCGGGCCGCCCTGCCCCATGATGCGCCAGCACGCGCAAACTCGGTCCAAATTGCTCCAGTTCATGTTGCCAGTTGCCGACGACCGACGTCGGGCAGACCAGCAAGGCCGGGCCGCTTACCTTAAGCCGTTCGCGTTCGTACAGCCACAAAGCAATCGCCTGGATGGTTTTACCCAGCCCCATATCATCCGCCAGGCAGGCCCCCAACCCCATTTCACGCATGGTTACCAGCCACTGATACCCCTTAAGTTGATAAGGCCGCAGGGTGGCGTTCAGTCCGTTAGGTGGTGTGACCTGTTTGCGCTGTTGTTGCTTACGTAACCGCTTGAAGGCTTTTTCAACTTCAGCGGAAACTTGCGGCGGTTCGATCTGAATCAACGCATCATCATCTATTTCGTTTGCGGCGGCTTTGGCTTCCGCGCTGGCATGGAGCGCGTCGAACAAGCCAACCGTACCTTCCTGCGTCCTTTGCTGTTCGAAGAAGGCTTTCGCGGCGGCGATCTGCTTTTCATCCAGGGCCACCCATTGCCCCTGATGCTGAACGAGCGGTTGTTTCAGGTTCACTAATTGCTCGAATTCTTCACGCGATAGTTCGATGTCATCCCCCAGCGCGACCTGCCATTGATAGTTAAACAGCGTGTCCTTGTTCAGCAAGCCCAGCGACTCATCGACATTCTGAAGCTGGCTACGAAGTTTCAACTTACGCTGACGCTCCCACCAATCCGGCACCAATACCGGAAAACCAGCCGCTTCCAGCGCGACCGCATCTTCTATCAGAAAGTGGTAAGCCTCATTGGCGTTCAACAGAACATGCGATAGACGTCGTTGGTTGACCTGGATGTTTAACAGCGGACTATAATCAGTGGCACGCGCAACCTGACGCATGAAGAAGATGCGCGGATGCTGAATTACCGCTTCCAGTTGATCGTAAGCCGGTCCCGCTTCCCAGATGTTCTGGGCCTCAATTATCAGACTGGCCTCATGCGCAGATTGAAGCAAGAAGGTAATCCGCCAGGGCGCGTCATCATGTTCTGGTTCGTCCAGACGCAATACAAGATGAAATGGCGGCGGGAGCGGGGGTAAATTGTCTTGCCATTGACCCCATGCTTTGCGTATTCGCTCTATGTGCTGGTAATCGCCACGCGGGAGCGCGCCAGAGTTCCCGCTGACCAAATACTTATGATCCTTCGACTTGGCATTCCGGCGAATAAAATTGTCAATCATCATGTCCAGAACACTGGCAAATGTCTGATCGAGTTCGGTATAGGTGTCGAGAGTATGACGAAAACTAACCGCTGACATCGGCATGGCTTTCATCAGTGCTTGGAATTTATGGGCATCATCCCACCATACCCACTGTGTATAATAAGTGCGGTAATAGGTGTCGATCATTTGCGGTAGATAGCGTTGATCACGTAAGACCACAAGCAAGCGATACGCAACCTGCATCCAGAACGCCAGATCTTCACCATAGATCATGCCGCCGGTGCCTTCCGGCGGGAACTTAAACCAAGTGGTCACCAAATCGGAGTCATTGAGGATAACAGAAGGCACCGACCAGCGGTTCAATTCCTGCGGTTCTGGTGCGGGAGGCACGCCATAGGCTTCAGCCAGCGGTGAGGGTTGCGCATGTCCGCGATGACCGGGGGACTGAATGACGTTAAAGCTCTGGGAGATCGCTATATCCGGCGCGTGTTGATCAAACCACGCGATTAATTCCCTGGCAGGTAAACTGAATGGGTGTTCACCGATATAGCCACTATATGTAAAACCCCGGTTGGCATCCAGTAGACCGACATCGTGAAGAGACTCGGCCCACAATATAAATCGTCCGTGCGCTACATTGAAAACAGCATGAAGAACAGCAAAGGGTTGTTCTTGCATCAAGTTGATTTCTATTCGTTACTTTCTGATGTATGTATTATGTTGATTTATCTGTTGATCCGCAAGGGAAACTACGATATTGAAGTCACCGAAAGAGATCGCCCATACCCGTCTATCGTGCCATTTGCGCGGGATTAAAAAATGGGGTATTCTTATTTCATCTTGAACCACTTTCAGTGAAAAGCGAAAACCGCCAGAGTTTCCCCTGACGGTTTTGCTCCACTGGCGGTGGAAAATCTTATAGTTGTGGGTAGCTTGGCCTGTCATGGCAACTGTTTTCGACGAACATCCATGACAAGGAGCTATTCACCTACCATATATAAGGATAGCACGATGAGCAATAAAAGCCAAGTTCAGTTAACCAATCTTCACAATCTAATTCGCAATGCGGAAAATCCCGACATCCAGACTTTCGACCAGCTCTGCAAAGCCCTGTTCGGCGGCAAGCGTTGCACCTGGCACGCATTTGAGCGCGTCATGTACTGGATGAAGTACTCGAAGCGGTCTGATGGCTCGATCTATAAATCCGCCCGTGAACTGGCAAACGAAACCCAATGCTCAACAAAATCGATTGATCGCACCATCCCTGCCCTGAAAGCGGCGGGCCTGGATATTTACATCAAAAAAGCCAACGGTGCCCCCACCCGCCACTTCCGCGTGGATGCCAAACGTATGATCAAACGGCTGGCCGAGGTCTTCGGCCACACATTTGAGGATACCTGCACCCTGATGGAGATTGATTCAGACATTTTTTCGCGGAAAAAGGGAGACAAAAGTCTGGATCAATCGGTATCAAATGTCTCTGAGGATCAACCCAAAAAGTCTGAAACCGTAACACGAACGACAGACAGGAAAAACAGCACTAAAGAAACACACGCATTCTCGTCCTTCCTCCAAATGCTGGAAGCCAGAAAATGGTGCTCAGAACTCGACACCAAGCCAGAAACCATCGAAATCTGGGTCAAAACCTACGGCTTTGACATGGTTGCATCCACAATTTTACAAGCAAGAAAAAAACAAGACGAAGGAAAGATCAAAAAAAGCGTATTTGGCTGGGTAAACGCTACACTAAAAGCGAAATACAAAAACGAAGTTTACAACTGGTAACACGTAACGAAACGAAAAAACGAGCGAACGAAAGAAAGATGCAAATTTTTAGATTGTGAAATTTTGCACAATGGGTGTTTTGGGCCTATTTTGAGTAGGTAGCCTGCCCTACTCAGTCCCAGATGTCGTCGTCATCGCCGAACAGATCACCCATGCCCGCGCTGAAGTTCTCTCGTGCTTCTGCCGGATCGGTGTGATCGTCCGTCCCGGCGAACATGCTCGGCAATTCTTCCGGCGGCGTGGATTCCGTGACCTGCATCGAGCCGTAGCCGCCGGTCTGCCCGTTCACCAACCCGGTGATGAACGACGCCATAAACTGCAACAGGTCAATTACGCGCCCGGTCTGCTCCTGCACGGTGTGGATCGCCAATAACAGCCCGACCAGCACATGCTTGAGCTTGCGCTGGCTGGCGAGGCTCTGCGCCACCTCCCAGGCTTTACGCTGGGCTTCGTCGTCCAGGTCGAACACCAGCAGGTACGAGCCGGATTTAGCCTGTCCGTTGGGTGGCTTCTGGTAATTGCGGTTGGATCGCTTCGCCATTGTCTATTCCTTGCCTTGCGGGAAGATGTCTTTCACAGCCAGTTTGAATCCAGGGAGCACATCCTCACCATCGAATATATCATCGAGTTCTAGCTTATGGAGTTGAATCGTCTCGCCCTGCCCCAAACGATAGATATCGACGACCTGCTCATCAGGATAGACAACCCATACTAATTGGGTTCCAGCATTGAGGTATTGCTCGACCTTGTTCAGCATCTGACGTGGGCGATTACTTGGCGAAATGACCTCAACCGCCAGATCCGGGGCAATCATGAACTTTTGCGGCAACCTCGGCTGACGCTCATAACTGATAAACGAGGCATCCGGGATTACTTCGGTTTCATCAGACAATACATAACTCACTGAGTCTGGAAACGCAAAGCCCCGATCATCGGTTTCCAAAAACCGCAGAATCGCCGCATAGATGATCCCGGCAATATAGGCATGGAGCGGGCTAGGTGCAGGCACTTCGATAATCTCCCCGTTAATCAACTCAAACCGCTTTTCGGCGTTTTCGGGCCGCTGGACGAACGCCTCAAATGCCGCTTGCGTGGTCTTTTCCCTTGATACCGATGCCATGTAAGCC
>DAOTTU010000066.1:0-120601 GCA_034437655.1 Anaerolineae bacterium
TAATGCGATACGAAATAGATTTTTCATGGTTACCTCGTTGAAATTATCTAAATGATACTTTGTATCAGCTACACGGTAAATGATACTTTGTATCAATTAGGATGTCAACAGGATTCGTGGAGCATTGGAGAACGTTAAATGATAACGCCATGCATCGTGATGCGGTTCTCAACGAGATTACTCACCAGGGCAGCAACCTCGTATTTCTGACGTGCATACCATAATGCCAGCGCACTGTCTTTGCCCCCACTCCGTGAAACCACTGTTTGGCTTGTCACATTCTTCTCCATTGCACATGCCATTTCATGTGTTTACACTCTGTGTTCGGTAGCATAACGGCCATGCAGGTTAAGTGGAAGAAATAGTGTCATATGAAAATTGCATCTTTATTGCCAAGTAGCACCGAAATTATCTGTGCATTAGGATTAGAAGCGTATCTCGTTGCGCGTTCACATGAATGTGACTTTCCTCCCTCAGTAGAGTCCTTGCCATCTGTCACCGCACCTAAATTTGACCCAGACGGCCGCAGTTATGAGATCGATCAACGGGTGAAAGCTATTTTGCAAGAAGCAACTTCTGTGTATCGCGTTGATGCTGACTTATTGAAAGAACTCGCGCCAGACTTCATTGTAACGCAGGCACAGTGCGAGGTCTGCGCTGTCAGCCTATCAGAAGTGCAACGTGTTGCGTGCGATTGGCTGGAGCTTCCTGCGGAGATTATCGCGCTTGAGCCCAATGCGCTGGATGACGTCTTTAGTGATATTATGCGGGTTGCCAACGCCCTAGGTGTCGCTGAAAGGGGAGACAAACTCGTAATGGAACTGCGCTCACGGATGAGATCGATTGCGGAGCAGACACGCCACTTACAACGCCCCACCGTTGCAACGCTAGAATGGCTTGATCCTTTGATGGCGGCTGGTAACTGGATGCCTTCGCTCATCGACATGGCTGGTGGTGAAAACCTTTTTGGCGAGGATGGTACGCATTCACCTTGGCTAGAGTGGGAAGCGCTACAGCGTGCTGACCCAGATGTCATTATTGCGTTGCCTTGCGGCTACGATATGGCAACAACCAAACGGGAAATGCCAGCCGTGACCGAGCACCCGATTTGGCCAACGTTGAAAGCCGTGCAGACCGGACAAGTGTATATCACTGACGGTAATCAGTATTTCAATCGTCCCGGGCCGCGTCTGCTAGAGTCGCTCGAAATCCTGGTCGAAATTCTGCACCCGGATGCCTTCAATTTTGGCCATCAAGGCTCTGGGTGGGAACAGTATACCTAGATGATATAAAACCGCAAATTAACAGATTGGCTAGAACTCACGGCATACCAGGGTTAAAATCCACATGGAGCATATATGCGGAAAGGAAAAAAGTGATGGATCTCTTGCTTCGACAGTCATCAGGGTGGGACGACGTGCCGCAGTCTGAACGTCTCCTCACGCTGGTGGATCACATTGGTTATGGAGAACCATATTTTTATACCTACGCAGAGACTACACCCGCCGCAGAGTGGTTGCCTGCTGTCTGTCAGCATACGGATTTAATCTTCACTGCGTACGATGCGACGATGTCAACACCACCAGATTTGATCGGGTATTGCATCATGGTACCTTACACGCACTATCAGCGGTTTGGTCATACGGCGCAGGAGTATGGTGTAGAGGCGGAAAGTTGTGTCTATATCGCGGAATTCGGTGTCGCTGAAAAAGCACGTGGTAAATCTGTTGGGAGCCTATTGCTGACTTTCGCGAGCGCACATCGGCCACCAGGAACAAGCAGTTATTTGGTTCGCACCCTGGTCGATATTCACGGCACGGATCAACCCAATCCAGCTATCAAGTTCTACGAAAAACACGGTTTCACCGTAGTCAATGACGCTACCACAGGCAAGCCGCTTACTGAAACCCTCACCCAGCGACCAAGGCTATTCCTCCGCTATAATTTCAAGCCCTGACGAACGTGTCTGTTCTAATGACGAAAACCCCTATTTGCCTAACGCTACGACCTGATTTGATGCATGTAACTGTATCAAGGAAGCGTTGTCCAAATGCTGTCAAGAAAATTACGTCCAAACACGCGGAATATTGTGCCAGAATTTCGTGATGGTCGCGTGATCGCGGTTATGATGAATGCGGACAAGCACAGATGCATGTCGATGATCTCGATGAGCAGGTGGTCGCCATTCTGGCCAAGCAGTATATCCCGGCTATGGTTGGCACTGGTGACGAATATTGCGTCGAGAGCGGCTTCGACGCTGGTAGGTTAAGGCTTTCACAAGATGCAAGCCGCCGGTGTAAAGCACAATAAACATTCAGGAGACCTAAACGAAAATAGTTTAGTCAACGCTACTCTGATGCAGGAAAAAACGGATGCCACACCTGACATCCGTTCCGCAAAGTTCACATTATTCTACTAACGCCCTACGGTTACTCTCCGTTTAGGATCTGATACACTCGTGTTTTCGAGATGCCAAATCGTTCCGCGAGGCTGGGGACGGGTTCGCCATTTTCATAGCGTTCACGGATTTCTTCGTTACGAAAGGTCTTTTTCGGGGTGGAATTGTTGATGGGGTCTCTAGGTGTGTTTTCCCCTTGATAGAGCCATTTGAGGATATGTGTGACCGCTTCTCTAGGGGTGTAGCAGCGTGTGCCCCATACGGGGTTCGAACCCGTGTTTCAGCCTTGAGAGGGCTGCGTCCTAGGCCACTAGACGAATGGGGCCACGAGTATAACGGTTCGCAGTATAGCAGTCCCCCTACCTGGCGTCAAGCGGACTTGTGGCGACTCGCAACATCACTATACTTAAATGTGAAGCTTTTATATTGTATTCACTATAGTTGAGAAAGTAGTCCATATGCCATTCACTAAAATAGCTTTTCTACGTATCATGTTATCTTGCCTTACTATTGCGCTCCTCGTGGGTGCGTTCACTGCACCGGCCACCGCTCAAGATGACACAACCCTCGTCTTTGGTCAACCGCAACTCGGAAGAGTCGACAACCCCGCCGGGACAACCTTCAATTTTCAGGCTGAAGCCAACGACACTGTGACCATCGAAGTCGCCGGTCTCAACAACTTCATCCCGACCATTACGCTGCTTGACCCCGTCCAAACCGCCATCGCTCAGGAGCCGAATGCCGGGCAACAAACGACCATTACCCTGCAAACCACCTTGCCTACTCCTGGCACCTATTTCGTCAATGTTGGTGGTGTAAACAGCACACTCGGACAATTTACTATCGTTTTGAATCGCGGGCTTCCACCGGGATTACCACTCAACCCGACAGGCCCAACCGAAGGTGCTATTGCACCAGAATTGCCAGATGTTTATTATGACGTTCCGCTCGATCCTGCAAACAACACTGCCTTGCAGATCCGCTCTTTGACCGAAGGATATAACCCGCAAGTTACCGTTTTTGATGAAACAGGCAACGAAATTGCCACGTTGACCAGTCAGCGCTTGCTCGCAGCAACACTGGAATTTGAACCCGGCGAAGAAGTTCTTAAATTGCTGATTGAACTCGGTGAATTTACCGAACAAGCTAGCTTTGAAATTACGACTGAGCGCATCGCCCCCGCCACAACAGATGCTGGGCCAGTCGCCACACAAGAACCATCAGACAGCGGGGCGCCGCCAGCTACCAGCACTGAATGTCGCGTTAGCACAGGTGATTCAGGCGTTGCTGTCAATGCACGTTCAGGTGGCTCTACTGACTACCCTGAAATCGGCCAGCTTTTGCCCGGGCAGAACGTTCCGGCGACAGGCTTCAACACTGCTAACGGCGGCTGGTTCCAGGTTCAATTGGTGGATGGCACTATCGCCTGGGTGGCTAGCTTCGTCGTCACCACTACCGGAGACTGTGCAACCCTTCCCCTCGCCAGCTATCCACCATTAGGCAGTGATGATGGCCCCGTTGAAACTGAGGAGCCCAGCGAAGGGACCGCTACCGCAACAACGACACCCACCGCCACCCTCCCAGGACAACCTACCGCAACCCTTCCGGGACAACCCACCGCAACAGCGACCGGTACACCAACCGTAAGTACGCAGCCCACCGCCACGCCAACGCCCTCTTTTACCCCTACAGCCACAGCATCACCAACAGCACCAATCCAGACCGCCCCACCCGATAACCAGCAACAGACGGTCGAAGTTGACCTGAGCAGCAACAACAATCAGATTGTACTAACTGGTGACGTTTCCTACCCGACGGGCGACACGGCCGACCGCATTCGCTATGAGGTTACTGGCTTCACCCAGAGCCGTTTCAGCGCCGATATTCTGGTAACATTTAGCTGTACAGGCTCAGGCGCAAGCAATGCCCGCATTAGCTCCAATTTTGGGCGCAACGGTCCGCAACAACCATGCAACGGTTACTCGCGTACGCAAACCCATACCGATGACTCCGACTTCGCTAACTACGAAATCTATCTCGACAGCGGCGACAATGTTTATGTGTCGTGGACAATGGTCATCACTGTGCTACAGTAACGATCACCCTTCCCCATTGCGATAACACGCAATTCACGCAAAGGACGCCGGCCACTGTGTCAGCGTCCTTTTCTTATTTCAGATATTCTTGCATACAGATGTTGACAGCACCCTATTTCAACAGTGCGGCGAAATCCTCAACCGTGGTAACCGGACGCTGGCATACAAAGCGTTCGCAGACATACACCGTCGGCTGGCCATCTTGCATAACGCGATGCGCCAGAACGGGCGGGGTTGCTTCTGCTGGTTGGTCTTCCTGCGCGGCAGCAAGAATGCTCAGCGGACGATACGACTCACGAAGTGGAGCTGTGAATTCTGCAAAGTCACCGTCCAGCCGCAAAATTACAATCTCTTGCAAGCGATGGGTCAGCATGTGCAATGCCTGAAGTGCTACCCCGAACGCGCTCGGATATTGCTCCATTGCTGCGGAGACCGCCGAGAGGATTTCAACCGCAACATCTTCATACCGTTGCGCCCCGGTGTAGCCATGTAGCCGCAACAGGTTCAGCGCCATCAGATTATTTCCGGCTGGCGTTGCGTTATCCTGCACGGTGCGTGGACGAGCGACCAATTCTTCATGTAAATCGCTGGTGTCGTAGAGCTTACCCTCAGTATAGAAATGCGCCAGCACCAGATCAGCAAGCCGTTGTGCTTCCGTAAACCAGCGCACATCAGCAGTCGTTTGATAAAGTTGCAGCAGCCCATCAATGGCATTCGCGTAATCTTCCAGGAACCCATCAATTTTGCTTTCACCTTCAGCATCATTGCGCTTATGGGTACGATAAAGTCGGCCATCTTCCCGGCTCAATTTCGTAAGGATGAACTCAGCATTACGCACCGCAATCTCACGGTAGTGTAAATTGTCCAGCACGAAGGCCGCTTCCGCAAAGGCCGCCAGCATCATCCCATTCCAGGCAGTGATCATCTTCTCGTCGCGTGCAGGTTTGATCCGCTGTTCGCGGTGTTCAAACAACACTGGTCGCACCCGCGCAATAAGTGCTTCGAGTTCGTCCACAGTCATGTGATGATCTTCGGCTTTTTCAGCGATGTCACGACGGCGGTTGGGGATGCTGTTACCTTCGAAATTGCCGTGGGGCGTGATGTCCATTGCAGCCATGTAAGCCGCTATCTCTGCCGGGCTGAAGGTTTCCCCCAATACTCCCTGTATCTCTTCTGGTGTCCAGACGAAGAACTTACCTTCTTCCCCCTCTGAATCGGCGTCCTGTGTACTATAGAAACCGCCGCTGTCGTCCAGCATTTCGCGTTCGATGTAGTCGAAGATGTCGGTCATGATCGTTTTAAAGTGGGCGTCACCAGTGACCTGATAAGCGTGCAGGTACAGGCGGGCAAGTTGCGCGTTGTCATAGAGCATTTTTTCAAAGTGCGGCACCAACCATTCATGATCGACGCTATAGCGATGAAAACCGCCGCCAAGCTGATCGTAAATCCCCCCGGCCGCCATCTTCTGCAGGGTGAAGCGCACTGGTTGCAATACAGCTTCATCTTTGCTGGTGGTGTAGTGACGCAGTAGGAACTCAAGATTCATCGGGGACGGGAACTTCGGCTGGCCACGATGCAAGCCACCATGCACCATATCAACCCGGGCCACAAACTTCCTGGCGGCTGTGTCCAGAATTTGCTGGTTCAGTTCAGTCACCTCGTCACCCGTCCCGGGCAAACCACCTCCTTCACGCAGAGCCTGTGCAACACTATTCGCCATGTCTTCAAGCTCGTCTGGGCGATTTCGGTAGAAATCATCAACGGCTCGCATCACCTGTTTGAAGCTCGGCATGGCGAGGCGGCCATTCATGTAACGTGGTTCTGGCGGGAAATATGTTCCGGCATGGAAAGGACGGCCGTCCGGGGTCAAAAAGACCGTCATCGGCCACCCTCCATGTCCCCGGGTGAAAGCCAACGTTGCCTGCATATATATGTCATCTACATCAGGGCGTTCTTCGCGGTCCACTTTGATATTAATAAACAGGTCGTTCATGATTGCAGCGGTAGCGTCGTCTTCGAAGCTCTCATGCGCCATCACGTGGCACCAGTGGCACGCCGAATAGCCAATACTCAGCAGGATGGGCTTGTTCTGGGTCTTCGCGGCTGCAAATGCGTCCTGCCCCCAGGCGTACCAGTCCACAGGGTTATCGGCGTGTTGCAGCAGGTAGGGACTTGTCTCATGTTGTAGGCGATTCATTGCGGGTCAGTTGCCTTTTTTTGAATGTTTATTTGCTTTATTGTAGTCTACGGTGGATGCACTGTAGCGTCAATTGCAACCGCCCGTTAATCTACCACAAGCAGCGATTGATACCCGGTCGTTAGCGCCTCGCCTCCCGCTGGCCGTACCACCACGACATCCTCCACACGCGCCGAAAACGAGGTGAATTGCGTGATGCTTGGTTCGACCGTGAACAACATCCCCTCACGGAGTGGTGTAGTGTCGCCGGCTGTCAAAAATGGCGGTTCGTGAACATCCATCCCAATCGCGTGCCCCAGGCGATGCCGGAACTCGTCGCCATAACCGCCCTGCTCAATTACTGCACGCGCTGCGGCGTCTGCTTGCTCACATGTGTTTCCAACTTTCAAAGCTGCAATGCCGGCCGCCTGTGACTGCATGACCAACTCATGTACGCGCACCTGTTCGTCAGTGGGCTGACCAAAGGCCACCGTACGCCCGAAGTCGTAGCAATATCCGTCATAGATTGCACCGAAATCGAATAAGATCGAAACGGGCGGTGTCAGTACGCGGGGCCAGGTCGCTTGCCGTTCGCCAAATTTCAGCGGATGGTTTGGCCCTGAATTATAGAGCGTCGTGGCGAAGGAGGGCCCCAGCCCACCATGTCGACGTAGTTGGTGATTGATTTCGCTGATGATGTCAAGTTCGGTCATGCCATGCTTGAGCTGTTTAACGACATCAGCAAAAGCCGCCTCCGTGATTTGGCCTGCTTTGCGCATCATTTCGATTTCTTCTTCAGACTTAATCACCCTCATTTCACGTAGAATTGTCGTGGCTGAGATGAATGTCGCATCAGGCAGCAGGGCATGCAGCGCCGCAATCGTTTCGCCCGTGGTGCTGTCGCTGATAGCCACACGCGGTTTCGCCGGAAGATTGAAGCCGTTGAGAATGTCGCGCACCATAGCAGCCGGGTCATCCCAATCACCCAGCACACGTACCTGCATTCCCTCGGCATCGTGCAACCCACCGAACTCCACCGTCATTCGTGGTAACGGCAGCACCGGCTCGTGGTCAGGTACAATCCACGCCCCCTCAAGCCAGGCACCGGGGTGCATCACACGGCCGAAATTGGGCACATCACGCGGTACCCCGGTCAGATATTGCAAATCAGCGGAAATCGGGAGAAATGTTAAGTCAGCGTGGGGTGCAATCAACTGCTGAAAGTCTTGTAAACGTTGGGCGGTAGTCATGAGAAATCACTTTCTTATTTTGGCTGCGGAAAAATTGTCATTGGATAATAAATCAAGCATACTACGGGGTACAAAATGCCCAAATAGATAATAGGAAACTGTAGAAAATGGTGTTTGAAGACAAAATTTTCTGGGTTCACTGGAAGGGTGATAAAGTTCCAGAAGACAACAGAACCGACTTCATCCGCAACATCAAACGGCGCACGCCCAACGTCAGCGGTGTTGCTATCAAAACCAGTAACGGGCAATTCTGGCAAGGCGCTACTGATAGCAACGACGCGATGGCCATCAATGGACCTGAGGATGTCGGCCGTTGGGCACGTGAACTGGCACGCAATGGCTTGCAAACTTATATCTGGACGGTGGTGCGCGGTGATGATATTGCCCAGGAAGCACGCGTAACCGTCGAAGCAGCACGCGCCCCCGGTGTCCGGGCACTGATCCTCGACGTTGAAGCCGGGCCAGCCTACTTTGGGGGACGCAGCGCCGCCGATGCACGCAGCCTGATCAATCGTATCCGCAACGCTTCCCCACATGGCATGCATATTGCGCTCAACTTTGACGCACGCGGTTCACACCCGCGCACTATCCACATTGACGAATGGCTGCCCCATGTCGATAGCCTGCACCCGATGGTCTATCACTGGCACTTCAGCAGCGGCACACGCCCCCCCGAAACTTACCTGGAAGAAGCCTTCCGTGTTTGTCGGCAGTGGGGCAAGCCGATTGTGCCCATGCTGCAAACGTACGCAGACCCTGCCTCCGAGACAGACCCACCAGCCCACCATGTCTACAACAGCGGTATCTATTCATTTCAGCTTGGTGCGGCTGGCATTAGCTATTTCCGCATTGGCTCAGAAATTCCCGAGCATCATGAAGCCATCGCACGAATTGACCCTGAGAACATCCCCGAAGACGAATTTGAAAATGCCGAAACCCGTACTTTCATGGTCGCGACGCTGGCGCTCAACGTGCGTAGCGATCCCGAAGTTGACGCCCGCACCCTGATACCTTCCGCACAACTTAACCGTGGTGACCAGATTGAAGTTTTAGAAGACTCCCGTACTGAAGCGGCTGGCTTTGTGTGGTGGGAACATCGGGCTGGCTGGTCTGCGGAAAAAACTGTTGACGAGGGCGAAATCTACCTGATTGACCTCGACGCCGACCTGCCGCCGCCAGACTTCATCTTCGAGCGCTCACCGGTTGACCTCGATGCCTTGCAGTGGTTCTATTATTACGGCAACACCGTCTACGCCTTCATCAACGGCAGCCGGGCCGACCACGGTTACGACAATTACAGCCAGGGCTTGCACGGTGGGCTGGACTATGGGCACCGCGGCGATGTCGAAGTACCCATTTTTGCAGGGGTGCATGGCACGTTGCAGTATAGTGGCAATCAGCGGGCGTTCCGTCCCAACCGTGTTGATGTCAAAGTCGGGAACTACACCATTATCTATGGACATGTCGCCCGTCCCATCGCACAGCCCATCGGGTCAGCTATCCGGCCAGACACGATTGTTGGATTCATGGATCGTAACGCACAACACATGCACCTGGAGATCCGCAAGGGCATTCACATCGTCAACCCGATGTTGTATCTGCCCGAAGTGCAGCGCGACAAAATTCTGGAAGACCACCCACCAACCGGAAATTTCGGCTTTTACAGCAGCACCGCCTGGCAACGCTGGCTGACACCCTATGACCAGCCGACCATTGTGTTAGGTGGGCCGGTGATTGGGCCAAAAGCCTAGCACCATCGCGCCGGAAGGCGAGCATCATGCCATAGTTGCTAAATCAACGGGGAAAAGTTGCTTGGCCATGTGCAAAGACACGCTAAGATAGGGGAAGTTTCTGTCCCGCAACACCTATTCTGGAGTATGCACTGCATATGCCATACCAACTTTGTCCCCATTGTGGCGCAAACCGCGAAGGTATGCTTGACAGCATCCCTTGCTGGCGTTGCAAGCGCTTGCCACATACCGCCGTGGAACAAACCAACCAGCAGCCACTGGCCGAACCCACCATTGAACAAAAACGCCCGCAGTCGCAGCCAGAAGTTGGCACGGGCGCAGGTTATAATTACGAACAGTTCCAGCAAGCACGGCACTACATCCCGCTCTGGCTATGGTTCACAGGCACAGTCGGCATACTGTTGCTATGTGGGCTGGTACTGGGTGGCGCTGCACTGTTTTTGACAGCCGAAGAAGACACACCCGCCGACGACACCGTTGCGCAGTCGGATTCGCCAATGGCCACCCTGCCCAACACCGCCACCAGCGCCGCGACATCAGGCACAGCAAACAACGTAGCGACCACCCCTGCCCCCTCTGCAACTGGAATAACACCATCTTTCAGTGGGTCAGGTCAAACGTCAACAGAACAGAACCGCACAACCACGCCACCGCTCGCCACCAATACACTGCCGCCAAATCCTGCCAACACATCTGCCCCCGATACAACCACACAGAATGCTGCACCGGGTGCTTTTGGCGATGCGGTCGATAATGCGGGGGGTGCTGCGCCAGCACAGGTAAACGGTAACGGCAACCCGACCGACCTCCCCGCGCCAACGGCTGCCCCCTCACAAACGCCAACCATTGCCCCTACCCTGACCCCGATTATATGCCCGGGGACGGTACTGCCACGCCTGAGCAATGGTGACACCGCCGAAGTCGTGATCGGGAATACGATTCGTGTACGCGACACCGCCGGGCTGGCCGGTAGTGTGGTAATGAACATTGGCACCGGTGACAGCGTAAGCATAACAGGCAATCCGATTTGCACAGATGGGTATTTGTGGTGGCCAGTCACCATGAGCGATGGTCAGCGTGGCTGGGTCGCAGAAGGCAGCAATACGCAATACTTCCTTGAACCGCGCTGAGTCCGTCTGTAGAATATCGCTTTGCTTTTCGGGAATCGTATGTTCTTGATTTAGGGAAAAAATAACCTTATGACGAGTCGATTTAAAACGTGGTCAGTGTTTGCAACATTGACCGTCATCATGCTGGGTATTCTGGTCGCGTGCGATGCTCGGCCAGAACCAGAAATTCAGAGTAACACTCGCCCAACGACGCAAGCCGCCCAGACTAATATCGCGCTGACCGATGCCCCACCGACGGCCGGCCCGAGCCCAACGCCCACGCTAACCTCAACGCCTTATCAAACGGCTACCCCTTTTCCAGAATCCGACCCTGATGCTGTGGTGGCCACCATTGGTGACCGTGAGATCACGCTGGCCGAGTATCAGGCACGGGTCCGTTATGAGCGCTGGCTGCCGCTGTACGGGTTAGCACGCAATATTGACACCATCGGCACCCGTATTCTGGACCTCACTTTGCCAGAAAACTCGAACACAGTCGCCCTGCTGCGTACGATCAATGAAGACCCGGAATCCTTCGGCGCACAGGTGATGAACGTGATCCTGATTGAACAGGTTGTCTTGCAAGAGGCCGCCCGCCGTGACCTCGAAATCATCCAGACCTTCTACGATGGTCGTATTGCGGCTCGGATCGGCGTGCAGTTGGGACCCAATGGTGTGCGCCCCGCTGGTTGGGACGAAGCCTATGATATATTTATCGCTGATATGGAACTCTATACGGGTATGAGTGAAGGCCAGTTCCTCGAAATCATGCGCGGGTTGACCTTTTACGAACAACTGGCGGAGATCATCGGCGATCAAGCCCCGATTGAAGACTATCAGGTTGGGGAACTGCCCACCGCCATCACCGTTCAGGACATTACGCTCAATAGTCAGGAAGACGCGCTTGAAGCCATTGAACTGCTCGACGGTGGCGCAACCTTGACCTCGCTCGAACGGCGTTTCGGCGTCCTTGGTCAAAGTGAAGACAACCGTCGCGTAACACGTGGTACAGAAGGGTTCCCTGAAACCGTTATCGACGCCATCTTCGACGCTGAAATTGGCGACGTTGTAGGGCCCTTCCCCATCACAGAGGGCTGGTATGTGGCAGTTGTGTTGGAAGAAGAACTTGACATTCTGGAACCGGCCGACATCGCGCAGATTGAAGAAGATTTCTACGTAGACTGGATCAATGCGCAGGTTGACGACCCGGAACTCGTCACAACCGACGAACTCTGGCGCGACTTTGTGCCCACCGATCCGCTACCGCAAGATGTCTCGCCGATGATGCGCAGCGAGAACTTTATCGTGCCGACCGACCCCTTCCTCGCGCAGGGTATCACTTCAACGCCGATTCCGATCAGCGATTTCCTGGACGACTAACAGCCCTCGCGTTCAGGGCATGGCCACCACACCTGCCGGTCATTTGCGGCCGGCGGGGGTGCTATGCGTGGCGATGAGCGGCATCACAGCGTGGAAATCTTCGGCTTGTAGCTCGGCACCGTCAAAAAAACGCTGGCCTTCAATTTTGCGATAGCGTTCCTGGCGGGCGGCTTCGCGAGGGTCTGCTTTCTGGAGTTCTTCGCGTTCTTTGCGTGGTAGCAACTTCACAAAACGCTCGTCGAACTCCGGTAAGGTAGCCGCATTTTCTGGTGAGAGAAAGGTATACAAAAGAACCTCATCATCGCCCTGGCGCATCTGCACAGCAACACAATACCAGCCTTTACGCACACGGGACTTTCCTGTTCCAACTACCCAATAGTAGGGAAAGCTCGTCAGTTCATCAGCCCAGCGGATCGCCGTTTCTTGCTGTTTGCCGCCGCGCGTGTCATGCAATGTCAGGGACTCGGTGCTGACAGTGAGGTGGCGGCCGCTCGACCAGCGCGGTTTAATCACCCGTTCACCCAGTTGAAGCATCAACGCCATTCCGACCACAGCAAACCCAACTGAAAAACACAGCGTGCCAAGCGACTCATCAATTGAAACGGCCACAATGCGACCGAGTACAAAGCCAGCACCAAGCCCAACGATAGCCAGAAACGGGATTAACAAACGGATGCCGAGATGCTCAACATCCACGGGGATATGGCGTGGGGTGGTGTCAAAAGGTGAAATCTCAGCTTGCATGACAATAATTGCTTTCTCTCTGCTCCAAACTGCGCCCCATTCTAACATAAAGTGCTTGCACATCTTTGGGGGTCATCTAAAATTAAAAACCAATCTGATACCTGTCCTGCTCAGCCTGTGAAACGAGCCGATGCTTATGTCTTCAGCGCCACAAGAAACCCTCCTTGAACAATGCCGCACCTTATGTGTAACTCACGAACTGATCTCGCCAGAAAGTCGTGTTGTGGTTGCTGTTTCTGGCGGTGCAGATTCCGTCGCGCTCTTGCATGTCCTACACACCCTGCAAGATACACTTGGCTGCACAATCCACGTTGCAACGCTGGACCACGGTTTGCGCGGAGAAACAGGTGCGGCCGATGCGGATTTCGTGGCAACGCTTGCGGGCAGTTGGGGTCTAGGTTGTACGCGCACGACGATTAACGTACCAATCATTATGGATGAACATGGACTGGGTGTTGAAGCAGCAGCACGACTGGCGCGCTATACATTCCTGCTTGGGGTCGCACTGGAACAAGACGCAGATTACATTGCGCTGGCCCATCATCAACAGGATCAGGCCGAAACCATTCTGATGAACATCATACGCGGGAGTGGGCTAGATGGCCTGAGCGGCATGGCGTTGCAAACCCCACTCACAGAGGCGCACCTCTTGCCCGACTGGGAAACAGTCATACCCGACGATCACGACGACTTCTTGCCAGACGACATCACGTTGATTCGGCCGCTACTCCATACGCCGCAGCATCATATTCTGGCGTACGTGCAGGCGCACGAACTGAACTATCGCGACGACATCAGCAATCAAGACACCACGCGGCTTCGTAACGCTATCCGCCACGAACTGCTACCACAACTGCGTGACTACAACGCCAACATGGACACCGCATTAGCACGCCTCGCCGATACCGTCAGCCATGATTTACAGGTGTTGACCACCAGCGTTGAACAGGTAGCGGCCGTGGTGCTGGAATGGACTGAAACCCAACCCATTGACGCTAACGACGAACCCGGCGAAGCCGTTTTTGTAGACAGAACCGCGTTTGGCGAACAACCAATTGCGCTTCAACGACGTTTAATCCGTAAAATTATCATGGAACTGTGGCCGGGTGCGCAGGACATCGCTTTTGATCTGGTCGAATCTGCCCGCACGTTGATCCTCACCGGGCGCACCAGCACCAGCCAGTCGTTATACGATGATATTAGGCTCCAGGTCGGTTACGATGAAGTCATCATTGGCTATGGGGGGGCACCTGTTTATCCCGCAAACCTACCAGCACTCGCCACAGGTCAACACCGGGTACTCACACTGGATGATGAACAGGCACCGTTCAAACTCGGCAAACTGGAACTTATTATGTATTGGGTGATTGAGGGACGTTCCACGGATTTACGGCCACCCACCCCGCTCGAAGTCACGCTGGCCATTCCAGAAGACGCAACACTGGCACTGCGTACGTGGGAACACGGCGACCGCTTTTGTCCATTGGGGATGGGCGGGAAGTCGCAAAAGCTCTCGGATGTGTTTGTGAATGCCAAGGTGCCCGTCTACTACCGGGACCAGGTACCGCTATTGACCATTAACGACGAAATCGCGTGGATTCTTGCACCGACAGCCAGTGGCCCTGTCTCCAAGATCGCCAACACCTTCGCCGTACGCAGTCAACAGGACGCCATGTTGCGCCTGCGCTGGCAGCGTCCCACTATGCTACCCGTCACCTGAACTACGTTTCGTTCAGGGCTTCTTCAAGCTCGGCGTCAAGGGTATCCATGGCCGCCCGCCAACGGTCTTCGGCAATCGGCACCAGACGGTTATTGTGCAAAAAATAGATCGCCACACTCGGAACTTCGCCAGTTTGGGCTTCAATTGCCAGCGCATAGGCTCCCATCTGATAGACATAGCGTTCAGCGTAGTTGTTCAGCGACATGTCTTTTGCAGGTCGGCCTGATTTGTAATCAATGACATGCCATTGACCCTTCGCGTAAAACAGCAGATCAATAATGCCGTGAATCACATAGCGGCCAAACTCCAACACAAAAGCGATTTCGCGGTGTACCTGATCAGCCGCGTCAAGTTGTGCCGCCAGCGTGCTGTTTTCATAGCGATGGAGGGTGGTGATGGCATTTTTCACAATGCGATTACGGGTCCGTTCATCACCAATACCCTGCTCCCACACGTAAGCAGCCAACACATCGTATACCGTCTGTTTGTCATGCTTGCGCGGCAATATATCAAGCTGTAGGGCATGGTGGAGCGTGTTGCCCTGTACGGTGTAAACGCGGCGTTGACGGGTTTCCGCAGGTGAGAGCGGCATCACCGGGCCCGGCAAGTTACTCAACACACGCAGGCGGAATTCCTGGCGGGCGTCGGCTTCAGGGTTTTCAAAGCGGATGCGGCCGAAGCGCTCTAAATCCGTCGCCGGAACGTGGAGCCGTTCGCCGGGGATGTCGATGCGAGGTGTGCCCAGTAGCGGCGGCGGGCTGGGTATAACATCATCCGCATAGATGGGCGTTTCTGTTAATGCGGTGGTAGTGTCTGTGCCCACCGTCGCTGAATCAGGCAACTGCGCAGCGACTTCAGTGCAAATAAGTGCCGCATTGCCCCATTCGTAGCGTGCAACAGTCTGTCCGGGAATTAGCGTATCTTCAAAGGGGTAATGCTCCGTTGTAAGTGCCGCACGAAGCTGCCCCAGCCAGCCTTTGCCCGGTTTATCTTCGCCAGTCAGCAGCAGCGTATCTTCAGCGCGCGTCATCGCAACATATAGCAGACGTCGTCTTTCGTAGTCGTCGCGTGCAGTTGTGTTGTTCATGGCAAGCTGGTAGGGCGTCGGTTCGAGTGTCTCGCCGTCTGGCTGTAGAATTTTGCAAACCGAGCCCAGTTGTGGGTCAACAAACAGCGTCGGCTTGGTCGCGTTGCGTGTGCGGGCAGACTGAGGGACGATCACAATCGGAAATTCGAGGCCTTTGCTTTTATGAACCGTCATCAATTGCACGACGTTTTCGGTTTCAAGCGTCGCTTCGCCTTCCCGTGCTTCGACAGCAACCAGATTACGCAACCGCAACGTAAAGTCCGACAGGCTAATCTGTTCACTGTCACGCGCCACACTCAGTAATTTACGGACATTCGCCCGCCGCCGCTCACCGTTTGGCAAACCAACCAGCACTGCCTCAAAGCCAGTTTCTTCAAGCGCTGCCTGCAATAGCTCCGCAATAGTCACCCGGCCGGCAAGTTGGTGCAGCTCTGGCAACACCGCCTGCGCAAAAGCAATACTGGCGCGGTCTTCTTCTGTTTCGATGGGCGGCCAGGTGTCATCGAGGTCGGTTGCCATCAATGCCTCCCACAATGGGAGTAGCTTGTCGTCGCGTTTACGGAGCCGCAGGGCAAACAGCGCGTCATCACTGAGGCCAAACATCGGGGAACGCAGCACCGTTGCCAGCGCGAGATTGTCCGCTGGCCGATGCAACACCGCCAGTAGTTTCATAATGTCCCAGACTTCTTGTCGATCAAAGTAGCCACGCCCGGCTACTGTAACATAAGGAATACCTGCCGCCTGCAAGCTGTCTTCATAGACACCAACGTGGGTCATGGACTGGAACAGCAGTGCAATATCACCATAATTTGCTGTGCCAGACGCCACCTGTTGTTCAATAAACGTGGCAATCTGTTGCGCTTCGTAGGCACGTATCACATCGGCGTTGATCTTTTTATAGTCAGGATCGTCCTTATCCGGCTTCGTAAGGATATGTAGCGCTAACGGCGTTTCGTGCTGGAGTTCGGGCGGCCGGTTTGCAGACATGGATGCGTAGCCAACACTATAGGCACCCATTGGGGCATCGTCTTGGCGTTGGAGTATGTGTCGAAAGACGTCATTAAACATCCCTACCAGATACGGATGACTCCGAAAAGATTTCGTCAGCGCAAGGCTCTGCCCCCCTGTCGCCAGGATTTCGCGCTGCACCCGGTCAAACACACTGACATCTGCACCTCGGAAAGCGTAAATGCTCTGTTTGGGGTCACCAACCACAAACAAGCGTCCGGGCGTGGCAGTGCCTGTGTATGGGTCAATGCCGGCCAGCGCATAGACAATGCGCCGCTGATTGTCGTTGGTGTCCTGGAATTCATCGACCATAATGTGCTTGAATTCACCCGTGTCAGGGTCAGCATAGCGGGCTGCGACGTGTGGAAAGGCTTCGAGCAAGTCGGCCGTGCGTTCTTCAAGATCGTCGAAGTCGAGCGTGTTCTGCTCATCTTTAAGGGTTTCATAGTGTCGATGCACCACTGCGATCACGTCTCGCCACGCCAGCAGCAGTTCCGCGCCCTGTTCACTGATGGCCCCCGGTGGCGGTAGCATCTGGCTCAAAAAAGCGTTAAGGGTGTCGCGAATCGCTTCTAGTTGCGCTTTCGACTCGGCCCAGTGTTCGCCCCAAACTGCCTCGCGCCCGCCCCGCAGATTGATCACCTTCACCATAGCTTCGGCCGCTTCTCGAACACTCGCCGGGTCGTCGCTGTGCAATAGCTTGTGTGTGTGTTGTAGCACGGCGCCCCACACATCACGGCGCTTATCGCCCTGTAAATGGGGACCGTCAACAATTTCGATCCATCCAAGGGCTGCATGGAGTGTTGGGTTTTCCTGCAAGGCTTGCGCCTGCTGCTGGCTCTGGGCAGACCATGCTGCCTGCCATTTTGCAAGGAGGTCGTCAGCCATCTGGTTTTCTAATGTCGCCAACAGCGACTTGGCCGCGCTACGAGCAGCATACTCTGCCAACACCGCCTGTAAAGTTCGTACTTCGTAAACGCTCAGCAACGCCACAATCGCTGGCTGTTGGTCATCAAGCAATGCAGCAATCGACGCTTCAACCGCCTCATTTTTCAACAACTGCGCATCGACTTCATCCAGGACGGTGAACCCGGGGTCAAGTTGCGCCTCAACCGGGTTGGCGCGTAAAATCTGAGTACATAAACGGTGAATGGTGCTAATTCGAGCTGCATCCAGCAAGGTCTGTTGCTGTTGCCAGAAAGCGCGGTCCTCGGTGCTAGCCGCGTGCTGAGTACGCTGGATGATGTTCGTACGCACACGGTCGCGCATTTCACGGGCGGCTTTTTCGGTAAACGTAATGGCCACAATCATCGGCAAGCGCCAGCCGCGGTTGGCGTCCAGCAACGTCGTGAAGCGTTCGACAAGCACCCGGGTTTTACCTGTCCCGGCACCTGCGGTGACAATTAAGTTTTTATCATGAATGTAAATGGCATCATATTGCTCGGGGGTAGCTTGCATAAGTTAAACACCGCTCATTTGCTTGCTTGCAGAGACGTCTTGCATTATACTTCGGTCGCTGTGTACTACCTAGCACGCATTTTGCAATTGCTCAGTGTTCTTGCTATGCTTATAAGCGGTCGACTTGATGCACAGCATTGCTTCGTGACAAGCATAAAATCTTGAATTATACTGGACGTGGCTGGGAACATCGGTCAAACGACTTAAACGACGTTGAAGATCATTTGCGCTGATGCCGAACCACCTTACCGGAATCGAAGGAGCAGAGGCAGAATGCCACCGGAAACAAGCGGTTACTACTACCCGAACAAGTTCGCGCGCATTTTCCTGATGTCAATGGAAGAAATCATGGGGCAGAACGGTGTGAATGCGATTCTGCGCCTGGCTGACCTTGAACACCTGAAGGGCAATTACCCGGGCGACGACCTGGAAAAAGAGTTTGACTTTGCCTATGTTACTGCCCTGCAAGTTGCGCTCGAAACCATGTACGGGCCACGCGGCGGGCGCGGGTTGGCATTGCGTGCTGGCCGTGCGACCTTTGCAGAAGCACTCAAAGGTTTCGGCGCACTCGCTGGTGTCGGTGACCTGGCGTTTAAAGTGTTGCCCTTACAGCAAAAATTGAAAATTGGGTTGCCAGCAATGGCAAACATCTTTACACAATTTTCTGACCAGGTTTCTAAGGTTCATGAAGAAGAAGATAAGTTCATCTACACCATTGAACGGTGCCCGATGTGCTGGCAACGCAAGGCTGACCGCCCGGTATGTTATGCGGGGCAAGGCTTGTTGCAAGAAGGGCTGCGGTGGGTTTCAGGTGGTCATGAATTCAAAGTCGATATGGCGACATGTATTGCTAAAGGCGATGATATGGCTCGCTATGTGATTTTCAAAGAACCTATTGACTAATTGAAGCGAAATCCCCTGTCATGAACCACAACGTTACAACGGCAGGGGTTTTTATTTTCCCCACCCTCGCGTTGCTCCCCGTGCACTTGCGACTGCCACAGTTTTAAGTTATAGTTAACTCAAAATTGACTATATTAACCTTGTCTATAGTTTATGAGACCTTCTCAAAAAGTTGTCTATCATTATGAATGCATACTTAATTGTTGATGTTGAAGATTTACTGGATAGCCTGGAAGATAGCACCAATTTGCCAGACCTGCACGAGGTCGCGACTGCTATTCGCAATGGTGCAACGCTTGCCGCTGGGCTCACCAACGCAAATGATCTGACTGCAATCGCTGTGGCAGACTGGGCACGTCAACGCCCACGCCCGGGACGCACCAATGCTAACGTTCAGCAGGTTTTTGTAACCAATGGTTATGAGCCGTTTAATGTGCCTGAACGCGCTTTTGTTGCAGATGCACTGGACATTAACTACTTTTCGGCCACCGAAGCCCTGGTTGATGAGCTAATCCTTGTCACACAGCAACAAAGTTTCACCACCCTTATGCAACGCATCAGTTTCTCAGAAACCGGGCGTGTGCGCATCTGGGGTGATGGCATTTTTGACATCGAAGGCGTCATTTTTCAACCCTTTGATGTGGTGCTTGGACGCCCCACCAAAACCACACACCTCTATATCGACTTTGAAAACATCACCATCGGGCTTAACGAACAAGGGTACATTATCGACCTGGATCATTTTATTGAGGTCGTGCTACGTCAGGCTCGCGCCCACGGTCAGGTGACGAAGATGGCGGCTTATGCCCCATGGGGCCAGCGTGGCAGCCTGCCACCACTGGTTGACGCGCAGGGCCGTGAAATTTCGGACGAAGCGCCCAGTCGTCTTGCATTGGCGAATATTGACCCGGTGTTCAATCTGCCGGGCAAGAACAGTGCCGATATGCGGATCGCTAAGGATGTTCTGGCCGCCAGCACCGGCCCAAGTGCGCCAGAAGTTTTCATCGTTGCCAGCGGTGACCGTGACTTTAATGACGTGTTCGGTGCGCTGCGGGCGCGTAACAAAGATGTCATCGTCTGGGGTATTCATGGTAGCACCAGCCGCATTTTAGAAAACAACCCCTCTATCCTGCTCGAATATATTGATGATTTCGCATCCTTCCAGCGCCACACTGACCTTGAATCTATGTATCAGGATCATATGGTCGATGATGAGGGTGAACCGTTGGCTTTCCGTCCTTCACAGTGGTCAAGTGTCGTGCTTCAATGCGATATTCTGCGGGCCAAGCACCCTCGCTCCCCATTGAAACTTGATGATCTAACCGATCACTTGATAGAAGTTCACGCCGTGACGAGCCCGGCCCGCGCCGAAGAACTGCTCGATCAGGCAGAAGGGCTGGGGCTGGTGGCGATTTCAATTGATGGCAACGTCAATCTCAGCGACCGCCACCCCATCACACAAACCACGCGCATTATCCGCGACAGGATCATGCACCGCGTTGCAAATACGCTTGAGGTGCGCAACTGGGATTACGTTAATTACGGGTTCTTGCTCAAGGGCTTAGCTATGGACGCTGACCTCACCGGCCCGGGCATCAACATTGATGACAATTGGCGTTCAGAATGGATTGACGCGCTGGTGCGTGAAGGGTTGCTCATCCGTGAGCTGGTGCCGCACCCCAACAACCCAGAAGACCTTGTGCCCGTTATTCATCTCCCCGACCCAAACGAAGAACCCGCCATTGAAATGCTTACCAGCCTTGAAGACGACACCCCCAGCGAGGAGCATGTCGAGGAAATGATGCGGCGCATCGTGATCAGCGTCGAACAATTCACCAGTTTCAGGGGCTTTGCGTGGTGTCCGCTTGGTAGTTTGCATAAACGGCTGCGCCCTTTCGATTCTGGTACGACTTTTCAACTCGCGATCGAAGTCCTCGTTGATCGTGGAGCCGTGCGCATTGACGAATACGAAAATCCGCAGAGTGTGTATCGGACCAAGGGTATTTCGCTGGTTGATAGTTCACCCGTTGTAAGTGATTATCTCGGGGAACGAGATGAGTTTGTGCGGGTGTTGCTGGAACTCTATCACGCTCGCACGCCAATTTCAGATGAAAACATTGCAGAAATGCTGCCCGATGGACGCGATATGATTTCGACATGGATTTCGATGATGGAACTTGAGAACATCCTGAACCCCGTCCCCGGTCAGGATAGCCTGTACAGCCTGTTCCGCACCCACCACACCGTCAGCCGTGTGGCAGACAAGTATGGCTACAAAGATGAGTTGATTGAAGAAGAATAGCGCAACGAGCGCCCCGTTGGATGCCCTTACAATTTATGGTCATCGTAGGGACATCCAGCAGAGCGTCTCTCTCCAAAAACAGAACTCAATACGCCTTAGCAATATACGCCATACGATCACATTCTTCGCCCGTGACAATGCAGGGGCCAGTTTGCCCGGGGTAAGGTTGCTCTAGCGGGAAACAGCGGCTTACAGCCTGGGTATCTTCTTTGATTTTGGCTTCTGCTTCAGCCGTGCCAGAAAACCACGTCAGCGCCCACTCTCCGCCTTTGACGATCTCCTGAAAACGGTCGTAGTCCCCAACAACTTCATGCAGCCGCGCATCACGAAACTCCGTCGCCTCACGCAGCAAATTGGCCTGAATCTCGTCCAGCAGTTGTTGTGCAGTCGCAACCACAGCCGCCTGATCTACAAACTGCTTACCATCGCGCCCGGGGATGTCACGCCGCGCCAACGCCGCTGAACCTTTTTCGACGTCTTTGGGTCCAACTTCAATGCGCAAAGGCACACCCCGCATTTCCCAGTCGTTGTATTTAAAGCCCGGGGAGAGGTTCTCGCGGCGGTCAACGTGCAGACGAATGCCAGCGGCCCGTAATTCTGCTTCCAGTTTATCAACAATCGGCAGAACGTTCGCTTTCGACTCTTCATCACGATAGATGGGAACAAGCACCACCTGTATTGGGGCCAGGCGCGGGGGCAAGCGTAGACCCTTGTCGTCGCCATGCGTCATAATCACTGCACCGACCATACGGGTGCTGACGCCCCACGACGTTGTCCAGCAATGTTGTAGCACGTTATCTTCATCGGTGAAGTCGATGTCGAAGGCTCTGGCGAAGTTTTGACCGAGGTTGTGGCTGGTACCAGACTGCAAGGCCTTGCCATCGCGCATCATAGCTTCAATGGTATAGCTCGCCAGCGCCCCGGCGAACCTTTCCTGGTCGCTCTTTTGCCCTTTAATAACCGGGATGGCAGCTTCGTTGATGGCCACTTCGGCGTAGATGTCGAGCATCTGCATGGTTTCAGCCTGCGCGTCTTCATAGGTGGCGTGCGCGGTGTGCCCTTCTTGCCACAGAAACTCCGATGTGCGCAGAAACGGCCGGGTGCGCTTTTCCCAACGGACGACATTGGCCCATTGGTTCAGCAGCAGCGGTAGATCACGATACGATTGCACCCACCGCGACATCGCATCACCAATAATGGTTTCGCTGGTGGGGCGGACGACATAGGGCTCTTCGAGTTCTTTGCCGCCACCGTGGGTCACAACCGCCAGTTCTGGGGCGAAGCCTTCAACATGATCCGCTTCTTTTTGCAGAAAACTCATCGGGATGAAAACCGGAAAATAGGCGTTGACGTGTCCGGTCGCCTTAAAGCGTGTGTCGAGGTTATGTTTAATCGCTTCCCACAGTTCATACCCATAGGGCTTGATGATCATACAGCCGCGCACTGGCGTCCGTTCAGGGTTATCAACCAGTTCGGCTTTGACCACAATATCGTTATACCAGGCGGAAAAATCCTCGCTTTGCGGGGTTACAGAATGTTCAGAAGACAAACGACATGCTCCTCACTTAAAGTCTGTTGGTTGTCAGCAATGGTAGCTGCTGAGTATACCACAATCCATGCCAGTCACTACCTGAACGACGCCAAACGCTAACGTAGGCAGGCAGAACAGACTTCGGGAATTGCCAACAATATTTGTGAATTTATGAGGGTAGCGCAACCTGTCGAATGCTAGCCTGCAACCGCCGGCTGCCCACACGCCTCTACAAACGTGCGGAAAAGGTGCTGCATGGGGGTGTGCGTCGCGATGGCTTCCGGGTGCCACTGAACCCCAACCATAAAGCGATGCTGTGGCACTTCTACGCCCTCAACAATGCCATCGTCAGCAGCGGCCGTTTGCACAAGAGGTTCGGCTAAGCGGTTTATCGCCTGATGATGCAGGCTATTGACTTCAACATGCACGCTTTGCATGGCGTGTGCCAGCCGCGATTCTGGCGCAACCGTGACCGTGTGCATGAGCTTGTCGCGCTCGCGTTCGTGGTCAGCGTCGTGGCGGAGGGTGGCGCTGCTGCCTTGCAACGTTAGAATATCATTGTGTAGCGACCCCCCCAGCGCGATATTAAGCACCTGATGCCCACGGCAAATACCAAGCAGCGGCACATTTTCCTCAAATGCCCAGCGCGCGAGCCGGAGTTCAACCGCATCACGGATTTCGGATACACCCCGGATGGTATCGTCAATGTAGCATCCATAGTGCGAGGGGTGAACGTCACCGCCACCGGGCAGCACAATACCGTCAAGCCGAGCAAACAACGACCGCAACAATCGCCCTTCATCATTAACTTCAAGTGTACTCAGCGGGATTAGTACTGGCACCCCGCCTGACTGCGTAATGGCCTGAGCATAATCTTGCGTAAGGCCATCGCGGATACGATTATCTTTACCGATGCTGCGTACAGTGGTGAGTCCAATCAGGGGCGGGTTTATCATTATAAGGGGGTCATCTTTCGAATATTAAGAGTCTAGCGCAGCATCTAATGACACGCCAGATATTTACAAGAATACCTGCAATGTAAGGCCCAGGCAGCTACTGCGTCAACTCAAAAACACGGCGTTTTGTACAATCTGTGCAAATCCTCATGAAATCCTGATGTTTTTTCCCAACTATCATTCACGCAGAGACATGTTGCCATGATATCAATTGAGCGGACAGGATCAGCACCCGCCCGCTCGTCTAGTATCCGCGTCACTCTACCGAATGCGCTATTCAGGATTCACAAAATAGTCACACGCGGCGGGGATCGTCAATTCTTCAACAGCGGCATCGTTGATGGCACGCGGCAGCAGGTAGACGGTCACATCACCATTGAAACTGGTGGTATCAGCAAAGGAGGGGTCGAGGCTTTCGAGTGTGTCGCGGAAGTCGAACAAGTTGTCGTCACTGATTTCCAGCCCAAGTCGATAGCCATATAACGTGGATTCGCCTTCAGTCCACCACAGGTCGCCTTTCACACCGGGCAGTGGCTGTACGTCGCCGTTGTTATCCACACCGATAATCTGGTACTGGTTGCCACCAATGCCGAGCAACCCATCGTTTTCTAGCGCACCGTAGACGACATCTTCCGGCAAATCGTCAAAGAACAGGAAATCGTCAGAAGCAAAGAGATTCGCAAACAGGGCTTCAATCTCACCGACATCAAGCTCCGTGCCGAGGTCGAAGCAGAGTTCATCTCCCGGAGCATAGAAGAAGTTCTGTCCATCAATTTGACCAATCGTGATGGGTAAGAACTGGCTGAACGTGGCGAGGTCATTGGTGGTTAACACATCTTCAAAACCGCCAGCCGCATCCAGCGTGACACTGGCGTTGCCAGCGTTGTCCTGCGCATAACGCAACGTCAGGAAACTTTCGTATTCTGCGCCATCCCGAATGCCGTTGATGGCGACAGCCAATTCATAACTATAGGCGTCAACACCGGGCAGCGCGTTATAGTCAATGTTGGTGATTTCAGGCAAGGCAGAGGGCTCAAGCGCGGTGGGGCTACCCGCAGACGACGGCCCACCACTCGCCACATCAGACGTAGCGTCGGTGGTGTCAGGTGCATCTGTCGTATCAGGGGGTGTATCAGTATCCGGTGTAGTGCTGTCCACGTCGGAAGCTGGCGGTTCTGGCCCTTCGACAACTGGCAAGTCCCTGAATGGCCCGGCGACATTCACAACCTGTGCCGATACCCAGCCAAGTCCATCTTCGGCCGCATCAAATTCGACCTGGAACCACAACCCATTCTCAGAGACGGCCACAATATTCAGTGGTTCGTCAGCCGCAACCAGCCCCAGCACCGGGAATACATCCGACGGTCCTTCGCGCACCGCCACAAATTGCCCGGCAGCGACGGCGACAGGTTCATCAGGTTCAGGCGTGGCAGTGATTTCTGGCGGTGGTGTAGCAGTTAGCGTTGGGGCTACTGTCGGCGGCACGATCAATTCAACGTCAGAAGGATTGCCACCCGTAAAGGTCAAGGTATCACCACGCACCCACCCGGTCAGTGCTGCGCCTTCAACCTGAAGCCATTCACCGTCGGCAGTGATGCCTACAATGGTGACTGTTTGATCTAGCGGCAGTACACCAAGCACTTCTGCATCTGTTGTGGGGTCGGCGTAGACGGTCGCCAGCACCGCTGAAACAGCACCAATTGGGTCTTCAGGGGTTGGGGTGACGGACGGCACAAACAGCGTTGGGGTAGCACTGGGCACAACGGTTTCCGTCGGGGCTTGCGTGGGCGTCAAAGTGGGGAAGTCAGCGGCAACCGGAACACCTTGCAACGAACCGCCCGTGCGTTGCACGCCTTCTGCCTCAACAAAGCCTTCGCGCTCCTCGTCATCACGTTCATATTCAACACCAAGCCACAAACCGTCCTCGCTGGCGCTGAGAATACGTACATCCGTGTCCTGAGTGAGGGTATCAATTTGCGGGTAGGCCGTGCCTGGCCCCAAACGAACTGGAATAGCGACGATATTCACCACACCTTCAGGCGTCGCTGGCGTTGGGGTGATGGTGGCGGTAGGCGTGCTGCTCGGCGTTGCAGTGAACATCGCGGCCGTTTCCGTGGCAGCCATCACCGCTTCATTCGTCTGCGTGGCGCGGTCTTCAGCGACCTGTGTCACAGCGCCAATTGCAGCAGTTGCCGATGCATTGACCACATCCAGTGTCGCGACCTGCCCGGCCTCAATCGTTGCGAGGTCTTCGGCTGATTGGGTTCCGGCTGCGCTGAGTGTTTCAGCAGCAGCGGCGCGTTCTTCTTCTGACTGTGCAGAAAGGTCACTCACGGCGGCTGTCGATGTTTCCTGTACAATGACAAGTGTCGCGGCTGCATCGTCGCGTGCGCGGTCGGTGTCGGCTTCGAGCGTTTCGACAGCCAGCGTTGCTTCTTCCTGCACTGCAACAACGGTGCTATCACGATCATCGAGATCATCGTTCGCGGCATTGCGTTCTAACAGTGTACCGACCGCAAAGCCAAAGATCAGCATCGCCAACGCACTACCAACGAGCGCAACTGTGTACCACAGCGGGCCGTTGTCATGCAGTGGACGCGGTGGTGTTGCGGGTGGCCCGGGCGGGGTTTGCTCTGCAATGGGTGTCGATGGTTCCGATGGTTGGTCTTGTTCTTCGGCGTCGGTGGTTACGTCTGCGTTTTCGGGTTGGGTTGATGATGTGTCGTTATTGTCTTCTGTTGATCCGTTAGGTTGTTTTTGCTCTTCCGCCAAAATTAAGCCTCCAAAGCTACGGATTTGATCCTAGAAGAATTATAAGGAACTTTTGGGCCATCGTACAACAAAAGCATGATCTATGTTAAAAATGAGTTGAACAATTATGTGCAGGGCTATTATGGATTTTTCACGTCGTGCTGACCCCTTACGCGATATTGCGGCGCAATTAGGGCTGACTGAGTTCCGGCGACTGACGCAACAACCCACCGTCAATGAGGCCGTGCGTGTCACCATTCATTACGATGCAGTGCGTCAGGCGGATAGTGTCGCAACGCTGGTGCGTGGCCATCACCGTGACGACTGCACGCTAACGGTCGTCTATGCACGCTTGCAAAAGCCAGCACGCTTAACCTTCAGCATCCCCCAAAAACGGTATCAACAGCTTCTTGCAGAGTTACGCCGGGCCCGCTTTGACCATCTTGATGATGAGCCAGATTTAGCTTTCCTTGGCGTTGACCTGTGGCTAATTGAACGTGCAGCGGGGAGTTTTCAGCATGATATTGTGCTGGGGCCAGCGTCGGCAATCGGTAACTATCGGGAATGTGTGCGGGCGTTTCAACAGCATTTGCCCGAAAGCGTCCGCCCCGGCATGTAACATAAAAAAGGAGGGTTATTCTTGCAAAATCAACAAATCAACACAACACCGCAGGTCGCTTTTGTAACCGGAGCCACCAGTGGCATCGGTCGTGCAACGGCCCTGCTCTTTGCGTCAATGGGCTATGGCGTTGTGGCGACTGGACGGCGTGAAGAACGGCTGAATGGCTTGGTAGAAGAAGCCAGTTCACTTTCAGGTGAAATTCATCCCATCATGGCCGATGTTACCAGCGCAGAAGACATGCAACGCGCTGTGGCAGATACACTCGCGCACTTCAATCGGCTGGATGTACTGGTGGCCAATGCCGGGCTAGGCCATCGGGGGCAATTGACCAGCGCCAACTGGCAAGATTTAGAAGATGTATTGCGTGTAAACATTGACGGGGTGTTGCACAGTGTCCGCGCGGCGGTGCCAGCATTACGGGCCAGCGGCGGCGGGCATATTGTAATGGTCAATAGTGTGCTTGCGGCGCTTCCGGCCCCCGGTTCCGCGATTTATGCTGCCAGCAAAGCGACCCTCAGCAGCATTGCGCAGGCGTTGCGTATGGAACTACGGGCCGATAACATATGGGTGACGGATGTGCTTGTCGGGCAAACACACACCGAATTTGCCGAAAAACGTCGGGGACATGCTGGCTCAGTTGCTAAGAAACTACCAACCATGACGCCAGAACGTGTCGCTGCACAAATTGTGCGGGCGACTGAGCAACGTCGCCGCACGTTGATCTTACGGCCCTTAGATCGACTGATGGTCGTCGGGGGGCGGTTGTTTCCATGGATTATGGACCGCATTTTGCTAAGAGTTTATGGAAAAGCAACGTAGTCGCACTTTTGCACGTATAATAGATGTTGTGAAACGTGCTACAAGCACATTCGCTTGACCAAAACAATGAAGGAGATTCCATGACCAACTTGACCCGAATCGTAAGTCTTTTGCTTATCGTCGTGATGGCAGTCGTTGTTGCTGCACCCGCGCCCCCTGCCGCACTTGCTCAGGGTGATGACTGCCCGGACACCCTTTCCGCTGAAGACTGTGCGCTATTGGACGCCTCCAGCGCTGCGATGTACGACGCCGCCACCTTCCGCATTGCCGACTATACCCTGTCGTTGCAATTCCGCGCTGATGGCGACACCACCGCGCTGAACACAAGCGGGACTGGTACTGTCGAATTCGACACCGACAATCTCTTGCAACTGGACCTGACTTTCGACCCGGCGACCTCAATAAGTGCGAGTGAAGAAACAACAGGTGCGGGTGCATTGCGCCTGAATAACGATGGTGTCTGGCTAGGGGTTGGTGAAACAGGCGCTGAGCCTGACACGCTCGACTGGGCCGGCTTGCTCTTCGAAATGGGCATGACTGACATGGGCGGAATGGACGACCTTGGCGATGCACTGGGCGATCTCGGTATTGATGGTGACAGCATTGATCTGAGCTTTGTAACAACCACACGTGGCGAAGACACCGAATTTAATGGCGAAACTGTCGCAGTCTTTAATACAGACATCGGTGGCGCAGAGTTCTTGCGTTCGGCATTCGTTAATCAGGCACTGACCGGGCTGGCGATCGTATTGCTGGAAGGCTCTGAACTGGACCCAAGCCTCGCGACGATTCTGGTTGCAACCCTGCTCGACACCTTCGCCGCTGACCTCGAAGAAAATTCGACCATTCGCTTTACCCAATACGTCTCCCCGGAAACCAACCTGGTCACCTATGTCGCTGCTGACATTGACGTGACGCTTGACCTCTCACTGATCGCAGGCTTTGCTGAAGATGTCCCTAGCGCCGGCTTAGGCCTGGTCATGGATTTCGAAGCGACGTTGGATGAACATGGCGAACCTGTCACCGCGACTGCACCAGCTGAATTTGACGACGTTACTGAAATGCTTGAAATGCTCGGTGACGACCTGTTCAGCGGTGACCTGTTTGGGCTTGGTGACCTGGGCTTTGGTGGTGGACAGGGCGACATGACCGATGCATCCATTACACCTGAAGCGGCAGATGCTGACATTGCACTCGACACCACCGTTGAAGGCACGCTTACCCCCGACGACGACCGTGACCTCTATCGCTTTGAAGGCACGGCTGGCCAGACGATCCAAATTGCGATGGTGGCTGATGATACCAATGTACTCGACACACTTTTAGAAGTGTATTCTGCTGACAGCGTGCTGCTTGAGCGTAACGACGATGGTATTGGTACTGCTCCTGAGGCATTTGGGCTAGATCGCTACGACTCCTATCTGACCTTTGAATTACCCGAAGATGGTGTGTATGTGCTTTCCGCAGCCAGCCTCTTTAGCCTGATGGAAGCCGCAGACTACACGCTGACAATTCAAACCGTTGAATAGATTTCCCACCCCTAACTGAAGCAATAGCAAACGCTCGAGATACAGCATCTCAGGCTGTGTCTCGTTTTATTTCCTTCGTCTCCAGACAACAATAGCACTAACGCTTCTCAAACCCCCCTGTGTGGCTTCAAATCGATTCTGGCGTCTTGCCGACGACAAGGGTAAGATGGGGAGCATTTCTCATTTGATTTACTGTTATCTTCTATCTTCTGCAATCATTTCGATGTAAGGATAAGCTAAATTGGAGCCTCAAGAACAGGAGCCAGTCCTTCAGAAACATTTCTCAAACTTCGTACAACTGCGCAAATCCAATTATTCGCCCGAAGAAGCCTGGCGTGTGGTTCAAGAACAAGCCAAAGACCTCCCCTCCCAACTTAAACGCCACCTCGCAACCCTTGTGCAGTCGTGGGAAGCTCGCGCTGGTCAACAATATCGTGCTGACAACGACCCGGACATGACACACATGACTGGTTCGCTGGGGCGTATCAAACCATTGCCGAGTATGTCACGCCGTAAAATCGGTACACAGACAAGCGAGTTTGGCACTGTCCCCCCTGACGTCAGCAAATACTTCGGCAAAAACACCATCTTGCTGATTTATTTACCAACAACAAAAGACCCGATGCGCGTTCAAATTCCATTACGTGATGAGGTGATCATTGGGCGGTCTGCGCCAGACAGTATCCTTATTCCAGACATTGATATGTCTGACCTGGGCGAGCAGTATGGGGTATCGCGCGTTCACGCTTCACTCAAGCGTAAGGATGATACCCTGCTTATCACAGATCTGGGCAGCCGTAATCATACTTTTGTCAACGACGATCAGCTTAGAGCCAACGAAATTCGCGCGCTCCGCAGCGGCGACGAATTACGTTTCGGCAACCTCGTCACACGCATTCGTTTCTACAACAACACCTAACTCGCCATAGTCCGGTGTCTTGCTTTTCCCCTGTGCTATCGGATAATGCTTTTCATCATGTAATAGAATCAAGAGAGCCTATCGGATATTGAGGCGACAGGCTCTTATGGTGCTATTCGTTTTTCGTTGTGTGCTGCACTGACAGCAGAAGCGGTTGACTCAAATCACTCAGAGTGTACTGCGTCTGCCATAGCAGGTTGTGAGGGGATCAAGTCCAGATTTTCGCCCACACGTTTAAAGGCATCCAATGCTGTCTGAAGCTGCTCACGGGTATGGGTCGCCATGTAGCTCGTCCGCAGCAATGTGCTATTCGGTGGTACGGCTGGTGGGATAACCGGGTTGGTATAGACACCATTTTCAACCAGTGCCCGCCATGCCAGGCCAGCACGAACGTAGTCTTCACCAATGATGATCGGGATAATCGGCGTTTCACTGGGGCCGGTATTGAAGCCCAGTTTTTGCAAGCCTTCGCGCATGAAGTCTGCGTTTTCCCAGACACGCTGCACATGTTGGGGCTCATTTTCAATAATGTCCAGCGCGGTAAGCACTGTCATCGCACTAGCGGCTGGAAGACTGGCCGAAAAAATCAACGAGCGCGCATTATGCTGAATATAGTGAATCACATCCGCTTTACCCGCAATAAAACCACCCACTGAGGCGAAGGATTTACTGAATGTGCCCATCACGAGATCAACATCATCCATCGTCATACCAAAATGAGCAGCAGTACCACGCCCGCCACCAAGCACACCAACGCTGTGCGCATCGTCTACCATTACACGGGCATTAAATTCGCGGGCAATTTCAACAACTTCTGGCAGTGGCGCAATGTCGCCGCCCATGCTGTAAACACCGTCAACCACAATGAGCTTACCAGCATCAGCAGGAATGCGTTGCAGCACTTTGCGCAGGCTATTCATATCACTGTGAGCAAAGCGGCGCATTTCCCCGCGTGACAGCATCGCACCATCCACACAGCAGGCGTGTGCATCTTTGTCGAGGATCACAAAATCACCTTTGCCAACAATCGAGGAAATAGCACCCAGATTGGTCTGATAGCCAGTTGGGAAGACAATCGCCGCCTCTGCCCCGACAAATTCTGCCAGACGACGGTCTAGTTCTTTATGGAACGACAGCGTGCCGTTCAAAAAACGGCTGCCGGTGCAACTGGTGCCGTACTCATCAATTGCTTGCTGAGCAGCGGCCCGCACACGCGGATGCATCGTTAGCCCCAAATAGTTGTTCGACCCAAGCATGATGACTTCATGCCCCATAAAGGTGGCTGTGCTTCCTTCAGAATCTGACAGTGGTTGGAAGTAGGGATAAATACCTGCCTGCATTGCGTCTTTGGCGCGGGTGAATTTGTTGACTTTATCGAATAAATCCATTGGAATTACCTTTACTGTTCTTGACTATGACCAGTTGCTGCCAGCGGTAGAACGATTTTTGTGCCGCAGGCTGGTTGTGATGAACGATGTTAAGCTGTTGTGGGTGGTTCTCGGGGTGGTGCTTCTGTTGCTGCCGAACGCTGATGACCAACAATGCGCCCAATAATACCACCAATAACGCCACCACTGGCAATACCCGTCTCAGAATTACTGACGATTTCACCAGCACCAACGTCTGCCACAATTGCCATCACCACAAACGTTACAGCACCAATGACAACCCCAACAAAGGCATAGGTGTTTGGGCTTTTGAACATACCCAGAAACGCCAAAACACCAACCAGGCCGCCAACTAACCCACCCAGTAATGCACCAATTATGCCACCAATCACCGGGTCAGCGTCATTGACTGTAAGCAGGACAAGCAATGCGGTTAACACTGCACTACTGAGCGCCCCTTGCCATACCCCGTGGATTACCCGCATTATATCTTTCCTTAATACTGATTAGAATAGTTGATTCGGTGACCTAGTCTTGTTCAACGAGCAACACGGGGGCCAAAACCGCACACGAGTTGACTGATGAGTTTAATGATACCTCAACGTTTGTATTTTCTTCGAAGAACACGGCATTTGTCAACGGATTGGGCAGGTTTTGTTGCAACTGCACGAGATTGGGTTGACAAAAACCTGTATAGCCAGCGTCACCCGGCGCATGTTGCAAGACCGGTTCGGGCTGAGACTCAAGAGTATACAGCGCCGAGAGAGCGTCCTCTACAGGCTGGTCGGCACGTTCAACCTGTGTAATGTGATACAGGTTGTCATCATAGTAAGCCTGTGCCATGTGTTCGAGCCGAATGGCAGGACAATTAATGACAGTGTCGGTTTCCTGAATTGGAAGCCCAAGCGCGACAATATCTTCAAAGGAGCGAATACTGTTGGGGTCTGTGTCCGGCGGCACACGGACCTCAAACATCTGCCAGAAGTCCGAATAGCCGGGATCATCGTGCATTTGTTCGATCACAGACGAAACGCCCGGCAAGCGTGTCCCAACTTCATCTGTCACCAGCACATAAATCGGTGCGGCTTCTGCGGGTGTTTCACCAAAATTGAACACCGTCTGCTGTTGGCCGTTCTCCCACACCACTTCCGGTGCGCGGTCGCGCCCTTGCAGTACAGCGCCCACAAGGGCAATCGGGGCGTTAATCGTTTGGCCGGTGCGATTTATATTGTCGTCTAACAGCAATCCATCCGCTTCTAGCGCTTCAACACTGGTGAAGGTATTCGCTTCATAGTCTGCGGGCACTATTACCTCGACAATTTCGCGCAAATCACTATATGTGTCAGAAAATGGCCCACCCGTTGGGATGATGTCATGCTGTTCGGGAACGGGTTCGCCATCTGCATAGACAAGTCGATACTGGTCTACCACTGCGACACGTCGGCCATCATCCAGTACAGGTGTACCGTTTTCGAAGATATAATAAAACACCTGTTCATCTTGATAGAACGCTGGCAAAGCGTTATAGACAATCCCGCTCTGTGCAACGCCGGATTGGTATCGCCATGATAAAATGCCTGTTACCAGCAGCAACGGAATAAGACACACGAGTATGGTTCGGCGCATCAGCATAGCAAAACGCATCCTTTGAACATTTTCTGTTTTTGCGAGCGTGATGCGGCTGACCCGCTGCACACACAGACCAGACCACCGCACCACCTTCCTCTTACATTATAACCAACGAAACGTACAAAGCCGCGCTTTGACTCTCTAACGCTTCTGTCACCAACTGGCTGATGAACTTATGATGAACTGATAGAATTTTTACGCAATTCTATTAGTCCTACGGTACAGTACTCTCAGTCTGAATGAGTAGAGCAAATGTCCCTGCGAGAAATCAATGAAGAAAAATAAGCGAACCAATCCCGAGCATGATGCTGTTGAAGTCGAAGAAGAAACCAGCACCACCGTGCCAGAAGCGTCAGATACGCAAGACAGTACACCCACATCTACTGTGGAACAGTCTGACAACACGAATGACACAGATGCAGTAGATGAGTTAGAAGCAATGGCGCTGCAACGAGATGAATTTAAAGCCGCCTTGCAACGTGAGCGTGCTGACTTCGTGAATTTCAAAAAGCGCACCGAGCGCGAAAAGTCTGAAATGAAGCAATCCATTACTGGAGACACCGTCAAACGGTTTCTGCCCATCCTGGATGACTTCGAACGTGCATTAAATAGCGTGCCCAACGACATTGAAGAAAATGGCTGGGTGACAGGCTTCACGATGATTCACAAGAAGTTCAAAGATGTTCTGGCGCAAATGGGTGTTGAAGTCGTTGACCCGCTGGGCGAACCCTTTGACCCTGAACAGCACGAAGCCATTGGTAGCGAACCATCTGATGAGTATGAGAGCGACACAGTTACAGACGTACTCCAGAAGGGGTATATGCTCGACGGGCGTATTATTCGTGTCGCAATGGTAAAAGTAGCGGACTAAGTAAGAATAAAGAGCAACAGAGGAGAGCGATAAGCGTCATGGCTAAAATCATAGGTATTGACTTAGGTACAACCAACAGTGTGATGGCAGTTATGGAAGGTGGTGAGCCGACCGTCATCCCAAATAGTGAAGGCTCCCGCACCACCCCGTCCGTCGTGGCGGTGAACAAGCAGGGCGAGCGTCTTATTGGGCAGACCGCTCGGCGTCAGGCTGTGATGAACCCGGAAAACACAATTTTTTCCGTCAAGCGTTTCATCGGCCGTCGATTTGAAGACCCAACCGTACAAAAAGCTCTGGAATCCGTCCCATACAAAGTCGGCAAAGCCCCTAACGGTGACGTCGTAATCAAAATGGGCGACAAAGATTATAGCCCGCCCGAAATTAGCGCGATGATTCTGCAAAAATTGAAAGGTGACGCCGAGAAATACCTGGACGACACCGTTGACCGTGCAGTCATCACCGTACCGGCATATTTTAATGACTCGCAGCGCCAGGCGACCAAAGACGCAGGCAAGATCGCTGGCCTGGAAGTGCCGCGTATCATCAACGAGCCAACTGCATCGTCGCTGGCTTATGGGCTGGACGGTAAAAAGGACGAAACCATTGCGGTCTACGACCTCGGTGGTGGTACGTTCGACATTTCAATTCTGGACGTGGGCGACGGTGTCTTTGAGGTACGCTCAACCAATGGTGACACCTACCTTGGCGGTGACGACTTCGACGACCGTATTATGAGCTGGATTGCTGATGAGTTCAAGAAAGAACAGGGCATTGACCTCCGTAAGGATCGTCAGGCCTTGCAACGTCTGAAAGAGTCGGCTGAAAATGCCAAGAAGGAACTCTCAACCACAACCTCAGCCGAAATCAATCTGCCATTCATTACCGCCGACGCCAGCGGTCCCAAGCACCTGCTGATGACGCTGAGCCGCGCCAAGCTGGAAGAACTGGTTCACGACCTGATTGACGGGTCACTGAAACCAGTGCGCCAGGCCCTCGACGACGCAGGCTTGAAACCCGATGACGTGGCTGAAGTCATCATGGTTGGTGGTATGACCCGTATGCCTGCCGTGCAAGAAGCTGTCACACGCTTCTTCGGCAAAGACCCGAACCGTACCGTGAACCCGGATGAAGTTGTGGCAATTGGTGCCGCAATCCAGGCGGGTGTCCTTGGTGGTGAGGTTAAAGACGTATTGCTGCTAGACGTCACCCCGCTGACGTTCTCCATTGAGACGCTTGGTGGTGTTTCTACGCCACTGATTGAACGCAATACGACAATCCCGGTCAAGAAGAGTCAGATTTTCAGCACAGCGACGGATAGCCAGACGCAGGTTGAAATCCATGTGTTGCAAGGTGAACGCCAGATGGCGGCAGACAACAAGACGCTGGGTAAGTTCATCCTGGATGGTATTCCACCCGCACCGCGTGGTGTTCCCCAGATTGAAGTGACCTTTGACATTGACGCCGACGGTATTCTCAACGTCAGCGCGAAAGATAAGGCTACCGGGCGCGAACAGAAGATCACGATCACGGCCAGCAGCGGCTTGAACGATGATGAAATCGATCGTATGGTGAAAGAAGCGGAAGAATACGCCGACGAAGACCGCATGCGCAAGGAACAGGCCGAAGTTCGTAACCGTGCTGACTCTACCATTTTCATGGCAGAAAAGAGCCTGCGCGAATTCGGGGAACAGGTTGACGCACCTGTCAAGCAAGACATTGAAGACAAGGTTGCAGACGTACGGAACGCGCTCAATGGCGACGACCTCGACAAGATTCGTACCGCCACCGATGCACTGGCGATGGCTGTGCAACAACTCGGCGCTGGTATGTATGAACAGCAGGCACCTGGTCAGCAAGCACCCGGCGGCCCGGACGCCACTACGAACGGGGCTAATGGCAAAGGCGAAGACCGCCGCGCCGAGCCTGAAGACGGTGAAGACGTTATCGAAGGTGAGTTCAGCGAGTAACATCGCGCGTTCCACCTGCAACCCCATGATGGCGTGGAGGAAAAGCCCTCTGCGCCATTCGCATTCGGCACGTGTAGCGTATATACCGCATCATGCGCCAATGTTCTTTGCCAATACAAGCAAGTAACAAAAGGTCAGTTTCCATGCCGCGTGACTACTATGAAGTGCTGGGTGTCGCACGAGATGCTTCAGCCGACGATATTAAGAAAGCGTTTCGCAAACTTGCCCGTGAGTACCACCCCGACCTCAATAAATCCGACCAGGCACACGAAACGTTTCAAGAAATCAATGAAGCATATCAAGTGCTGAGCGACGATCAAAAACGTGCTGCTTATGACCGTTATGGTCACGCAGGTGTCAATGGTCAGGCTGGCTTTGGGGCTGGCGCAGGCTTCCCCGATATTGAAGACATCTTTGGCGACTTCAGCGAAATCTTCAATATGTTCACGGGGGGGCGTGGTGGCCGCCGCCGGGGCCCACGCCAGGGAATGGACTTACGCTATGATCTTAATCTGAGCTTTGAGCAAGCTGTCTTCGGTGATGACATCGACATTGAAATCGCCCGTCGTGACCCCTGCGACGTTTGTAGTGGTAGCGGTGCCGAACCCGGCACATCACCCATACCGTGCCCGCAATGTCAGGGGACAGGGCGCGTGCAGCAGGTTGTCGGCTCGGCGCTGTTTGGGCGGGTCATCAATGAATCGACGTGTCCCAACTGCAACGGTCGTGGGCAGGTTGTGAAAAATCCCTGCAAAAACTGCAAGGGTGCGGGCACAGAGCGCGTCAAGAAGAAGCTAACGGTCAACATTCCGCCCGGTGTAGACGACGGAATGCGGATTCGTGTTAGCGGCGAAGGTGAACCCGGCGAAATGGGCGGGCCACGCGGCAATCTCTATGTGTTCATTTCAGTCAAACCACATGAATACTTTCAGCGGCGCGAGAACGATATTGTCCTCAATATACCGATAAACGTCGCACAGGCCGCGCTAGGTGATGAAATTGTCGTCCCCACCATTGACGGTGACGAAACCATCCAGATTAAGCCGGGTATGCAAAGTGGTTCAGTGATTACACTGCGCGACAAGGGTGTTCCGCAACTGCGGCGCGATGGCTCTGTAGATGGCCGTGGTGACCAGCATGTTATCGTTAACGTCGAAACCCCTGAGAAACTGACACAACGTCAGCGTGAGTTGTTCGAAGAACTGGGTGAAACACTGGGCACTGAGATCAAGCCGCAGAAGGCCGGCAAAGGTTTATTAGAGCGTATGGCGGGTCTTTTCGGAAACGACTGATTTTTCCTACAAAGCTGGTACAATCATAGGGCGAAGCTAGCCACAACAGGCACTTCGCTCTATTTTGTTTACCGAACCACAAGGAATACGCATGTCTGATTCACAACAATGGCTGGAAGTTGCGATTGAAGCTGACGCCGAGACGGCCGATGCCATCGCTGACCTGCTACAACGTTATGGCCATCAGGGCGTTGTGATTGAACAAGCGGGCTTTGAGATCGAAACGTGGGAGTATGACATTCCCCCGGCTGAAAACCTCATCATTCGTGCTTATTTCCCTATCAACGCGCAAACACCAGACATGCAACAACAGCTCCGTGACGCCCTGCGCTATATGCAGATGATTCAACCCGTCGGTGAGCCTACCTTTAAGACGTTGGCCGCCGAAAACTGGGCCGATGCCTGGAAACGGCACTACAAACCACTACGATTGGGCAAACGCCTCTACATCCGCCCAAGCTGGATCACAGAGATTGATGCCAACCCAGACGACGTCGTGATTAGCCTCGACCCGGGCATGGCATTCGGCACCGGCACCCACCCCAGCACCCAACTCTGCCTTGTTGCAACGGAAGCCCTGTCTGAAAAGCAATCCAATATGACGGTCGTTGACCTGGGCTGTGGGAGCGGTATTCTGAGCATTGCAGCGGTGAAATTTGGCGCGGCGGCTGTTTGGGCGCTAGACACAGACCCGATTGCAGTCACCGCCACCCATGACAACGCGACCGAAAACGGCGTCGCAGGAGCCATCACGGTTGATGAAGGTAGCCTGCAAACCATTCTCGCCAGCGGCAAACGCTTTGACCTCGCGTTGGTGAACATTCTGGCGCGTGTCATCATTCAAATGTGTGGCGATAGGCTTGGCGAAATCGTTGCGCCGGGCGGTGTGGGTGTGTTTGGCGGCATTATCCATGAACAGGCCGATGAGGTCGAAGCTGCACTCCGCTCGACCGGGCTAGAACCCTATCACCGCCGCACGTCTGGCGATTGGGTTGTCATCGAAGCGCGCCGACATCCTGCGCACGAGTAAGGAGTGTGGGCTGTGTTGCCAAAGGGGGTTTTGCGTGGTCTCTTGTTGTGCTTGTGTGTGTATACTGTCCTGGAGTTTGGGTCACCAGCAGCACAACCACGCACCACTGCCCAGAATGAGCCACCGCCCCCGCAGCGTCTGAACATCGTGGGCATTAACGACACCGAGTACCCAACGCTCAATATTTTCGTCAGCGTCATTGACTCTGACACTGCCGCACCTGTCACCTCGCTGCTAGCCGCTGACTTTACCGTCACCATCACCGACAACAACGACGATGCAGCGGCCCCACTTGTGCCCCCTGTCACCAGTCTGGATACTGACACCAACGCGAACCGCCCCCAACACACCATGCTCTTGTTGGACCTCACAAGCACCATCAGCGAGATTGAGTTTATCAATATGCGGACGGCCGCCATTGAATACATCAATAGCTTGAGCCTGAATGATCAGGTGGGGGTACTCGGTATTTTTGCTGACCGCACCACACTCTTGCAACCTATCTCAATTGACCACAACGCCGCCATTAATGCGATGTTCGCCGCAGAAGCCACCCCCGTACAAGGTGAAGATGGTAATGTTGTTACCGATGGGCTCTATGAGGCGCTCGATAACCTCAACCAGACCCGTCCCGATGTACGCCCGGCGGTGGTCATGTTTACGGATGTCGCCAGTGGCAGCATTGGCGGGGAGCGCACGTTTGAAGAAGTGCAAACCCTCGCTGAACAACGCGGCGCAGAACTCTACATTCTCTACTTCGAGACTGAAAACAGCGACGGCCTGCCCATTCGTGATGCGCCGCCTGAACTGCTAACTGAATTGGCATTGCAAACCGGCGGGCTGCTGTTGCAAGCACCGGGGGAACCCAACCCAGAGGAGCCAACCGACTTTAATGACGACGCCAACCTGCCAGCGCTGGCCCAACAGGTCGCAGCGATACTTGGCTTTGAATATCGGCTTGAGGTAGCATCTCCGATTGTCGGGGACAATGAAATTTATGGGCTGCAACTGACCGCATTCCTCAACGACAACCAGCTTGGCCCGCAAGAAACCTTTTTCCGTGCCCGTACTGGTATTGTAGACATCGCCTTCAGCCCCTTCGAAAGTGGCGCACGGGTGACGCTCCCGATTGATTTACAGATTCGTGTGCTGTCTGCCAGTAATCCGATTACCAGCATTGAGATTTTTCGCATCGACAACAATACGGGTGAGGAAATTCCGCTGGCCACGTTCGCCAGCCCAGATGAGGCACTCAGTTTGACTTCAGAACCGGTTGCGTCGGGCGCATTGAGCCTCGTTGCACGGGCAACTGATGAAGGTGGCAACGTCGGAGAGGCGTTTTTGACACTGGTTATCGAAAACCCAAATGCAACCCCTATCCCGACCGCTACCTGGACACCACCACCCACAACCACCCCCATGCCCGTGACAGCAACACAGACTGCCAGCCCCAGTCTGCCTCCAACTGAAACCGCAACAGTCCTGCCAGTACAACTTTCTCCGACGGTAAGCGCGACCCTACCCGCCCCGATTGCTCCCCCGGCAACACCTCAGCCGCCGGACAGCACCGACGACACGAGCCTGATTATTCCAATCATCGTGGCACTGGTCGGCATGTTTGGCACGCTGTTGATCGGGTTCAGCCTGCTGGCGCTGGCGCAACGCCGCAACAAACCCGCTGCAACGACCGCCTCTGAGCGCCCGACGATTCCGCGCAAACCATCCTCCAATGCACCGACTGAGAATATTGCCACTGCTGAATTGCAACCAACAATCCAGTCTGAGCCGACACCCTCCAAAGACATCTGGAAAAAGGCGATGGAAAATCTCGACACGCAAGCAGCAGCGGCTATAGACCCGGCCGCGGTGCCCCGGGCTGTGCTGCTGAGCGGGGACAATCAACGTTATGAACTGGTCGAAGGTGAAAACACGGTTGGGCGACACAGTTCTAACATGGTACAAATCCTGGATGCCACTGTCAGCCGCTATCATGCTGTGATTGAGGTTTTTGGTGACAACATCAGCATTATGGATTGGCAGGCCAGCCACCCAACAACCGTAAATGGTGAAGTCGTTCAGATTGGGGAGCGCAAACGCCTGCAGACTGGCGACCAAATTCAGATGGGGAACACCGTGCTGCGTTTGGTGACTTCCAATTAGCGCCCACCCAACTCACTGTTGGCGAAACACCAGCACAGAATCACCTAACCGTATTTGATCACGGTCGCGGAGCCGATGCACGGTGATGGGTTTGTCATTGACGTAAGTCCCGCCCATGCTGCGCATATCTTCAATTTGATATTGACCGTCGATCAGGCGCAGAATGGCGTGTTGGCGCGAAATTTTGGGGTCATGAAACTGAATATTGCATACCCCAGAACGACCGACCAGCAACTGTGGACCGTCAAGCATAATCCGTTGACCAGAAATCATGCCACCAATGCCATCTAACCAGAAGCGCGGGCCGGTGGGTGTTGGGTCAGGGGGTGGCGTGGCAAGGGGGGGCACTACTGCTGGCAATATCCGGGGTGCAGCGGTAAGGGGTGCGGGGGTATACGCTGTAGAGTGCGGACGCGGGCCAGCCGTGCGCGATGACACCTGTGGCTGTGGTACTGCGGCCCGATTCGCTTGCAGCCACAAAAAGAGGATCATTGCAGCGCCGATAAGGCTGGTACTACAGAATACGCCACTCGTGACCACCAGTAATAAGGTTGTCGAACTCATAACACTTCTACCCGTCGTTGAAAACAACTGAACTGTTCTACTACAATTGGGGCTGGCCCGGTTATGAAGGCCGCCTGAATCAATTGAACCACCTATGAAGGTCAACATATACTATGCATCTTATGCAGAGCAATGCTGGCGGTGGCAAGACTGCATATGCCATCTCTCAGATTTTACAACAAAAATCCGAAAATCCCTGGGAATCGGTCTGGGTTTTGTTGCCCAACGAGCTTCAGATCAACCGTTTTCGCGACCGTTTGATTGCAACCAACCGCAGCAATGTGCTATTCGGGGTGCAGTACTTTCAGTTTTATCAACTTTATCGCTATTTGTTGAACCGGCTGCATCTGTCGCAGCGTCACATCAACCGGGACGGTGTACAGCAATTGTTGCGCCGCCTTTTGCAAGACCACCCGCCGCGCTACTTTGCGCCAGTTGTTGAGCGGCCGGGGTTTGTGCAGCTTCTTGCCAATTTCATTCAAGAGCTGAAACAGTCTCACATTCAGCCGCAAGCTGTGCAACGCTTCGCTGAACATACCGGGCGGCAAAAAGACCTCGACCTCGCAGACATCTACGCCCGCTATCAAGAATATGTCACCGCTGCCAACATCGTTGACCGCGAAGGGGCAGGCTGGCTTGCGCTTGACCAACTCAGCACCGCCGACAGTAAGCACTTCAGCGACGTGTGTATGCTGGTGGTCGATGGCTTTTTGCAGGTGAGCCCCCTGCAGGCCAAGCTCATTGGCGAGCTGGCTGAACACATCCCTGCAACGCTCATCACGCTGACTGGTAGCCCCGATGAACGCCCCATTCACCGTGCCTTTAACCGCCTGCGTGATCGCCTCGACAAATACACACAGCACCCCATCACACCACAGTTTTTGCCGCCGAGCCGCCAGCGACACCCAACCCTTGAACATATCGAAACCCATTTCTACAGCCTGTCTCCAGACCTACCAACTGCACCCGCCACCAACGTCACGCTGTTAGAAGCGGCCGGACATGAGGACGAGGTGCGCGGGGTGTTGCGGCTTATCAAGCAGCGGTTGCTGGATGGTGAATCGCCTGAAGAAATGCTGATCGTTGCGCGTGATCTCAACCCTTACGCCACCCTGCTCGACGACATTGCTGAAGATTACGAGGTACCCATCGCATTTCGGCATGGCAACAGCCTGTTACACAACCCCGCCATCGTCGCCATCATCAAGTTGCTACGCCTGGCAATAGAGGAATTTCCGCGCCAGGCCGTGATTGATACGCTGCGTAGCCCCTATTTTCGTATTGAGCTGCTGTCGGCCGAAGATGTCGATGCACTGGAACAGATCAGCATTATGTTTAAAGTCATGGGCGGGCCAGAGGACTGGTTCACCGCGCTTGAGCAGGCCGCCGATGCCTTTCGCGACGAAGACGGTGAAAACCGCGACCCGGCCTTGTTGCCGGATGGATTGTCCGAACGCTTACAGATTTTTTTCGAACGGCTGGTCCCACCCACGGCGCAGTCATTGCTCGGCTGCATCGCATGGTTAGAGGACTTACTCGGCCCAGACCCCAGTGAGTACCGTGAATACATCGCTGAACACAGTGACCCTGAAGACGTGCTGGTGAGTGAACACCTGCAATTCTTCACCCAGGTCCGCGCCGGGGAACCGCCCGCCATCGCTGTGCGGGATATGTTCGCGCTGCACGCCTTTCGCTATTGCCTGCAAACGATGATCGTCGGGCGCGAGCTGGCCCGGGCTCAGCATACACCACTGGAATGGGCTGACTTCATGCATGGACTGTTGCAAGTCGTTGAATCACAGAACAGCCAGCGTGAACAGAACGCCTTTCGACACCACAGCGTATTGGTCACCAGCGCCACCGAAGCACGCGGGCTTGCACACCAACACGTATATATTCTTGGACTGGCCGAAGGGGTGTTCCCGGCGTTGCAGTCCGAAGACCCGCTCTATAGCGACCGTGAACGCGAACGCTTCGAAGCCTTTCACAAACACGAATACGATCTCCAAACCACCGGCGAACGGCAGGATGATGCGGCCGTTTTCTATGAATGTGTTGCCCAGGCCCGTGACACGCTCACCCTGACGCGCCCTACACTGGACAACAACGCTAATCCATGGCCGCCCTCTGTACTGTGGACAGGTGTCGCCCGACTTATCAACAACCCACAGCACATCTATTATCGAGCCGGACAAGCACCGACACTGGCAGACGCGGCCACGCTCCGCGAGGCAGAAGTCGCGTTAATAGCGGCTTTGCAGAGTGGTGCGCAGGCAGTTGAGGGGGTCCATGTCGCGCAGGTCTTGCGGTGGATGCAGGCGGAAAACGCGACACGCTGGGGGATGATTCGGCATGGGCAATGGGTTGAAGCGCGGCGTGAAGACCCGACCATTGGCTTTGATCGGTATAGTGGTGTGCTTGAATCGCCAATATTGCGAAGCATCATTGCGCAACGGCTCGGTGAAAACCATATTTGGAGCGCCAGCCAGTTCAATGACTTCGGCTATTGTCCATTTCGCTTTTTCGCCAACCGCCTGCTGAGACTCCAGGCGCTGGAAGAACCTGAAGAAGGTATGGACGCCGCGCAGTTGGGGTCATTGCAACATGCCATCCTTGAGGACACCTACCACCAGTTTTTTGAGACAGAACTGGCCATCTCGCCCGAAAACGCCGAAGAAGCAGTGCGCATAATGCACGCTGAAGCGGATCGTATCTTCATTGATGCGCCGCGCCGTTTTGGTTTCCGCGAGACGCAACTCTGGCAACATGAGCAAGACGAAATCCGCCGCCGCCTGGAAGCGCTCATCCACCTCGACTTTTCCGATGATGGCGAGAGTCCCTTTGTGCGCAAAAAAGGCGGTCGCAAGCGCACTATCTCAACCATTGCTGAACAGGGTGAGCGTAGCGTTTTCCGTCTGGAGTCTGCATTTGGTATAGCGGGCACCCCACCCGTTGAACTGCATGGGCCGGCAGGGACAATCAAGGCACGCGGCTTTATTGACCGTATCGACCGCGTAAACGACCAGTTGATCGTCATCGACTACAAAAGCGGGACCAGCACCCCCAGCACCAGCGATATGGAAGCAGGGCGTAACTTTCAGATGATGCTCTACATCCTTGCTGCACAGCAAATTGTCGAACGCGAAACCGCTAACGATGACTTGCAAGTGGCGGCTGGCATGTTCTGGAGCATTCGTAGCCGCAAAGCCGGGGGAGACATCGCCGCCAGCGCTGCGGAAATTGAGAGCGCGCACGAAACCCTGCATCATTACGTGCAGGGAGCCCGCGCCGCTGAATTTCCCGTCCAACCGAGCAAGTTACAGAATGGCAAATGTATGCCCTATTGCGAGTTCTACGAATTATGCCGCATTCAACGCACCCATGTACGACCGGGAGCCATGCCATGATCCGTCGTATCATCACACGCTGGCGAGGTTTGCGCTGGTGGGGGAAAATGCTCGTCGGTGGAATGGGGCTGGGTCTGGCGGCACTCGTCAGTCTGGTCGGCCTGTATGTTTACAGCCGCAGCCAGAGCAACAGTCCAGAATACATCGGCCGCTGGTTCAATGACGCCGAAGCCCGCGACGAACTCACTACCGAACGCATGGAACCATGCCCCGGTGCGCCGTTTCTATTGCCCTCAACCGGACTCATCGGTCTGCTGTGGGCAGACCCCGCCGGACCATATAACATCCTACAGCGTCATACCGGAGTCGATATTTTTGGGGATGGCCCAGAAGGCACAGTGCCCGTCTTTGCCGCCTATGATGGCTACCTGACACGGCTAGATGATTGGGTGTCAGCGGTGATTATTCAGCACGATGACCCGCTGCAACCCGGCCGCGCCATCTGGACGTACTACACACATATGGCCTCAGTCGGTGGTAATTCTTATATTTCGGACCTGTTTCCGCAGGGGACACGTGGCCGCTTTGTAGCACAAGGGGATTTTCTCGGCTATCAGGGGACATATAACGGCGGCAGTGTGCGCGGCATCGGTATGCATTTGCACTTTAGTATCGTACTCAGTGAGGACGACGGGTCATTTAGAAACGAAGCTGTCCTCAGCAACACACTCGACCCATCGCCCTATTTTGGCATGGAGATGAATATCAACGAACTCCCAACACGCCCTATTGGCTGTGCCCGTCAACCTTAACCAACCAGTTGTGCAGCGAGGCCAGATTTTCGGCATGTTCGGCCACAGTCTCGATCAGTGCTGATGAGGTCGCCATATCTGGTGAAATCGTTGGCACCTCAACATACAGGCTCCGGTACAGCAACAGGTCGGCGCGGGGATGGTCCTTATCATAGCCTTGTGGCACGCGCTTGCCTTTTTCCGCTTGTGGCTCGTAGCCGCGTTCGTTGACGGTTTGCAACACGCCTTCAAGTTCCGGCCCCAGCGTGTCGTCGGCCGCTGCGTCTCGGAATGCATTCAGCATCGCCTTGTCAAAGCCATACGGCATCCCGACGTACATCTGCAACCCATCTTTAACCAATGCAAAGTGAAAGCCGGGGTTTTCTTTGGGTTTCTTGCGCCCACCCTGCCACAAGCTGAAGCCCTGATAATCCTTGTAGGGCGTCTTGTCTTTGGCAAAGCGCAAGTCGCGATAAATACGCATCAAGGAGCAGTCAGGGTCAGCGGCTAAGTTGGGAAACTGTGCTTGCAGGCGTGCGCCGAGGGCGGTCACAAAGCGCCGCGTTGGATTGTGTACACAGTCATAGTAGTCGTCTTTATGAGCCTCGAACCACTCACGGTCGAACTCGTTGTCCAGCAAGCCTTCAAAAAAGCGGAATGCACCTTCCGCATAGCCGTTAAATTCTGTCATAGTTAGCGTTTCTCCTCCATTGCATTGACCAATGCGCGCATCATCTCAACCGTAACCGTCAGCGCACGGTGCGAATCGGTGGCAATCTCGGCATTGTAAAGGCTGACGAGCAACGCGGCGACGTTCCCATCTAGCCCGATGCGGCGCAGGGTGCTGTTGACTTCTGGCGGGGTCGCTCCGTTGTCGGCCGGATAGCCCAAGCCGGGCATAAATTCGGGGTCGAGGATGTCCACGTCCAGGTGAATGTAGAGCGGCACCTCCGGCAAATCAAGTTTCAGGAAGTCAGCAGCCGAGTCGAGAATATGAATCTCGCTGTTACGCAGCATCTCGCCTTCTTCGGGGTCAAGGTCGCGCACGTCAGCAACATAGATGCGCGATTCTGGCACAGCTTGCAGCCCGACGCCTTCTAGCAAATGTGCATTGCCACGCCCCACCAGTGCTGCGAGGGGCATTCCGCCCAAAAAGTTGCTCGGTGTAGTCTCAGGTGTGTTGAAGTCGCCATGCGCGTCATACCAGATGACCGCGAGGTCGTCGTGGTGGGCCCGCAGGCCTTTCACCGCGCCGATACTGCTAACACAATCGGCTGCTAGAATGATCGGGAAGCGGTCGGTGTTGGAAGCGAGTGCTTCCGCCAGCGCGACATTCACGGCCACAACGGGGTCATCGTATGCGTCGAAGTCGGGATCAATTTCGACCCATGCTGCACGTAGCTCTTCGACAAAGCCGCTATTCTTGATTTCTTCGGTTTCAGTGCGGGCTGGATTCTTTTTACCGATAAAGTGCGGCACGCTGATAAATACGTAGTCCATCGTCACATACTTTCAAGTTCAATCAACATGGAAATAAAACAATCCCCACAACGAGGATACGTCTATCGTACCTGATCGGGGGATTGAATAGGGTTAGGATGCCAAATTTTAAGCGGACGCTATTCCATTTCAACAGCCATCGCGACCGCTTCACCACCGCCGAGGCACAGCGCCGCCAGTCCACGTTTCAGGCCGTGTTGCTGCAACGCATGCACCAGCGTCACCAGGACACGCGCCCCACTTGCGCCGAGCGGATGGCCGATGGCAATCGCGCCGCCGTGAATATTCAACTTTTCAGTGGGCAGGTGATGGCCGTCACGTTCCAACCCACGCATATCAGCAAGAACTTGCGCAGCAAAGGCTTCGTTCACCTCAAAGAGATCAACGTCTTCCATCGTCCAGCCCGCTTTTTCGAGGGCTAGCGGGATAGCTTTCACCGGGGCATAGAAAATCCATTGTGGGTCCAGCGCAGCGTGAGCATAGCTGACGATGCGGGCCAGTGGTTGATGACCATTGGCTTCGGCATATTGGCGGCTACTGACGACCACCGCCGCCGCGCCATCGTTCAACCCGGGCGCATTCCCTGCTGTAACACGACCGTCTGCCTTAAACGCCGGGCGTAGCTTGGACAATGCTTCTACACTCGTATCAGGGCGGATCGGTTCATCGGTACTAACGGTCATAGTTTCGCGGCGCTTCTTGACTTCAATAGGGACAATTTCGTCGGTAAAGCAGCCGTCGAGTGTCGCTTTGTGGGCCTTAGCATGGCTGTCAGCGGCAAACTGATCCATCTCTTCGCGGGTGACTTCAAGCTGGTCGCCAATGAACTCAGCCGCATCACCCATGACCCAGTTTTGTATGCTACACCACAGACCGTCGCGGAGAATGCCATCTTTAAGGGTAATATCGCCGTATTTGCTGCCATGACGTTGGGTAGTGTCCAGAAATGGCGTGTGCGACATGCTTTCAACGCCACCAGCCACATACAGGTCACCATCGCCAGCACGAATGGCACTCGCGCCAATCATCACTGTCCGCAAGCCACTACCGCAAACTTTGTTGACCGTAATGCCGCCGACGGTTTCCGGGTAGCCAGCCCCAATCCACACCTGGCGCGGAACAGCCTGCCCACTGCCAGCCGGGAGTACCTGCCCTAATATCACTTCATTGACGTTTTCAGGGGTAATGCCGCTCCGGTCAACGGCACCTTTAACGGCATGTTGCGCCAGTTGGACGGGCGAGAGTGTGCTGAGATTTCCAAGGAGCTTGCCCTGCGGGGTACGGGCCGCACTCAAAATTACGGGGTCGTTGCCAGATTTGCCGTTGCCAGCCATCGTTGCACAATTCCTTTCTTGTCTCACACCGTTTCTTTACATTGCACAAAGGGCCTTAACTGTACACCTGATGCCGCACAGATTCAAATTTTTGTCCAATTAACAGTATCAATAATTTTACGCAAAGGCGCTCGTCGCTCGATGTAGATACTCGTCGCGCTGGCGTTGCAAAGCGGTGTAATGGTCGGTGTCGTTCTGTACTATCGACGCAAGCGCAGCCGTAAATCTTACGGCCCAACGCACCAGTAAGAGGTTGGTATAAGTTGTCGCCCGGGCACGTAAGGTCGGGTCACGGTCCAGCCGCGAGAGTTCCCAGCGATACCAAACCCAATGCTGTGTCGAGAGATGTACGTATTCAGGGTGGGCGCAAAGTTGCCCAACCGCATAGGCTTTGTCGCACCAGTCAGCATAGTGCCACCCTACCAGCCGCATATGCGCGCCATCCCACAAAAAATGATGCACACAGGGGTCAAGATGGTTCAATGTAATCACCGACGGGCTATTCCATTCTGGCACAACCCGTTCTTTAACGCGCTCAATGAGGTTTGCCAGTAGCGGGTAATCGGTGTGATTAGCGTCCAGCGTCGCCAGCTCTGCATCCAACATTGGAAAGACATCCCCGGGTGACTGGGGCCCAGTACCACGCATCGCAACACGGCTGGCATACTTCATAAATGGCATGTTCCAGGGCACGCCCAACATCGCCATAATGCGGTGCCATTGTGCGTCGTCATTGGTGTGTGGGGGTGCTTGCAACACCTCGCCATGCAACCATTCCGTAAGCAGCAATATGTCGTCATTGTAGAACGGACGCGGCCCGATGCTGAAGCCAAAGTCATGAATAGCATCCAGCACCGCGTACTCGCGTTCAGCATGATCCGCGTTATGAAACTGCTTGGCACATAACACCGGGAAGCGATCATTGTCGTCAGGGTCCAGGCGATAGATGTCGGCATCATTCCCGGCGTAATAATGTGTCACCTGCCATTCTGCTGTATCACCGCCATCTGTTTGAGCGGTAGCAAGCGCCTGCTTAATCTGTTCAATATTGAGTAGCGTAGCGTCAAAGCCATGAATGTCAAAGGGGTTATGGGCAGACAAGGTCGCGCATCTCCTCTATAAGTGGGTTACCCCGATAGACGCCGTGATATGTTTCTGGCAATAGGGCCGCCAGCGCACACATAATCCGTTCGCTGAGGGCATCCAGTTCAGGACCACGTGCCCGCCCTTCTGGTAAATGGTAGACTTTACCGAACCTGACATGCGCCCGGGGACGTATCTTTTTGAAGGCATGTTCAGTGCCCCACACCGCCGCTGGCAGGATTGCCACATTGTTGCGGTTCGCCAAAAACGCAGCCCCGCCTTTGCTCTGTTGCAACTGTTTGGTGCGGCTACGGGTACCTTCGGGCGCAATCACAATATTATGTCCCCTTTTGATGAGGGTAGTGGCGGTCATTAACGCCGAGCGATCCGGGGTATCTTGTTCAATCCAGATGGGCGACCCCACACGAAAAAACAGTTCTAGCCAGGTACCTTTATATTTTTTGGCAGAAAAGCCAGCCGGCCAGTTTACGCCGGGGGCAAACTGTGAGGCCAGTACGGGCACATCCATATAGCCCAGATGATTGAAAGTAATCAACACCTGTGTGTCTGTCGGGATATGCTCGCGCCCTTCAACCTGCAAATTCAGGAATACCATATGCAACAGACGGGCAATTTGCCGGGCCCCGGGTACAGGTTCAGGGAATTCAATATCTTTTTTTGCCGTAGCACTCATACTCATTCTCGAAGGGTATGGAGGCGTTGTTGTGCCGTTTCAACCTTATTAGTTACGTCCACTTCTGTGAAGCAAGCCAATGCTTCCTCATATGCCAACAGGGCCTGTTCAGTATCTCCGCGTTCAACAAAAAAGTCACCCTTTATCAGCAAAAAGTCGCCAAGCTGAACGTTCGAATGGAAACGTCGCCATTGCTGCTCGCTCTTTTCAAGAAGTTCCATTGTCACCTCTGGACTCGCTTCCGAAACAATAGTGATCTCTGCTAGCGTCTGGTACGCACCGGCCATCTGGTCAATCGTGGCCACCTCAATTGCTTGTTCAAGGGCACGTTCAGCGTATTCTGTGGCTGTTCCCAGCTCGCCCAGTTGTAAGTGAGCAATGGCCATACCATTCAACGTCTCTGAGATCATATCCAGCACATCACGTGGTGCAGCGACAAATTCGTCAACCTGGCGCAGGGCTTCTTCAAAAAATGAGATCGCTTTTTGGGGCTGTTTAGCACCAACCCACAGTAACCCCTGATTACTGTAGAGATTGATCATAGTCGATGGCCCACCATGCTCCTCAAGAATGGGGACTGCCTGTTGATAATAAGCGGATGCTGCTTCAATATTTCCCTGGCGACGCATTACCTCACCAAGATTGTTGAACATAACCCCGGCCCCAGCCCGCAAACCGGCCGCATCATAGGCGGTGCTGGCTTCGAGGAATAGCTCCTCGGCACGGTCAAAAACGTTACGTTCAGCATCAATTGTGGCCATGAGCACCAATGTTCGGGCACGTAGTAGATTGTCTTCAATTTCGGAGGCTGTTTGCAAGTGCTGTTGGAGGGTGCGGGTAGCAGTATCATAATTAAAATCACCACGGTACAGCGCTTCACGAATGTGTCGTTGGATGTTGTACAACATTTCAACCAATGAGTTGCGGCTGTCTTCTGACTTCATAATTTTATGGTCCTAAATTTTTCCAATAGTGCAGATAATCAAAATTTAATCGTAACATAGGGTTGTGTCGGCAACCAAGAATGAAACGTGCCAACACAACCGTTAAGCTAATACCAACCAATCACCGCACGGCTAGCGCGGAAAGCGGGACAATACCGTGATTGTCTCAGGGATACGAGTACGGTCGCCAGGCTTTAGCTCAGCGGGGGACTTACCGTTGCGGGCAGTGGCAGCATTGCTGTAGACAAAGTATTGTGCCCCCTTGTTGCTAAGGTCTGCTTTGAGCAGCACCTGACCGGTCTGGTAGCCTTCGGTGTCAATGCTGCATGAGGTCACCACCCCAACAACACGCCCCCGTCGATCCATAACCGGGTCGCCAGCATGGGCAGGGCGGCCACCTTTCTGGTCAATGCGAAAGCGCGTGGTGATACGATCGCGTTGCAATTCATAGTCCACATACGCCCGTTTACCGACAAAGAAGGGCTTCCAGAGCTTGACATAGCTTGCAAATCCAGCATCAGCCGGATTCATTTCGAAGGCACCCGCCAACTCGTTGCCATAGAGCGGCAAACCAGCCTCAATGCGCAGACTGTCACGCGCCGCCAGCCCACACGGCACTGCGCCTGCTTCCACCAAACGGGCAAAAAGTTTTGCCGCGTGGTCGGGGTGTACAAAAATCTCATAGGCAACTCGTTCCCCGGTATAGCCTGTGCGTGACACCAGCAAGTCAAACCCGTCTAATGTGATCGGTATAATCGTGGACCACTTCATTGCTTTAAGGGTAGCTTTGTCCTCTTCGCTGCCTTCGAGTGCAAGCAAAACATCCTTGCTGGCAGGGCCTTGCAGCGCGATATCTACACGACGATCGTCTCCGCTAGATTCTGCACGCAGATCGCGTAACGTGACGGTTTCACGCCCCGGCACTGTCGCCCACGACCGTTGTGCATCAATCTCCACTTCACCATTACGCACAGCGTTAAGCCATGCCCAGTTTTTATCGTTATTAGAGGCATTCACCACAACCATGTAATGCTCATGTGCCAGTTGATAGATAAAAATGTCATCGAGTGGTTTGCCATGGATATCCAACAAATAACTATAGTGGGCCTTGCTCGGCTTCAGGTTAGAAACATCATTGGTCGTCAGTGCGTTCAAAAAGTGCATCGCGCCACGCCCCTGCACTTCAAAGACCCCCATGTGCGTTACATCGAAGATGCCAGACCGGGTGCGCACAGCATGATGTTCATCACTGACCGAAGAATACCAGACAGGCATGTCATACCCTGCAAAAGGAACCATCCTGGCACCGAGTTCTTTATGCAATTCATAGAGTGGTGTATAGAGCAGGTCTGCGTCTACAGGGGGGTGCCATTCGAAGATCGGCAGCACGTCCAGTTCTGGCGCATTAAGTTGTGGACCGTTGCAGCCTACAAAATAGGCTTTATCTGGCTTAAATCCATTGCTGGCATGGGGTGTCGTAGAAACTTCAAGCCCTTCGAAGCGTTGCACAGCGACGGCATCTGGCCTGGGGCTGACTGAGACAGGCCCAGGAACCTTCGCGTAAATATCAGTGGGATCAATGATCGTGTAACCATCCGAGAAACTGATGAGCCATTGCGCGACTTCATCCACATTACGAGCGACATGCAGCAAATAGATGTCAGCGGTCAAACGCTCAACCACTGCCTGTGAAAGCAGCGTGCCATCTGGCGCAAACAGCCACGAGGGTTGCCAATCACCGTATTCAAGACAGTAGACGTCGTTAGTGGTGACAGTCTCGAGGAAATCGGTGGCATTTTTGCCCTTAATTTCGATGGTGTGCCAGCGCTCCGAAGGTTCATCCAGCGGAAGCACACGAAAATGTTCGGCGGCTGCATCAGCAGTGCGGTAATGCGCCGACAGCGTGGGGATTTCATAGTCAATCCCAGCGGCACGCGCCAGCCCATAAACCCGTTGTTGCACATCAAAGAGAATGTCGCCGGGGACTTTAGCCCGCGCGTTTTTGCCTTTGAAGCTCCTGGCATAGCTATGGGGTTGGGCTGCCAGCAGCAGGTCAGCAATAGCATCCCCCAATCGGTCAATCTCTGGTTCCTTAAAACCACGTTGCGTGATCCACGGTGTCCCAAAACGTACCCCTGTCGCACGGAAGGGGCTTTTGTCGCCGGGGATCGTGTTGCGGTTACAGACAACACCAACAATATCCAGCATCCGCGCGGCGATGTCACCGGAAAAGGCGGTGCCGTCCTGACCCTGGATTTGCCCAACGTCTACCAGCAACATATGCGTGTCTGTGCCACCATAGGCAATCCGCAACCCGCGTTCTTGAAGTTTGGCGGCGAGGTGTTGAGCATTGGCAACCGTTTGCTTCTGCAATTCGTTGAACTCAGGACGTTCGGCCAGCTTCATTGCAATGGCCAGCCCGGCGATGCTGTTCACATGCGGGCCGCCCTGCTCACCCGGGAAGACGCCCCGGTCAAGTTTCTTCGCAATGGCAGCATCATGGGTAATCAAAACCGCCCCGCGTGAACCACCTATCGTCTTATGCGTGGTGAAGGAAGTCACATCTGCATAACCAATTGGGGAGGGATATTCGCCCGCGATGATGAGGCCGGCGACGTGCGAGACATCGGCCAGCAGATAGGCACCAACCGCGTCAGCAATCTCGCGCAGTTTCGCCCAGTCCGGGGCCCATGGATAGGATGTATAGCCCCCCACAATAATCTGAGGTTGATGCTGGCGCGCCATGTCCATAATATGATCGTAGTCGAGTTGTTCAGTCTCAGGGTCAACGCCATAACCAACAGCGTTATATTGCAAACCACTCCGCGCCACGGGGCTGCCGTGTGTCAGGTGCCCGCCGTGCAATAAATCCATACCGAGGATGGTATCACCGACATTGAGCAGCGAGGTATAGACCGCACTGTTGGCCGGTGCGCCTGAGAGGGGTTGCACATTGACCAACAGCCTATCCGGGCTGACATGTTCGTTGGCAAAACGCTCAGCCACGCGCAACCGGGTTACACTTTCGAGTACGTCAACAATTTCCGCACCCTGATAGTAACGGCTGCCGCCATAGCGCCGCAGTTCTGCCAGCCGCATATCAAGGTCCAGTAAATCTTCCATACCTTTACGTCGCCAGTGGTCAGGCGGATAGCCTTCAGCGTAGATGTTATGGAACACTGACCCCACCGCTTCGCGTACCGCCTCTGGAATAGTTGATTCTGAAGGCACCATTATCAGCTTACGGGCCTGGCGCACCGCTTCTAGATCAATTAAGGCTGCAATGTCAGGATCAATGTCATGAATACCGCCACGAAAGAGAAAATCGTCCATTACCTATTGTTGCCTCTTTAATATTTTCAACAGATCATTACTGTTGCTGTGAACTATAAAACAAAAAACCCGGCACCGCACAAAGCAGACCGGGGGGAAGTTGTGGGCGCTGAGGGACTCGAACCCCCGACCCTTCGCTTGTAAGGCGAATGCTCTATCCAGCTGAGCTAAGCGCCCAATTGTTGTAGCGAGATTATAGTGGCGAAAGACGGGTGGCGTCAAGGGCGGGGCCGTTCCGGCATCTATTTTGATATAATGACCGTATCGCTTGTCATCATAGACAGGGAGCATCACCGAATGACCACATCATCGACCATACACCAACAAGAAGTCACCATGACCGATTCCGGGCGTGTCGTCGCGACAGGTGTCTCGTTGGCAGAATACGAACAACGCTATGACGAATGGTATGAATTTGTTGAAGGGACTGTGTATGCTATGGCACCAGTTTCATCCAGACATGATGACCTCACCCGTTATTTTGATCGCCTGCTGGGCACCTACGTTGAGCTTACCCAGGATGGAACGCTGCGGGCTGCCCCTTTCACGCTGGTCACTGCTGAGCAACGACGCCGTGAGCCTGACTTAATGGTCATTTTGAACCAAAACCCGCACACGTTAGCCGACACCGCTATGCAAGGCCCGGCTGATTTGGTGATTGAGGTCGTCTCTGTAGAAAGCCGTGGGCGTGATTATGGCGATAAGCTCGCTGAATATGAAACACTGGGTGTACATGAATACTGGATTGTTGACCCACTGCGCGAACGGTTCACAGTGAATGTACTCGGGACAGATGGTAAGTACACAGTTCAGACACCTATCGAGTCGTACACATCGGTGGTGCTGCCAAAGTTGCGCGTGGATGTCGCAGTGTTGTGGGCGGAGCAATTGCCGCAAATCCTTGACATTGTGAAATCCGTGCAGGGTATGGTCGAGGGAAAGTGAACTGGCCTTGCCTTGACTACCGAGAAACGAGATGCACGTAGCATCCATGAACGCATGAGCTTTTTCAACCTCACTTGAGTATCCCCCCCAAACCTCAAAAATTCTCCACCCCTCTACAATCAATCCCCAACCTTTCTGTGCGCTGCCGGATATAGGGTGCGGGTACCCGTCCGGACAAAGGATCATTTCATGAACGAACAACAGGCGATTCAACGCATGAAAGGAGGCGACATCAATGGACTGGAAGTGCTGGTGCGTACCTATCAGGTACAAGCCGTGCGTGCCGTGGACCTCATCACTCGAGATACGGCCCAGGCTCAGGACATTGTACAGGCCGCTTTCGTGCGTGTGTTTCACCGCATCGAACAGTTCGATGACTCAAGGCCATTCGGGCCATGGTTTATGCAAATTTGCGTTAATGACGCCTACAAAGCCGTTACGCGCAACCGCACCGTTTCTTTCGAAACCCCAATCGGGGCAGAAACAGAAGCAGATGGCACGCTGGGTGATATGCTGCCCGACGACGGCCTGCCTCCAGATGATCAGATTGAACTCAACGAACTCAAGGCTGATGTCTGGGAGGCGCTTGGCAAGCTCGCCCCTGAAGAACGCGCTGCCATCGTGATGCGCTACTTTCTCAACTTCAGTGAAGCAGAGATGGCCACCACGCTCGACCGCCCCAGGGGCACCGTAGAAAACAGTGAACGCCTCGAAGGCCCGTGGGAATTCACGTTCGCAATTGATTAATCTCAGATGAGAATGACCTATCTCAAATAGCGTTTTTGAGCCGGCCGCATAGGTCGGTTTTTTTCTTTTTTCTCAAAACAAACATCGGTTGTGGTATAAGGTTTTCCGCATGGGTATCATTAGTGCAATTAATGTGAAAAAACTCACAATAAATACACAGCCATTTGATGACAATGTTCACTACGACTCATTTGACTCTCATAATACCATTCTGGTACATAGGTTATGGGTCTTAAAATCAAATAAATCATAGGATAAATATTGGAATGGATGCATTAGACCTTGCGCGGCTTCAATTCGCCGTCACCACAGTCTTTCACTTCTTCTTTGTTCCGCTTTCGATGGGGCTAAGCATTCTCATCGCCGTCATGCAAACCAACTGGTACCGCACGGGTAATGAAAAATGGCTACGAATGACCAAGTTCTTCGGCACGCTATTTTTGATTAACTTTGCAGTCGGTGTCGTGACTGGTATCGTACAGGAATTTCAATTTGGCATGAACTGGTCAGAGTATTCGCGCTTTGTCGGTGACATTTTTGGCGCACCGCTAGCGATTGAAGCACTCATGGCGTTCTTTATTGAATCTACTTTCCTCGGCTTATGGATTTTTGGCTGGGACAAGCTCTCCAAACGTGTACACCTCGCGTGTATCTGGATGGTCGCGTTCGGCGCAAATATTTCTGCGCTATGGATTCTGCTGGCAAATTCCTTCATGCAGAACCCGGTCGGCTATGAAATCAATGAGGTCACCGGACGTGCAGAAATGACAGACTTCGGCGCGTTAATTACCAATGAATATATATTTACCCAATATCCGCATGTGGTCTTAGGCGCACTCACAACGTCCGCTTTCTTTGTGGTAGGTATCTCTGCGTTCCGGCTTGTGCGTGAAATCAGCGACGGCGATCGCGAAGTCTTTAGCACCGCCCTCACGCTTGGTATGGTGGTCGGCTTAGTATCCGTGATTGCAACGATGGGCTTTGGACATATGTCCGGTCAAAAGCTCTCCGAAGTCCAGCCCATGAAATTGGCCGCTGCGGAAGGGTTATGGGAAGACGCAGACCCCGCCGGGCTCTCGATCTTTGAAATTGGCGACGAAGTCAATCGTGACTCCATCGTTGACATCACCGTGCCATATGTTCTCAGCTTCATGGTCTATGAAACGCCAACAGGTGAAGTACGTGGTATCAACAGCTTGCAGGCCGAATACGAAGAAACCTACGGCCCCGGTGACTATGTGCCCCCGGTCTGGATTAGCTATTGGAGCTTCCGCGCAATGGTCGGTGCTGGTATGGCGATGATGGTTCTGGCTGTGGTTGGCCTGTTCTTGACCTGGCGCGGCAACCTGCTCACCAACAAATGGGTGATGCGTGGCCTGATGCTCTCACTATTTTTGCCCTACATCGCCAACTCTACAGGCTGGATTCTCGCTGAGGTTGGTCGCCAACCCTGGATCGTCTTCGGTGTGATGACGGTTGAAGACGCGGTATCCCCGAATGTTGCAATGGGCACCGTAGCTATCTCGCTAGTCGGCTTCACCGCAGTCTATAGCTTCCTGACGGGTCTGTATGTCTTCTTGACCTACAAGTACGCCAAAGAAGACACCAGGATTATTCCGGCTGAAAGCATGGACCCGCACCCTGAAACCCAGCCCGCACTTGACGGTGCATACTAAACTCGTATTGGGAGACTAAAACAACATGGACATTGAACTTAGCACTATCTGGTTTGTACTCGTCGGCGTCCTTTTCACGGGCTTCTTCTTCCTGGAAGGTTTCGACTTCGGAGTAGGTATCTTGCTCCCCTTCCTCGGCAAAAACGACAAACAACGACGCATGATTATTAACACGATTGGCCCCGTTTGGGATGGCAACGAAGTCTGGCTGCTGACGGCCGGTGGCGCAATGTTCGCCGCCTTCCCGCACTGGTATGCGACCCTCTTTAGTGGGTTCTATCTGGCGCTATTCTTAATCTTGATCGCGATGATTGTACGCGGTGTCGCCTTTGAATTCCGCAGCAAGCATGATGACCCGCGCTGGCGTCAGGGCTGGGACTGGGGCATCTTCTTCGGTAGCTTGATTCCAGCGATTCTATGGGGCGTCGCAATCGGTAACATCGTGCGCGGTGTCGCGATTGACGAAACCATGACCTACACAGGTACTTTCTTTGATCTGCTGAACCCCTACTCGCTGCTGGGTGGCGTGGTAACACTTGCGCTGTTCACCCTGCACGGTGCAATCTTCCTCTCACTGAAGAGCAGTGGCAGCATTCAAGAGGGTGCTGAACGTGTCGCCCGTCTGCTGTGGCTACCCGTCGTACTCGGCGCACTGCTGTTCGTTGGTGCCAGTGCAGTTGAAACCGACATCTACGACGACCCCAACATTGTGACACTGTTCGCCACACTGGGCGCAGTCGTGAGCCTACTTGCAGTTGGTTACATGCTCTTTATGTCCAGGCACTACCTCAAGGCTTTTGCAGGTACTGGTTCTACTATTCTCTTTGTTGTGCTGCTAGTCTTTAGCGGATTGTATCCGCGCGTGATGCCTTCCAGCCTCGGCTCTGAATACGACCTGACCATTGAAAATGCGTCCTCAACGGACTACACACTCGGTATCATGACGATTGTCGCGATCACATTCGTGCCCATCGTCCTGCTCTACCAGGGCTGGACCTACTGGGTGTTCCGTCAACGCATCACCGAGGACTCACACCTCGAATACTAGGTAGGAGACGACCGCAACACCTGCAATTCGCGCTAAAGCTCAAAATCGCGCCTTCTCACTGGCAAACGGTGGGAAGGCGTTGTACCATATGCTTAGAAACATCACAGACAGCGTAGGACTACATTATTTATGGACAAACGCCTACTCGCGGAAGCCCGAACCGCACGCCGCGCTCTTATGGCAACAGTAGGATTTAGCTTTGTTATCGGGTTGGTTGTCATCGCCCAGGCCTATCTTCTCAGTACCGTTATCAATAATGTGTTTATTGAAGGCGAAACCCTCAGCGCGGTCAGTGGTCTGATCTTTGCGCTGGCAGGGCTGGTAGTGTTGCGGTCCGCGTTCAGCTATGGCGAAACACTGGCCGCCGCACAGGTTGCCATCCGTGTGAAAGCAGACCTGCGTGAACGCCTTGTCACACACCTGATGAAACTGGGCCCGGCTTTTGCGCAGGGAGAACGCAGCGGTGAGTTGGCCAACACCGCCAGCGAAGGCATTGAAGACCTCGACGCCTGGTTTAAAGACTACCTGCCGGGGCTTTTTACTGCACTGATCATTCCTATCACGATTCTGGTAATTGTGCTGCCGCTCGATTTACTGACGTTTGTAGTGCTATTATTGACTGCACCCTTGATCCCCGTCTTTATGGCTCTCATTGGTATCGCGGCCGGGGTGCTGGCCACACGACAATTCAACGCCATGAGCCAGATGAGCGCCCATTTCCTCGACGTCATGCAGGGCCTAACCACGCTCAAGTTATTTAATCGCAGCCGCAAGCAAGTGCAGACCATCGAGCGTATTACCGATGACTTTCGTGAGACAACGATGGGCGTGTTGCGGGTTGCATTTCTGTCGTCAATGGTGCTTGAACTGTTGGCGTCAATCAGTGTCGCAATTGTCGCGGTCGAGATTGGCTTTCGGTTGCTGTATGACACAATTGGCTTTCAAGAGGCACTGTTCTTGCTGATTCTCGCGCCAGAATACTACCTGCCGCTGCGGGCACTGGGCATGAAGTTCCACGCCGGGAAAGATGGCACCGCCGCTGCTGACCGTATCTTCGCCGTGCTGGAAACCCCACCGCTACAAGGCATGGATGGGCAGGGAGCCGTCCCCGAAAAGCTGGACATCCAATTCACTGATGTGCGTGTGGTCTATCGCGATGACGAAGAAAAACCCGCCCTGAATAAGGTTTCACTACGTATTCAACCGGGTGAGAAAATCGCGCTGGTGGGGGCTAGCGGTAGTGGCAAAAGCACCATTGCCAACCTGCTGATGCGCTTTGTCAATCCACAGTCCGGTGAAATTGCAGTAGACGGTGTGCCCCTGCAAGACATCAATGTGGCAGCCTGGCGCGACAATATTGGGTGGGTGCCACAGACGCCGTATCTGTTCAACACCACCATCGCTGAGAATATCCGCATCGGCAAAGAAGACGCCAGCATGAACGAGATCATGGCCGCTGCGCAACAAGCCGCTGCCCATGCGTTTATTATGGGGTTTCCGGGTGGCTACGATACGCTATGTGGGGAACGCGGCGCACGGCTGAGCGGCGGCCAGGCACAACGCATCGCGCTGGCACGTGCCTTTCTGCGAGACGCACCTTTTTTGATTCTGGACGAAGCCACTGCCAACCTCGACATTGATACCGAGCAACTGGTAGACCGGGCGTTGCAAGACCTTCTTGCGAACAAGACCGCGCTGATTATCGCTCACCGCCTGAATACCGTCCTCAAGGCCGACCGCATTCTGGTGCTGAAGCAGGGGCAAATCATTGAACACGGTACGCATCAGGAATTGATCGCTCACCAGGGCGAGTATGCCGGGCTGGTGCAAGCCTATGCAGAGGTGAAAGCATGACGTATCCGCAACTATTCCGCCGATTGATGGGCTTCATCCTGCCCATGCGCTTCAGCATCGGGTTAGCGGTGTTGCTCGGCGCATTGACCGTCGGTAGCAGCATTGGACTAATGGCGACCTCAGCGTGGCTTATTTCAAGGGCTGGTGTAGTAGACAGTGTTGAGGCACTGGGGGTGGCTGTTGTCGGGGTGCGGGCCTTTGGTGTGTCGCGGGCAGTTTTCCGCTATGCAGAGCGGCTCGTCTCGCACGATGTCACATTCCGTTTGCTGGCACGGGTGCGTGTATGGTTCTATCAGGCCATCGAACCCCTCGCCCCGGCGCGCTTAAACGAATACCGCAGCGGGGACTTACTCGGACGTGTCGTCAGCGACGTTGAATCCCTGCAAGACTTCTATATCCGCGTCATTGCCCCCGTGCTTGTTGGGTTGCTGACGGTGCTGGCGATGGTCATCCTGTTTGCGTTTTTCGATCCGCTGGCAACAGTGGTACTACTGGCGTTTATGCTGGCCGCCGGAACAGGCTTGCCGCTCTTTGCATGGTGGCGGACCCACCAACCCGGGCGGCGTCTGGTCGCACAACGCGCCGAATTCAGCGCAGCCTTGGTCGATGGCGTGCAAGGCATGGCTGACGCGGCCGCCTATGGCCAGACCGACCGCCATACCAAACGCCTGCACAACCTGAACGATGCCCTTGAACGTGAAGAAAAACAACTCGCTACGTTGGACGGGGTGCAAGTTGCCGTAGGGCTGTTGCTGGTGCATCTGGGGTCGGTGGCGGTGCTATTCGTGGCTATTCCGCGTGTAGAGCCAATCTATCTGGCAACGCTGACACTGGCTACGGTGGCCGCCTTTGAGGGCATTACACCGTTGGCCGCTGCCGCCACCAATTTTGGCACGGTGATTGCAGCCGGGGAACGTATCTTCGAAGTCGTGGATGCTAAAAAACCGATTAATGAGCCAGAAAGCTCGCCAACGCCTGAGAATGCCGCGCTGCATGTTCATCACCTGCATTTTCGTTACACTGACGACGGGCCGGCCGTACTGCAAGATGTCAGCTTTGAGCTTGCACCCGGTCAGCGCATTGCGATTGTCGGCCCAAGCGGGGCCGGGAAATCTTCACTGGCAAACCTCCTGCTACGCTTCTACGAATACGACGAGGGGCAAATTCTGCTGGGTGGGAATAGCCTGCGCGACTATCGGCAGGACGATGTTCACCGCCATGTCAGCCTGATGTCACAGCGCACCCACCTCTTTAACACGTCCATTCGTGAAAACATCGCCATCGCCCGGCAGGACGCCACCGACGATGAAGTCATCGAAGCCGCTAAACAGGCACGTATTCATGAATTTGTAGAAGGCTTGCCAAACGGGTACCAAACCTTAGTCGGCGAAGCTGGGGCACAATTGAGTGGCGGAGAACGCCAGCGTGTGGCGTTGGCCCGCGTTTTGCTGAAAAATGCACCGATCATGATCCTTGACGAAGCTACCGCTAACCTTGATGCCGTCACTGAACAACACATTTTACGCGACCTCTACGCCGCCGCCAGTGACCGCACCTTGCTTGTCATCACGCACCGCCTGACGATGCTCGACCGTATGGACGAAATTCTGGTGCTGGACAATGGTCAGGTCGTTGAGCGGGGTACACAGATGACCTTACTCGCGCAGAATGGTATGTTCAAGCAAATGTGGGACAGTCAGCGGCAGATGCTGCTAGAGGTCTAGAGTTAGGCCCAGTTCCGCATAGGAGGTATCGAGCGCGGTCTGTTCGTCAATACCCTGTGAAATTAGCTCCTGCACCCGGCGCATAAAAGGAACGATGTAGCGCTTGCCGTGCAGGGTTTCGGCGAGCAGTACATAAGACATTGTGCCCCCTGCTGCCAGCAGGCCAACTTCCTCAGCCATTTGTTTAACCGGGGCAACATCATAGGCCACGCGCCGAAATTCAACTGCAAGGCTTTCTGCTGAAAAGTTCAGGATACAATAGGATGCGGCCGGGTTATCATCCAGCGGCATACCGACAGAACCGGGATTCACCAACTGTTTGCCGCGCCAATTACGCATAAACGGAACATGGGTATGGGCCGTGATAATCACAGGTTGTTCAATGTCGAGAAAACTTGGCGACACCTGGCTGTCAGGCGTATCATGGCGCACCCCACCCCGCAGATTATCCGGCGCACCGTGCATGATCGCGACATCCCCCCGGACGATTGAACGCGGCAAATTGCGCACATAGTCCAGATCAGCCGTTGTGCATTGTTCAAGCGTCCAGTATGAGGGCTGCCACGAGGGGCGATACTGACCGTTCTCATTCACCAATGTTTCAGCGGCCTGCAAAACATACTGCTCATGATTGCCCATCAGCACAGTAGCGTTGAGAGCATACAGGCGCTCAAGGACAGCACGCGGAGCCGGCCCGGCGTTGATTGAATCCCCATTAACGATCATTTCATCTACAGCAGGTTGCGTTGCAAGGTCGGCCAATACGGCATCCAGGGCATGTATATTGCTGTGGATGTCGGCCAGAATGGCATAGCGCATGGTGATCTCCTACGAGGCTGCCAACAAAAAATCCACCACGCAATGGTGATGGATTGGTGGTACGCCTGGAGGGACTCGAACCCCCAACCAAAGGCTTAAAAGGCCCCTGCTCTGCCATTGAGCTACAGACGCACAAGCATGAAGCAGTATAGGCAAACCCACCCCGAAAATCAAGGCAGATTTCGCCCCGCTCAGCCTTCCTGATCGAGCGTTAATAGATAAGCGACAATATGATAAATGTCGTCGTCTGTCAACACTTCTGTCCAGTCGCTGGGCATCACATTGGCGGCGTACATCATATCGCCCTGCTGTTCCAAAATATAGTCATTCGGATGGGCAATTGAGTTGTAGAGGTATTCGACCGCTGTCTGTCCGCCAACACGTTCGGCAGCGACGTTCGCAATGCCGTAGACATAGGGCCCGGTTCCAGGGACGGGTTCATTGGGGTTGTGGCAGGCCGTGCAGTTTTGCCCGGTTGAAGGTGACATCGCGACAAGGTTAAAGAGGGTATCGCCAATCGTTGGGTCAGCATTGGCTGGTAAATCTGGGAAGCGCTCATGGATAGTTTGTTCAGCAGCCGGGGCTTCGGTGGGCTCGGCAACCGTCGGTGCAACAGTTGGGGTCGCCGGGACGGGGGAAGCGGTCGCAGGAACAGTCGTTGCAGTGGCTGCTTCCGTCACTGTGTCCGTTTCTGCGCTGCCGTCGCTGTCCTGATCCTGCGCTACAGTGATTGTATCTTCTTCAACAGCACGGTCGGCTTCTGCCTGTGCAACACGGGTTTCTTGAACGCTGTTTCGTGCCGAAAAATCAAAGGTGTTGGTGGGTTCAAAGGTCGGGCGTGGTTCGCTGGCAACAGTGCCACACGCAATCAGAATCATACCAGCAATAATCAACAAACCACTTACGACAAAACTGTGTCGCATTCGTCGGATTCCTTTCCAATACAACGTAGTTCAGCTTGTGAATAATACCACAGCACCCTTAAATACCGCTAATGTTTGCTGCTTTTAAATTGATAGACCTCCTGCTCGTTTTCGGCGTCAACAGGTTCAAAAGCATCTTGCACGGTGCGTAGATTGCGATAGCTTTCGGCGTCAATGCGAAGACCATTACGCGGCGTATTATTCAGTAAATCGAAAGTGGTATTGACCAGGCGCCCCACAACACCTGTCGGGGACAGGATCAAGTCGCCGGTTCCAATCGCAGCTTTGAAGTGATAACCATGCATCTCATCGTTGAGATTCAGGTTGTGTGTTTTGGTCAACAAGCGCAACTTATTGGCGGCCTGGTAGGCGTCTTCAGGGGTGTTGAAGGTCAACAGTGCAAGGTCAGCAACAAACTGCCGTACCTGGCCACGCAAGCCAACAATAGCACGTCGATGCAGGTCTGCCCAGCGCATCAGGTAGTCGTTCAGTGCCGACGGTGAGAAATTTTCGCCTATATGTTTATAGCGGTGCAGGTCGGTCACGAGGAGCGATACCCCATTTTCGACGTAGCTTAATTCGGTATTTTCCAGGGAATAGACATTAATGGGCACCGTGCGTCCACGTAGTTGAATCTCGCCGATGGGTTGAAACACAAAGTCACTGACGCCGGCCACTTCGCGGGTTGCGGCCGTCACCCAAACTTGATTGGCGGGCACACTCTTTTCTAACCGTGCGCAAACGATAATACCATCCCCCACAATATCACCGTCATCTTCACAGACAACATCTGAAGTGTTGACAACAATCCGCACGCCATCGACGGGGAGGCCGCCGGGGGTGTATTTCTGGCGGATGAAGTGGTCGCGGATGGCGTCTGCACAAATTAAGGCCTGGCGAGCACTGGTGAACGTCGCCAGACAGCCATCTCCGGTGAATTTGACGAATGTGCCTTCATGCTCGGTAATCGCTTCTCGAATCGGGCGCATAGCATCTTCGATATACTGCGCCGCTTTGAGGGTATCGGTGTTTGTCACTTTACGCGTTGTACCGACCAGATCAACCAATAAAATGCTGAGCGTTTGCGTGGACATCGCCGTTTACGTCCTTTGGAAAGTTGAACACCACCGCCTTATTGTATGGGCGATTGCTCAGCCCGCGCAAGCTAGCCCCCCAACCTACACGCCGCAGTTGCGATTGCCACAGCTATAGTTCTGGTAGTTACGATGAGAGAAATTGTTGCATTGTAAAGCGTTCAACCAGTGCAGATGCCCCGCCTGCCTCAAAAACCGTGACAGCATCATCAGCAGGACAGATTGCCGCGTCGGCCCGTCTTTTCAGAACAGTCAGGTAATCTGCTTCACCGTGTCCACGCATCTCTAAGCCTTTAATAGCAATGCTCACGAGTTCCTGCACCAGTGGTTGCACATCTATCTGCGGTAGCTTTGCCTGCATCCCGTCTTTACAAGCCGCCAGACGAATATCGCGCCAGATGTCACGTGGGAAACGCTCAGCAAGTTCAATGAATTCGGTCTGATTTTCTACCAATCCCGTGAGCAATGCTGAGGTTACAAGGTGCGCTTCCGGGGGTTGGTTGCAGGGGCAGCGGTCTTCGATAGTGCCATGCCGCGACTGTAGACGGGTTGTCCACCAGGCCGTCCCACACTGAAAATGCACGTCATCCAGTTCCGGGCTGACCGTAATCCATTCACCGTTCAGAGCTTCCGCACGCTGTGACTCACTTTCCATGAAGCGCCCGAAAGGTTGCGTCATATCCAGCCGATAGTAGGCCTGGTCGCGTTGAATCATAAAGCTGCGCAGGCTAAAGATGTGTCGCAAGTAATGCTCAATGTCTTCAAAATGCGGCGCAAAACCCGTCTGTTCACTACGATTCGTCCAGCCCCAGTCCCAGAAGAGTTCTCGCAGCGACTTGTAGCGCGACACTTGCCCTTTCCAGACCGACGAATTAGCCGTTAATGCAATGCGTAACCCGGAGGTGCGGTTGAGCGCATTCATTAGCGGAACGGCTTCAGCGCGGGTGATGTCAATGTGGGTTTGGCCGGCTGCACTCAACGTAAAAATGCCGTAGTCAAAAGGGATATGCCCGTTATACTGGCCATCCGGGCTGGCATGAAGTTCAAGCGCATTATTGAAGGCGATCCCCTGGTCGAAATCTTCCTGCAAAAAGCGATAGCGGCCGCGTGGGGCCAGTAACTCCGTGCCTGGCGGCGTGACAGGTTGAATGCCATAGCCCAGCAGGGTTGCATCATGTTCGCTCAGTAGCCGCAGCACAATTTCCAACACCTGTTCCATTGCAGCCTCGGCCGCCTGGAGCGTTTGCATCGGGGCCAGGCCAATTTCGATGGTATGCACACCAGCGTCGGTTGTCACCATGTGGCTGCTCTGTTGGCCATTGGGTAATTCCACAGGCAGATAAGCGTCCACAAATTGCCCGGTTGCTTCATCTTTTTTAAGGTCCCACCCTGCTTCAGCAAGTTTGGCATACAATGCTTCGACTACAGCAAATGGAATCCCCTCGCCATTGCTGAACACAGCCGGGTACTCGTATTCAACGCCGATGGTACGGTATTCAAGGCTTTCCGGGAAGCTGTTGCGAAAATACTCCTGTACGACCTGCATTTCCATTACGCAAAACTTTCTTTCTGTTTGGATATAGACCCTGATTGTAGCCTCAGTAAAGCGGTGGGCGTTCGGTCAATCGGTATAAGAAATAGAGAACGTATTCACTAGGCTTCAGGTGGTGCGGCTCGTCTTCCGGTGGTTCAGACAGTTCGTCAGTATGCTCGTAAACGTAATACATGATCTTTTTCAGCTCGCCAGCGTCCAGCCAGACGCCTTTGGTAGAAAGGTCTTGCTCAATGCGCACACCACTGTCGGCAAATTCGTATTCGACAAGTTCCAGCCCACTTTCAGGAGAAAAACGTCCGCTGTGCTGCATACTGTTTTCGTTGATCTCCATGACGGGTGGCATATCGCGGTCGGTGGCATTTTCAGCCAATTTTTGAAGTTCGCCGTGCGGCAGCCAGTGCCCACCACTGACCGGGTCACGGTAAATGGTGAATCCTTCAAATTCAATTGGGGTTAGTATCGCATTGCTGACCGGGGAACGTAACGACTCGTCGGCCATCAGGGTTCGCTCCTTTTGAGGCTATGTCATCATTGGGCTAACGTCATATGATCGAAGTGTAGCGGGCTTGCGTTCTAGCGACAAGCATTTAGGATAGATAACGTTACCGACAATCGATTCAAGTTACCCGAGAGACCGACATGTCCGATACGCCTTCCCCAACACCTGCCACCGACCGCGATGTGCTAGACCACGCCGCGCCTTTAACCCCCCAACGCCTTCTGCGCTCAGCAATGGTGGTGATGATGGGGTTTGCGCTTACCAAGCTGGTGAGTTTGGCGCAAGTTTTGATTATTGCCGACCGATTTGGTGCGCAGGCCGACTATGATAGCTTTGTCGCGGCGAACACGGCCCCCGCCCGTCTGGTGACCTTGATCGCTGGCGGTGCGTTGACGGTCGCGTTTATTCCAGTCTTTAGCGGTATCCTCAATCGGCGGGACGGGGAAGCAGCGTGGCGGTTGGCCAGTCAGGTCTTTAACACGATGATGGTCATTGCGCTGGTTTTAAGTACGCTCATTGTGATATTTGCTGAACCCTTGATTGAGTATGTGATTGCTCCCGGCTTCAGTGACCCGGCTCAGATCGAACAATCTGCGCAGTTGATGCGAATTTTGACGATCAGCACGATTCTCTTTGCACTCAGCGGGGTCATTTCGGGCACACTCAACGGACACAATCACTTTTTGTTGCCCGTGCTGGCCCCCATTTTTCAGGACGTCGGGCTGCTGTTTGGCGTGATTTTCCTGACGGGTGAGGACGCGCTCGGCATCTATGGGTTGGCGTGGGGAACGGTATTTGGCGCAGTGTTGCATGTGCTAATTCAAATACCGGGCTTGTTTATTTTCAAGGCGCGGTGGGTTCCGTCATTGGGTTGGCGTGAAGGGCATCTGCAAGAGGTCGTGCGCTTGATGTTGCCGCGCATCATGGCGAGTGGCGTGTTTATCGTGAACATCATCGCTATCAACAATATTTCGTCGCGGTTGGGTGAAGGGGCGCTGAGTGCCTTCGACTGGGGGTTGCGCATTATGGATGTCCCCGAAGCCTTGATCGGTACCGCGCTTGGTTTCGTCATCTTTCCGACACTCTCCGCGCTCAGTGAGCTAAAACGAGACGAAGAACGCACACAGCTTTTTTCGGAGGCGGTGCGCTTTATTTGTGTCGCGACGATTCCAGCGGCGGCGGGGATGCTCCTGCTGGGGCGGCCGGCAGTCGATATACTGTTCACAGACTCGTATGAATCCGATCTCGTTTATGCCTCGGTGTGGGTGTTCGCTTATGCGCTGGTCTTCCAGGCGGTGCATGAGGTCATTTCCCGCGCATTCTACGCCCAGAAAGACACCGTGACCCCGCTAATTGTCTCGTTCATCGGTATGGTGCTGGCAATAACGACGATGATTTTTGTCTACAACCTCTACCTCAACAGCGACAACATCAGCCTGACAAGTCCGCTGGGGGTTGGTGTCGGTGCAATTGGCTATCTGGTTAGCTTTGTGGTGGAAGTCGTCCTGCTCACCGTCATCCTCAGACGGCGCTGGGGAGATTTAGATGGCGGACGCATTCGACGGGCGTTGGTGCGCACGGTCCTTGCTACTGCGTTTATGGCCCTTCCTGTGATCGTCGTCGATATGATGCTAACCGACAGCGTGTTCACCGAACGGACACGCTTTGCCGGGTTGGCACGCACTGTGATAGGGTCTGGCGTAGGTCTGATATTCTTTCTGTTAGGCGCACTGCTATTTGACCTGCGTGAGGTAAAACGCCTGCCACAGATGTTCCGTCGGCGCAAAACAATTCAAGAGTCGGACTCCCCGCTTGCAGTCGAAGGTGCGGGTGTATAATAGAAGGTGATCATACGCACTCAATCAAAAGGGGCAAAACGAATGCGGCGGATGGTGTTCATTTTTATCACAATGCTGATCCTCACAGCGTGCGCAGGCGGTGACGACGATGCAACGCAGGTCGGGCAAAACCCTACAGCACAGCCTGTCCGCAACTTTCCTACGACCGTACCAACTGTGGCCACAACTGCGACCCCCACCAGCATTTTTGCGACCATCAACGAGCAAAATCCGCAGACGGGTTGCCCAATTCCAAGCGGGTGGCAGGCCTATTTCGTGACCTTCGGCGATACGCTGAGTGGGCTGGCCGCGTCGATTGGCAGTACGGTGCAGACCATTCAACAGGGCAATTGCTTGCAAACGGCAAGTATCAACACCCAACAATTGCTGTTTTTGCCAAGCCTGCCAGCAGGTGTTCCAACGGTAAACCCGGCCAGCCTGAACAATATCGCGCAACCACCCACAGCCGATACCGGGGTTGGGGGTGTTATTGCCACAGCCACCAGCACAGTCGCAAACTGTCCCATTCCACCGGGTTGGCTAGCCTATACGGTGCAATTTGGCGATACACTGGCCACCATTGCCAACCGCACCAACACCACCGTCGCCAATCTCCAAAACGGCAACTGTTTGGGGTCCAGCGAGTTGATCTTCGCCAACACAACGCTGTATGTTCCGCGGGCACCCATCGCTGCGACCAGTGTCACCGCGATCCCGGTCGGCACTACCCCAACGCCGAATATCGGGTGTCAGGTGCCGTTTGGATGGCAACCATACACCGTACAATTTGGGGATACGCTCGGCGTCATCGCCACAACCTACAACACCACCGTCGCCAATCTCCAGAACGGCAATTGCCTCGACGGTGAGTTAATCTTCGCCGGAACAACACTCTACGTTCCACCCGTCGGCGGTATCTCCGTCACCAGTACCCCGGCCCCAACTCTGACCCCAGATTTCGTGCTGTTGCCCACCACGACGCCAACAACGACAAATGCGCTCATTAACCTCCCCGCTCCCTTGCCTGCCCCCGCAGTGCGACCAACTCAGGTGCGTGATGATGGGGCACTTGTCACACTGCAACCACAGATTGAGCTTGATGTTGGGGTCGTTGAGGATGCCGACACGGTGCGCTATCGTCTCTCTGACTCACCCTTAGGGATAGATGCAGTCCTCATCGCGACGGATACAACACCCTTTGATGGCACCCGCCAGACCTATCTGATTAATGAATTTGAGACGGAGTTTTATATCTTTGCCGAGGCCCAAAACGCCGCTGGGACCACTACCTCACCAGTCGTACACGTCGTTTATGACCCTACATTCCGTCTGGACCCCGGACAACCGCAGTTGAATCCATTTGTCGGCTTTGACGGGACAATTTATCAGGTCGATGTCGGCATGTCTGTTACGGTGTCGTGGCCAGAAGCACCAACCACCGCCACGCGCATTGAGTTCTTTATCCGTCAAGCCAATGCCGAACGGACGATTGGTGTTGACAACAACCCGGGTAATGGTGCAACAATCGTCTGGCAAGTGGCCCAAACAGCAGCCGGCGAATTGATTGCTCGCGCCACGTTTGCCGATAACTCTACCGTATTAAGCGATTCTGTACTCATTGCTGTCGAAGCATCGGAGTAATTCCTTTCTATGAACTTGATCTGGACTGTTTTTCGCTATGAAGCCATTCGTCAAGCCTCACGCACCGCCTATTTGTTGCTGACCTTTGGCCTACCCATCGTCGCCTTGTTCGGCTTCGGGATGTACTCAATCGTCACCAGCGCCGACAGTGAAGATACATCGACCGATCAGGATGACATTCAGGAAATATTCGAAAACTACGATCCAATTGGCTATGTTGATCCAGATGGCGTTTTGCAAGAACCGACGATCCCGCCCTTTACGGAAAAGGTCACCCGCTACCCGGACGAGGCGAGTGCCCGCCAGGCATTAGAAGATGGTGACATCACGGTTTATTTTCTGCTACACGGTGATTATCTGGAAACGGGTAATGTCGATGCTATTGCTGCGGCGCTTGACCTCAACATTCCTCAGCAAACCGACCTGTTTGAAGCCTTTGCGCTCAATTCACTTATCGCAGACGAGGCGTCGGCACGCTTATTCTTGCGCCTGCAAAATCCGTTGACGCTCACCCAGAACACCATTGAACGTGGCACGGATACGGTACAGGTCATTGATGAGGGTGACGACCAACAGCAGTTCTGGGTCGCATATGTGTTTGTACTGGCGTTGATCGGCTCCACGCTTATTTCTAGCGGGTACTTGATGTCGAGTGTTATTGAAGAGCGCGAGACACGTATGATCGAAATCATTATTTCGAGTGTGCGGCCCGGTCCGTTGCTGGCAGGTAAAATCCTGGCACAGGGCGCGCTCGGGTTGCTTCAGGTCGGGTTATGGATTGCAACGTTCTTGCTCATTATTACGCAATTGTCCGGCGATTTAGTTGACCCCAGCACCCTGACCATTGATGCTACGACCCTCGTGATTACACTCATCTACTTTATTCTCGGATATATGCTGTTTGGTGCAGCTTACGCAGGTATCGGTGCGGTGAGTGGCTCACTCCGTGAAGGTTCGCAGCTTTTAACCGTTGTAATTCTGCCTGCGATGGCACCATTGTATTTTCTCGCGCTCCTGACGGAGGAGCCAAACGGCACGCTGGCAACCGTTATGAGCCTTGTTCCCATTACCGCCCCCGTCACCATGGTCGTGCGCGCTACTCTCACTGATATTCCGCTGCCAGAACTGGCCTTGAGTATCGCCTTGTTGAGCGCCACTGTGGTCGTGTTCGTGTGGCTGGGAGGGCGTTTGTTCCGCGTTGGGGTGCTGCTGACAGGCTCATTCCCCGGGGTGCGGGAACTGCTACGGTACCTGCGCGAAAAGCCCGAGGTGTCATAAATAACCAATAGCATTGAGCTTCAATTGTGCCAAAACACCAATGCCGCCGGCCCAGGCCCTCCGATATAAAAGGCATTGCACAGCCTTGCTTTAGAAAAAGCAAAGGTCGTTGACACTGTTAGTTACACAAACTATAGTGAACGCACTCTACGACAACGAGGAGTAAAAGCCTAAGCACTATGCTGAAAAAAAAGTTCCTGAAAACCAAATGCAAAGTCACGTTCCGTCTGCCAGAGGCCATCGCCGCTGATGCAACATCCGCCTATGTAGTTGGAGATTTCAACGACTGGGACGAAAGCGCAACGCCGCTGGAAAAGAAGGAGCTTAAGACCGAAACCCGCTTCGAGATTACCATTGATCTCGAACTTGATAAGGAATACCAGTTCCGGTATCTTGTTGATGATGAGGAATGGCACAACGATTGGCACGCCGACCGCTACATTCCAAACCCATTTAGCGGTGATAACTCGATTGTTTCAACCTACCAGTAAAGGCGTGTGGTACTGTCTGGTTTCAGGGCAAGCGTGAAAGCACCCTATTGGTCTAAATGCTCGTCCGTCAATACCGCACCATGATGATTACAGCGCCCGGCGGCCTGGTTGCCTACTCGGGTGTTTTTTATGTATAGCACTGATCCAGTTTTGACTTTAATAGGGGAACGTACCACGCATGACAATTCGGCTGGGACGCCATATCACAAGCAATCGAAAAACCGCTTTTGACCGCGAATGGCTGGTTACAAATGGGGTTGGCGGTTATGCAAGTGGCACGCTTGGGGGCGCTCGCACACGCCGCTACCATGGCCTGCTGGTCGCTGCCCTGTCTGAGCCCATTGCCCGGCATCTGCTTTTGGCCGCGCTTGATGTGTGGGTAGAGGTCAATAATCGGCGCTTCCCACTAACCACACACGAATGGAACGCTGGCGTCATCTTCCCCGACGGCTACAACCATCTGGAGACGTTCTGGCTTGATGGCACAATTCCTGTTTTTCATTGGAGCCTCGGCTATACCTCCATTGAGCAACGCATCTGGATGCACCACGGGCATAACACCACCTATATCTCGTGGCGACTCGTCCGGGGTTATGCACCAATCAAGCTATACGTCAAACCCTTGATTACCTATCGTAACCACCATGACCTGACGCAGGGTAACACCCGCTTTAATGTACGCGCCGCCGCCCCGGCTTTTACCAATGGGGTAAGCCTGGATTTACTCGCTGCTGAATACTGCGGTGTACACGGCCCGGCGTCTGCGCCTACCCCCTTTCACTTGCATACAACAGATGGGTACTTTTACTCAACAGCAGACTGGTGGTGGAACTTTCACCTTGCCGAAGAAAAAGCACGCGCCCTCGACTTTCAAGAAGACCTCTTTCAGGCAGGGACAATTGAAGTTGAACTCGGGCCCGGCGAAGACTTTGCACTGGTTGCCTCGGCTGAACACACACCACCAGAACACCCACAACAAGCCTTCATCGCTGAAAAAGCACGCCAGCAAAGCATCCTTGACAGTACGACGTTCACCACACCCCCAGATTGGATACAACAACTCATTCTGGCGGCAGACCAGTTCATTGTAGAAGACGACAACACAGGCATTAAGCATGTTATCACCGGGTATCCGTGGTATGGGGTGTGGGGACGCAGCACGATGTCCAGCCTGACCGGGCTGACAACCGCGCTCAATAACCTCGACTGCTCAGCGGCAATTCTACGCGGGTTTGCGCAATATCTAGACAAGGGGATGCTGCCAAATGTTGTGAACGAAGACGGCACGCAACGCGCCTACAATTCTATCGACGCCACGCTGTGGTATTTTGTCGCATTGTGGGCCTACTTCCGCGTAGCACCAAACGACAGCCAACTCCTCCGTGAACTTTACCCACAGTTGAAAGATGTGCTGGACTGGCACACACGCGGCACACGCTATCACATTGCTGAAGACGAAAGCGATGGGTTGTTGTTTGGCGGCGAAGAAGGTGTCCAGCTTACCTGGATGGACGTCAAAATTGAAAACACCGTCATCACACCTCGCATCGGCAAAGATGTTGAAGTGAACGCACTATGGTATAACGCCTTGCGGATTATGCAGCAGTTTGCGGAACGCCTCGAAAAACACAATGATGCACTGTTTTATCGTGAAAAAGCCGCCCGTGTTAAAAGCAACTTTTCACACAAATTCTGGTCAGAGCAGCGTGGGTATCTCTACGACGTGATTGACATCCCTGGCAAGCGTCCTGACACCTCGTTGCGGCCAAATCAACTACTTGCACTTAGCCTGCCCTATCCGTTAATTGATGACCATGAACGCGGCCAGAAAATCGTTGATAAATGCGGGCAACGTCTGCTGACGACGTATGGGCTACGCACGCTTGACAACGACGATGTGCAATACGTGGGTGTTTTTGAAGGCCCACAGGTGAACCGTGACTTTGCATTGCATCAGGGCACGGTATGGAGTTGGCTTATCGGGCCGTTTGTGAGTGCGCATTTGCGGGTGTATCAAGACCCGGCGCTGGCACGGTCATTTTTGGAGCCGTTCAGCGAGCATCTCTACGCCCACGGTATCGGCTCAATCAGTGAATTATTTGAAGGCGACCCACCGCACGAGCCACGCGGCGCAATTGCCTCTGCCTGGGGTGTTGCTGAGATTTTACGAGTTTGGCATGAAATTGAGCGCTCCGAAGCAGACCAGAACACCAGCGACACAAACACCACCGACGCCTCAAACGCGACCGTCTAGCGTGGTTTGCGGCACTGTACGCGAAACAAATGTGGGTCGTAAGTCAGCAGACCGTCGCTGTCAGCATGGGGTTGCAGCAATGCCCGCATCTTATCGAGGCAGTCGGCGCGGGCAAACTTATCCATCGCATTTAACTCGGCAAGTCGAGACGTCCACGCCAGTTTGTAGCGCATGAAGTCTTGCACAGAAATTTGTAGCTGCACAGGTTGGTGTTCGAAGACATCAACTGCAACAAAGCCGGCCGCTGTCAATTCTTCCACGTAGTCGAGCGTGGTCTGCAAAAAGCGGTGCCAGGGGCGTTCTTGCTCTAAAAAGTCGCGCAATGCAACCAGAGAAGGCGGTGCGTCTTCGTCATAGACCGCATAGACTTCCAGCGCCTCGACAATATATTTGTCGAATTGGTGCATTTTCCCCCATTCTTGAAACGCAAACCGTCCACCCGGGTGCAGCACTCTCAGCACTTCAGCAAAAACGCGGCGGGGATGCGTGGCGTTAAAGCCGAACGAGGATGTCACAACGTCCAGCCCAGCAGCAGCAAGTGGTAGCGCGTGTGCATCCCCCTGAATAGCATATAGATTCGGCAGTTCAGCGGTAGTCTCGTGGGCCACCTGTACCATCGTAGGCGCAAAATCTATTGCGAGGACGGTTTGCACCTGCGGGGCGGCATACCGTGCCGCAACCCCTGTCCCTGTGCCAATGTCAAGCAGCGTGTCAGTGGCCTGCGGCGCAAGCCATGTAATCAAGTCACTGGCGAAAGGGGCAAATGCCGGGATGATGCGCTCTTCGTAGTGCAGCGCAATACTGTCGAAAAACTGGCGAAAGTTCAAGGCAGCGTATTGGGCTGACACATCGGTACAACCCCTACATAAGGTCCACTAGCCGCCACACGCTGGTAGGGGTGACGCCTGTGTGCTTGCCCACCATTTATGTAGCTTTTTATTGGTTTACCCATTAGTCTTCTTTGGACGCCTCATTAATCAATGTGACAAATTCTTGCCATTCATCGTCAAAAAAGTGCAGTGTCATGTTGAAGAGTTCAACATGATAGACGACCTCGCCTTCTTCACCTGTTGCCCGCAATACAGCATAGTTTTCTGTTTCAACCAGCGGCTCGACTTCGGGCGGATTCTGGTCACTCATGGGCAGTTATGCCTCCTGTTGTTCAGTGTACATGCGTTCCAGTGTAGCGAGAACTTCTAGCAATGCCAAGAGGCTAGCCCCGCTGTGCGTTTGGTGCTGGCCACCGTCTACAAGCCCGGGCACCGCATAACGTCGTTCGATGAGGTTTTTCTCAAAGTCCGGTTGTTGGGTCAGCGAACGTACTTGCGCCTGAACCTGCTGCACACGGTCAATCGGCCAGTCGCGGCAAATTTTCGTCCAGAAGACGCGAAAGCTCATATCAATACGATCTTCGGTGAGTGAGTCAGTGGGCGGGGCTGGCGTTTCATCACCCTTTCGCCCACTGAAGAAGCGTCGCAACCAGTTCATAGTGTAGGTTATGAATCCATTGTCGGCGGGTTCTCAGGATAGATCACCTGCGACTCGTCCACCATCGTTAGCGGGCGTGTAAACACTATCGGTTGCGAGTCGAGCGGTTGCCAACCAGCCTCAATAATCGGTGTGGTGTACTGTGGGAAATTCAGCATTTTGAAGCGGGCACGTTCCGCGCCATGTTGCGCAGCCAGCACAGCCGCGGCTTTCCAGAGGTCGCTCCGATAGACAGTGTCAGCGTCACCAAAGGCAAACGGTAGAATCGTCGACTCGTCAGCATCTGCATTGCGTAGCGGGTTGGCGATTAGCACACCGTGCAAAGCATCATCACCAGAGGCCGACCAGCCATAAACCCGCCCCTCTACGATGAGCGACCGCAAATAGTCGTCATTGCCCATTTGCCACTTCCAACGGTGTTCGAAGCTGTGGTCGTTGTCGTGGAAATAGGCAGAGTTGTCGAGCCATTCTTGCAATGCATCAAAGTCATCTTCGGTCAACTGACGTCCCGTGAAAGACGTGGTGGGGTCGGCTTGAATCTCATACGCGACATATTCGCCAGCCAGACGGAACCCGGTTTCAGCCGCCAGCTTCAATACGGCTTCATTCCGACCAGACGTGGCAAAACGCACCACACCGTCACCCATTTGCCGTGCTTGTGTGACACAATAATGGTGCATAATGCGTGCCAGGCCGCGCCCTTGATAATCCGGGTGTACACGCAGCCCTTCAAGCCACCATTCACCATCACCGAGCTTGGAGACTTTGCTGAGCGCCACCACCTGACCGCGATAGGTCATCACGTTAAATGCACCGTTGCGGTCTTGCAACCAGTCGTCAAACACCCGTGGCAGGTAGTCGTGCCCGTCCCAGGTTTTGGAAGCGATATATTCAATGGCGTCACGGTCGGCAGGGATAGCAAGGCGGATTTCGACGTCTTCACGAGTCAGTCGATCAGTCTGTTTTGGTGTCATCAAGTTTGAGATGTCTCCTGTATATCAATTACCTAGTTTCCATTGTAGCCATTTTTCATGATGATGCGTTAAGCTACCGTTAAACATATACTAACGATCAAGGGAATGGGAATCGTCAATGCTCACAATGTCGTCTGAAAGCCCTTTTCGCCACCCGAACCCCCTACGTTTGGAGGATGACGCCGCATTGCAAAAGTCTTAGGCTATAGACAGTAGCATATAGCGACAAGGAGCCACCATGCCAGACCAAAACGTTATTATTCATGCACAGGGTTTGACCAAACGTTACGGCGATTTTACCGCCCTCGAAGACCTCAATCTTGACGTCCAGCGCGGCGAGATTTTCGGGTATCTGGGCCCGAATGGTGCTGGCAAAACAACCACCATCCGCACCATGCTCGACATTATGCGCCCCAGCGAAGGGCACGTTGAGCTTTTCGGGCTAGACTCGCATCAACATAGTATTGCGATCAATGCCCGCGTCGGGTTTCTGCCGTCGGAAATGGGTTTGTATCAGGGCATGAAGGCCCGGCGCTATTTTCGCTTCGTAGAACAGGCACGCGGCGTTGCTTGCATGGACGAAGTTGAACGTTTGGCCGACATTCTCGACTTCAATCTCGACCATTCCCTATCGGGGCTGAGTACGGGCAACAAACGCAAAGTTGGCTTGATTCAGGCGATGATGCATAAACCTGACCTGCTGATCCTTGACGAACCAACCTCTGGACTGGACCCGCTGATGCAGCAAAAATTCAATGAGCTTGTGCTGCAAGCCCGTGACGAGGGGCGCACAATCTTTCTGTCCTCCCACAACCTGACCGAGGTGCAGGCTTTGTGTGACCGCGTTGGCATTCTACGCAAAGGGCAGCTACGCGCCGTTGAAAACGTAGACGATTTGATGAATTTGAGCTTCCGCTGGGTGCATATTGACTTCGCTGAAAAACATATTGATGCGGAGGCGTTCCGGCGGTTGGAAGGTGCCGATAAGCTGAGCGTTACCGACGGCAATATTCGTCTGCAACTGACCGGGAACATGGACGCTCTGATTAAACTGGCCGCGCAATACACCGTCGAAGACATCCGCATTCAATCCCCTTCATTGGAAGAAATCTTCCTGAAATTCTACGGCAATGGGCAAGATGCGGCTGATAATTTCGAAACCAATGAACGCCCTGTCAAAGCTCAAAACGCCAGAAAGAAGGTCGCCTGACAATGAAAAACTGGGCAATCTATACCAAATCCTTATTTGACACGCGCCGCTCCATTATCGGCTGGACAATCGGTATCATCCTGTACACCTTGATGGTCACCAGCATCTTTCCATCCATCGCCAATGACCCCGCTTATCAAGAAATCAGCGAGAGCTATCCAGAATCCATCGCTATTTTCTTCGAAGGGATCGACCAACTTACTGAGCCCGCCAATTACCTGAACGTACAGCTATTCTCACTGGTGCCTGTCATACTGGGGATTTTTGCTGTGTTGCAAGGACTTTCCGCCATCAACGGCGAAGAGCGCAACCAGTCTGTGGACACACTGGTGACCTTGCCAATTCCGCGCTGGCAAATCGTAACGCAGAAATTTCTTGCAACAGCAACCGCGCTATTTGTCATTGTGACGGGCTATTTTCTGACATTGATCGGTTCGGTGATCGCGTTCCCAGAACTGGACATTAGCATCTGGCGATTGGCGTTGGCCTGTTACATGATGTTATTGCCATTGCTGGCCATTACAGGCGTGGCCTATCTGGCATCGGCAGCGTTGCCAGCCAGCCGGCGGTTAGGCGCGCCGATTACCGCTGCTTTTCTCGTTGGGAGCTACCTCATCAACAATCTGGCGAATGCGGCCGATGTGCTTGAACCGTTGAAATTGCTGAGCGTGTTCAATTACTACAAATCACTCGGCATTCTCACCGATAGCTTCAGCATTATCGACACAATGGTGCTGCTCGTGGCGATTGGGGCACTCTATGCGGCGACCGCCTTCAGTTTTGAACGGCGCGACCTGGGGGCCTAACATGCCCTTTCGTTTTCCTTTTGTTGATGCCATTCCCGACGGCACAAATCTTTGCAAGCGTAGCGTCAGGAAAGCGCAGGGTTACACCAGTGGACGAAATCACATTCTCGGATTAGGCTTGGCAGTTATGCGTGAGCTTGCTACACTGTAACGCGATTTTGCACATTAGCTGCTTTGCCTACAACACCAAAACGCAGATATTTCAGGAAAGGACTTGAATTTAGATGAAACTGCGCGTGGTTTTTTCACTTGGTGCTGCCCTTTTGATGGCAGTTGTCCTCGTCGCGCCGATGCTAACCGCAACTGCGACCGTCCCCGGCACGCCTGCCAATGAAGGTTTGAATCAGGATGCCCCCACCGGCCCAACTGCTACGCCTACCGACCCGGCATGGCTCGGTTTTGTTACCGCCCGTGATGCGCTTTCAGAGGATCTGGGGCGCACAATTACACTCGTTCAACGCTGGCAATTCGTTCAGCGCGAATTTCCGACTGGCATTAATGAAGGTTGTCGTACGCTGGGTGAAGACGAAGAAGCACCCCAGGAATTTGTTGGCTGGAGCTACATCATTACCCTGCTCGGCGGTCAACGCTACGAAGTCCGCGTGAGCTTCAACCTGCTTGCTGCGCTCGTCTGCGACGAAGTGACCACTGGCATTTTCGGTGATGACCCTGATAGCGACGCGCTCCCCACTGATCTCGGTACGGTAGCGAGTGGTCCTATGGAAGTCGGCGCACAGGTTCCCAATAGCTTCGGCACGGCTGAAGACCAGTACCTCTCACAGGCAAATATGTCCTGGGTGAAGTTCCAGGCCCGCCCCGGCACCGACTTCTCAGGCTTGATTGCTTCCGCTAAGGGTGCTGGCTACAAAGTGCTGGCTTCCGTTGTTGGTAACCACGACCTGGCGCTGGACCCTGACTATCAGCAGACCTACATTGACTATCTGGTCGCGCTGGCCAACGATGGTGCAGACGCGATTGAAGTCTGGAACGAAGCCAACCTTGAACGTGAATGGCCACAGGGCATCGACGGCAACATTGACGACTATGTTAATCTTTTGCAGCGTGCCAACCAGGCCATTAAGGCTGCTAACCCCAACGTCATCGTAATTTCAGCCGGCCCCGCCCCGACGGGTGCATTCGGTACGGCCAACTGTGGCGCACAGGGCTGCAACGACGACTACTGGTATCAGCAAGCCGCACAGGCTGGTATGGCCGCCCATGCAGACTGCATCGGGGTTCACTACAACGAAGGTATCATCAGCCCCACCCGCAGCTCTGGCGACCCGCGTGACAACTTCCCGACCCGCTACTTCGGCGCAAACCTGGCCCGCGCCATGGCCAGCTACCCGGGTATGCCGGCCTGCTTCACCGAAATCGGCTACCTGACCCCAGAAGGCTACCCACCGCTCCCGGCTAACTTTGCCTGGGCACAAAACACCAGCGTTCAGGAACAGGCTACCTGGTTGGGCGAAGCCGTTGTGCTGGCCTCTCAACTTGGCAACGTGCGTCTGTTTATCGTCTTCAATCTGAACTTCTCGGGCTATGTTGGTAACGACCCACAGGGTGGTTATGGGATGGTCCGTCCTGATGGTTCATGCCCCGCCTGCGACACCATTGCCAGCGTGATTGGTGGCTAACTCACTGTCACTCGCCTGGCAACAACGCTATAGCAAAAAAGACCTGCTGCCAGAGGGCGGTAGGTCTTTTGCTATTTCAAGTGCTATACAGGGGATTTGCTAGAACGAGCCCGGGCTGAAACTGTCGTAAAATGGGATTTCTTCGAGGTCGCCAGCGTCAGGTTCGTTGTTGTCGTCCCTTGCAGGCACTTCCGACGGGATTGCCGCTGGGATGTCATAATCATGGTGGGGAATGATGCGCCATGCTTCAGGCGGCCAGTAGCGAATCCATGCCCGGCCGACGATCTGATCACGGTCAATCGGCCCAAAGTCAAAACTATCCTGGCTGGAATTGCGATTGTCGCCCAGCACGAAAAACTCATCTTCACCCAGCAACCAATCGCGATCACGGCAATTGCAGAACGTCTCGATGTAGGGTTCCGCTAGAATCACCCCATTGACATGAACGCGGCCGTCAATGACCTCGATATATTCACCGGGCAACCCGACAATACGCTTGATAAAGTCACGGTTGGTGTCTTCGTCGTAATGAAAGACCACCACATCGCCACGCTCAGGCTCACCAATGATATAGGCCAGGCGCGACACAATGACGAACTCATCGGTCTGAAAATTCGGTTCCATACTGCTTCCTTCGACCACAAAACGCGCCGTGCTAAGATTGACCAGCGTGAATATGGCAACCACCAGTAACAGCGTCTCCATCATCTCGCGCAGAAAGCTCTGCCGCGCTGGAATCGCTGGCTGTGGTAATTCGTCGTAAGAGCGACCAATCACGCGGTCTTCATCTGTGCCCCTGTTCGCTGTCAATGCCTGCATTTCAAGCGTTGCACGTCGTTCAATCGGGGCGGCGTCATACTCTTGATTTGGGGCCCCAGCACGGTCATTATCTGGCGGTTGGGGAGTACCAGACGGCTGCTGAAAATTCAAAGAGTCTACTCCTCAGGATTGAGTGCATCAGGGTTCACGTCATCCACAATGCCACCATTACTAGCAACATCGGGCGGCATATCATCAACAGGGATCACCTCTTCGTCATCACCGCCGAGTAACAACGCCACGCTCACAATCTGGTCCTGTTTATCCAGATGCATCAGTTTCACACCGCGCGCGGTACGGCCATAGGTACTGATGTCCTGTACAGCCGTACGCAGACTCAGCCCATTCCGCGTGATCACCGTGAGGTCAACAGACCCATCAGTGATGACCCGTGCGCCAACAATGTTGCCTGTCTTGCTCATGTCACGGGCAATGGCACGAATCCCGCTACCGTAACGTCCCTGCCGCCGAAATTCGTCAAGTGCTGTCCGTTTGCTATAACCACGTTCGGTAATGACCAGTAGATCACCAGTTTGGTCTTCACTGCCAATGACGTCCATGCCTGCCAGCATATCATCGTCAGCAAGACGCATGGCCCGCACGCCACCGGCCGTACGCCCCATCACACGGACTTCGCTTTCGTGAAAACGAATAGATTGCCCTTGTTGCGTCACAAGTATCACTTCATCGTCGCCTGTCGTATAGCGAACCCACCCCAGATAGTCATCATCACCTAACGACATGGCAATCAACCCGGATGGACGGACACTTTCAAAGTCTTTGACCGACACCCGTTTGATGGAACCATGAACGGTACACATGATAAAGTACCCGTCAAGGTCATCAAAGGACTCAATTGCAGAAATGGCCGTGACACGCTCCTTCGGCCCGGTGGGTAGGATACTTTCAATCAACACGCCGCGCCCGGCACGCTTGTATTCTGGTAATTGATACGTCCGCAGGCTATAGACCTTCCCGTGATCGCTGAAAAACAGCAGGTGATCGAGAGAATTGGCGCGGAACAGATGCTCAACCACATCTTCATCACGGGTGGCCATGCCCATTGCACCTTTACCGCCGCGTCGCTGCGCACGATAGATTTTCGCGGGTGTGCGCTTTACATACCCCCGTTGGGTCAGGCTCACCAGCACTTCTTCGTCGCGCACCAATTCAGATTCATCGAAATCAACAGAGATGGAGGGGTCGTGCTGCGTGCGGCGTTCGTCACCATATTTTTCGGACAGTTCGTTAAGGTCATCGCGGATGAGGGCCAGCACCTTGCGCGGATGGGCGAGCAAGTCTTCAAGATACGCGATATAGTCGGTGACCTCTTGATACTCCTTTTCCAGCTCAAGTCGTTCCAGCGCAGCCAGGCGGCGTAGTTGCAGGTCAAGAATTGCGCGAGATTGGGCTTCACTGAGGTCAAAGCGTTCCATCAAAGCCTGCTGGGCATCACTGGCGCTTTCGGCCCCGCGAATAATCTCAATCACCAAATCAATATTGGTGATGGCTTTGAGCAACCCTTCTAAAATGTGAGCGCGTGCCTGCGCCTTGCCAAGTTCATAGCGCGACCGTCGTTCAATGATCTCGCGCCGATGGTCAATCCAGATACTCAGCAGCCGTTTCAGGCTCAGCAAGCGTGGCTGTTGATCAACGAGTGCCAACATTTGCACCCCGAAGGTCGTCTGCAATTGCGTGTATTTGAACAAACGGTTGATGACCATTGCAGGTTGTGCGCCCTGTCGCAATTCGATGACAATCCGCATCCCGTTTCGGTCAGACTCATCGCGCAGGCCGCTAATCGCACCAAGTTTGCCCTCGTTAGCCAGTGCTGCCATACGTTCGAGTGTGTTGGCTTTGTTAACCTGATAGGGGATTTCAGTCGCGACAATGCGATAGCGTTCATTGCTCATTTCTTCAACGTGCATCTTAGCCCGCATCACGATACGGCCTTTGCCTGTTGCGTAGACCTCTTTTAGCTCATCGCCACCCATCAAGGCTGCGGTTGGGAAGTCTGGACCCTTGACGAACTGCATCAGATCATCAACCGTGACATTGCGAATGGCTTCATTAAAGTCATCGTCCTCCCCATCAATCATCAGGTCGATCAAATAATTGACAGCTTGCGCGATTTCAGTCAGGTTGTGGGGTGGAATATTGGTGGCCATCCCTACCGCAATGCCGCTGCTGCCATTGATGAGCAGGTTGGGCACGTTGGCCGGCAAGACGATGGGTTCTTCCAGCGAGCCATCAAAGTTTGGTGTGAAATCGACTGTCTCCGCTTCGATGTCACGCAGCATTTCTTCGGCAAGGCGCGACATGCGGGCCTCGGTGTAGCGCATCGCGGCTGGCGGGTCGCCGTCAACAGAGCCAAAATTACCCTGTCCGTCTACCAACATATACCGCAGCGAAAAGTCCTGCGCCATACGGGCCATGGCATCATACACCGCCCCATCACTGTGCGGATGGAACTTGCCCAACACCTCGCCAACGATACGGGCACTTTTACGGTGCGAACCGCTCGCACGAATGCCCATATCATGCATTGCGTACAGGATGCGTCGGTGGACGGGCTTGAGTCCGTCGCGCGCGTCCGGTAAGGCACGGGCCACAATCACACTCATAGCGTAGTCTAAATAGGCACCACGCATTTCTTCATCGATTTTTACAGCTCGAATACTATCCATCTCAGGCTTAAGCAGTCTGTTGGTCGCCAAATAGCGATACAACGCCGCTATAATCCCCTTTCCTATAGTTTTTCAATCGAAAGCGGAGCAAGGTCAACTATACAGTTTCTATCCTGTCAATTATAGCTTAACTGGGCGCTAAAATCCACCCACAGCCGTTACGCTAAACCCGCATGAAAACAGCATATTCAAGCCCTAACCCCCAACACAAAACAGCCCCACCGAGGCAGAGCTGTTTGCTCGTGAATATTGTGTGCTTGAGGTGAAGAAAATTGGCGTTAGGGCCGGGCCAGCAAGTGTGCCACAGCGGTACTCCCCATCCCGCCAATATTGAGTGTCATACCCAGACCGGGTGTGGGTGTAATCTGATTACCCTCTGCCTGTTCTAGTAATTGCAGCGCAACTTCTGCTACTTGATAGACGCCTGTCGCGCCGACCGGGTTGCCGCGTGCTTTCAAGCCACCGAAGGTACTGATGGGCAAATTACCGTCAAGATTGATTGCCCCGTCCGCAGCCAGACGCCACCCGGCGCCACGCTCGGCAAAACCTGCCGCTTCAAGCTGAAGCGCACTCAAAATGGTGAAAGCGTCGTGCAATTCAAGCACATCCACGTCTGAAGGGGAACGCCCCACCTGTTCAAGCGCCCGCCCGGCAGCCGCGTTCACTGCGCCGAGAAACAGCAGGTCGTCGCGGTCGTGCAGGCTAAAGGCATCCGTTGCTACCGCGCTGCTGATAATATTGACCGCAGCGGCGTTAAGGTCACGAGCATAGTCGGTCCGGGTCAATATCAAGGCAGCGGCTCCGTCGGCTTCAGGGGCACCGTCAAAGAGGTTCACCGGGTCAGCAACCATCGGTGCCGAGGCAAAGCGGCCCGGCTTAATCAAGTTACGGAACATGGCCGACGGATTTTTATTGCCGTTGGCGTGGGCATTCATGCTGAAGCCTTCAAAATTCGCCAGTTCAACACCATGTTCGTGCATGTAGCGCCGCATCAACAATCCGGCCAGCGCGGCCGGGGTAGCGCCCTGAATGGCTTCATGCTCTGCATCAAGCGCGGTGGTCATCGCTGTTACACGGTCAGCAGCAACCTGATCCGTCACTTTTTCAACACCCAGCACCATCACCGTCCGTGCTGTATTGAGCATCATGGACGCCTGGCGCACTGCGATACCACCGGATGCATCGGCCGCTTCAACACGCAGCGCCTCGACGCCGCGCAGGCCAATATAATCGGCTAACAACGCTGAGAGATGTGTTTGCCCACTGACTGTCGCGCCGAATGCGTTCCCCACAACCACAGCGTCAATATCGTCCGGGCCAAGGCCAGCGTTTTCCATAGCGGCCCGGGCGGCTTCGAGCGCAATATCACGCAATGGACGATCCCAGTGTTCGCCAACGCCTGTCCGGCCTATCCCAATGATCGAAACGTCTTGCATTATGCTTATCCTTTAGCTATTGCCTGATTTATCAACATCTGGCACGGTGTGTTTGTATTTAAGTTACACGCCGTTGCGTCAGTTTAACGCAAATCTAAAATAGGATGGACGCCCCAACTAGGGGCGAGCGATTGCCAGAGCCAACGCCCGGCGGAACATCCGTGTTTCAAGTGGTTCCCACATATCAGCTAAACCCCAGCGCATTTCATCCGCTTTTTCACGCATAATCGTGGCCAATGCTTCAACAACAAAATCTTTCACATCCTGGAACCCTTCACCATCGCGGGCGTCTTCAGCATAGCGGGCCACGTCTTCGATGCGTTGCCAGGCTTGCACATAGTTCGAGAGTGGTTCCAATACCTGTAACACTTGCTCAACTTCAGTGCCGAGCAAACTGGCGCTGTATGTCAGCAAGTCGGTCAACAAGCGCAGGTCAAGCTCAAAACTCGCCATCACTTCAAGCGTCAACATCTCAGAAAGGTCAGCATTCATCCCGGCGGCGTTGACAGTTTCAATAAGATGGCGTAATTCACCGAGGTAAGCCCAGGCCCGCACCCCAATCTGGCTGGCGAACGTCGTCGCTTCATCACCGGTTTTGATCGGATTCTGGACACTGGTCAACCAACGTTGATAGCGACGGCTGCGCAGTGCGTTGCGCAATTCTTCAAACGCAACAGCAGATTTTTCAGCGTGATAAACGTGCAGCGTCTTCAACCCATGCAACCCGGCGGGGTCATCGCGCTCAGGGTTAGTCTGGTCAAGCAGCGCTTCAGTGCGATCTTCGACTGTTGCATAGAACAACGCTTGCTGGATAAGCTTTGCCAACCAATCAGTATCATCACTAAAGACCTGGCGCGGCTTTGACCCCGGCAACAACCACAGCCAAATCCCTGTCAGGCGTTGAAATTCACGCCAGAGTGACACCAAAAGCCCGCTATCATTGCGTAAAATACGCCGAGACAGGTAATCTACGCGGGCGGTATAGTGTTCGCGCAAGCGGTTGCTTGCCTCAGCAGCCAAATCATGGTCAGAAAGCGTCGGCAGATGCGGAATGTCTTCGACAACCTCATTGAGTTCTGCATCATCTTCTGCCATAAAGCGCAATTGTGGCACACTATATTGACTATTCCACAATTCGCTATTGTTTTGGGCCTGCTGGGCATCCTGAGCAGCATCACGTCCGGTCAGCACAATATCAAACTCACCGGGGACTTCGTGCCATTCAAGAATAACGGTGCGCTGCCCGCCGCTGCTGTCTAGCCCCAGGGCAACCCGGAACAATGCTGCGAGAATTTGCGTGGTGTCCTGCAAACTTTCTTCAAGTGATGTGAATGTTGCCACATTCGCCGGAATCAATGTCGGTACCTGTAGCGCTACCATTGCACCGAGCATCTGGCGTTCTTCGTGGCTCAGTTCATGAAACTCATAATGCAGAATGATGGCAGCGCTCATTTCCGCGCACTTGTCCGGGTAAGCGACTTCAGCGATGTTATGCAAAAGCGCGGCTGCATGCAGCAAATCACGGCAATGTACAGGTAACCGATGATGGTTGGAGGTAATATCAAATAGCTCACGGGCAAGCTGGCTGATGTGCCGCGCAGGCCGCATTTCCACGTCAAAGGCCGCCGCCAGCGCCCCCAAACTAAGTGCTTTGTCTGGGGAAGGGGCGTTTTCTGGCAAAAGCTGTTGTGGTTCAGGCTTCGTAGGACGTGGCTTTTCATCAACGGGCGTTGGTCGCGGCAATGCACCCTCGTCTGCGGGCAGTGCTGCTGGTGGTGCTGTTTCCGCAGGTGGCGTGGGTACGTCTGCTGGTTGTTCGGCTGGTGGCGGCGTGGGCGTAGTTTCTGGTCCTGGTTCAGCCGATGGTAACGGTGTAGAGACTGTCTGTGCCGGGCTTGCCTCTGGTTGCGGTGGCGCTGGGGATGCGGGCACGCCTGTAACATCTTCGGGCAGTACCCCGGCAAACAGCGCGAGGCCTTCGTTTTCATACTGCTCGCGAACATCACGAATCACGGTAGTAGTGGCTCGCGTTGAGCGTGCAATCTGTTCATCGTCACGCCCCTGAGCTATTGCAAGCACAATTCGAGCGGTGACGCGATAGTCCGGGTTTTGTTCAGCCAGCCGGACCAATGCTTTGCGTACTGATTTATCGAGTGGTTTGGTCATCAATCTTTGGATGCTATTATTATGAGAACAAGGTTCACAGTCAGTTTAACACGCAATGTGTAAAGGGAACACGCCATGTCATACAAAATTAATCACCTTGCTATTGTTGTCCCCAACCTGGACGAGGCGGTTGCCTTCTGGCAAGATGCCCTCGGAATGCCGCTTGAACGCAAGGAAAGTAACCCCGGCGAGAACGTCAATATCGCGTTTATGGACGCTGGCAACAGCCACATTGAACTCCTTGAACCCAGCAACACCGATAGCGGCATCGCCAAATACCTCGCCAAACGCGGCGCAGGGATGCACCATGTCTGTCTTGAAGTCGATGATATCGAGGCTGTTATGGCTCGGTTGGTGTCCAGAGGTGTTGAACTCATTAACGACGCCCCCAAAACGCGAGAAGATGGCACCCGCTATTGCTTTGTCCACCCGAAAAGCGCGTTCGGTGTGATGATCGAACTGTATGAAACTGCCTGACCGCTGGCGTTTAGTCCGGGTAGCGATGACGCTCAGTGTCGGTGCTGTTGTAGTGCTGGCACTGGGGCTAAGTCGTGGCGCTGCAAATCCGCCGCGTGCGGACGTCCTCTACTGGCATGATCAGAAGCTAGACTGGCTTGGTAACAATGCCGACCGACACAACGTCCCCGATCAATTGACGACATTTACTGCGCCCCACCCTATCCCTGCCGGTCAGTTCTCCATCAACGTACAGGGTACGCTTTTCGCGGACGGGCCATCGCTGGCGGCGTGGGGCATCTGGCTACACGTCAATAGCGACACTAAACTCCTGATTGGACTCAACGGGCACCAATACGTCACCGCGCGCTATTGCCCCATCAGACTCCCTGTTGCTGTGGAGGACTGTTCGCCTGCTGTTGAACCCGATCAGGGTATTCAAACCGTATGGAAATTCTTTCACTTGATTGCACCCATCAATACAGTCAACCAACTCGAACTACACTACCTCCCTACTGAAAAACCCGACCGTCTGACAATTCGCTTCGCTGGTGAATGGATGTGGTCAATCATGTTCAACCGGCCGCAAACTGCGCTAACGTGGGGGCTCTGGGCACAAAATCCGACACAAACCCGTACAGATGTACAGTGGACAGATGTCCGTGTTTGGGGCACGATGGGTCAAAAGTAGCATAATATCGACATTTCTTTACAATAGTGTAATAAGAAATTATGCAAAATTTTGTTGCAAGGGCCTGTTGACCATGCAAGACCCACTCGAAATGAAAGGCATCCGCGAAGGTATTCTGGTGACAGCAAATACCAACGTTGATTGGGCGGCGATATTATTGGCACTCACGACGCGCATAGATAACCAGCTTACATTCTTCAAAGGTGCAAGCCTGGTACTGAGCCTTGACACCCGTGCTGTACAACGCGGAGAGCTTGAAAAACTACACAGCGCACTCATGGATCGCGGCGTGCAACTTGCGTGTGTACTCAGTGAAAGCGCCATGACACGAAGCGCTGCCCAACAGCTTGACATAGCGGTTGATCTGGCATCAGTAACTGAACAGCACCGCGTTGCTGCCAGCCAGCTTAATGGCATAGAACAACCGCAACCATTCCCTGAGCAGATGTTTGACAGCACCGTGCATGGTTCAGGGGGTATCCTTATCAAGCAAACCCTTCGCAGTGGGCGCATGGTACGCAGCACCGGCCATGTTATCGTGATTGGGGATGTAAACCCGGGTGCAGAAGTTATCGCGGGGGGCGATATTGTGATCTGGGGCAAGGCACGCGGCATGGTGCATGCGGGGGCCATGGGTGATGAAACGAGCGTGATCTGTGCGTTAGAACTGCAACCTACCCAGTTACGCATCGCCTCGCATATCAGCATTTCACCGCCCAAAGGTCGCCGCCGCCGCCCTCGGCCAGAACGGGCATTGGTTCGTGAGGGGCAAATTGAGGCCGAAACATGGGAAGCCTGAGTAAAATAGACGCAGGGAGTAATCTATGAGTGGACGGGTAATCACAGTAACATCCGGCAAAGGTGGTGTTGGCAAAACGACCACCACAGCCAATATCGCTATGGCACTGGCCAGTCTCAATCAGCGGGTTGTGGCGCTGGACGCAGATATTGGTTTGCGTAACCTTGACCTTGTGATGGGGCTTGAAAACCGAATTGTCTATGATCTGGTTGATGTCATTGAAGAACGTTGCTCGTTGCGACAGGCGATGGTCAAACACAAAGAGTATCCGCACCTGTATCTGGTGCCAGCCTCACAAACTCGCGATAAAACCGCTGTTTCGCCGCAACACATGCGCACAATTGCCATGCAACTTAAGGAAACGAATGATATTATCTTAATTGACAGCCCGGCGGGTATTGAATGGGGTTTCAAGAACGCCATCGCATCAGCCGAAGAAGTCTTGATTGTTACCAATCCAGATGTCTCAGCTGTGCGCGATGCCGACCGCATTGTTGGCTTGATTGAAACGCATGATATGCCGCTTAAAGTTCGCCTTATCGTTAACCGCCTGAAACCGGGGCTGATCAAACGTGGGGACATGATGTCTGTTGAAGATATTGTCGAACTGCTGTCGATCAAGTTACTGGGTGTTATTCCCGACGACGAAAATGTCATCCGTAGTAGCAACGAAGGCGTTGCGGTACAAGGCCAGGCTGGACAAGCATTCGAACACATTGCGCGGCGACTGCTTGGCGAGGAAGTGCCGATGATGGAGTTGAACTCAAGCCTGCTCGGCCGCTTCAGACGACTCTTTGGCAACTAGACCCTGTAAAGTTTAAGGAGGAGACGCGTATCGGTTCAAGACTACGCGGTGAGACTATGACTAATTTATTCGACCGATTCTTTAATCGCTCCCAACAGAAAACCGCCCGAACTGCCAAAGAGCGGCTACAATTTGTGCTGGTCACAGACCGTAGCGAACTTTCCCCGGAACAACTGCGCCAGATGCAAGCCGAAATCCTCGACGTCATTCGCAAGTACTGTCGGATTGATGAACAAGCAGTTGATATGAAGCTCGAAGCCCGCGAGCGCTCCAACTATCTTGTCGCAGACATCCCGCTACGCAAGTCTAACCCAAACTCTGATGAGGACCCCGGACGTATTGCGTTTATGATGCAGACCAATGAAGGCAGTGACACAGCGTCTTCAGACAATGACAATCACCAGACACCAACTGCATCGACGGATGCTGAGAGCGAAACAACTACTACTGTCTCAGCTACACCCGAAACAGCAGCAAAAGCCACTGAGAACGCTACTGATGAGACAAAGGCCTCTGCCGAGGATAACGCCGACACGGATGACCGTTCAGACACAAAAACCGAGGAAGAAACAACACCCTCGGATAAAAAAGACGCACCCGAATAAAGCACGTAGTTGCCCCACGCTGGGCTGACAACGTGCATATTTCGCCTTGACGCGCTATGCCAGGCTGATTAGGCTTAGCTCACATCGTCCGCACGCGCCCCTGAAGTGTGGTGCGCTAATCCCATAACATAGACAGATAACTCATGGCAACAACCCAACGACGCCTTGCAACAGGCGCACCAACACGAACGAATGCTTCAACGCTCTGGCGTAACTTTGACTTTACGCTGATGGGTGCAGTCTTCCTGTTGATTATTATCGGCATTCTGTTCATTCGCAGCGCAACGCTTGACGCTGTAGACACCGACCTCATCGGGCGCGTTGACAGCCAGATCACCTATACATTCATCGGTGTATTTGTTGTTGCGACACTGGCCAGTATTGACTATCGTCTACTGGGGGTGTTACAGCCCTATATCTATCTCTTTCTATTGGGTGCGCTGGCATTGGTGGCGGTGGTTGGGCAAATTGGCGATGCAGGTGCGCAACGCTGGTTGGACGTCGGTATCCCGGTGCAACCTTCAGAAATTGGCAAAATGCTGATGATCCTCGCGCTGGGGCAACACCTGGCGAACCAGTATGAAAAGCTGGACCGCTTCTTGACGGTCATTATTTCGATCATTTATGTCGGGTTGCCGGCCATGTTGATCTTCCTACAACCCAATCTCGGTAACGTGATTGCGTTTATGGTCATCTGGTTGTCCATGATCTGGGGAGCTGGACTCCGGCTGAAACACCTGGCAATTCTCGGGATCATTGGCGTTATGATGCTCCCGGTGTTGTGGGTCAACATGCAGGATTATCAACGCGACCGTATTCTGACATTCCTCAACCCCGAGTCCGAAGAAAACCGGGCTTCACAGTTCAACCGTGACCAGGCCTTGATCAGCATTGGGTCAGGCGGATTGACTGGTAAAGGCTACACCAACGGCGACCAGACCCAGGGCCGTTTTCTGCGTGTGCGGCATACAGACTTTATTTTCAGCGTGATTGCTGAAGAAGCGGGTTTTATTGGTGCAACAGGAATGATTGTACTGATGGGGGTCGTCATCTGGCGAATATTAGATATTGGCAATATGGCGCGAGATGAGCTTGGTAGCCTGATCTGTTATGGCGTCGCCGGGATCATCACGTTTCAGGCGACCGTTTCCGTGGGGATGAACCTCTCTATTTTGCCCGTGACGGGGTTAACATTACCCTTCGTCAGTTCGGGCGGTTCATCACTACTTACGCTACTGTTCGGTATCGGATTGGTGCAGAGCGTGGCGTTACGCAACAAATATACAGACCTGCGCTAGGCTGTTACCCTTCGTTTTTGTTGCGTCTACCCCGACGCCGACGACGGTCAGACTTTGGGGTATCATCAGCGCCACTTGCTTCATTTTCAGCGGCTTTCTGCTGCCCCAAAATGCGATTCTTCATCAGCAGCATTTGCTTTAACATCTTCTGACGGTGATTGGGGTTTTTGATGCGCTCAAGCCCCATCTCAAAAGTCGTCAGTGCGCCGATGTAGTCCCCCTGCCGAAACTGCATATCCCCCAGCGCAAGAATCGTTTCGCCATAAAATTGATCTTCACCGATTTCCTTGAAAATGATCGCTGCCTCGCGATACATCGTCTCAGCCTGATCATATTCGTCAATTTTGGCATAGACCAGCGCCATGTTGCCCAGTGTTTTGGCCTCGTGCATCTGGTCACCAGATTCTTTGAAATAAGCCAGACTTTCGCGCATGGCTTCAACGGCTTCTTCTTGCTTGCCCTGCTCACGATACGTCAGGCCAATATTGACGCGCGTTTCCGCTACCATTGCCAGATCGCCATCAGTGGTGAAGGCTTCCAGCGCTTGTTCAAAGTGTTCAAGTGCTTCGTCGTACTTGCCACGTTCAAAAAGGCGAATACCACGGCTTTGTAATTCGTTTGCGTTGGACATTGCTACGTACTCCCTAAAGGGTAATATCCAGTAAGCCTTCAGCAAGTTTGCGTTGCGCTTCTGAAGGGTTGTTTTTCAAGAGGCTTTCGGCCAATTGTCGCTGCGTCTCGGTAGGCATATTTGCAATCGTCATCGCGAGCCGAATATAGGCTTCGTTGGACGGCACGGCTATAAAGTCGCGCACCTCTTCTGGGGTTTTGTTGAGTTGCTTAATTAACTCTTGCATTTCAAAGAACGCTGCCACGCGCCCACTTTCGTCAAGAAAATGTGACACGTTAACGTCCAGCGCATTCGCCATCGACTGCAACATCGCCATCGGAATTTGATAAACACCATTTTCAAAGGCTTCAACATGTTCCAGCGGTGCGTCAATGCCGTTGGCGAAGTCTTCGCGGGGAATTCCCAATGACTCGCGTTGCGCCCGCACCATTACGCCAATCATACGGGTGCGTAGCGTAATATACTCGTCAATGTCAATCTGGCGTTCGAGTTTAGCTTGTTGGAGGGTGTGCGTGCCCCAAAAATGGCTCACCGGAATTTTCAAGAAATAGGCCAGCACTTCCAGCAACGGTAAGCTCGGGGTGCCATAGCCATATTCCCAGGCAAGATAATCATCCACCGCAACACCCAAATAAGCCGCCATATCTTCAACACTAAAGCCAGAATCTTCACGAGCATCACGGATTAATACACCGAGCATCCGCTCCCGAATAGCCCGTGCCTCCGCCGGGTCAAGCTGAGGTTCAGGGGGGTGTTCTTGTGCTTTTGCCTCGCTAATTTTGCGAAAACGATTGCCAATGTCATCGAAACCCATAGTATAGCATCGCCTTTTTGCGTTGAAACAGTTTGCGTCATAGCATAGAGCAGGCCGCGCTAAAATGCAACTTGTTGCGCTTAATGCGACTGACGACGCAAGATAATAACGCCCAGCGGTGGTACTGTCAGGCTTAATGAATGTGGGAAGCCCTGCCACCCCGTGTCACTCGCATAGACAGCGCCCAGGTTACCAACATTACCGCCCCCATAATGTGCCGAATCACTATTGAGTACTTCCGCGTAACGTCCTGATTGTGGCACACCGACGCGGTAATCATGGCGTGGAATCGGTGTCGCATTGATGACAATAACAAGGAAGTCGTCCGGGTCTTTGGCAAAACGGATATAGCTATACATGCTATGGTCGGCGTCGTTGGCTTCTATCCAACGGAAACCCGCTTCTGAAAAGTCCTGTTCATACAATGATGGTTCGGATTGGTAGAGGTGGTTGAGGTCACGCATGAAGGTCTGCAACTGTTCATGGGTGCTGTAGTCTTCGGGCAGATGCCAGTCCAGGCTCCGTTCTTCGCTCCACTCTGCCCACTGACCGAACTCTTGCCCCATAAACAACAGTTTTTTGCCCGGGTGGGTGAACATATACCCATAGAGCATCCGTAAGTTGGCAAATTTCTGCCACCAGTCGCCGGCCATCTTGCCCATCAGTGAACCTTTGCCATGCACAACCTCGTCATGAGAAAGTGACAGCACAAAATTCTCACTGAAGGCATATGCAATCGAAAAGGTGATGTTGTGATGGTGAAAACGACGGTACACCGGGTCTTTGGACATATACGACAGTGTGTCGTGCATCCAGCCCATGTTCCATTTGAAGGTAAAGCCCAACCCGCCGATGTATGTTGGGCGTGAAACCATTGGCCAGGCGGTTGATTCTTCAGCAATGGTCACAGCACCGGGGAATTCGCGGTGTAAGGTTGCATTGAACTCTTTCAAGAACTCAATCGCTTCCAGGTTTTCGTTGCCGCCGTACTGGTTCGGTACCCATTGCCCATTCTCTCGCGAAAAATCGAGGTACACCATTGATGACACAGCATCCACCCGTAAGCCGTCAATGTGATATTCTTTGAGCCAGAACATCGCGTTTGCCAGCAAGAAATTCCGCACTTCGTTACGCCCAAAATTGAAGATATAAGTGCCCCAGTCGGGGTGTTCGCCCTGGCGTGGGTCAGCGTGTTCGTAGAGATGTGTACCGTCAAAGTAGCTGAGCGCGTAACCGTCTTTGGGGAAATGCGCAGGCACCCAGTCCAAAATTACACCCAGCCCCTGTTGGTGCATGTAGTCCACGAAATACATAAAATCCTCTGGCGTACCGTATCGGCGCGTCGGGGTATAGTATCCTGTCACCTGATAGCCCCATGAGCCATCAAAGGGGTGTTCTGCCACTGGCATCAGTTCAACGTGTGTATAACCCATATCTAGCATATAATCGGCCAGTTCATGCGCTAATTCACGGTAGGTCAGCCATTCATCGCCCTCTTTGCGCTTCCACGAACCCATATGCAGTTCATAGATAGACATTGGCTGTTCAAGCGGGTTGCTGTCGCGCCGCTGTTGCATCCACTCGGCATCGCCCCATTCATAGCGATCAATGTCGGTAACAACGCTAGCAGTCCGTGGGCGTAGTTCTGAACCAAAGCCGTATGGGTCTGCTTTTTCTGTGCGGAAACCATGCAGCCGTGAACGGATTTCATACTTGTAGGCACTGCCGACTTCAACACCCGGAATGAACAGTTGCCAGATAGAGCCATTACGTGTGTGCATTGGATGTAAGCGTGCATCCCACTGGTTAAAGTCGCCCACCACACTCACTTTGTAGGCATTTGGAGCCCAGACGGAAAAACGCACCCCAACCACCCCGTCACGGTCGACAATATGTGCCCCCAAACGACGATACGCTTCCAGGTGCCGCCCTTCACTGAGCAGATACAGGTCCAGGTCAGACAGTTGTGGTTTGTATGCATAGGGGTCATGGAAAATCACCGACGATCCATCGTGCTGTTCTTCAACGAGGGTGTAGTGAAATTCTGGTAATGTCGCAGACAACGCCACTTCAAATAAGCCATCGTCATGAATCCGTTGCATCACATGCCGGGTATCGCTCGCCGCATCAATGAGGGTTAACGCGGCTGCCTGTGGACGGAAAACACGCACTGACACAGCATCATCAGAGGTCTGGTGTGGGCCGAGCAGGTCAAAAGGGGAGCCGTGGTCGCCTTGAATCAGCGCCTGGATGGCTTCGGGATGGATTTCAATGGTCATGAGATGTACTCCGAATACTGTGGTGTTTGCCAGATGTCTACAAATGGTTTGTGGTGTTATTGTGCAGGCAACGCACTGTTTTTGCCAGTAGATTACAAGGACTCAGAAGCAACGCGACCGCCCGGTCCGCTGGCAAAAGAGGTACTGTACCTCGTCTGTTGCCACGAAGGCCTCTAACAAGGGCTCGCTGAATAGGAAGTTCCGTGACGACGCGCCCTCGTGGCAGCTAAAACAATCGTTGAGCGGGGTTTCTGTCACAATAGACCCATCACGCGCATCTAACGCGCTGAAATTCCAGTCCCCGACGCGCGAGGTTGCCGCAAGGTCGGCAATTTCCCACGTTGAACGCGCTTCAGCCAGATGAATTTCAGGGTCGGCTGTTTCACGAATCAAGCGCCCATCTTCACCCCGCCCCGACGTAGCAAAAGCCTCAATCACAACCAGAGTACGGTCTGGCAGACGTTCCCCGGCGCGCACAGCGTCGAGGGCTTGCGGTGAGATGTATAGATCACGAGAAACCCCGTCAGAACGGTCAATGGTCGCGTAGTGAACAAGGCGGTCGCGATAATCGAGCGGAAGTTCAATTGGTTCACGGCCGGGGGCATAAGTCGCAGTTATAGTGGGTGGTGTGTTTGGTGCCGCAGCATCATCAGCTTGCAACACGGCTACCATGAACACTCCGGCCACGACCATCACCAACGCTATTATGATTCGCATAAATCTCCTCGGGTATTCCTGCATGGTTGTTGCAATTAGGTCGTGTTCCGGGGTGGCTTTCTTACGGTAGCGCAGCTATTGCATAAACTGCTTGAGAACCTCGAAGTCCTGTTCGAGCGTTTTGCGTTGTTCAGCGCGATAGAGCGCCACAGCCGGGTGAAATAGGGGCACAATATGCAGGTCGCCATAGTCAGCGGTTGTCGTCAGTACCTGTCCGCGCAATTGGCTAATTTTCTGGTTCTGTTCAGGCATAGAGAAGCGCTTGAGAATAAACTCCATCGAAAAGCGACCCAACGTGGCAATTACTTCAGGCTGAATAATGTTAATCTGCCGTTCCAGGAACGGTGCGTAGAGTTCAATCTCACCTTTGCGCGGGTCACGGTTGTCTGGCGGACGATCTTTCACGATGTTGGTGATATAGACGTCTTCACGCTTGAGTCCAATACCGTCCAGCAACTCATCCAGCACGCGCCCAGACGCCCCGCAAAAGGGGATGCCGCGTTTGGCTTCGTTCTCACCGGGGGCTTCACCAATGAACATAATGCCTGCGTGGTGGTTGCCCTGCCCGATAACGGGGAAATAATTGTTGGACGTGCGAAATTCATACAGCGGCGATTCCGTCAGGTTCAGGATTTCGTCACGAATTTGGCGTAATTGGTCGGTGCGTTCACTCATCGTAGCTTGTGCCCTTCTGTCAGGTTATAACGCGGTTTGCTGACTCCAGCGCTTACAATACAGCCTTAGACACGCATGGTCAAGCATGACGCTATTTCTAACGTCTGCCTGACAACCGTGAATGAGTAACTGCTTCTACGTTGGATGCTGGTCTGTTTTCCGCTATACTGGCGCCCGACCTCATTCGCAAGTAAGACCGGGAGCGACGCAAACCGTGAAATATATGGTACTGGTGATGGTCGGGTTTGTATTTCTGGGGGTAATCCTCTACAGTGAATACACCTTCGAAGACCCGAACTTCCGTGCAGAACAGCGCCGAATCGCTGAACAAACGCTGGTCGTGGTCGGCACACAAGAAAGCACCATGATGGCATTGCAAGCCACTGTCGAAGCGGCAATCCCTATCCAGACGCAATACGTCGCGGTAATGCGCGAACAAGACCTGTTGCTGGGCACGCAAGACGCCATACTCAACGGCACGCTGATGTCGCCACCAACTGCCACCGCCCCACCCGCTCGTAACACAACCCGCATGTCTGACACCACGACGACGAGCAACATCAACAATAACGATTATGCCGACACCACCACCGCGAGTGGCATTAACGACGCGGGGTGTGCTACCGGCCGCACAACCACGTTCACCTTCGACAGCCCAACCGACGGACCATCCGTCTATGTAGTGACACGGGCGCGGAATGTTTCCCCCGGCACAACGTTTCAAACGCGCTGGTATCCAACCGACGACCCTATGCAGCCCTATGAATCGATAAGCTGGACGGCCGATGCAGCTTATCCCGAAACTTGCGTCTATTTCTGGATGGAGCCGACCGACATCACCTACAGCAGCGGGAGTTGGACGGTTGAACTCATCGTCAACAATGTTGCTGTGCAAAGCCAGACGTTTACGCTCTGCATGACGGGTGAAAGCTGCTAATTCTGCGGCAAATCGAGCAAGGTATAGGGTGCGCGTTCCCGAATGGCGTTGTAGACGTCCTGCGGGTTGGTGTCAGGGTCATTATCGGTGGCGTAGCGTTCCGCCAGCAGTAGCCACGGCGTAAAGGCATCATCACCGGGACCAGGCAGTTCCAATTGCGGTAGATAGTCCAGTTGCGCAATGGTGTAGTACAACGTGCCCACGTACTCCTGAAAAACAATACGCGGGGGCACCGCCAGCACCAGATAACTATTGATAGTCTCCGCGTCTGCATCCCCATCTATCAGCCGAAGTCGAGCAAGTGTATAGAATGCATCTGCCGCCTCTACACGATTTAGAAATAATGCGGCTTGCGCATCAGATTCAGCCGCGTCGAAGCTATCCAATCGAAAGTAAACATCCGCTCGGAGCGCATAGGCTCGCGCCAAATCTGCAACTTGCCCGTCGGTGACGGCTGGTAGTTGCGCAATGGCCTCGGTCAGGGCAGCCTCGGCATCAGAAAGTGCGCCTGTGTCAGCATAAAACCGCCCCAGTGCAAACCACCCCTCCTCACCGCGTGGCGAAGACTGTTCTAGTTCCGCAGCCAGTTCAGCCGCCACATCAACCAAACCTGCCTCCACAGCAACTTGCATCGCGACATGTGGTGCTTCGTTAAGCTGAGCAATCGTTCGCACAAGCGCCTCCCGACGAATATTTGGTTCCCCCTGCGACCAGTACGGCGAGCCCGCAATTTCCGGTTCCAACTCAAGTGCCGCCTGGTAGGCATCAATCGCTTCGTCAGACATCCGTTGTTGTTCGTAAATGCGCCCCAGCAAAAAGTGATGCTGCCAGCGGTCAGGGTGGATTCTAAGTGCTACTTGAGCCATATCAAGCGCAGCAGCGACATCATCCGGGCGACCAAGTTGCAGATACAACGCGGCCAGATTAGCATGGCCAACATCAAAGGTTGGGTGGTCTTCAAGTATGGTTTCATGGGCAGCAATAGCGCGTTCAAGATATTCGCCGGGGCTTTCGTCCGCCAACAAGCCCAGCACATAGACCTGCTGCAACTCATACACCCCGTAAGTTGGGTCAATCGCTTCCGCATCTTCAAAGCGTTGCAAGGTCACCACATAATTGTCGTCCGCCAGTTCTCGCCATGCGCCCAACATCCGTAACAACGCAACATCCGTCGTCAATAACCACCCTGTACTCACCACCACAAAACCCAACACACCCACGCGCACCCAGCGATACGGCGCAGACAGTTGTGTTGCACTGGTTTCAACAGGTTCGGGACGATCCTGCGCAATCACATATGCTGCAATAATCAACACTGTCGAAACCGCTGCGGTTGTCGAGAACATGTCAATGCTGCTGTGGACCGTGAAACCAGCCAGCGCCGCAAGAATACCCTCATAGCGATATTGCTGGGCAAGCGGAGCCGCACGCCAGCCGCGATGCCACGCTTGCAAGAACACAAACGCAACCCACGCCAGTAACACTACCCCCCCTATACCAAGCTCGGAGAGGGTGTTCAGCGGTAGGTTATGGGCAGAGACGATTTTATCTTGAATAAAAGAGGTATCGCGCAAGAACCGATATTCAATGCCAAACAAACCGACCCCGGCCCCCGTCAATGGATCATCCTGCGCAACTTGCAGCACACTGTTCCACATATCTTCACGGCGCATGTCACTGGTCGAGCTTGAAATAGTTGCAAAGCCCATCAGCACCGTAATGCTTGCCAGTATACCAAGCCCGATGAGGGTAAAACCGCGCCGGGGTTGGAACAAGGCAGCCGTCCGTGGCCAGCGCATCAATTGAAACACAGCCAGCACCCCGGCCGCTGTCAATAATGCTCCCTGCGCCCCGCGTGATTGAGTACCAATCAGCACCAATAACATTCCCGCCGCCAGCGCAAACAGACCGACTTTGTAGTCACGTTGTGGTGTACCCAGTCCCCACCCAATAATGACCGGGATGATGGTCATCGCGTAGTTACCGAGAATGGTTGAAATATTCAATGCCAGCGCAACCTTGTAAGTATTCGGCGGCAGTAAGCTGTCTTGCCCGAACCAACCGTATTCATAGCCTGCAAAGCCAAGCCCGAAGTACCATGACGCGACCTCAAAAGCACTGATGGCCACTACCGCCCCGGCGGTGAGAAACATGGCTTCAAACACCCAGCGCTGTTTACCTTGCCGCATCACGTCCACCAACGCATAAAACGCGATGACATGCACCAGCATTAGCCACGCTTGCCCGGCACTGACCCGTATGTCCACTGCAAAAGCTGTCGCCAGCATCAACAGCCCCGCATACAATAGCAACGGTAGGTCAAGGGCAGTGCGCGGCCAGGGGTGCCCCTTGCGGAACTTCACCACAAGCCACCCACCAAGCGTGACTCCAACCACGACATGAAAAACAATGGTGAAAACCGGGTTGTTGGTTGTGATGGCCGTGCCACCGATGAAGACGATATAGAGCGTCAGCAGCAAAATCAACAAACGTTGCATGGTCAGGAACAAACCTCCTGCAAAAGTGCTTCATAGCGCCGGGCCACGCTGGTATGGTCAAAATGGGCTTCGGCATAACGGCGAGCGTTTTCTGAGCATCGTTGCAGCATTTCAGGTTTATCCAGCAGAGTTTGCATTGCTTCGGCAAAGGCTGGCGCACCGCCCGCTGGCATCACAATCCCTGCGTCGCTTTCAGCCAACAAATTTTCCATCACACCCCGCGCATAAACCACCATCGGCACCCCACAGGCCATCGCTTCGAACAGCTTCGCCGGAATCGTCCCTTCATACAGCTCGTGCGGGCCCATCGCCCAAAACGTAAAACTTGCCGTGTTCCAGGCGGTGGGGATGTCTTCATGTGGCAACCACGCTATCCAGCGTACATGGTCAAAACGTTCTTCGTGCAGATAGGCTTCTACAACGGCTTGCTGGCTACCACGCCCGATAAAAACGACCTGCACATCCTCACGGTCACGCAGGCTAGCAACCGCCTCAAACATCAGCACGAAATCGTACTGCGTGGCAAAGGTGCCGATAAAAACCACCAGTTTAGGTGCGGTCAGGTTGTGGCGCTGGCGAAAGGCTGTGGTGTCGATGCCGGGACGAAAACGCGCAAGGTCAACACCATTCAGCACTGTCTCAATGCGGGTACGGTCCCCGATGAGGGTATAAATACGCTCTGCCCAGCCCGGACTCATCGCGATAATCAACGCGGCCCGGCGATAGAGGTGATTGACCAGTCGCCGTGCGACCCGATACGGCAAACTATACTCGGTAATGCTACTGGCGGTTAACAAATGTTCAGGCCAAAGGTCAGAAATATTGAGTACATATGGCCGCCTTTTGAATAATGCAATCAGCCGCCCGGCTAGCCCGGTGAAAATTGGCTGTGCTTCGATCAAAATCACGTCTGGTTTTTTGAGGAATACACCCCGCAGCAACGCTGTCAGCATGAAGCTCACCTGTGAAAGCAACTTGCGGCTGATTTTGGGGCTATCCGTCGCCCAGAGCCATGTCTGCACCACACGTACCCCCTCTCGAACTTCAACGACACTGAACTTGCTACGATACCCGGCATGGATGCGCCCCTGTGGATAATGCGGCAGGCTACTCAGCACCGTCACCTGATGCCCTGTGCGTTGCAATTCGTGGGCAAGGCGTGTGTTACGGACGGACGCAGCTCCGGCGTCGGGCGCAAAATAGTTGCTAATCATCAAGATATGCATGGGTATAGTCTTTCAGCGTGTACCGCTTTCAATCAATGGATTCGCAACGCTAAGTATAGCCGGGCTGCTGGATTGCAACAAAGCCTTATGCAAGGTGCAGATTTTGCAAATATACATTCAAAAAAAACTTAACCGGGGGAAACTCTCATTCTAAACCAATTAATTTCTGACTTTCTAAAGGCGTAAAATTCGCGATTAACCCACAAGATTGACGGTTCTTGTTCTACCCGACAGAATGAGAGCAGATTAGGCTTAATCCACATACCCAGAGAGTTAACCTTTCAAGAACGACTGAGGAGTTTTACAAACACATGTCCAAGAGATTTATTGCCCTGTTGATTTGCGCTGTACTTGCGGTCGGCGTGATGTTCCCCACCCTGAACACTGATACCGTCGAGCCAGTTGAAGCGCAATCTAATGGCGTTGTCAACGTATATTCTGCACGCCACTATGGCGCGTTGGAAGAACCCTTCGTGGCTTTCACCGAAGCAACTGGCATTGAAGTCCGTGTATCACAGGGTGCCCCGCGTGCGCTACTAGAACGTCTTCGCGCTGAAGGCGACCGCACCCCGGCCGATGTCTTCCTTGCGATTGACGCAGGCGTGCTTTCGCTGGCCGCTGAAGAAGGTCTGTTGCAGTCTGTCGATTCGGAAGTGTTGCAAGAAAACATTGCTGAAAGTCAGCGCGACCCTGAAAATCGTTGGTTCGGCTTGAGTCAGCGTGTGCGTACCATCATCTACAACCCCGCTGCGGTTGATCCATCCGAGCTTTCGACCTATGCTGCACTGGCCGACGAGCAATGGGCCGGCCGGCTGTGTATGCGCCCCGCCACCCACATCTACACCGTGTCGCTTGTCAGCAGCCTGATTTATCACAATGGCTACGAGGAAGCGCTTGAAATCGTTGAAGGCTGGGTCGCCAACGAACCAACCTACATCAACAGCGACACCCGCATGATCGAAACCGTTGTTGCTGATGGTGGCTGCGACCTCGCGATTGCCAACCACTACTACCTCGGCCGCCTGCGCAACGAAGACCCCGATTACCCGGCTGAAATCTTCTGGGCGAACCAGGAAGAAAGCGGCACCTTCTACAACGTGAACGGCGCTGGTGTTACCGCTTCAGCACGTAATTATGACAACGCTGTTGCCTTCATTGAATACCTCAGCAGCCTTGAAGGCCAGGCCGGTACCCCTGAAGGTTTCCCCGGTAGCAACTTCGAATTCCCCACCAACCCTGAAGCAGAACCCAACGAAGTCATTGCTACTTTTGGCGAATTTGAACTTGACCTGGAATACTCGCTGTGGGAATACGGTGAATACCAGGAACAAGCTGTGCAACTTCTTGAAGAAGCTGGTTACGGCTTCAGCGAATCCTAGAAAGTAAATAACAATGCAGCAATCCATCGACCAACAACACTCCGTAGTGGAAGGGAGCCTGGGCAAAACCCGGGCTCTTAACCTGCCTAACATCTCCTTACATTGGCTACGCCGCTGGCTTGGCCTGCTGTTGCCGATGCTGATTGCTGCTGGCGTCTTGCTGCCGCTCGGTTATCTCACACGCACCATCATCTTCGACCCAAACATGGAGCTGTGGACGCGCTGGTGGGATACCATCCTGCCGCCGATGCTGGTCAACACCGCACAACTTACCATCGGCGTCGGGATTGGCACCTTTATCGTCGGCACGGGGATGGCGTGGCTGGTGACGGCCTATGACTTCCCCGGCCGCACCATTTTTGATCGTTTGCTATTGTTACCACTGGCCGTACCGAAATTTATTTTAGGCTTTGTTTTTATCGCAACGTTCGACTACGCCGGCCCTGTGCAAACCCAATGGCGCGAGTGGTTCGGGCGGGACGCCGCGTTTCCTAACGTGATTTCGGCGTGGGGGCTGGTCATTGTGATGACAGCCGTGCTGTACCCTTACGTTTATATTCTGGCGCGGGCGGCCTTCCGAGAACAAGCAGCGTCCACACTTGAAGCGGCCCGCGTGATGGGCTATAGCCGTACTAAGGCGTTCTTTAAACTCGTGTTGCCACTGGCACGCCCCTCGATTGCAGCGGGTGTGGTGCTGGCGATGATGGAAGCGCTCACTGACTACGGTACCGTCAGCTTCTTTGGCTACCCAACGCTGAGTGAAGGCGTTGTGCGCATCTGGCAGGGCACCTATGGCTTCGATGCTGCTGACAATGCCGCGCAACTGGCATCGTTGCTACTGTTTGCGGCGTTCATCATCATCGTGTTAGAACGGCTTTTGCGTGGACGAGCGCGTTATTACCAGAACGGCGGCGAGGGGCGGCGCATGACGCGGGCCCGGCTCACAGGCTGGCGACGCTTTGTTCCCACAACAATCTGCATGATGGTGCTTAGTTTCGCATTCATTCTGCCCTATGCCCAACTCGTAAGCTGGGCCTATGCTGAAGTGCGTGATCCCGAAGTTGGTATTTTGACCGCTGACCTGTTTTATCGGCATGTCGAAGCGACAGCCCGCGTGGCTGGCATTGCGGCCGGGGTTGTTGTCGGGTTGTCATTAATTCTGGCGCATGGCGTTCGCATCACAGCGACCAGCGGCAAAAAACGCATTCCGCGTTTGCTGGCACAAATGAGTACGCTCGGCTATGCCATGCCGGGGGCCGTCGTCGCGATTGGTATTTTGCTCGTCGTCGCTCCGATTGACCATCAGGTGACAGACTTCTTTGAGGAGGAATTCGGCCGCACCAGCCCGGACCTACTCTTTACGGGCACAACCACCGCACTGATCTACGCTTATGTGGTACGCTTCATGTCAGTAGGCTTCAACAGCATTGATTCCAGCATGGAAAAGGTCAAGCCAAGCATGGAAGAAGCTGCTCGCACGATGGGGGCCGGGCCATTGCGTGTCTTCCGCCGGGTACACATTCCACTGTTGAGTACAGGCATTGCGGCTGGCGCTATCCTTGTTTTTGTGGACGTGATGAAAGAAATCCCCGCAACGTTGATCTTGAAACCACCGTTCGGCAGCGATACACTGGCGCTCTGGACGTATGGGTTGGCCTCTGAGGCGTTCTGGCAAGCGGCGGCTGTTCCGTCGATCACGATTGTCGGCGTCGGGCTTATCCCTATCCTTTTTTTGATGCGTATCGGTGAAAATCAACGAACTGACTATTAGCGCCAATGAGCAACCATGAAACAATAATCCGCTTTGTCAACGTCAACAAAACTTATGAAGGCAAAGTCAAAGCGGTCGATGATATGTCCTTTGAGGTCAGGAGTGGTACGCTGCTGGCTTTGTTGGGTTCTAGCGGGTGCGGCAAAACAACCACGCTGCGCCTCATCGCCGGGTTAGAGCGCCCCGACAGCGGCGAAATCTGGTTAAACGAGCAACTGGTCGCCGGGTCAAATGCGTGGGTAGAGCCTGAGAAGCGCAAGGTCGGCATGGTCTTTCAAGATTACGCGCTCTTTCCGCATATGTCGGTCGAAAGCAATGTAGCCTTTGCCATCCCTGAGCTTTCGCGCCGCGAGAAAAAGCAACGCATCAGCGACATGCTGCACCTTGTCGGGCTGGGTGAACACGGCAAACGCTTTCCGCATCAGCTTTCCGGTGGGCAACAGCAACGTGTCGCACTGGCACGCGCGATGGCCGCCAATCCGGCTGTGGTGTTGCTGGACGAGCCATTCTCCAATTTAGACGCAGCCCTACGGCAGAGTACCCGCACCGAAGTTCGCGCTATACTCAAAAAAGCCGCCGCCACCACCGTCTTCGTCACGCATGACCAGGAAGAAGCACTCAGCATTGCCGACGAAATCGCGGTGATTAAGTCTGGGGAGTTGTTGCAACTGGGCAGCCCGCGCCGGGTGTATATGCGGCCGGCTGTGCGTGCAGTAGCAGACTTTATCGGTGGGGCCAACTTTGTACCGGGGACCGCTCATGGCGACCGGGTGAGGACCATTTTCGGTGATTTACCCCTGCTCACGCCAGCACACGGTGACGTTGATGTGATGCTGCGTCCTGAGCAAATCCAGCTTGAGCCGCAGCCACAGGCCCCCTACACCATCGACATGTTACAGTTCCTCGGGCATGGCCAACTGGTTGATATTCATATCAAGAACGGGCAGAAAATTCAGGCGCGTATCCCTGTACATAGTCCGCTTGAGGTAGGAATGCGGGTCAACATACAGGTTGAAGGTAGCGTCATGGCCTATTCGATAAAGGGCAACGGCACCAGATAGCCATCGCGATACCAGACCTCGAACCCCTCTGGCAAAACCCCCTGAAATAAGGCCAACCCCTTTGGAAATCCTTTCGGATATTGGCGCAAAATGTCGCGCAGCACGGGTTCCTGTCGATAGTCAGCACGGAAGTCATGATAGAAGCCACGTTCGCCAGCGTCGTAGCACCACGGCGCAAGGGAGAAAACCGTCCCCTCGTCAATGGGTCTTGGTTCAAAAGGCATCTTTGGGCCGGTGATCGCGTTTTCAATGACGTCGCGATAACGGGCAAGCTGACGCGGTTGGCTGTAATGCTCATGGAGGTAGTCGAGCGTTGCTTGCGAAGTGCTGCGCTTGCTGCGGATGATGTCATCACAGAGGAGCGCCGCCGTTTCAAGGTCACCGTAATCGTTTTTGTCGATGAGGGCTTCGGGTAGCAGTTCACGGTGGGTGGCAATTCGCGCCACAACGGACGGTGTGCCACACCCTAATGATTCATAGACCGCATTGCCGAATGTTTCGACAAAGCTGCCCTGTGACAACGCAACATGCCCCAGCGTATAGTATTCTGGCAACAGATCATGCGGAATCCAGCCATGATAGACGAAGTGTTCGTCCAGTCCACGCCCGGCAATTTCGGCTTCTACCCGTCGATAGAAATCACGCACGCCCTCGTCGGCATCGCTGCCCAACCATTGCGGCACCAACACGCGCAGGTTCTTGTGGTCGTGCTTGTTCACCAGCAAATCTGCAATGCCGATGGTTTGCCACATGCCTTTGGTTTCCTCGGGGCGGTGCGGATGCAGAACGATAGCATGCTGTTCGGGGTCAACGTCGGGGATATGCTGGCGGATGGTGTCCGGTGGCGTGGCGGTGAAGTGTGTCCAGTCAATGCCGTTATGGATGAGTTCAATGCGTTGTTCAAGTTCAGGGAAGAAACGGCCGGCTGTCGCCAGCACAAATTTACGTGAAAACTCTGAAATCAGAATAACTTTGTGCGGCTGATGGATAAACGCGCCCTGAATCGTCTCTGGATAGACATTATCTCGCAAGGAAACGACCGTTGGAATGCCATCATACACAAACGGAAACAGAAACTCCCCATCATGGATATAGCAGCGGTCGGCGTCTTGCAATTCTTCATAGAAATCCTGCACAATGCCCGCGATGTTGTGTGCCCCAGTGTCATAGGGACCGGGGAAAGGTTGCTTGTAGCCCAGAATCGGCCGCACGGTAACGTTGGGGTGCCATTGAAAATCGTCTTTGGTATCTTCGCGCCGTGTGGATAGGATCACCACCTGATGGCCCGCCTCGCCAAGATGCGTGGCAATAAAGCGGAGGTGTTTCTGCGCCCCGCCGAGTACATGGTCAGGAAAAAGTGGGGTGATAGAGTGCATAACGATTTTCATAGGTCGTTTGTCCTTTGGCGTAGCGCTGGAGCAAGCTACTTTTTAGCATAGCATGGTGTGTTTCTCATGCAGGATTGAACCGCAGATGCTAATCTAGCTCATACATTCAGCACCATACTTGCTCGCAAACAATCACAAGGAGCAACAATGCTCACATTAGAAAACAGTCCGCGTCGTGTGCGCGTGCAGTTTAACGGCGAGATCATTGCCGACAGCGAAAATATGAAGCTACTGCTCGGCCGTCGTACCCCGACCTATTTCTTCCCACGCGACGACGTACGGATGGACTTGCTTGAACCGACAGCCCACCTTGACACCGACAAGAACGGTCAGCGCTGTTTCTGGACCGTTAGTGTTGATGGCAAAAGCACACCAAATGCGGCCTATAGCTATCTTGACATCCCCGACACCGACATTGACCTCAGCAAACATATCACGTTCGTCTGGGATGAGATGGACGCCTGGTATGAGGAAGCCGAGCAGATCCTACGGCCGCAGAGCCCCTATCACCGGGTGGATGTGCGCCGCGCCGAACGCCATATTCGCGTTGAAATCGACGGACAGACGGTCGCTGACACACACAGCCCCTTTGTGCTGTACGAAACCGGGCTGCGGCCGCGCTATTACCTGCCTACAGAAGACGTGAATTTTGACGTCCTGTCACCAACAGAGACGAGTACCATCTGCCCCTATAAAGGCGTTGCGAACTACTGGTCGGTGGCGGTGAATGGCGCAATGCATGAGGATATTGTGTGGGGTTATGCCGAGCCTTACCCCGGCGCAGCGCCTATCAAAGGCACGGTCTGCTTCTATAACGAAAAAGTAGACACTTACATTAACGGCCAGCTAGAGGCGAAGGAGTAAGCATGTCACCGTTCACCATTCAAAAATCAATTCGTGCCCATGATGGCTGGATTCGCTCCATCACTCGTGTTGATAACCAGCGCCTGCTCACCACCTCCGACGATAGTAGTATCAAGCTATGGGACTGGGAAAGCGGCGACCTCATCCGCACCTACGACGAACACAGCGACGTTGTGCGCGAAGCGGCTGTGCTGGACGCCGGGCATTTCCTTTCCGCCAGCTTTGACAAGACAATCCGTGTCTGGGACTTTGAAAATACAACCGCCGAAAAAGTACTCGAAGGGCATGACTCGGCAGTACGGGTAATCTTGCCACTGGACCGCCCCTATATCCTCTCTGGCTCTGAAGATGAAACACTCCGGCTGTGGAATCTGGACAACGAAACCGAGGAACAGGTTATTCGCGGGCATATGGAATGGATTAACGGCATCATCCGCGTCAGCATTGACCGGGTGTTATCTGGCTCGGGCGACTACACGTTGCGATTGTGGGACATGAATAGATGGGAGACGATTCGCGAGTTTACCGGGCACACGCATTGGGTCGCTAACATTGCGCCTGTTGACCAACACCGTGCGCTCTCGGCTGGCTCTGATGGCGATGTACGGTTGTGGAATCTGGACACGGGCGAAACGTTGCAAGTGTACAGCGGTCATGAAGATTCAGTGCGTAGCGCGGTGGCCTTCGGTTATGAGCGCGTGGTTTCTGCCAGTTTTGACAAAACATTGCGCCTGTGGAACCTCGACACGGGGGATTGTATGTATGTGCGTGAGGTAGCCGATGCCCCCCTCATCATAGAAAAACTGGACAGCAGTCGTGTCGCCATCGGAGACGAGGTCGGGAATCTGCATATCGTACAGGTGTAGCGCTTCGGTCAACTGTTGAGGTCGAGGTCAATTTTTTCGATCCCGGTCGCGTCGAGGCGGGTAGCGATGTCGGCAATGCGTTCGCCCGTCTGGGGATGCTGCAAGTCGGGGGCAAGCTCTGCCAGTGGCACAGTGACATAAGCATAGTTGAGGATGTCGCTGTCGGGTACATGCCAGGGCTTGTCTCCGTAATCAAAAACGCCATCTCCCCATAATGAAATATCGAGGTCAATGGTGCGCGGCCCGGCGATGTTGTTCGGGTCACGGACACGGTGCAGGGCTTGCTCAATGCCGCCGATGATCTGTCGCTTGAATTCAACTGGCGACAACTCAGTGTGCAGCTTGACCACCGCATTCAAAAAATCGTCCTGATCAGCATATTCTTCAGGGGGTGTGCGATACACAGATGACACCGCCAGCACCGTGCATTGCTCACGTAACAATTGCACACAGCGCTGCATGTTCTCGCGTGGGTTGATGTTAGAGCCGAGGACGATATACACATCAGGCGACGTCATAGGCATATACCTTTGCTGTTCGTACACAAAACCAGACGCCCCGCTGGCCATCCCTACAGATAACGGTTTCTTGCGAACATGTAGGGATAGGCAAGGGTGCGCCCAGCACTAGAACCTATGTGCGCGTAAGCGACGCGGTAACACAATCACATACGGCGGTTGTAGAACTCCACCACAAGCTGTTCGTTGACGAACACCGGGATTTCTTTGCGTTCGGGAACATACTTGAAGATGATTTTGAACTGGTCAAGCTGTGCGTCGATGAATGGTGGGGGTGGTGCAGCCTCTTGAATCCATTCTTCAACGTGAGCGTTTTTGCGCATCCGTGGCCGCAGTTCAATTTCTTCGCCAGGGCTCAGTGAATAAGATGGGCGGTCAACCGTTTGGCCGTCAATCATAACGTGACGATGTACTACCATCTGACGCGCCGCCCAGATTGTTGGAGCCAGACCAGAGCGGTAAATTACGTTGTCCAAACGCCGTTCCATCAACATCAGCAAGTTATGGCCTGTTTGGCCCGGCATACGTACGGCTTTCTTAAAGTAGTTACGCATCTGGCTTTCGCCAATGTTGTACATAAACCGCAGCTTCTGCTTCTCGTCAAGTTGAAGCGCAAAGTCACTGCGCCGTTTGCCACGGAAGAACTGCTGTGAACTACCGTGTTCGCCGGGGGGGTAAGGACGTTTGTCAACAATCTTCTGATATTTGCGTCGTGGAACAAGAACTTCGCCAAAGCGACGCTGATCTTTGGCTTTTTTGAGCTTAGCCATGAATTGTGGTTTTTCTCCTGCTGAAAATTAAATAGTCGGCATACGCAATGCCTATGCCTGATGGGTTTGAACCTGATTAGAATCCGATTGTTACTGCTGACGATACCTGTTCAGGTGGGTTTGCAGCCACTGAACATGGAGAGTCATAAACATGCTATTGGGCTATCTGTTTTTCGCCTGTTTCGACAGAAGATGTCCGTCTACTTCTCGCAAACATGCCCGCAGTGGGGGCGACATGCTCAGGCAAATAGCCGACTATCAGCACCATAGTAACTGACAGCAAGCCTGAGTATACACAATCTACTCGGCAAACAACATGCCAGGTTTCTTTAATTTGATGCGGGATAGGTTCTATTCGACGGCGGTGACAAGGATTGGCTCATCGTCGGTAATGACGAGGGTATGCTCATATTGCGCAACCAAAGTACCGTTGGTTTTCAATGTCCAGCCATCCGTTGCGGTCGTGATGCGCGTTTCTTCGAGAGCGATGAAGGGTTCCAGCGTCAGCACCATTCCGGCCTTGAACTCCTCTTTCAGCTTGCGGTTGAAGAAGTGCGGCACACTTGGCTTTTCATGGATAAAGCCCCCCACCCCATGCCCATTCAATTCACGCACAACGAAAAAGCCCTGCTTCGCGATATAGTTTTCTACCGCACGCCCAACACGGTTAATCCGGCGGCCGGCCCGTGCCTGTTTGAGGGCAATTCCCAGTGCAGCCCGCGCCGCGTCCAACAATTGTTGACGCCTGTCATCAATCGGTGGCACCGGGAAACTGCTACCGCTGTCTGCCCAGAAACCGTTCTTCACCGCTGAGACATCAATGTTGACCAGATCGCCGGGTTGTATCGTACGATCACCGGGGATACCGTGTGCAGCCTCATCATTGATGCTGATGCATGTATACGCTGGAAATCCATACGCTTTGACCGGGGCAGACTCTGCACCATGATGTACCAAAAACTCTGCACCGATTTGATCCAACGCTGCGGTCGTCATCCCCGGCTTTAAATGGGCCGCCATGTGTTGAATCGTGCGCCCCACAATCTGCCCAATTTCCATGAGCCCTTTCAAATCGTCGTCATTATCTACGGTCATATGGCTCGCTTTCTGGTTACATCGCACTATGTCGGTTTGCCACGTTCCATCAAGTCAGCGATGGTGCGAGTCAACAGCTCAATACGTTGGAACAGAAGTGGCAGGTGAATCTTTTCGTGTGGGGTATGAATCCCCTGTGCGGGGGCCCCCATCCCACAAATTGTCGGGGTGCCGGTGGAACTGATGAAATTCGCATCACTACCGCCACCGCGTACAATCGGAACAACATTTTGCTGTAATGCCGCGGCGTTTTCAAGCACAATGTCAATCAATGGTTGATTATGCTCAGACTTTTCCATCGGTGGAATAAAGGCCGCCACCTCCATCTCGACCTCATCCCAGCGACCGATACCCGGGTTGTGGATATAGTGATCCTGGATGATTTTCTCAGCCGCTGCTTTCGTGTCTTCGCCGTCTACCATGCGCAAGTAGCGGAAACTGATTTCTGCTTCAGCTTCACCGGGAACTGTGTTCGGAGCCGTGCCGCCTTGAATCACACCAACATTAACGGTTACGCCACGCTCGGGCGCATTCAATGCCGTAAGTTTAAGAATGCGATGGGCCAGCGCATCCACAGCACTTAAGCCCAGTTCGGGTGTCCCAGAATGACATGACTCACCAATGACTTTAAAGCGGATGAACGCATAGCCACGCCGCTGCATAACCACCCCCAATGGCACTGTCGGGGTCAACTCTCCCTGTGGAAAGCCCGGTTCCAGGCCGATAGCATAGTCTGCCCCAACATGGCCACCCAAATACCAGTCGCGAATTGTTGGTGAACCAATCTCCTCATCTGCGCTGACAACAAGATGCACATCATACTCGTCAAACATCTCACGGATGGCCATCATTGCCCAGAGCCCCATCAGCAATCCACCTTTGATGTCGCCAACGCCGGGCCCGGTCACGAAGCCCCCGTCTAATGGCTTGTAGTGCAAGAAGTTGCCTGCTGGCGGAAAAACCGTGTCCATATGGCTGATGAGCAAAATACGCGGGGCAGTGCTACCATGGCTGGTTTTAATAATGCGATGCCGTCCGTTCACAACTTCTACAGCGAAACGATGATCCTGTGCAAACTGAGACACCATGTCCATGCCGTGGTCTACACCGGGACGGTTCGCAGTAAAGGTATTGATTTCAACAAGAGTTTTGAGCGTATCTTCAAAAGCGGTTTTCTGATCGTTGATCCAGCTTGAAAGCGTAGCAAGAGATAGCAAGAATACACCAGTAGTTTTCTAATATGCGAGTGAGTTAAGCCAGTTTAACACTAAAAAGCACGGCTTGCTACTCGGTAATTCGACTTAAGATTTCGCGGACAGTCTTAAGGTTAGCCGCCTTCCCATCATCGCGGAGTTGGCGTGCGACGTCGGTAAAATACTGGTGTGTAGTGAGAAAATCAAGTTGTCCCTGATACCAGTCGGCATCGGATTGGATGACGCCAAAATGGGCCAATTCCTGACGCAAACGATTGCTGACAATGAAATAGTCGGGGCGGCCGAGCGAGTCCAGATCAGCATCGACCATCAGTGCCTCCAGGACCGTTTGGGGTTTCTGCGGAACTTTTGTCGCCATAATCATGCCCTGAATAATTTCAATCTGGCGTTCGTCAAAGCCGTAGTCTGGCAATACATGGGCGGCAATAGCGGCGCTGCGTTCTTCGTGGTCGCGGCCGTTGCGTTGTTCCACATACCCGAGATCATGAAAAGCGGCGGCCGTGCGCAACAATATATAGTCCTCACCTGTTACCGCGTCAGCAGTGGCGAGTTCTTCAATCGCATGCATCACATCGTCGCGCGTGTGTGCGGCTGAATGATAGGTCAAAATCGGGTCGAGTTCAGTTTCAAGCCGACGGATCGCATAGGCGATGGCTTTTTCGTATTCCAATAACCCCATTTATGACCTTTCTTTGTTTACCATTCAGTTGTTGTCATCTTTTACACTACACCCCATAGTGATGCAAGCCAACAGGTTATGTTTTCGTCTGTGCAGGCAAACTTATAGACCAACTTGCTATAAACTCAAATGCTACTGTCAAAAAGTCAAAAAGCCCATTGCAGCACTGGCATGAGCTTTTCGGCTAAGTCTATTGCGTTTCAATGACCAGACCATGATAGAGATGACATAGTTGTTAAGAAATTGTCATCACTCAGGACTGTTTACCATTGGCACTGGTCTTGTCTGGTGCCGGCACCTCGACCTTTTCGTCGTTACCGGGTTTGACAACCCCGTTGAACTCACCAAGAATGAATTGTTCCGTCAGATTACGGGCGATGTCGTCAGGATGTTGCACAGGTGGTGACTTCATGAAATAACTGGACGGTGCTTCGAGAGTACCGCTCAATCCACGGTCCAGTGCGAGCTTAGCACATCGTACCGCGTCAATGATGATGCCAGCGCTGTTGGGGCTATCCCAGACTTCGAGCTTGAGTTCAATATTCAATGGTACATCACCGAAAGATTTGCCCTCTAGCCGGATATGCGCCCACTTACGATCCGACAACCACGGCACATAGTCGCTAGGGCCAATGTAAACGTCATCAGGGTCCATTTCGTATGGCAATTGGCTCGTTACGCTGTTGGTCTTAGAAATTTTCTTGCTTTCCAGACGCTCACGGTCGAGCATATTGTAAAAGTCCATGTTACCACCAACGTTCAATTGGCTGGTGCGTTCCATCATGACGCCACGGTCTTTGAACAAATTGGTCAAAACACGGTGAACAATCGTTGCCCCAACCTGGCTTTTGATGTCGTCCCCGATGAGCGGCATACCCCGTTGTGCAAAGCGACGTTGCCAGTAGGGTTCACGAGCGATGAATACGGGAATCGCATTCACAAATGCACACCCCGCGTTCAGAATTTGCTCAACATACCATTTTGTCGCCTGCTCGCTACCAACAGGCAGGTAGTTTACCACGACGTCGGTCTTGGTTTCTTTCAGAATTTTCACGATGTCGTCTGTGGGGCCGGGCGCTTTCGTGATCTTGTGCGCCAGATAGGTGCCCAAACCGTCATGCGTCATGCCACGGCTGACTTTGACGCCCAGGTGAGGGACATCTGCAAATTTAATAGTGTTGTTTTGCCCGGACCAGATAGCCTCGCTGAGGTCTTTACCGACTTTTTCGACATCAATATCGATAGCGGCACTGAACTCAATATCACGGATATGGTAACCGCCGAGGTTGACATGCATCAGTCCGGGTACAAACTCGTTTTCATCAGCGTTCTGATAGTAATGAACGCCCTGCACCAGCGAGTTGGCACAATTGCCCACGCCGATAATCGCGACACGAACTTTTTTCTTCGCCACAGGTATTGCCTCCTGAGTGGTTGCTGAAATGCGGGTGAGTGGATTGCCTTAGCGTGGCAGTGTGTTGGGCCATTGTCGAAAGGCTGTTGCCTTGACGATGGCTGTACGAGTGCGCTAAGTTTCTTTAACCGATATAACCTCCCAAGTGTAAACGACATATCTTGGGGTTATCAAGGGAAAAGCAACGCTTGCAATGCGCTGCCATCGTCGGTATATACTATTTGGTATACTTGATGCAGATTGAAACCCAGTGAATCCACCATAAGGAATTGTTGTTTTGGACATTCAGCAGCAAGAGCGCACAAAACTGCCCAACAGCACCCAGCGCTTACGCACCAGCAGCGATGCCACGGAAGAACAACCCGTGCGCACGACTGCGCCAGATGTCCCTGCTGCGACGGGCGTGGCCACACCACGCGCCACATTAAACCGACGCATGGACCAGTTCCTTGCAGCACTCATGGTATTGATTGACGCCATAATGCTCGCTGTGGCCTTCGTGGTGGGTTACTATGCGCGGGCGCGTCTACCTATTCCTGAGCTGCCAATAGATACCCCACCCCCACTGCGCGAATACATCCCGATGATGGTCGTGCATACCGCCACCATTATTCTGTTTTTCTACGTAACGCGCATGTACCATATGAAACGCGCCATCAACCGCTTTGACCTCGGCGTGACGATTGCGCAAAATGTTTCCATTGGGACATTTATTGCGGTGGCGATTGAAACGCTGGCCTTCAAAAACAGTGGTTTCGCGCTGGACTACCCACGTGGTGTGATTATTTACGCATGGTTATTCAGTATTGTCTTGGTTGCAATGGGCCGTGAACTGCATCGACGCCTGGTCATCTTTACCCGCCAGCAGGGTATTGGGCGCGATCAATTACTGATTATCGGCGCTCCGCGCATGGCCGAAGCAATTATGGGGCAAATCAACCGCTTTCCGCAACTTGGCTACGATGTAATCGGCCTCCTTGACCATAAGTCACACCATCACAGCACCGAATTGCAGGGGCTGACCCTTCCTATCTACGATGACTACGAACAACTCCCCGCAGTTATTGACGAACACAATATCAATCAAGTGATCATCGCCCTGCCAGACGCTACTCGTAAAGAACTGGTCACGATTATCACCCTCTGCCAGCGCGGGCGGGTAGACATCAAGATTTTCCCCGATACACTGGCTTTCATTACCAGTGGGCTCACTGTCGATGAGTTGGGTGGTATGCCACTGCTTGGCGTGCGCGACATTGCACTGCGAGGGTGGAAACTCAGCCTTAAACGCGGGTTAGATATTGTCGGCTCTGCACTTGGGCTTATTTTCCTGAGCCCGCTGCTGTTGCTGCTGGCGATCATCATCTACTTCAGTGACCGGGGCTCGGTGTTCTTCTGCCAGGAGCGTGTTGGGCTGGACGGCAAACCCTTCCAGATGATCAAATTCCGTACGATGCGCGTCGATGCAGAAAAACTCGGCAAGTGGACCGTCAAAGGTGACCCGCGTGTAACCCGTATTGGGGCTATCCTGCGCAAAACCAACCTCGACGAACTTCCGAACCTGATCAACGTTTTCTATGGACAGATGAGCCTTGTCGGGCCACGCCCAGAACAGGTCAGCTTTGTGCAGGAGTTCAAAGAGAAAATTCCGCGCTACATGGAACGCCACCGCGAGAAAGCTGGTATGACCGGCTGGGCACAGGTTAACGGGTTGCGCGGCGACACCTCCATTGAAGAACGCCTGAAATATGACCTGTACTACATTGAAAACTGGTCATTGTGGCTGGACATCAAGATCATCTTACGAACAATCGTACAGACGCTATTGTTCCGTAGCTCAAACGCTTACTAGACCCCGCAGGAGGGCTTATCTCCGAACATAGAGAAACCCCACAAGAAACAAGTGCCGCAACGGACTGGCTGACCTACTTTGAAGGTCAAATGGGAGCCATGCTCTGGACCTTGAGCGCACTCATTGAAAGCGAGACCCCGACTGCTGAAAAAGACCGCCTTGACGAAATGGGCGACTGGATGGCGACCTGGGCCCGTGACCTGGGTGCTGAGGTCGTTGTGTATGAACAGTCCAAAGTTGGCAATATCGTTGAATGTCGTTGGAACCATGACCTGCCCGGCAAAGCGATTGTAATCTGTTGCCATATGGATACAGTTCACCCTCTCGGCAGCGTCGATAGTCGCCCAACCCGCACTGTTGACGATTTCCTGTACGGTGTTGGCGCGTATGATATGAAAGCAGGCATCACTGTGGTCCAGACGGTGCTTCAGGCTCTTGACAGCCTCGGTCAAATGCCACAGCGACCGCTCACGCTGTTGCTAACGTCTGACGAGGAAGTTGGTAGCCCCCAGTCGCGCCCGATTATTGAATCCGTTACGGACCCGGACAAGACAGCATTGGCGCTGGTTATGGAACCCGGCCCGGCTGAAGACACGCTCGTTACAGAACGTAAAGGTGTCGGCATTTTCACAATGATTGCACTGGGGCGCTCATCCCATGCGGGGAGTGCCCCTTACGCGGGGGTAAATGCCATCGAAGAAATCGCCTATCAAGTCGGCAACATCACCCAACTCTCAAACCGTGAACTCGGCACCACGGTGCTTCCAACTGTGATTCAGGGCGGCACCAAACACAACGTTGTTCCCGAAGAATGTCAGCTTACCATCAATGTGCGCGTGCGCTATCGCAGTGAAGCCACACGGGTATTGGAAGGGTTGCAGGAGATTTCGCAGGAATCTCACCGTGACGATGCCTTGCTCTATCTGACGGGTGATTTCAAACGCCCACCAATGGAACATGACCAGACCATGACCGAGACTGTGAAAACATTGCGCGAGCTTGCGCCTTTCCCCATCCACGAATATAGCAAGGGCGGCGGCAGCGACGGTAACTTTACGGCAGCGTTGGGTGTTCCGACGCTGGACGGTCTTGGGCCAACGGGTGGGGGCGCCCACAGCGATGATGAGCGTGTCTATCTACCGAGTATGCCACGTCGGGCTGCTTTGCTCGCGTCGATTCTTTGCAACTGGCCGCATGGTCTGCATGAGGTTAAAAATTAACAAGATGAAAACTCTCTGGCTTGTCCGTCATGGTGAAACAGACTGGAACATTACGCACCGGTTTCAAGGTAATACTGATGTTCCAGTAGATAGAGTAGAAACCAAATTCTGCGACGTTTCTTCGTATTCAGTTCCGTTTTCTAGTTCCAAGCGATATTCTTCCGTATCTTCCCAACGAGTTTTGACACCGTAGGGGCGTTCACCCTTGTAGTGAGAATAACTCCGATCCGGCGTGCCGTGAGTGGCGTATCGACCTAACAGCGTGCGGAATGTATAGCCGGGGAAGGCTCGCAGAATATCCACCTGATGCATGTTGGCATCCATCATCCGGCAAAGCTCCTCAATATCCGCCTTGTTCCAATAGCGACCATGCCAGTTGTAGCGGGTCACGATTTCCGTGCTAGTGGAACCATCGCGCCAGTGTATGCAGATTTGCTTCTCATGGCGAGAAATGCGCGTCAACTTGATACACTCGGCGAACTCCTGAAAGATGTTGCGCTTCTCCGCTCGTGGAATGATGTCCCAATTTTCGGCAATACGTTCCAGCGCTGGACGTGCAGTTGTTAAGGTGCGTTCTCGCTGCTTGTCAGAACGTAGCATCTCGGCTTCTGCCTTCAGCATTTCAATTCGGCGAGAAGCTGCTTCATACTGCGCTTGGGCGCGGTGGATCATCTCGTCGTTAGTGAGCTTGCCCAGCGTAGCGATGATATTATCCTGTGCCTGCTTCTCTTGCCGAATCTCGCTCTCGATCCGGCGAATATCCTCGAAGTTACCGCGCTGAGTATTTGATACCGCAGACTCCCACAAGTCCTCATCGACTACAGTCGATTGCAAACGTTGCAAGAGTATGGCATCAATCGCTGGCTCAACCAGCTTGGCTTTGATGTTCCAAATGTTGGAGCGCCCGCTAGGGATATACAGATTGTATTGGTAGTTCTTGCTCCAAGAATTCCAGATGGCTGCAAAACGGCGATGCGGCATACCCTCAATATCATCTGAAAATAGCAAACCTGCATAAGTCGGATACGGTTCAGTGCGTGTTTCTTTGGGTTGGCGACGACGGTCCCGAAACGGAGCATAATCTGGATTGGGTTCGCCATAAAAGTCGGTCTTGGAGAGTGCATTATAGGCAAACATGAATAGGTCATGCTCAACCAAGGGTTCATGATTATCCCATTCGACGATGGCTTCCTTATGAATCCAGTGACCGATGTAGACTACATTGGTCAAGATGAAGCGCAATCCACCACGACTAGGACAGAGCTTGCCTGTGATCTTCGAGCGGTGTTTGCCATGAAAGCGATAGATGAAACCTTCAGGTATCATGTCTTCGGTCAACTCAGGGAAGAAGGGACCATGCTCTTGGATGTGTGTCCATGTATATTCTTGGCTTCCATTATATTGCTGGAACAGCTTGAAGTAGGCACGAATGCATTGGGCGTAAGGCTCAAAGGGAATGTAATAGCGATAGGCAGGATTGCGCTCACCATTGGGCAGGTTCTTGCGATCATCGACCATATAGCCCGGTGCGATCTTGCGGCCTGCCCACATGCCACGCTCACTACGCCAGTGGCGACTTTTGACTAATCTACCCCGCACATGATATTCCAAATAATCTGCGGCACGCTGGGCGTGGTCACGAAACATCTGCACATGGTAACGTCCTTGCATGGGGTGATTGAAGTCAAAGACCATCGTTGGCGTTAGAACTAACACATTATTCTGGCGGCAGTGTTCAATGAAGATGTTCGTCTGGATTTGGGTCACATCGCGGAAGAAACGATCTATATCCTGTGCCGCGACTGCACCGACCTCCTGTGTTGTAATGAGCCGTACCAATTGCGACATGCCCGGACGCTCTTCGATGGTTTTCATGCCACTGATGCCCGCGTCCATGTCGATCATGATGACGCTTTCCGGTGCCCAACCAAGATGCACAAGGTGTTCGACCATATCCACTGTCTGGAGCGTGGTCGAGATATTCCCGATCTGCGCTTCCGAGGATTGCCGATAATACACTGCGACGGGCTTACC
>DAOTTU010000067.1:0-9049 GCA_034437655.1 Anaerolineae bacterium
CGAGGCATAGGCATAAACCGCCGCTGTGAAAATCCCGCTGACCGCAGAGCTGACCAGCACCAATGCCAGCACAAACAGCACCCCGGCGATCACCACAGGAATCACCAGCACAGGTGCAATCGCTGACAGTGCAAACCCAACCAGCGCCAAGGGAATGACGCCTGCCAGGAACAACAAGAAAAATACACCGCTGATGCTAAAATTCCCGATAATCTGTTGCCCGAACGTTTGACGTAGCATTGCACTGCTCCGCTTGATGGCTTCAATTGGGCCGACGTTTTCTGCGACGAGAATAGGCACAACAAGGAATGTTGCTACGCTCCACGCCACGCCAATAATCGACAGGACGATATTACCAATTACGTTATCGTCGTCGCGGAGGGCTTGCAACACCATGCCCACGGTCGCAGAAATAAGCGCCCAGCCAAAGATTTTGTCTGCACGGCTCTGGGCAGCACTAAAGGCGTCGTTGAACGTCGGGTCTTCCCCTTGTAGACGCATCAAGGCTGCCCCAGCAACGGCTGCATTCGCAAAAATTGCAACGTATGATGTCACAACGTAATAGACAAAGGCCAGAATCACCATTGCAATGTCACTGCCTGAAACGACAAAAAATGGCACTGCAAACGTAGCCGTAATGAGCAACAGTGCGATCCCCGACATTAGCGGAAAAATCAGTAACTCTTTGTCCTGGCGCAATATGCTAAAGCTGGTTTTTACCAGTTCCCAGCTTCTAGAAAATGATCGAAACATTGAGTGGTTGTCTCCTCAACTGGATGTGCTTGGATGTAACTTTATTGTACTGCCGTTGGCGTGAAAATGTAAAAGAATGTAGTCCAATTATAAATTATACGTCGATGAATTGTCGATAAATGGCCAGTGTTTCCTGAGCTGTGCGTTCCCATGAGAATTCGGCCGCTTGTTCAAGGCCACTCGCACGCAATTGGGTGCGCAAGTGACTATCGCTCAGAATTTCGTCCAGCACAGCAACCATTTCCTCGGTGTTGTGCGGATCGAAATAGCGGGCTGCTTCTCCCCCCAGTTCGGGTAAGCTCGCCGCGTTGCTGGACGCTACTGGCACACCGCACGCCATCGCTTCGAGTACGGGCAAGCCAAACCCCTCATACACAGAGGGCATCACGGCCACAGTCGCTGCGCCATAAACAGCGGGCAAATCTGCATCGGGCACATACCCGGGAAACAGCACATGCTCGGTCGCATTCAGGTCGGTAATCGTCTGGAAGAAATCCTCAAACAGCCACCCCTTACTCCCCACGACAACCAGCTTTAAGTCTGTGTAGGTTTGACGGAGCCGCATTAGTGCCTGTATCAGTCGGCTATAGTTTTTGCGCGGCTCGATGGTGCCAACCACCAACAGAAACTGCTCTGGTAGCTTGAAAGCCTCACGTATACGCGCAATATCGTCGGGTGTAGGAGCAGTGAAGTCCGGGGCAGCGGCTTCATAGATCACCGTGATTTTGTCCGCTGGGGTGCCGTAATGATCGATAAGGTCGCGTTTACTGGACTCTGAAATCGTGATGATGGCGTCGGCGCGTTGAACAAATAACGGCATGGCGTTATTCAAAAACAGATGGTTTAACCGTTTGTGATGCTCGGGGAACAGTTTAAAGATGAGATCATGCACAGTTAAGACCGTCGGCACGCCGCGCAGTGGCATGAGCAGGTGTTCATGACCATGAAATAGCGACACCCCCGGCACCAGACGATTAAAGGGAACTCGTGCCGCTTGCCCCATCCACACCGCCATGCGCCAGGGTTTATAGCCCAAGCGGATGCGGCGTGTTGGGCAGTGTTCAAGCCCGGGGATGGGTTGCGAACGCCCGGCAATGTGGTTGTAGAACAGCGTTGGCGGTCCAGGCAACAACGGCAGCAAGGCATGGGTCAGGGTACGGCTATAGCGCCCCAGCCCGGCACGAACGTTTACACCTGCCGAAACATCCAGCACGAGCGTCATGTTGATGTCTCCTGCACGGTCGCCGCTGTATGGAGTGGACGAGTACGGTTACGCCACACCAACCATAAAAACACAGGCAAGCGCAACATACGCCGCCAGCGACTCGGCTGCCGCAGTAGGCGATAGAGCCATTCTAACCCTATCCGACACATCCAGCCCGGGGCGCGGGGAACAACGCCTGCGACGTAATCAAAGGCACCCCCGACACCTAACGCGACGTGTACCTGCAAGCGGTCACGATATTGAGCAATCCACAAATCTTGCCGGGGGGCACCATAGGCCACAAAAAGCACATCTGCGTCACTCTGGTTGATGCGCTCAATAATAACGTCAGCATCTTTGGGGGCCGGGCTGCCTGCGTATGTGCCTGCAATTTGCAAGTCAGGATAGCGCTCAGTGAGAATAGCAGCGGTTTTCTCTGCAATACCAACGGCCGCGCCGAGTAAAAACAATCGCCAGCCGTTGGTCGCTGCATAAGCCGCAATATGATCCAGCGCATCGCTACCCGTCACCCGCGCCGGAAAGCGTCCACCAACCAGCCGTGCCGCCAACACGATGCCGATTCCGTCGGCAACACAGGTGGCTTGTTGCAACACAGTGTAGAACTCAAGATTGTCACGGGCGATGACGAAAAATTCAGGGTTCACGGTACAGATTTGTTGTAGCGGTGCGTCATCAGTAATCCACGCAGCTAGCTGGTCCAGTAGGGAGGCATAGGTGTAGCGCGCAACTTCCACGCCGAGAATGGTCACGTTAGCGTGTGGTGCGGTACTCATTGTCGGGCGGCCTTTTCCAGCACGGCGAGTGTTTGGTGGGCGGCGGCGTCCCACGTGAAATGCTGCAAGCGCTCTTTACCGCGTGTAATCAATGTTGTACGTAACGCGGCATCCTCTACCAGTTGCGCAATCCCGGCGGCGATGGCGTCAATCTCAGTGGGGTCAACCAGCACCGCGGCATCACCTGCAAGTTCGGGCAAAGAGGATGTATTGCTGCATAACACGGCGGTCTCACACGCCATTGCTTCGAGGACCGGGAAACCAAAGCCCTCGTACAACGATGGGAACACAAATACCAGCGCCCCACTATACAACGCCGCAACATCGGCGTCATCAATGTAGCCTGTCAGCACAACCCCTTCAACGCCGCGCGTCCAGTCGTCGTTATAGAGCCAGCCTGCTTTGCCACCAAGCACCAGTTGTACAGGATGTGTGGCTGTGGCGCGCCAGCGTGTATAGGCTTGCACAAGGCGTTGAATGTTCTTGCGCGGTTGAAGCGTCCCCATGAAAAAGAGATAGTCACCCACAATGCCATATTTCGCTTTGACCTGCTCAAGAATGGCAGTATCTTTGACCGGGGCAAGTGTGTCATCATGCCCGGGATAGACGACGTTAACCTTTTCGGCGGGGATGTTGTAGTGCATCGTGAGGTCTTCAGCCGTTGCCTGTGAGTCGGCCAGAATTTGTGTTGCCCGCCCGGCACTAAAGCGCGTAGACCAATCCAGGTAGCGGCGCTCGTCTTCGGGGTGGGCTTCTGGGAAATGGATATACCCCAGGTCATGCACGGTCACAACGGCCCGTCCCGGAAACATACGCGGCAATGTATGCGCTGGCACAAAGGTCACATCAGGACGTGTGCGCCATAATTCCGTAGCAAAACGAAGGTGAGTCCACACACGCCGCCAGGGAATAAGGCGCTGTTCCCATTGCGGATGCGTTGCAAAGAGGTCTGGGCTGGGTCTATCCCGAAAATATAGGGCAACCTGATGCGGCATGTCTACCTGCTGAAGATGCTGGAGCAAGCGCAGCGCATAGTTTTCGGTGCCAGTACGTTGTTGAACGGTGGTACGACTTGCGTCGATTGCAATACGGAGCGGACGGTCGGCGCTCATAGCTCCTCTTGCAATGCTGAAGGGAGAAGGGTAATGCCGATAAATGCCAGCAAGAGCGGCCAGTAGTCGCTGATGGTGTCGCGCATTCCCTCGTCAATGACGTCCAGCGTCACCAAAAACGCTATTCCTGCTGTGAACAACAGAATCACACCCGGGAAGACAAGGCCAACCTGATGACTGCGCTCAAACATAAATGTCAGGAAGAATGCGGCCCCAACCCCGGCAAAGAGCAGCGGCCAGAACTCATTGAGCGGGAAATTTTCATTGTCTATCACCGACAATGCCAGCAAAGCCCCCCAACTTGTGATGACAACCGCGAGGAAAAACAACCCACGCTCACGCCGCCCCGAAGTGAAAAAGCGGAAGACGTAGGTTAACACCAATGAGCCAATCAGAATCACGGTCGAAGCAGCGAGCGAAACCGCTAAACCATCAACGTAATCTTCCAACAGCAATAACACACCAAGACCAATAAAACCCATCGCCAGCGGAAAAATAGAGAGACGATTGGCGCTTTTCTGCCGGGTCCGCCCCGAAAGCATCTCTGGCGCACGGTCAGCGTCCGTTGCATCGGTGGTTTGGCGCTGGTCGGGTTGGGCGTCCTCGTCTGGCGAGTTCTCAGCATTGACTGGCGGTGCGTCCGCAGGCTCAGGCGCAAGCTCATCGCTCTCGAACTCACCTTCAATGATGTCTTCGTAAGGCTGTTCTTTTTCGGTCATGCCTGTAACACCGCTTTCAGTGCATCTTCAGAAATCGGCCCCTGTCGAACAATGCGCAAGGTGCGGCCATCCACTTCAGCCACGGTTGACGGCTGGTCAGTTTCAAAGTCACCGCCATCAATGACGGCTGCGATGTCATCGCCAAACAGCTTGATGGCATCCTGGGCACTGTGCGGGACGGCCTGCTCGCTGATACTGGCTTTGGCAACAACCAGCGCACCACCAGCGGCGCGTGCTACTGCACAGGCTGACTCCTGGCGCGGCATTCGGACAGCTACGGTTGGTAGCGCCGAAACGCGCTGTGGCAAGCCATTGGCCTTGGGGACTAACAACGTCAGCGGACCGGGCCAGAATTGCTCAATCAAGCGTCGTACAGCGGGCATAAGCGGTTGTGCAACTAATTCAAGATCGTCGTGGCGACCGATCATCACGGGGATGCTTTTATCGGGTGGGCGCGACTTCACCAGATACATGCGTAAAATTGCCTCGTCAGTCAATGGTGCCGCTAACCCATAGCCTGTATCGGTAGGGATTACCACCAACTTGCCACGCCGCAGCATCTCAGCCGCAACGAGTGCTGAATTAGGGTCATCGGCGGGTAAAAGTACAGACATAGGATCGGCTCCTACCATGTTAAACTTACGATGCGGTCACGTCCGCTCAAGTCTCTATATACCCTAAGTGCAGCATAATCGCCATGCTGTGTCTGGAAAAAATTCCCCTGATCAGCACCGATTTCTAAGAGAACTTGCGTCTGGGGGCGGGCTACTCCCGGAAGCTGGTCCAATAGTCGCCGAATATCACGCAAGCCATCGGCACCGCCGTCGAGCGCAAGTCGAGGTTCCCAGCGCGACACAGACAGGGTACTCAGTGTAGCGCTATCGATGTAGGGCAGGTTGGCGACGATTATATCAGCGGACACCGTAGTCGGTAGCGCCGTCAGCAGATCACTTTCCAACAGGTGAACATTTTTTGCCCCAAGTCGCGTGGCGTTATCCTGTGCGACTGCTAGTGCTTGTGGACTAATATCCAGTGCGTAGACCGTCGCCGCCGGGAACATCAACGCCAGCGCAATCGCAATTGCACCGCTGCCCGTTCCAACGTCCACAATGGTTGGTGCTGGATTCGCTTGCGTGCGGAGCCAGTCGGCGGCGTGTATAACCAGTTCTTCCGTTTCTGGTCGTGGAATCAACACGTCCTCAGTAACGATGAACTCCCACTGGCAAAACTGCCACGCCCCCAGAATATACGGCAGTGGGCGGCCGGTCTGGTATTCAGTGACCAGCGCTTCCAGTTGTTGCAATGCATCCTCGGGCATACAGTTGTCACCGTGGGCCAGCAACCATGCTGATGGACGCTCGAGGACATAGCCAAGCAACCGCCGCGCATCTACGGCAGGGCTATCGCTGTGGCCCATAAGTTGCTGACGTATGGTGTGTAAGGTCGCAGCAATGGTTATAGTGTCAGGGCGCACGGTTATGCCTCGCTGATTTCTTCTTCCAGACGACGGGCCTGGTCACGGGTGGCAAGTTCGTCAATAAACTCATCAATTTCGCCATCCAGCACACCTGTCAGGTTATAGCTAGACATATTGATACGATGATCGGTCACACGATTTTGCGGGAAGTTGTAAGTGCGGATTTTCTCGCTGCGATCGCCACCACCAACCTGGTCACGGCGTGTGCTTTTAATTTCGCTGCGTTGCCGTTCCATTTCAAGTTCATACAAGCGGGCCATGAGAATTTTCTTGGCGCGTTCACGGTTCTGAAGCTGGCTTCGTTCGTCCTGACATTCAACCACAATCCCTGTCGGAACATGGGTCATACGCACGGCAGAGTCAGTGGTGTTCACGCTTTGCCCGCCTGCCCCCTGGCTGCGGAACACATCAACGCGGACTTCGTTCATGTCAATGTCTACTTCGACTTCTTCGACTTCTGGCAACACGGCAACGGTCGCTGTACTGGTATGGATGCGCCCCTGACTTTCAGTAGAAGGGACACGCTGCACACGATGCACACCACTTTCCCACTTCATGCGGCTATAGGCCCCCTGACCGCGTACTTCGAACGTGATGATTTTATAGCCACCGATTCCGGTCTCGCTGGCGGTGATAATGTCTGTTTTCCAGCGCTGCCGTTCAGCATGGCGGCTGTACATGCGGTAGAGGTCGGCTGCAAACAGCGCGGCTTCGTCCCCACCGGCCCCCGACCGAATTTCGACAATAACGTTCTTGTCGTCGCGCGGGTCTTTGGGCAGCAGCAACATCTTCAGCTCTTCTTCAAGCTGCGGGATCGCCTCATCAAGCTGATCAAACTCTTCGCGTGCCATTTCGCCAATTTCAGGGTCGTCCAACAGTTCCCTGGCATCAAGGCGTTCTTGCCACGCGCTTTTGTATTCACGGTATTTTGTAATGATCGGGTCCAGTGAAGCACGCTCCTGAGCCAGTTCAGCGACGCGCTCATAATCCATCGCCACTTCTGGGTCGGCCATCAGGCGGTTAATTTCTTCATAGCGAGCTTCAACACCCTCGAGTTTATCTTGTAGCGCCATAGTTGTTTTTCGATTCCATAGTTTTTGAATGGATATATGACATTTTACCAAAGAACTGCGGCCGCGTGGCAGCAAAAAGCAACACAAAGTCGTTCCGCCACCACAACACCTTGCAACACCAGTCGCGATTGAACCTGTGCAATGCTCATTAGCAGCGTTAAGGGTTCGAAAAATTTTGTGAAAACTTTCCGCAATTCGTGCTTTCCCTTGCTATAATAAAATTGTCAATTAATGAAAAATGCTTACTCTGAGAGAAGCGATGAAAAACTTTATTCTGACAGGCATATTTATCGTCGGCGTTGCCATTCCGGTGTTAGCGATTGTTGTGCTTTCACCAGCGCCTACCATAAACTCCCAACAGCCACGTCAATCTGCTGTCGTGATGGTTTTCGACGACGAAGCAGCAGTGCCACCCCCGGTTATTTCCTATGACTTCAGTAACGGCCATATCCCCAGCACACAGTTTGTTGCGCTCGACCGCCATACGTATAGCGATGGTGCATTGGCCATCAAGGTGATGCTGCCCTACATGGTGCATCCACAATTCTGGACTGACGTGTTCAAGGAAATGCCAACTGTCCCAGACTGGTTACCTGTGATGACGTCGGTGCGCAGTGAAAACCGTGCGAAATCCACATTAACTGCGGATTATTAAGCAGTATAGACTAAATGCCTGATAAATATTAAGCAAATATGCCGTATAGCTCTTTGTTTTTCAAAGTGCATTCGTTATCATGGTGACTCTATTTTAATCCTGGTTTCGTTGAGAAAGACTGTTGAGTCCAACCATGTATAAAAAATATCTGTTTCTATTGATCGCATTCTGTTTTGTGGCGTTTCAGTACCCCGCTCAGGCCCAACAACCCGACACACTGCCCACGCTGGACGAGCTTGCCCCCGGGTGGAATGTGCTTCTGCCCGGTGGAGAAACAACCTGTGCGCGTGGTGCGCCCTATCGTTTTCTGGTACGTCCCGCTGATAGTGACAAGGTGCTGATTCACTTTCAGGGGGGCGGCGGGTGCTGGGATGCAGAAACATGCAGCCAGTCTGGTGCAGTGTTTCAAGATGAAGTGCCCGAGGCATTTTACGAGGACGGTATCTTCGACCTTGATGCAGAAAACAACCCCGTTGCTGACTATAACACCGTCGTTGTCGGCTATTGTACAGGGGACATTCACATCGGGGATGCAACGGTTGACTACACCGATGACTTAACGATTGAACACAAAGGGCGCACCAATACCAACGCAGTGTTGGATTGGGTCTATGAAAACTTCCCTGCTCCCTCTGATGTCATTGTTACTGGATGCAGTGCTGGCGCGTATGGCTCAATCTATCATGCTGGCGCGATTATGAACCAGTATGAAAACATCACTGTGCGGCAGCTTGGAGATTCAGGGGTCGGGGTGGTCGCTGAAGACTGGGATGGGCTCGATACATGGGCAGTTTATGACGGTATCTATAGCGAGGAGCTACGTGAAACCGCACCAGACCAATCGCCGCGAGACTTTTCCGACAATATGTATATTGAGACTGCGCGTCTATTCCCAGAAAACACATTTGCCCAATACACCACTGCGAATGATGAAGTGCAAGCCATCTTCTACTTTTTACAAGGGGCAATGGGCTGGACTGGTGAGATGTTCAACAGTCAGGAAGTGTTGAACGAGACCATTCCAAACTACTATTCGTTCATTGCGGGCGGTGCTGCCCACTGCATTCTGCCGTTACCGGGCTTTTATACTTTTGCTGCTGATGGGGTCAATTTCTCTGATTGGTTTACTGCCCTTGTAGAAGACACCCTCGACCAAAGTATAACCTGTGAAGATTGTGACACAGTAAGCCGACAATAGCACGTCGCTCAGCCGCTAATCAAAAAAGAGCGCCATTGGTAGCGCGCTCTTTTCCTCATTTCTT
>DAOTTU010000068.1:0-11956 GCA_034437655.1 Anaerolineae bacterium
TCATTTCAACAACGTGCTCTCACCATACGAGGGATGCATTCTGCTGTCTATCTTAGACGTTAAGCGATGTCTTTAAGCGAGTTTTGTATGATGTATAAAAGTAGTAAACGAAGCGAGAAACGCGGCTTAAGGCAAAAGTTAACCGCTCATATAGACGTCTCGCCGTCATGCCGCTAGGATAGAAACAATACACAATCCTACAATTAGGTTATTGATATGCGAAAAATACTTGTTTTGTTCTGCATTGCACTTATTTTCAGTGTTACAGTGCCCACTGTTGCACAAGAGACAAACGGTTGCGATGACAACTTCCGTCCAGTTGAGCATGCGCTTGGCACAGCATGTGTCCCCGAAGACCCGCAGCGCGTTGTAGCGTTGGATACGGCTATCACCGAACTGCTACTGTTACTGGATCAGCCGCAGATTGTTGCTTCTGATATGGTGTTGCAGACCTACACGCGGATGCATCCGGAACTGGTCAGCACATACACCACCATCGCTGAAGATTTACCAGATGTGGGATTTCCACCTAATGCCGAAGTAATCCTTGAAGCACGACCAGATTTGATCATTGCACCAGATGACATTTTTGCACGCGCCATCTATGATCAGCTTGCCGACATCGTGCCTATGGTGGTCTACGAAGTCAAACCGGGACAATGGCGTGAGCGTCTGCTGCTCGCCGCAGACTTACTGAACGAGTCCGAAGCTGTTAACGCACTACTCGAAGATTATGATGCGCGTGTGACAGCGCTACAGAACCAGCTTGGCGACAACGTTGCAGAAACAGAAATCTCTCTGGTGCGGACTTTTCCCGGGCAAATAGGGCTAGTGTTGACTGGTACGATGGCCCAAAGTGTACTTGACGAAGTCGGGCTGGAACGTCCAGAAAGCCAGGATGTGTCGCTGGAATATGTGACCGACGAACTCGGCGGCCGCCCGGAGATTATTATCAACGAAGAAGAGCTGCTCTCCGCTGATGCTGATGTGGTATTTGTCTTTGGTGATGCCGAAGAACTGTTCGCGAATCCATTATGGAATGCGCTGACTGCTGCGCGTAATGAGCGTGTGTATGAAGTGGGTTACTACTGGTGGGGAGATAGTCTGCTGTCTGCGCACGATATGCTGGACGACCTCTTTGAATATGTCGCTGGTGTGGACCCTGCTGAAGTCGCGCCAAATCCCTTTGAAGATGGGTTAGAATCGCTTGTCGCTGCAACTGACGACTGCGACGACGGCTTCCGCGCTGTTGAACACACACGCGGGATGACCTGCGTTCCAGATGATCCACAGCGTATTGCCGCCCTTGATGTCTTCACCTTTGAAACGATGGTCGCGCTAGAAGCACCACTGATCGCAACGCCCGGCGTTTATATCGATGAACTGGTGACAAATTTCCCGCAATTTGCGCCAATGTTTGCGGATGTAACCGATGTTGGGATTCCCTTCAATTTTGAAGCGTTGCTAGCCGCCGCCCCGGATGTTATTCTGTGTAGACAGACAGCATGTGATGGTAGCTATGACGAACTTTCCCAGATTGCCCCAACAATATTTTTTACGAACGAGTCCAGCGCCGACTGGCAAGAAAGCGCCCGCTTTTTCGCCCAAGCAATCAACATGACAGACGCCATAGATACACTTGAAGCGGATTATGCTGAACGAATCGAGGTGTTCGAGGCGGCGCTTGTCGATGCGTTTGGGGCTACATCACCGACCGTTTCTGTGTTGCGTGTGTTGCCAGAGCGTTTGCGCTTATATTTCGGTGAATCGTTTGCCGGGGTTGTGCTGCAAGATGCCGGGATGCAATACCCACCTGCGCAGCAAGTATTAGCAGAAGAATCCGAGTTTGGGTCGCAATTATATCAGCTTTCGATTGAAGAACTCCCGCTCATCGATGCGGATTTCGTATTCGTATATGTCACCGATAGACTGGTTGAGGGGCAAGCCGAGACATACCTCGACGAACTCCAGAGCGACCTACTGTGGCAGGCATTATCCGCCGTGCGCAATGAGCGTCTATTCGTTGTTGGCAACTACTGGTTTGCCGCTGGATACATCGCGGCTCATGCCATCATTGACGATCTGTTTGAGATTGTTCTGAATATGGAGTCCCCGATTGCAAACGCTTTCACGGCTGAGGCTGAAGCTAGAGCAGAGTAGAGTAGATTCACGTGACGAAGGCATGTATTTAGAGACACGCTGTATCGTTACGAAACCAGCGTCTCCCGTTGGCGTTGAACCAGCCGGGCGTAGAGTCCATCTTCGGCGACAATTTCGTCATGGCTGCCCTGCTCGACGATACGCCCTTCGTCCAGCACGATAATCTGGTCAGCCTTGCGAATCGTGGATAGCCGATGGGCAATGACAATCGCCGTCCGGCCCTGCATCAGGCGTTCAAGTGCCTCTTGAATTTGCGCTTCTGTTTCGGTGTCCACTGAGGACGTCGCCTCATCCAGAATCAAAATCGGGGCATCTTTCAGCACAGCACGCGCAATGCTCAACCGCTGCTTTTGCCCACCCGATAGCTTAATCCCACGCTCGCCAATGAGGGTCTCATAGCCTTCGGGCAAGGCACGAATAAAGTCATGCGCGTTGGCAACTTTTGCGGCCTCGACGATCTCCTCATCATTGGCATCTGGTCGTCCAAAACGGATGTTTTCGCGTACAGTACCGTTGAATAGAAAGACATCTTGCAGCACCATACTCAGGTTGCAGCGCAGCGCGGTCAGCTTGATTTTGCGAACATCAATCCCATCAATCAGCACCTGTCCAGCCTGCGGATCGTAAAACCGTGCGATGAGACTCACGACCGTGCTTTTGCCTGCGCCTGTTGGCCCGACCAGCGCCAGTGTCTGCCCTGGTTCAATTGTAAAGCTCAAGCCATACAACACTTGTACATCATCACGGTAGGCGAACTCCACCCCATCAAGTGCCACCTGACCTGCCATGCGGCCGGGATCCATGCTATCGGGGGACTCCGCCACATTGGGCTGCATCTTGAGGACTTCATCAATTCGATTGAGGCTAGCGACACCACGCTGAAATACTTCCGTCGCACCAATCACCGTCCACAGTGGCTGATACAGCGTTACTAGATACAGCACAAAGGCAACAACATCTTCGACATTCAATGACCCATTTAGCGCTCGTTGACCGCCAAACCACACGATTAGTACCGTGCTCAATCCCATTGTGCCTTCAATAATCGGGAACAGTAACGCGCTCAGCTTGCGTGCATAGACCTGATCTTCAGCGTATGATTTCGAGGTGTCATGCACCCGGCGATATTCTTGCCGTTCGCGGTTAAAGATTTGGATTTCCTTGATGCCGGAAACATTGTCCTGCACCAACGCGCTCAATTCACCGGAACGGTCAGCTTCGCGCTTGAAGGCGGTTACAATCGGACGACTGAGCACCACCATTCCAACGACTGCGAGTGTCATGGGTAGCAGCGCAATGAGGGTCAGCACGGGGTCAAGCGTTAACAGAATGATGACCACGCCAATCGCCAGCAGGATACTCACCAGAAAGCCAAAGACCGCATCAGCCACAATCGGCTCCACGTCTTCTGTATCTTTGATCACACGTGAGACAATGTCCCCGGTTTGGCGCTCGGCGTAATATGCGGGAGAGAAACGCTGTAGCTGCTCATAGACAGCGGTGCGCAAATCGTGGCATAAGTTCCAGGCAACAATATGCGAGACGTGAAAGTTAAAGAATTGTCCGCCACTGCGCAGTAGATAAGTAACGAACAGTGCCACCGTAATCGCAATGAGGCTCTCTGTCGCCGCCGTTTGGTCATTCTCTGCCAGCCGGACAACACGCACCAGTTCGCGGATGAGCCACGGCGCAAGCAGCCCGGCTGCTGTAACGACCAGAACCCCCGCCATAACCAGTGCCATCTGGCCACGATAGGGTTTGAAAAAGGGAAGCAGGGTACGAATGGCATTACGCATCAATCATGCTCCTCATCGGATGCATTGTCAGTTGTTAATTTGAAGCCAGTTCAGCCCAAAGGAAAGCACAGACTATCTTGGTTGCTCACTACGAACTAGGTTATCAGTTAAGCGAAAAGTTGCTTTCCCTGTAAAAAAGTCTTAAAGCACGTTAAAGCTGAGCCTCATCAGTGTTCACCAGATGCTGTGAATACTGTGCAGTTGGAAATTAATAATTCTCAACAAAAAAGTTAATAGAGATCACTTTTTTCTGCAACCGCACTGAGATTCTGTGTTTACCCGCAACCTCTTTTTATATTAACCGCTCATCTAGGCCTCACTATGCAGGTTCGCTACGCTGGAGCAAAGCATTCTGGAACCGTCATGAGTGACACTGCTGCACACCACTCTGGTATCACGCCCTTTTGCACCACTATACAAGCTAGGCGTGACAGGCTCATCAACCCACCAGAAAGCAAATGACTTTTATTAGACTGGCGTGTGATGCAGCAATTGACCACCAAGCAAAAAATGTACCTTGTCCGGCTGTATCAATGCTTGCAGCGGCAACCCAATCCTCGCGTTGACATCTGTATTCCGCTCACGCAACTTGCCGATGTGGTCATGGACGCTTATTCTAATGCACTCACTAACGTGAAACGCCTCGAAACAATGCACTTACTCAACCGCTCAGCAGATGGCAAGGTTGGTTTTAGCGGAGAGGGACTCACTGTCGCACAACACCTTATCTTTCGCTGGCGAGTCGTTGAGATATTTCTTGTCAACGTTATTGGTCTAGATTGGACTGACTTGGAACCAGAAACTGCGCAACTGTATAGTATCGGGAGTGATAAACTCATTGACCGTATGTGGGAAACGGCTGGAAGACCGCCGTCTTCGCCATTCGGTGAACCAATCGACCCCACCCTATCCGCACCACAACAAACGGAATATGCATTGGCTTCTGCCCCTGCGCAGCAGGTCTATACCATAACCCGAATCATTACTCGCGATTCGCTACAGCTTCAAAGACTTCATGAAATTCAGTTATTGCCTAACCAAACACTGCACTTGCTGGATCGTCGTGACCAAACAGGTACGGTTCAACTGCGTGTCGCCCAAGAGCAGCATGTCGTGGCGCGAGTACTTGCAGAAATAATTATGGTGCGCAAAGCTTGAAGTTAACCCCACTCAACCTTGTATTTAAAAGCTGCAATCTTCGACACCAAACCACCCTGAGTTTTCAATTTACCAGTTTTTCATTGTGCCTTTAACCGTTCATCTAGGCAGTTGCTGCTGTGCCCGTTAGCATGAGAATAATTGTAGCTGTCCCATAATTGGGAAAAATGCATCAAAATATGGATTAATCAAATGAAAACCAGCCGCTTTATAATCTTGCTTATTCTTCTGACTCTTATTGCCATTCCGTTCAATACCACTCAGGCGCAGGATACACCAGTATGCGAAGACGGATTCCGGCTTTTTGAGCATGAATTGCTTGTTACTGACCCAGTCTGCATCCCCGAAGAACCGCAACGCATTGTCACGCTAGAGCCATATTCATTCGAGACATTGTATGCGCTTGACATCGAACAGGCAGGAACTGTTTCCCTTGCTAAGACATTCTTTGTCATCAATTTCCCGGAACTAGAATCTGAAGTTGAAGACATCGAAGAAGTCGGTTTTCCGCCCAACCTCGAACAGATTCTTGAAGTCGAACCTGACTTGATTCTCGGCACGAATTTGCCTTTCTTAGCAGATATTTACGATGAGCTTTCGGAAATTGCGCCTACTTTATTAGCCGATGTGACGATGAGTGGGCAATGGCAAGAGGCACAGCGCTTTTTCGCTGATGCGCTTGGTGAAACAGAAGCTATGGATGTGTTGTTCGAGCAGTATGAGGCACGTATCGCTACGTTTCAGGAAACAGTCGGCGCAGACAGTCTCGACACCGAAGTCTCCGTGATACGCATCCGACAAGGTGGTCTGGCGATTTCGGGCGCTGATTTGTTCCCAACTTCTGTTGTTGCCGACGCCGGGTTAATGCGTCCTGATGGGCAGCTCGAACAAGACGGTTTGCCCATTTCCATCGAAGAACTCCAGGCTGCTGACGGTGATGTCATCTTCATCTGGTCACAGGAAGCCAACCCTGAGGCGCTGGAAACTGCGCAAGAAAATCTTGAAGGCATCCGCGACAACCCACTCTGGAGGACGCTAGACGCTGTCCGCAATGACCGTGTCTATATTGTTGGCAGCCACTGGATTGGCTACGGCTTTGTCGGCGCACACGCTGTCCTTGATGATCTTTTCATCAACCTGGCCAAAGTTGAAGTCAGCGAAGCTTCGCCAAATCCTTTTGCACTTGAAGATGCATCACCTGAAGATGATACCAGCGCAGGTGAAGAAAGCTAATTAATGGCCTCGGCGACCACTGCATCAGCCAATACAACCAGGTTAATCGGCACACGTGCGCTGCTGCCTACAGCTTTGCTGCTCGGCATTATCCTATTGCTGGCAGCCATGGCATGGAGCATTACCATCGGGGCGCGTGACATTGACACCGAAATCATTATTGATGCCATCATCAACTACGATGAGTTTAACTTCGATCATTTGGTGGTGCGGTTGGTGCGTGGCCCGCGTGTTGTCGCTGGTGTGATGGTCGGCGCAGCGTTGGCCGTCGCTGGGGGTATCATGCAGGGTCTTACACGCAACCCACTCGCCTCACCGGCTATCCTGGGCGTAAATGCAGGGGCGGCTTTTGCTGTTGTTGCAGCCTTATACTTCATCGGTGATATGCCGTTACGCCAGTATGCCTATTTTGCATTGGCAGGCGCAGCCGTAGCAGCGGTCGTTGTTTACGGGCTGGGCTCAATGGGGCGTGGTGGGCCAACACCCTTAAACCTGACGCTGGCAGGGGCAATTTTCACTGCTTTCGTTACCTCATTCACGACTGCCATCCTCATCTCTGATCAAGATACCCTCGACCAGATTCGCTTCTGGACCGCCGGGTCACTGGCTGGACGCGATTGGGAGCTGGTCGAACTCACTGCACCATACATCGCAATCGGGATTGTCGGCGCACTGTTACTGGCGCGTCAGATCACGACCATCAGCCTCGGTGAAGACGTGGCGCGTGGTCTCGGTCAAAATACGGGGCTGGTGCGGGTGCTGGCGGCAGTGTTGGTGGTGTTGCTGGCGGGTGGGTCGGTGTCGCTTGCCGGGCCAGTCGGCTTTGTTGGGCTGGTCGCGCCGCATATTGCTCGTTTTATTGTCGGCGTTGATTATCGCTGGGTGCTGCCCTATAGCATGGTCATCGGCGGCTTGATCGTGACGGTTGGCGATGCACTGGCCCGAATTGTGATTGAGCCACAGGAACTCCCCGTCGGCGTGATGATGGCGCTGGTAGGGGCACCGTTCTTCATCTACCTCGCCCGTTGGAAGGTGAAATAATGGCGACCACGCCCCAACACTTGCAACCGCAATCTACCTGGCGAACCCTACGCATTGGTCGAATTTCAGTCCGCATCGACCGCCGTGTATTGCCTGTGCTGCTCATGCTGTTTGTTGTTGCTACCGGAACATTGATCTTCAGCATCAGTTATGGCGAATACGACATCTCAATGATCGACGTGTTGCGCACCATCCTCGGCGTCAACGAAAGCACCGACCGTGAAAATCATGAACTGGTGGTGTGGACGTTTCGGATGCCACGTATTCTGGTAGCGGGCATGGTCGGCATGGCATTAGCCGTCTCAGGCGCGATTATGCAGGGTATCACCCGCAACCCGCTTGCAGACCCCGGCATTCTCGGCGTGACGACGGGTGCAAGCCTCGCGGCAGTAGCGGTCATCGTCTGGTACGATGTCTCGCTGTCGCTATTGCCTTATGCCACGTTTAGTGGGGCTGCAATCATGGCCATATTGATCTACGTGCTTGCGTGGAAAGGCGGTAGCTCCTCAATCCGGCTGATCTTAATTGGTATTGGACTTTCGGCAATCGCCTCCTCGCTGACCACCACCATGATCGTTTTCGGTGAGATCCGTGACGTACAGCAGGCTTATATCTGGCTGGCTGGCAGTGTTTATGGGCGCGGCTGGCAGCATGTGCAGGTTATTGCCCTGTGGCTGGTGGTACTAATTCCGCTCGCAATTTTCTCGGCGCGGCACCTGAACACGCTCAACCTTGGTGATGAAGTCGCCAAGGGACTCGGCCTGAACGTCGAATTACAACGCGCCTGGCTGCTGTTCCTGAGTGTTGCCCTAGCAGCAATTGCCGTCGCGGTAGCGGGTACCGTTGGCTTTATTGGATTGGTTGCGCCGCACATCACCCGGCGATTGGTCGGGCCAGCACACGAGGGGTTAATTATTGCAACCGCGCTGCTGGGGGCGGCACTGGCGCTACTTGCCGAACTCATCGGCCGCGCTGTGATTGCCCCCTCCGAACTACCCTTAGGCGTTGTCACTGCCATGATTGGTGCGCCTTATTTCATGTTTTTACTTTATCGCACACGCCGCTAAAACTAAGGATAGCCTTCTTGCTATGGATAGACTAAAAACTGACAACCTGACGCTGAGTTATAACGGTAAAGACATCATTGTGTCTAGGCTGAAGTTGCATATTCCTGATAAGCAAATCACGGCTTTGGTTGGGCCCAATGGTTGCGGCAAATCCACCATCCTGCGTGGACTATCGCGGTTGCTGAAGCCTAAGCACGGCACAGTCTACCTCAGCGGGCAGTCGATCCATGCGATGAAAGCGAAGACCCTGGCTAGAGCACTTGGTATCTTGCCGCAAAGCCCAACTGCACCTGAAGGACTGACCGTGCATGAATTGGTCGCGCAGGGACGCTACCCGCATCAGAGCTGGTTCCAGCAATGGTCGCATACAGACGAGCAAATTACGCAGGATGCTTTGCGTGTCACTAATCTGCTGGAACTGGCCGACCGGCCCGTGGATACGCTTTCGGGTGGGCAGCGCCAACGCGCCTGGATTGCAATGGCCCTTGCCCAGCAAACCGACATGCTGCTCTTGGATGAGCCGACGACCTTTCTTGACCTGGCTTATCAAATCGAGATTCTGGACTTACTCATTGATCTCAATGCCGAAGGGCGCACCATCGTGATGGTCTTGCACGACCTGAATCAAGCCGCACGCTATGCAGACCGCATGGTTGCTATTCATGCCGGGCAGATTGCAGCGCAAGGAACGCCGGACGATGTATTGACTGAGAACAACCTGCGCGAGATTTTCCGCCTGGAATCCCAAATTGTGCGTGATCCGGTGGCCGGGACGCCGATGTGTGTACCGATCAGCAACCGCCGCCAACGCATCGAACGCCCAGCCGAGACGGCACGTTCTAACGGTCATATTCCTGATACGGTCAACGTCACCTCATAAGGAGATTATTGTGAACCTTCGAATTATAGCCCTGGTGCTGATTGTTGCGTTGCTGCTGACCAGCCTTGCCCCAATGGCCGCGCAGAATGACACCCCGTGCGAAGACGGCTTCCGGCTCTTTGAGCACGAGCTACTCGCCACCGACCCGGTGTGCATCCCTGAACAACCAGAGCGCATTGTGGCACTGGAATCATTTGAGGTGCTGCTGAGCCTTGACTATCCCCCCGTCGCGGCGGTCACGAGCTTTCTGGAGAATCACGTCATCAATTTCCCCACACTGGCGGAAGAAGTCGATGACATTGAGGGTCTCGGCACGCTGCGCACACCCAACGCGGAAGTACTGATCGCAGCCAATCCAGACTTGATTATCGGTTCGCGGCAACGCTTGGAGCCTTTCTACGATCAGCTCTCAACGATTGCGCCGACGGTGCTCTATGACTTTGCACACAGCGGGCTTTGGAAAGAAGTCACCGCCATGCTGGCTGACATCACCAATCAGCAGGACGAGTATGAAGCCCAGCTTGCTCTGTATGAGTCCCGCGTCCAGGAATTCCGCGAGGCGCTTGGCGACACAGAACTCAGCGTGTCTGTGGTGCGCATTTTGCCGACGGGTGTGCGGCTTTACACACAGGATTCATTTTCCGGTGAAGTGATCGAAAGCGTAGGGTTAACCCGGCCAGAATCACAACAATACACCAACGATGAAATGTTAGATGAGTTCGGTCAACCGACGTTCTATGGCATTTCGCGTGAGAACCTTCAGCTTGCCGATGGTGACTTCATTTTTATCTGGACGACGGGTTACACGCCCGAAGTTGCCGCTGACGCCAAAGAACGTTTGCAGGCCCTGCGCGACGATCCGCTGTGGAGTACATTGGGCGCTGTGCGTGACAACGACATTCACGAAGTCGGTGGATATTGGATCGGCTCAAGTTTTATTGCGGCGCATTACATGCTAGATGATCTATTTGAGTACGTGCTGGACACGGAACCGACAATTCCAAATCCCTTCGTGCGAACCGACGCTACAGACGAGTCATAGGAATATAATGATGAAGCCGACAAAACAAACGTCAAAACTGTACTGCAACACACTTGCTATGGCAAAAGGGCTTGACCCCATCGGCAATGCTGGCACCTACGACACCGCCTTCGCGTTGGAACTACCCTTGCCCTGGCCGCACGCCATCCTGCTTGAACCAGAGCGTCTACCGCCTGAGTTAGCGATGCTCATTCAGAAGTATTTCAATATGCCAGCGAGTGAACGTCCCGCGATTCGCCCGTTGTTTATCGCCCCTGATCCTGAATATTCTGTTGTGGGCTATCGTCGCGTGATTCGCTACACCAAACCTGACCACGCTTTCGCTGAGTTCGAGCGCATTGAATATCTTGTGCCAGAGGCTGAGGTTGGCAAGTTACTCGTTGCCCAGGATGAGGGCGGCGACGCCGTACACCATTTCGACCAGTATCGCGTTGATGCTGATGGCGTGCGTGATTTGATGGTCTGTACACATGGTAGTCGCGATGTCGCTTGTGGCAAGTTCGGCTATCAGTCTTACGATTACCTGCGGCGACGACACGCTTCCGACACAGTGCGCGTGTGGCGGGTCAATCATTTTGGTGGGCACGTCTTTGCGCCGACGTTGCTTGACATGCCGAAAGGCGATTCGTGGGCCTTCGTGGATGAGGATGTTGCCGACTCGATTGCGACCCGCAGCGGTGATCTTGATGATGTGACGCGCAGGTATCGAGGCTGGTCAGGGTGCGACACACGCTTTGCTGAATCTGCTGAACGCGCTGTATGGCAACGCGAAGGCTGGGCATGGCAGGCATATGACAAGCAAACCCACACTTATAATATCGAAGAGACGCGTCAACCAACCTTCGCCGACGTCCGTATTGAATACACTTCACCCGATGGGGCAACACGTGGCGTCTATGAGGCACATGTAGTCATTGAAAAACATATCGCGACGATACCTTCAACGGGCTCTGCCGACGAACATGCTTATCCGCAGTATCGCGTAACAGAAATTGAGCGGGTGCCGTAGCCCGCTCACACCTGGATTTGCACGGTGGTGGTCAGTTCTCGGCACTACCTGCCACACGCGCTGATAACTGACGCCGAAGCAGTCTACGATGGCTTTAATTGCCATGCTTATTATGAAAAAAACGGACGCCACGTTCGACATCCGTTCCATAGATTTCCAACTATTCTACTAACGTCCTACGCTTACTCTCCGTTTAGGATTTGATACACTCGCGCTTTTGAAATACCAAACCGTTCCGCAAGACTGGGGACGGGTTCGCCATTTTTATAGCGTTCACGGATTTCTTCGTTGCGAGAGGTCTTTTTTGGTGTCGAATTGTTGATAGGGTCTCTAGGTGTATTTTCCCCTTGATAGAGCCATTTGAGGATGTACTCGACCGCTTCTCTAGGGGTGTAGCAGCGTGTGCCCCATACGGGCTTTAAACACGTATCTGTATCACGCTTTAAGAACGCTGTTCGGCGCTACCTCTCCAAGCTCTATCACGGGCTGCCCTACCCCAAAGGTGTCATCAATGATGCAACACAGGCTAAAGCCACACGCAATCAGGCAATTCTCCAACGCTACCAGCGC
>DAOTTU010000069.1:0-68798 GCA_034437655.1 Anaerolineae bacterium
TCCGTTGCTGCGCCGCGAAGGGCTCTACTACTCACAGTTAGCGACATGGCGCAAAGCTGAAGCCGAGGGTGAGTTGGTCGATAAACCCCGTGGTCCGCAACCCAATCCGGCGGCGGCTGAGGTCAAACGCCTGCAACAATCAGTGCCAACAAAATGTGATTTTTATTCAACCTGAAGCGCGGAGATGCGCCATCATTATATTGCATGAGCTGTACCCTTATTCAATGGATGCGAGTGCTACCTGCTAAGGCTAGCAACAAGAACCGTATCGTGTAAACCTGTCGCGTGCTGTTGTGGCCTGCTTGCTCTCAAAAAAACAATATGGTACCATTTTAACGTCAATATATGTGCGCAAGAATGAGATTTGTATGTAGGCATATGCCATCAGCTCCTCGCACAAGTTATTTTAGGAGACAGTTATGTATGCGACACAGACACACCGAGTGACACCTTCCGCAGAGCAAATACAGCGTAGAAGCACCACGATTTCCATGCAGCGGAAGTCCACCCCAGGTAGCCGAGTTGCCCAACAACAAGCAATTCTACAGCTTCAGCGTCGGCATGGTAACCAGTTTGTGCAGCGCAAATTGACTGCTGGCACCGTCCAACGCTGCGGCGCAGGTGGCTGTACTTGTGGTGGCAAATGTGGTAGCGGAAAATCCGAAGACGAGGACCGTAACCAGACGGCTGCAACAACGCCTGTTGTGCAGCGCAGCATGATGGATTGGCTGAAAAAGGGCGCGAACACGGTTGGTAGTGCGATCAGTTCTGCCGCAGAAACCACAGGCAACGCTATTGAATCTGGTGCTGAATGGGTTGGCGATCAAGTCAGCACAGGAGCTAATTGGGTAAAAGACAAAGCAGAAAATACCGGTGAGTTTTTCGGTGATGTGTTCGGTGGCGCAGAGCGCGAAGGGTGCCAACAAGATCCAAGCTGGCAGTATGAATACGATGGATGCAGTGTTCCACCGATAGTCACGACGGTTATCGGTGCAGCAGATAAAGACAATCCTGCCGGTGGTAGCGATACCCAATTTGCCAACCAGGATCGTACTGGTCCGTGCGATAATCATGACCGTTGTTATCAAACATGTGCGTCTGAAGGTGATGGACGCTCCAATTGTGATGATCAAATGTATCAAGACATGCTGGCCGTCTGTGAAAATTCTTCGGAGGACGAAGAAACTGTCGAGTCCTGCTTTAACTATGCCAATATCTACTATCGCGGCTTACAAGTGGGCGGTGGCGGCGCTTACAATGAACGTCAGGAAGCAGTTTGCCAGTGCAGCCCATAACACATGCGCAGCATAGCTACAAAGTGCCCTTACGGCAAAAAATAGCTGACTGTCCACGCCGAATCAGTCAGCTATATTCATCCCCTATCCCTACCCTCGACGCTTGCCCATTAAGATCAATGCGTGGTTGTTTTCAATGAATCGTACACCGTACACTTGTCACAATCCTGGAACATCACAATAAAGGTTGTGTACTGCTCCTGTACACCTGAGGACTCGAACCCCATTCCTTGCGGTTACCAGGAGGTGTGTTGCATTCGCTTCTTGCTGTGCTAGCGTCTACCGACGAGTTGCGATTAATCAATCAGGTCGTTCGTCCAGTTGGCCGCCTGAATACGCGCATCAAGTTCGCGTGCTGCTTTGGCGGCTTCGTCAGCACGCCGACGTACCTCGGGAACATCGACCGTACTCTGGAGCTTGATCTGCGAGCTACCATAACGGTGCTGGTTCGGTGTCGCACTGGCGGCTGCGTTGCTGTAGATGCTTTGCCGCTGTAGATGCATTTCACGGGTCGCCAGCGCATCGTTCAGCGTCTGGCTATCATCAAGTGTAACAGTATAGTTGGTGCGGTTAATGCGCTGTACCATCTCAGCGAGTTCAGCGGTGACGATTTCGACCTGTTCCAGCAATTCAGCCGGGTCTTCGGCCGGGCGTTCACCTTCCTGCACAATTGCAACCGCAGTGATGCGGTTACGCAAGTTCTGAAGCTGCCGAGTGTAGTCAGCACGGATCATCAACGCCTCAGCTAACTTCATTGGCTCACCTATGCTTGAACTTTCTTGACCTACAGAAACACTTTAATATACTTATTTGAGGTTGTCAAGCATTTTCAAAAGGTCATTACAGGTCATTATTATGATATAATTTTGAATAGCCCACTTTAAAGTCTGCACTGCATCGACTATGCTAGGGCATCATGCGATCTGTAGAGACGAACTGAGAAATATACGATGACCGACAACACGGAAACCAAACCCACTAATTTTATACGCGACATCATCGACCAAGACCTCGACAATGGGCGCTATGCGGGGCGTGTGCATACCCGCTTTCCACCAGAACCAAACGGCTACCTGCACATTGGGCACGCCAAGTCAATCGTGCTGAATTTTGGCATTGCGAATGACTACAGCGGCAAAGCTAACTTGCGCTTTGATGACACCAACCCCGCCAGGGAAGAACAAGAATACATCGACGCTATCATAGCAGATGTACACTGGCTGGGTTATGACTGGGAAGACCGCCTGTTCTTTGCCTCAGACTACTTCGAGCAGCTTTATGATTGGGCGGTAGAACTGATTAAAAAGGGCAAAGCCTACGTTGATGACCTCAATCAAGAGGAAATCCGCGAGTATCGGGGAACGCTTACAGAACCGGGCAAAGAAAGCCCCTACCGTGACCGCAGCGTTGAAGAAAGCCTCGACTTATTCGAGCGGATGAAAAATGGCGAATTTGCCGAAGGCGAAAAAGTACTTCGCGCCAAAATTGACATGTCGTCGGGGAACTTAAACATGCGCGACCCGGTGATGTATCGCATTCTGAACACGCCGCACCCGCGCACAGGAGACACCTGGCACATCTACCCCATGTATGACTTTGCCCACGGGCAATCTGACTCACTTGAAAACATTACACACTCGATCTGCACGCTGGAATACGAAGACCATCGCCCCTTATATAACTGGTTCCTTGAAAATCTGGAAATTTACCACCCGCAACAGATTGAGTTCGCCCGTCTCAATATGAGCTACACAGTACTCAGCAAGCGGCGTTTGATTCGGTTGGTGCAGGAAGGCTATGTGCGCGGCTGGGATGACCCACGTATGCCAACAATTTCAGGGATGCGGCGGCGCGGCTATTCCCCGGCAGCGATTCGCAACTTCTGCGATGAAATTGGCGTCACAAAGAAAGACGGCATTGTCGAGATGGCATTGCTCGAACACCATGTCCGGCAATACTGGAACCAACAGGCGCCGCGTGTAGCAGGTGTCTTGCGGCCCTTGAAGGTGGTCATCGAGAATTATCCTGAAGAGCAGGTTGAATATCTGGAAGCAATCAATAATCCTGAAGATGAAAGCGCTGGCACCCGTGAAGTACCCTTCTCGCGCGTTCTCTACATCGAGCAAGACGACTTTATGGAGAACCCACCGAAGAAATTCTACCGTCTGTTCCCCGGTAAAGAAGTCCGTCTGCGCTATGGGTATTTCATCACCTGTACCAATGTCGTCAAAGATGATGATGGGAATATTCTCGAACTTCGCGCCACATACGACCCCGAAACCAAAGGCGGCTACGCACCCGACGGCCGCAGGGTCAAAGGCACGTTGCACTGGGTCTCGGCTGCCCATGCGATCCCCGCAGAGGTACGGTTGTACGAAGCACTCTTCACAGAAGCCAATCCAATGGACGTAGAAGAAGGCGAAGATTTCACGGCGACTATCAATCCCAACTCGCTAGAAGTCATCGAAAATGCCTTCATTGAGCCGAGCGTACAGGATGCAGCACCGGGCACAACTTACCAGTTCGAGCGATTGGGCTATTTCACGGTTGATCCAGATACAACGGCGGAAAAGATCGTCTTTAACCGCACCGTGACGTTGAAAGATACGTGGTCGAAAATTCAGAAGCGGAAATAAGGCTACAATAGAAGGGGGTGAGCATCTCGCCCTCTCAATTATTTTGTGAGGTGGTACACACATGAATAACCAGCAGGCACAGCTTCCCATTCAGACCAGCGTCGGTGAAATTATCGCACTTGACGTTGCCGAAGAAGTCTTCATGCGCGACTATATGGGAGGAGCTTATGAGTGGGTAGCGGGGGTTATATACAAGATGTCACCAGTCACGTCACGCCATGATGCATTGACACGTTATTTTGCGTACCTTTTCGGTGCCTATCTTGATCTAAAGTCGATTGGGCAGCTACGTAGTTCACCATTTGTCATCCGGACACAACGCTCGTTTCGGTCACCAGACATCATGTACATCGCCAACGATAACCCGCACCCACTGACCGACACCGCAATGCAGGGTCCGGCCGACATTGTAATTGAAGTTGTATCACCAGAAAGCAGCAGCCGCGACTATGGCGACAAAATGATTGAATACGAAGCGCTGGGTGTCCGTGAATATTGGATCATTGATCCACTACGTCAGCAGGCCACCTTTCACCGCTTGCAAGACAACGGCACCTACAGCCGCACAAGCCCCGAAGACAACTATACCACTGCCGTTTTACCCAACTTACAGCCAGACATTCCGACACTATGGCAGGAAACCCTACCCGGATTATACGCCGTTGCTGATGCAGTACGAGCGATGCTGACCGAAGGATAATGACAGAAAAGAGGATGCGCAATGGCAACACTACAAATCCATGACGAAAACATAATACAACGATTAAGGAAATTAGCCGTTACACAAAATCAATCCGCGGAATCACTATTGCAACATCTATTGGATCAGTACGAGTTCCGTCAGCAGATGCGGGAAGCAATGGCTGGTATGTTTGATGACGACATTCCTGATCTATCGACTATTGACCCGATTTATACTTTCGACCGACGTGATTTTTTAATTTTCCGACCACATCATTGCAACCATCTAGAACTTATTCCTTGAAAACACTAGCGTCTAGTAACTCGCTGCCCACGACGCGTCGGGTTTCTTCTCCCCTGCTTCGATGCGTACGGTTAAGCGGTTCTCCATTGGCGGAATAGGGCACGTCCAGCGGTCGTTGTACGCGCAGTAAGGGGCATACGCCAAGTTGAAATCAATGTGAAAGCGGCCTGCCTCAATCGGTTGTGGGTCCAGATAGCGGCCGGCGCTATAGGTTTCGGTGCCATTCGTCGCATCCATAAACGGCAGAAAGAAGTGTCCGTTCTGCTGACTGTAGTACAGTACCAATTCCACCGTTTCATCATCCACCTCAAACTGAAATCGGCCAAACTTCAAATAAGTTTGCACACTGCCTGTAGAGGTTTGCATCTGTACGGTTTCTTTGGTCGTAAACTCCTCAATTTCGACATCCAGGTCCAGGCCGGGGTGCGGCGGAAAATAGTCCAGCCCGGTAAACTGTTTGCGCTGTTCTGGTGTTAATGGCGACTGTGGATGCTGCTTGAAAAAGGTATTCTTCTGCTTGCGGAATGTCTTCAGGTTATTCTGATGCATAACAGCAGGTCTCCTTAGTTGGCATCACTTTCTATATTTCAGACAACCTTAGAGTACCAAATCTGCGCTACAAACAAAAAAAGCATTAGCTTTTATGCCAACGCTTTGCAGTGATTGTGCGGAGAGAGAGGGATTCGAACCCCCGGTGACTACAAGAGCCACAGCGGTTTTCGAGACCGCCCCAATCGTCCACTCTGGCATCTCTCCAATTGGGTATTTATTTCTGACCTTCTGCCCGCAGGCGCTTGAAGAAGTCAACAAGCAACGTAGCCGCTTCTTCGCGCATTACACCCTGTGTTACATCTACCCGGTGATTTAGACGCGGGTGGTTGATTATATCCATCACACTACCACCAGCCCCGGCCTTAGGGTCTGTGGTGGCGAAAACCAAACGCGGCAAACGTGCCAGCACCATTGCCCCGGCACACATTGCGCACGGTTCTAACGTACAATAAAGCGTTACGCCATCAAGTCGCCAATGGCCAACTACACGAGCTGCTGCCCGAATAGCGATCATTTCCGCGTGGGCAGTTGGGTCCTGGTCAAGTTCGCGCTGGTTGCGTCCTGTTGCGATAACAACGTTGTCACGTATAGCCACAGCGCCAACAGGCACATCTTCATACGCTAGTGCAGCCCGAGCTTCTTGCAGGGCAAGGTGCATCCAGTGCGAATCGTCCATGATGTCGCGCATTGTACATGATGACGAAAGGACGGTCAATAATCACATTCAGCGCCAACTTCGCACAAAATTACATATACAGCCACACTGTGAGGCATCTACAATAAGCGATGGAAAGAAAACAACAAGGAGCAATACTGTTAAAGTGATGACGACAGACGAATTGATTACACTTGGAATTCTGGCGTATGCAATCGTGTTTTTTGTCACAGAATGGCTACGAGTAGATGTCGTTGCGCTCTCGGTCGTTGTTCTATTGATGCTGACCGAAATCCTGACGACAGACCAGGCGATTGCTGGATTTTCAAGTTCAACAGTCATCACAATCGCAGCGTTGTTTATCGTTGGTGGCGGGGTATTGCGTACTGACCTGGCTGGCATGATCGGGCGGCGTATTTTGCAAATTGCTGGCACAAGCGAAACTCGTCTGATTGTAACCATTATCATTGCTGTGGCGCTGCTGTCTGGATTTATGAGTTCAACTGGTACTGTTGCTGTGCTACTACCCGCCATTTTGAGCCTGTCGCGCAGTGCAAAGCTCAGCCCGTCCAAGCTATTGATGCCGCTGGCGTTTGGGTCACTGCTTGGCGGCGCAATGACCCTCATTGGCACACCACCAAACATCGTTGTCAGTGAGTTGTTGCAAGAACGCGGGATGGATGGTTTCGGATTTTTTGACTTTACGCCACTGGGTATTCTGCTCTTGATCGCAGGTGTGCTTTACATGCTAGTCATCGGCGGACGTCTGCTTCCTGACCATCGTGCGCATTCCTCTCAAGCAGACGTGACCAGCCCAACCGAACTGATAGAACTGTATCGTCTACCGGACAACATCTTCCGTGTACGGGTCCAGCAACGCTCTCCGCTTGTCGGACAAACCATTGCCGAGAGTGCGCTACGGAGTCGGCATGGTGTTACCATCGTAGAAATTCTACGCCAGCAGCAACCAGCTCCTACCGTGCCGATTCCTCCACTGCTCCGCAACGAGACAGGACGCAACAATACTAATGGAAACAACCCAAGACGCGAACCAATTCACATAACGCCTGCAACTGTGCTAGAAGCAAATGATGTACTTTTGATTCAGGGAGAAGAAGCAGCCATCGGGCAATTGGTTGCTGGCCAGAAACTCGCGCTGCAACAACGGGTGCGCCATGGGCTTGAAGCGTCATTGATTTCGGATGAGGTTGGCGTTGCTGAAGTGCTGCTGCCTGCACGGTCAGAATTGGTTGGCCGCACACTGGCAAAGTCAAACTTCCGCGCCAAATATAATCTTTCTGTGCTAGCACTCAACCGACCCAGTGGTGAACGACATACAACTGATCTAGACACCGTAGCGCTGGGGACAGGGGACACCTTACTTGTGCAAGGGCAGTGGAAAAGCATGCTGATGCTGAAGGAACACCCGTCCAATTTTGTGGTGCTGGGGCACCCTGAAGCAATGATGGGCGCACCTAACCGCGAAAAGGCCCCATTTGCAATGGCGATCCTGGCTCTGATGATCGTCGTCATGGTGTCAGGTGTGGTATCGATTACGCTGGCCAGCCTTGCTGCGGCGCTGTTGATGGTGCTGACAGGCTGCCTATCCATGGATGATGCCTATATCAGCATTGACTGGAAAAGCGTGGTTTTGATCGCCGGGATGCTACCAATGAGTACCGCTCTGGAAGAAGTCGGGCTCGTCACCCGTGTGGCAACAGAGCTTACAGACGGGCCTGGGACGCTTTCACCCATCTTCATTCTAGCGGCGTTGTACCTTATCACAGCGCTATTTACACAGGTGCTTTCTAACACAGCCACCGCCGTCTTGCTGGCACCGATTGCTTTTGAGGTGGCTGACAAACTTGATGCAGACCCACGCGCATTTTTAATGGCAATCGCAATGTCGGCGTCAATGGCCTTTGCCTCGCCTGTTGCATCACCCACAAACACACTGGTCATGGGCGCAGGTCAATATAGCTTTACAGACTTTGCGAAAGTCGGTGTGCCACTGATTCTCGTCACACTTGTGATTTCGATGATCGCACTACCGCTTCTATTCCCGTTTTAGGAACAGCGGCGTGTGCCTACCGAGCCCTTCTTTAACGACAAAACGCCCAACGAATAGGATTCATCAGGCGTTTTATATGGGTTTGATCTCGATGTACTTCTTCCAGCTATCGGGGCCGTTCCCGATTTCGATGACCATGTAGTTTGTTCGTGGCCGCCTCGGCTCCCAGCGGAGCTTCATACCCGCTTCCCCAGGAAGCCGCCCCCCTTTCTTGCGGTTGCATACATAGCATGCGCAGGCTGTGTTGGTCCACACATCTTTACCACCCCGCGACTTGGGCACGATATGGTCAATGGTCATGTCGGTTTTGTGCAGGATTTGCCCGCGCAAGATGTCGCCCGGCTTAACCCCGCAGTAGATGCAGGTGTGATTGTCGCGCAAGAGTACGGCACGGCGGCTCCATTGCGCTTTACGACGTGGCACGTTGATATAGCGACGTAATGCAATAACCGAGGGGACTGCGAAGCGCTTTTTGACCGACCGGAGGAAATCTCCAGATTCTTCGACGACAATGGCTTTGCCCGCGATTATAAGATTAATTGCCCGCGGTACATTAATGATGCTGAGTGGCTCCCACGTACTGCCATTGAGCAGGAGAACCCTACCATCAAGAGACAAGGCCGTTTCTCCTTTTATCGTTTACAACGATCTTTTTTATCATCACTTTTATTATACGCAAAACTAGTCGAACGCGCATGCCAATACGCTTACATTGTGCTAACTTTCACCAGCTTAGCAGATTTTTTGCCAGAAATGAACTGTATTGACCCTTAGATACAATAAAACATTTTTAAAATTAATCCAATTGGTTGACAAAGCCATTGCTGTTCCCTATACTTACACATGATCTTGGAGGAAAGCTGATGAGTTCACCAACGCAAACAAATAGCTCTGGTGAGAAGCTCACAATCAAGGCCAATGCGGTCTATTCACGCAAAGAAGCCGCACAAGCCCTTGGAGTCAGTCTGAGCACTTTGAAGAAACTCATCGATCAAGGATACTTACAAATCTCACAACCACCCGGTATGCGGCGTGTGTTTATCAAAGGTAGTAGTATCCTGAGTATGCTTGAAGAAACAGTTGTCAATAGCCAGAAAACAGGCTAGAACAGATACAACACTTATCGTTCGATCATCATCTGCAAATTTAGAAAGGAAGCCAATTCGGATGGTTACGTTTAACCGCAACGCAAACGCTGTGCTTGTTGTGCCATCAATGCCAATGAGCGCCCCCAACCCCGTCATTCCGACCGTGGGTGTAGAGGGCCTGGCTGCGCCGGCAATGCATCGCGCTGTAGACGTTACCATTTGGGGCGGCTCCGCTCAGTTGTTAGATGAAACGTTCCAGATGGCCGTCGGCACGCTCGAACAGCACACCGCACCGCGCCATTGGCCGACACTATGTGAACTACCTGTGTCGTATCGCAAATTCAGTAACTTTGGCAACTTAACAATTGAAACTAACGATGAGGGCCTCGTACAACGTGACAGGCTCGGCCCCGAGCAAGGAAGGTACAAGTGGCAACACGACCCACCTTCATGATCTCGGAGTAGTCTCACCAGGACTCAAGACGTTCCAAAACTTGTTACCGGAACGCACGGCCGAAGCCCTCTAAGCTGAAAGCCCTGCGTTCCGGTAATTTTTTTACACAAGCATCTACCAGGTGAAACTCTGATGAACCGCAAACCAATTGCACTAGAAATTTTTCAAGCCAAAATTGGCGATGTCCATCTGGAAACCGTCTTGACTACGCTCGACCGTCTGCACGATGCCGCTGCACAACAGGCGATTGAAAGCGAAACCAACCTGGAAACCAAACAACTTATCGGCTGGCTAGAAGACATTATCTTCACCGCACAAGAAGCACTTAAAGAATTGCAAGACAGCGACGCCAGCCACGACACTGCAAATTCCTCCGGTAGCGATACCGTGATTCGACTGTATCGGCAAGGCTAGTCTGACACTAGCAAACAAATAGAAAGGAAAAGGTCCATCATGAAAGTCACTGCTTACACCACACCCCATTATTTTCACTGGATCGGGCGCTGGTCGCTCGGTGAAAAACGTAGCATGCAACACCACCTACCGTTATTGAGCTACAAGGAGATACGCCGCCATGTGTGACGGTCCGTACGGTTCGGATGATGCATTCAGTTGTAACAAAAACTGGACGTGCGACAGCAACAACACAGACCCCGACGAAGGGGCTGACCTGGCACACGATAACGCGCCCAACGCAGGGCAGCATTCAACACCAGAGCAACTGAACGACTTTCCCGACAGTAGCGCCGCCAGTGAATGGTTATGGTGAAACAGTGCCCGTGATATGGTTGTGATGTATTGGTATGAGATCACCCACTGTAACGCTAACAGTCAACTGGCGGTATACCCAACCAGCAACACCTATACACCGCTACCACAATCGAAAATCGCCCCGCTGGTTCAGGCGAACCCTCAAGGCGATGTTGTACACAATTTTTAAGAGATCAGCGTTTTTAGGATAGGCGGCGTGGCTAGGCTTCCATTGACGAGCGCAAACGCCGCACAATAAACACAATACCCAGTAACCCAACCCCCATCAGCGCCAGCATTGTCAGGCCTTCGGTGGTTGCCGTTCCGTCTTCAGAGAAAAGCCCGGCTTGCGGAATTGCTGTTGCGGTCACGATCACGGTCGCAGTCACAGTCACGACTTCTGGCCCAACATCGCGGGCATTCGCTGTTGCAGTCTGCAAAAACGGCGAAATTGGCGTGTCTTGAATCGGGATATCCAGCGTTGGGGTCGCGCTTGGAATAGGCGTTGGGGGCGTCGCATCTGGTGCTGTGCCAAACGACCGGATAATGAGCGTGCGGTCGGCAAGGATCACCACGGCTTCGGTGGTTTCCCCTTCAATCACTGTAAACTGGATTTCTTGACCTTCAATAAACAGCGTATACGTGCCGGGGGGCAGTTCCAGCACAAGGAAGTAGGTACCCGGTTCACCCGGTAGTGTGATGGTCCCGGTACCATCTGGCTCAATTACGACAGGAATACCGGGTTCGTCCCCATCTGGCGGCGGTGTTGGCCCACCCTGAAAGGGACCGCTTTGCGCTGCGCCGGGGTCATAGCGCATCAAAAAGACCTGTCCTTCTGCGGGTGCTGGCATGAACGACACACCAGACGCTGGAATCTGAATAGAGTCCAGGATCGCAGTTAGTTGGGCTGCATCAGCTTCAAAATTATCGGCGCTGGTCGCTAATAGCAGCAGCAGCAAGGTATCGCCGGAGCCAAGAATCGCGACATAGCCCTGTTGCCCTTCACCCTGTACGGTGCCGACTTGCACAAGGTCGATGTTGGGGTGATCGTACGCGGCGATCGGTTCAACAAATTCAGCACCGGACTCGTTCAAGGCATCGGTCAACACTCCCTGGAAAATATCAATCGTCAGTTCATCGGCCTGTTGACCACTCACGACACTGATAATGCCGCCCGTGCCGACATCAGCGGCCAGTGGTTGCTCGATTGACACGGAATCGAGGAAGGCTTGTTCGTCAGCAAAGCGAAGTTCGGCGCTTTCGGTGGCGACGTCATCTTCTACCAGCCATGCAGCAGGAATTTCAATGGAAAACTCACCGTTACCTGCAACAATCGTCGTGACATCAGTATCAACCACACCGCCAGTGTCTTCAGCAACCGGGGTGGGGTCAGTCTCGGTGGTGTCATCATCGGGTGGTGTCGGTGTCGGCGTCCCTGTCGGCGCAAGCGTCGGTGTTGCATTGGCGGCTTCTTCAGCACGTTGCGTGGCGAGGCGGTCGAATTCACTAATTTGTGCTTCGAGAGTCTGCGCTGCGGCTGTTGGGTCTTCTTCAACAGCGGGGACGTCCGTCGCATCATCTGATGCTGGTGTCAGGGTTGGGCCCGGGCCAGGGGTGGCAGTCGGCTGGGCTGTCGGTACGATCTGTGGGTCAAACTCCCCATCACCGTCATCTTGAAACACCTGAATCACAGAGCCGGGCGGTAATGGGTTGCCATCCTGGTCACGTATTTCAAAGCGGAACGATTCTTCTGGTCGTGGCGTCGGGGCGTTGGCTGTAAGTTCAGCGGCGACGGCCGTCTGTTCAGCGAACTGGGTTTGGGTAGCGGCGACAGCAATCTGTGTGCGTGTTGCAGCGACCTGTGTGCTGCCAGCGTCTTCTGTTTCTCGGATTATTGCAATGGCTGTATTGGTCGTGTTGGCGACTGCTGTCCCGGTTTCTTCAGCGCTGAGTGTACTCAAGTTTTCAATCGCAACGGCTGTTTCTGCCGCCTGCGTAAATTGCAGTGCATTAAAGGTTTCAATCGCAGCAGCAGTTTCAATTGCGCTGGTATCTTCACCACCGCCAGCCAGAACGACAACCGCTGCCACGATAGCAGCAAACGTCCCAAACAGCGACATACCCGCAAAGAGAAAGGTACGGTTCAGGCCCTCTTCTTCGTCATCTTCTAGTAATTCCTGGTCAATGTTGTCTATTGAAACGGCGGCGTCTTGATCTAAGTCAAAATCGTCGTCGAAAATATCGTCCAGATTATCAAAATCACTCATTTAGGTTCTCCCCCCGTGAACAGCGGATGCTGTACGGTGTTGAACGGCGTAATTCATAATTTTTTCATCATTATTTACTATTGCCCATAATCTCCAAATTCGCCAGTGGAATTAGGAGTTTATCGGGACGGTTTCGCAGTTTGACCTGAGCAACGGGTAGTCGCAAGCCACTATCCAGGCGTACGGGTTTTTCGGGTAATAGTACAATTTCACCAATGTCACCTAAGAAAGCACCTGTCCGCACACGCACCTGGTCCCCAACCCGCACCGTACGGCTTAAGTCAGGTTCTGTTGCGCCAGATGATACACCTGGCAGCACAATTTCCGGCCGCGTTGGTTCCCACCGTGTCGGCATAGATGCATCAAATGCCCCTTCACGCTGACGGTGCAGGGTTTTGAGAAGTTCATAAGTCGTGCGGGACATTTTTTGGTTCCCGAAGCCTTCTGTCAATAAAATTGGGACTTTCAACATCTGTGCTGCCTCTTGCAAGTAAAAGGGCATTGACGGCCCAACGAGCCCACCCAGATCACTTTGCGCCAGAAGTTTAAGGTCTTCGGCGGTAATAGGTCGCTGTAGAACGTAGATATTGCCGCGCACGCTGGTCAGAATGTTGTCCTGGTCAGCAAGGCTCAACAACCCGGTTTCTGGTTCCATGTAGAAGCTGCCAAACCCAAAGCGCCCGTTACCCCACGCACACTGCACAAGCGCGCCTGTTGAGCGAATCCGCACGCCACGCTCACTGATGAGCCCGATAACCGTGCCCGGAATTCGTGCGTAGCGCTGAATGGTTTCAGGGTTGAGTTGCAACACAACACGACCATTTTCGACCAAACTCACAATACCTTCGGCCGGGGAAACGGGAATGCGCTTGCGGTCGCGCCGACGTCGTGCTGTAGCCAGTGGCGTACCCTCCAGCACAGGTTCACCAGCTTCGACTTCAATAGCTGCGTTGAGTTTGTCGGTGTTGCTACGGTCAATCCGCAGGGCTTCAGCGATGTCGAAAATTGCATACTCTTGCGGCATGCGTCCGCGAGCAACGACCTTCGTCCCCGTTACTTCGTCCCCCTCGTCAACGACCACCTGCCCATAAACATGCGGCGGCAAGACACGATCTCGCACGATCACAGTTTCTTCCATGATGAGATTGGTGGCTGGATAATAGGTTGTCATGCGCGTTTTACCCTATCTCAGAGCAAATGCTCACTAGAGTTGATTAAGCAAGTCATCCAGGTCACTACTGTCACCCTGCCGTTGCTGGGCCCGATTTCGTTGCCGCGATTTTTCAGCCGCAGCTCGATCAATATCACCAAACACAGCCTCGCGTTGTTCAGCTTCCATCACCGCTTTGCGCAATGCATTTTTCAGGGCGTCAACTTCACGCCGGCGGGCTTTGATGTCTTCGGCGTTAGCGTCCATTTCATGTGACTCTGGCACAGTGATGGCCGCCTGGCCAAGCGACGCCTGATTCCATAAGGTCTGGTAAGCAGCCGCCCGTTTTTCTGGCGCAAGGTCTGGCAATGGGCGGCCGCGTGCGTCGAATACAACACCCGCCGTGCCCAGCCGAACTTTCTGTTTCCAACGGCGTTTCCCGGCTAGCTTCAGTCCACGGCTCAACCGAATGTCAACATCGACTTCTTCCCCAACAATACCACCAACCGCCAGCACTTCACCACTTTCAAGGACGTGTTCTGCGGTGGTGCCATTGTTATAGGTCACTTCGATTGTCATGGCCTTACCACGTGTTTTTCCTACCGGGCAAAATGCAGTCCCAAGCAAATTCACCCCATGATTATCATAGACCTGTACCGCAATTTCGGGATGCTCATAGGCGATGCTACCCAGCACGGGCACAATGCTATAGGGGTCGGTGTAGATATCAATGACGCCAAAGAGTTCAAGGCTTTCAACGGCAAGCAGTGCTGCCACACCGGGGTGCAAACCATCAGTGAGCATTGCGCCAGAAAGTATCAACGGTGATGGCGACGATAATACTTGATAGTCTTCGGTAGAAATCTGCTGACGCGCAGCGGCAACCATATGCTGTACAATCGCTCGCATAATTGCTAATTCAACCAGCATATCACCTGTGTTTTGCGGCACTGTGTCTGGCTTGAGCGATTTGTTGTGTGCATAATTGAGCAGTGCAGCTTCGCTAATTTCAAACGGTAGCCAATCACTGATGGCATCATAACCAATACGCTGCACTGCTTCTAGCATACTTTGCCCCAGCCCTAGTTCGCTGTAGATGTTAGCGACAACAGACTTGTTGCGACCGTAAATCAAGGTGCTGGTTGCGCTCCCAATGTCGAGATGCATTGCAACGGTCTCGGTTTCTTCCCCCAGCCAACGAATGAGACTGGCTACTCCTTGTGCTGTTGGCTGGATCCCAACCTGCGCGAACGCTTCAAAGCCACCTGCCTGCCGAGCAATATAATCGCCAAAGGCACGCGCTAACTCAATACGTGCGTTACTCACATCTTCTTGCATCAAACCGGGGCGAACGTTGTTGGCAATGATCAGCCGTGCATTTTCAATCGCAGCGAAGACTTCTTGTACACGAGGCACAAGGTCACGGTTGCCCGCGTAAATCACAGTGGGACGTTCGTCAGCAGGTGCCAACTGGACTGCTAACGCCGCAAGTTGTACCATGTCCAGCACAGTTTTTGCGTTGCCGCCATCGGTTCCGCCGCTGACAAAAAGCAAATCAGGATTGACCTGCAAAATCTGATTAATCTGCGTTTGTTCGTCGCGCTGGTCGCCCACCGACACCTGCGCAGCCACATTCACATAAGTACCCGTCATCGCACGCATTGCGCTACTGATGCTGACATTAGGCATCAACCCCAACAATACAGCGGTCAGGGGGCGGCCTGCACTACTCGTGATCCATAGTTTATCAACCCCTGCCCCGTCTGTTTCCGGGAAAATCAGCCCTTCTTCGTCATAAAACTGGCGTTGGGTAGACTCTACAAGCTGATCAATCGCCCATAACAGCCCAACGGACACATCATTATATGGGGGCGCAAGGGTGGTCCGCACACGCGCACTGGCGACCATGCGGTATTGCCCTTTCACCAATTCAATCAATACCACGCGGGTGTGGGCTGCCCCGAAATCTGCTGCCAGGATGGATTTGAGTTGTTCAGATTGTTCCATCAGGCTAGCCTCCCAGTTGGGCTACGATAAAGTCAAGATGTGAGCGCACCAGTTCGTTGACCACCACCAGGCTCGTGAGGATAGCTTGTGCGTAGAGTGCCCCGAGTGTGACGCTGATGAACCCCTGTCCGATGTAGCGTAACGTGCGAACAGGGAGACGATTGCGCGGCTGGCCGTCAATCGCATTACGGCGACTCAGATACTGAAAGTAAATCAAGGTCGTGACTGTTCCCACTATAAGGATCATCCCATTGATTGTTTCGTCCTGCGTATCCAGGCTTGTACCAGCCTCAGATACTAATGGTATGATCGTGCCAAGCACGGCACCGATTAACGCGACACCAGCGCCGACTGCGACCATGTATAGTAAACCGGCGTTACCTAAATGCGCATAGCGCGGAATCAGCTTTAAAACCAAAAATACGAAAAGCAGTAACGGAATGAGCCCAAATGCAACCGTTGCACCCGCGTCACTTTCGGTTAGCGTCACACGAAACCACGGCACTATAATATCCAGTGTTGCTGCTACTGCCGCATAACCAGCGGCCGCCCCCACGAGGATGTGTACTGCCAGACGATACAACACATTGTCGGCAAGAATATAGCTAAACACCATCAATGTCAGGACCAATGAGGCCCAGCCCGCAATGAGGTCAATCTGCTCAATCGTCATGATCGACGCCCTCGCACTAAACTTCGTAACAAATTAAACAAGACCCCCAACACAATAATGCCCGCAGCACTGAGGGCACCCAGTGCCAGACTGTGCCATTGTGAAAGCTCAGTATCTGGGATATCCAGATCTGATGAGGTTGGCGGTGTTGCACGTAGCGCCGTATTACGCAAATTGTTATAGCGGTAGGTGTCCCGATAGCCAGCCAGGTACCCCTGAAAGCCGGTGGTGGGTTCGGTGGTGGTATATGAACTGGCGATTGGTTCAATACCCGTCGTTACCAGCGCAAATTTCGGCAGACCGTCGACATCGAACTGTTCGGCCCAGTTCCGAATATCGTCGGTTGTTTCACCAATGATCAAAACCATCGCAAAGTCGTCAGCATCTACCCGACCTATATTCAGCCCTGTATTTTCTCCGGAACTGTCGGTACTGAACACAAACGACGCAGTAGTAGCGTCACGGCTCAGCGAACGAATCGCAACAGGACCGCCTGCCAGATAGCGCAACGTATAGTAATCTTCACCTGCTGTGAGTCGATCACGTTCTAAGGCACTGAGCAAAGCTGTATCTGTGGCGAGGCTATCAAGCACATAACGGCCATTCAAGCCACCAAGGGGATTTGTGCTGAGGGTGATCGGTACAGCTTGCTGCGCCAGCACATCGCGTAGTACCGCTTCAGCAAGTGGATTGAGTTCACCGACAGCCGTCGGCCCGTACTCAAATGCAACCAGCACACGGTCGCCGGGCTCCAGTGCAGCCACCGTTGCCAACACCGCCGCCTGTTGCACGTTTAAGGCGCTGGTATCTGGATCATTACTCACATGAAATGAATCGTTCATAAAGGGCACAATCACCGCCACCAGCATTGCCACTGCCACCAGCAGACGATCGAGCTTGCGCGTGCCGACACGTCGCCGGGTTTTACGTCGAGGTTTGGCCGCGGCCTGGGACAGGTCATCCGCTTCAGCAGCACGGATTTCTTCTCGTGACACTTCCAGCGCTGCATCCAACATGTCGATGCGTTTTTGCTGCTGTTCGGTAATGGTTGCGCCCACAGGTAAAATAACCTCTTGTGGTGGGGCAAGTGCTAATGGGGATAATCCGCCGCTGATACCGGCCAGCGTTCCCTCTTCAATAACCGTTTCTTCAGCATTTTGTTCATCATTGGACTGCACATAATCAACGGCCTCACTGCGCAATTGCCGAACGTTCTCTGGCAACGCGCTCAAAGCCCGTTGATCAAACTCAATTTCAACGCCCCCCGCACTCAAGCGCACCTGCTGGTCTGGGCGGAGTTCGTCTACCCATTCGGGGCCTTCAAACAGTGCTGCACCGGTCAAGCGGCTTTCGTCGTCACGCACGGCACCGAGTGGTTCTGTGCTGCTCAGGGCTTCGAGGAAATCTTCATCTACCCCTTCAAACAAATCGCTGATGTCAGTTTCGGCCTGTTGCGCACTAACACCTCGCTCTTTGTCATCGCGTGCCAGGCTTCGATCTTCACGCGGCGCATCGCCGAGAATATCCGCAAGTGTGTCGTCAAGGTTACCTGTCTGTTTCGGGCCGAAGAAGTCGTCATCATCAGTTGTAGCAGCAGTAGCAGCGGTAGTAGCAGGCGCAGGTTCGGGATCCTCTGGAGCAAGAAAATCGTCGTCATCAACGTCCGCAAAGTCAACCCCGCCAAGCCAATCGTCTTCCAGCCCCCCCGCACTGGCCGGTTCATCTGCCATCATTGACGCAAACAGGTCATCTTCTGCTGTATCAGTATCAATCAGCGTTGGCTCTGCGTCACGCATCCACTCAGGCTCAGCCGCAAAGTCTTCATCAAGGAACATGTCATCGTCGGCGCCTGTATCACCTGTCAGGTCGGCTAACCAATCATCGTCGTCCGCATCTGATGGCGGTTGGGGCATTGCAGGCTCAGGCTCAGCCGCGTCTTGATCAAATAACAGATCGTCAAATGCATGCAGGTCATCTACATCATCAGCAACAAGCTCATTAAAATCTGACTCTACATCATCAATTTGCGTGTCATCATCACCCTCGAGGAACATCGCCCCAAAATCTTCTGGTTCATCTTCGCGGTCAACGTCTTCGGCGGGTGTCGCCATTGCAAAGAAGTCAGGCGGTTCAGCCTCCATCTCTGGCATTGCATCTTCATCGCTATCCGCAGGGACAATGTCGTCCATTGGCGGTAATTCAAAGGCTGTTGTATCCGTTAGCCCACTGATGTCCGTTGATGAGGTCGCTTCTCGCACCCAGTCTGGTGATTCATCCAGGCTTTGTTCTTCAAGACCCAAAAACCATTCTGGTACAAAGTTCGCATCCGTTGCAGCAGAGGACGCCTCATCACTTTCTGGCGCTGATGACAGCATATCCGGCTCATCGTCCATATCTGGCAGCAACAAAGAGTCCAGCGAGCGCTCAGCGTCACCGATTTCAACGTTATCGCGGAACCAGTCAGGCACTTCAGACTCGAGATCAATCTCGTCAGCGCGCTGGGCAACCTGTTCCTGTTCTTGTTGATAGCGTTCCCATTCCTCATAGGTCATGTCTTCGGGGCTGACCTGCCCCCTGTCGTCGAGCTTACGAATTTGAGGATTGTCAGAGGCAACGCGACGCAAACCTAACGACGAGTCTTCATCAACGGCATCATCAGCCTCTTCAACTGCGCTGGAAAAGGCCTCTGCAAATAGCTCGTCATCATCATCCATGGCTGTTTCGTCGTCATCATCCGCGTTGAGCAGCCAGTCTGGCATTTCTGTCAGGTCAGGTTCAGGTAACGCTTCTGACACGGGTGCATCCGAGGAGAAATCATCGTCTTCCTCCTCGAGGTCAATGATTGTCGCGTCGTCGCTAAGTTCAGCCACTGGCAACGACTCATCCGTTTCAATTGGCGAGTCATCGTCAGACATACCCAGTAACCAGTCAGGGACTTCAGCCGGGGCCAGTTCTGCTGCGGCGTCTGTAGCATCTTCACCATCACCGAGCGCATCCCAGTCGACATCATCCAGCGAGGACGGGTCACGTTGCTGGGGGGCACGTGGATCATCAGGATCAGAAGCCTCTTGCCGCCAGGGTAGCTCACCCGTTACCCCCAGTCGTGAAGGGTCGGGTGGGTCTCCTGTTTCAGAGCCAGACTGCCAGTCGAATTGCTCGTCACTTGCACCAGATGCGTCATCAGCATCGGCGTCATCGTCACTGTTTAACCAATCTGGCAGATCATCATCAAAGTTAAAGCGATCGTCACTCATAAGTTTCGCAGTATCTTTTCTTCGCGTTTACTGACGACGTTGATAGAAACGTTCTTGCCCAAGAATAAGCCGAATACCGATGGTCACAGTCCCTAGCGCAATACCAATCAAAAGACCACGTGTGCCTGCTGTGACCGGGGTTTCAAGCAACCAGTCACGTACATCAGCAAGGGCTTCGAAGCCATCCAGCGGAAGCCACCCAACCAACGCGATCAGCATCGCAGCAATGAACAGTAGGTAGCCCCAATTAAAGCGGCGGTGTAACAGTCGGTACGCACCATACACCAATGCAAACAATACTAAGCCTGCCAGAGATGATTCTAGCGTCACCTGCGTGACCTCAAACAAATACGGTGACAACTGTTCACCTTCAAGCTCACCACCCCAGAAATCAGACTGATCAGCGGTATAGACGGCAATCACCACGATCGCTGACAGCAAGAGCGCAAAGCTGTTGAGCGCGTTTTTACCTTCTAGCAAGCGGCGCAGATGAACAAAGATTAGCAAATTGATGACACCGACCAACACCGCAAATGCACTTGCTACGATCACGGTCTGCAATAAGCCATTAATCAAGACTCCGGCCACGCTATCGCTCTCAGCCAGCAAGCCAAATACGGTCAGCAGCGTTAAGCCACTGACAAAAGCGGTGCCGAGCGCGCTACCAATAATGGACCGTCTTTGCGTCATAATGTCATCCGTTCCGCTACACGTTTAGCACTGCGATGACAACAATGGCCACAACAACCGACCAGCGCAGCACATCCAGCACAAGTAACACAGACTGACGCCCTTTTGCATCGGGTTGCATATAGGCCTCGCTGGCGAATAATTCTTCTGTAAGCAGCGGCGTTTCTGAGAACGCATAGGCTACCGACTGCCCCAAGAGGCGAGTGCTTTGCCCAACAAAAAAGCTGTCACGGCGCACACTGGCGTCTCCAACCAGAGCAATTTCAGAGCCATAAGCACCTACCATAATATTGCTGGAAACATCTCGCAATGAATTCAGCACCGCTACCCCTGCACCAAATGCTAACGAGCGCTCCCCCTGTGGCAACCAGATGAGCGTATTGGCTTCGATCACGTGCAGGTTATCTTGCGTGGCATAGGCTTTACGCACCATATCAAGTGCCCCTGTTAGCACCACGCCATCCGTAACTGTCACAAGTGGACTGGTGGTTGTGAATGCCTGACGGCGACTAACCTCGTATAACAACGAAAGCCCCGCCAGAGACGCGAGCGTTGTATTCTGCCCGATTTCAACGCCGCCAATTGAAAAGCTCGTGCGGCGGTCGCTTTCAATAGCTTCATCAAGCAACAGTGGCAATGTGTTGTAGGCAGATACCTTGCGCACGACCAGCGGCTTTCGACGCCGACGCAAAAATGCGCTACCGATTGCCGACGCAGCAAACGCCAGCAATAGTATCAGCCAGAAATAGGCTATCTCATTCTCCATCACGTTTATCCATTTCCGTGAGTTGTCCGCGTAGCCATTCTACCCCGTCCGGGGCATCCAGCAGTCGCGCCCAATAGTCTAGATTGTTGTCGGGTAACAATAGGCGTGCGGTCGGTTGCCCAACATATAGTAATTGTGCGGCGAGCGTCCCTAATGGTGCCAGAACATCGAGTGCTATCTCAAATATACCATGCAGACGATGCGTTTGTATCCATTCGCGCCACTGCGGAATAAATTCGCTAAAATGTGCTTGATAATCGTTTTTGTCCATTTGGTCTGACCATGTTCCATAATCAGCTTAGCACCCATGCCCCAGGCCACGCTACCCGGGCAGTCAAAACTTGATGTTTCATACTTTGGCATAGCCCGGCCGCATTTGCAAATTTTGCGTGGCGTTAATTCTGACACTTTTTAGACAATTTACAGTACTATAACCACCTGAGAGATAGTGTATTCTATAATTTATAGCAATTGTCCGTTGAGAAAAATACGATGAGTGCAAACATGGCAACACTAAAACACTACGCTGTTTCTGAAAATAGCGCAGTGGTAGTGATGGCGGGTCAGCTTGACGCGGCTGGTTGCCAGGATGTTGAACTACAGTTATGGGACATTATTCAATACTACCCCGGTAACACAATGGTGATTGACCTGACCAATGTGTCGTATGTTTCTAGCTATGCGGTTGGATTTCTAGTTGAAGCCTGTGGCACCGTGATGCAATATGGCGGTCGCATGTCCATCAGTGGGCCGCAGCCCCATGTTTACGAAACGCTCTATCTAAACGGGGCGGATATGGTCATCCCCATCTATGACTCGTATCAATCTGCCCTGACCGACCGACGCTATTAACATCCGGTTGCTGTCGCGGCTCAACACACGACAGAGTTCCAGGTGATGACATCATTTCGTCGGACAGGTTGGATCGCGTTGGCTAGGCTGTTATTGACACCGACGCATCTGGCGCAGTATCTCGCAAGCCAACGTGAGACGTCACGCGCATCAATAGTTCGTGTCGCGCTGCATCTTCTGCAATGGGCAGCAACACCGCTAGATCATCATAAATCTGCTGTGCTTTTTCTTCGCCTAACCGATACTCCAGATACCCTTTAAAGTCGTTTTCAAAAGCTGCCTGTAACGCCTTTATGGCAACCACCACATCATGTGCTGGCGTAAAACGTCCCAAACGCTGTGTGAACGGGTCCAGCGGCAACCCGGCGTTGCGATGCAATGGGCTGAATAAGTTTGGCTTGCTGATGAGTTCAGTTAGGCCGGGCAATGCTGGCACCTGTTTGAATTGATCCGTTACTGGCATAAATTCTAGCTCAGCGCGAAATTCCTGAAGGGGAACTTCATCATACATACGCTGGTCAGCAGGCGGAAGATGCTTGTAGATGCGTTGCATCAGTTCAATACTATAGGCCTGCAACTCCTGTTGGCGTTTTTTACGGTCGCCGCTCAATTGCATGGCGGGCATCGGTTCACAAAAATGGAAGGTCACTTCAGGGCGTTGCAGGCGCAGAATTTTGTTCCAGACCTGATAGGTGCCACCAATGGCAATCGGTACGACCGGGGATTTCGTCGTCATAGAGAGATAGGCCGCGCCAGACTTGACATCTTCAATACCTTTTTCCCATGTGCCGCCTTCTGGAAACAGCCCCAACATACCGCGACTTTTAAGCACTTTCTCCATCGCTTTCATGCTCACGCGGTCAACAGTGCCGCGCTTGACCATGATGACACCGATGTTTTCAACGACAACATTCGCCGGCCATAGCAGCTTGAAGTCACCCGGGCCTAGAATTTGCGACTCTTGCGGTAAATACATCAACATCATCGCCGCGTCATAGGTAGACATATGGTTGCCAGCGAATAACACCGGCCCGTCGGCTGGAATGTTTTCGTGCCCGGTAACAGTCGTGCGCGTGACCAGAGACGCAATAAACCGACCAAACCCACGCAGCACACGACGGAAAAAATATTGGCGCTTCAACTTTTTACGCTCTTCCTCAGACAGGTCAGGGGCATCCATCCAACTCACAAGTCACTTCCTTGTTTATTACGACGCCGAGGGCACGCGCACTTCGACCGCCGGGTGTTCAGCGTCATCAGTATCATCACTGGCTTGGGGTTCAAAGACTTCACCATCCACAATTTGAATTTGTCGGTCCATCATTGCGGCCAGTTCAGGGCTGTGTGTGACCACAACCACTGTCGTTCCTGTCTTCTCACGCACCTCAAACAGCGCCTCAATGACAATAGCACTGGACGCTTTATCGAGATTACCCGTTGGTTCGTCACAAAGCAAGATAGCCGGTTCATTGGCCAGTGCCCGTGCAATGGCAACACGTTGCTGTTCACCGCCAGAAAGCTGCTTGTGGTCATGGTGCAAGCGCTGCCCCAACCCCAGCATGTCAAGCAAATTTGTAGCACGGGCCATGTTATCGCCATGACGCTTGCGTGAGAATTGCAGCGGCAACATGACGTTTTCCAGTGCATCAAGCGTCGGCACAAGGTTATAGTTTTGAAACACAAAGCCGATTTTCTCATTACGCATCCGGGTCAACGCACGTTCTCCCATGCGTGTAATGTCGGTGCCGTCAATGACAATTTTGCCACTTGTGGCGCTGTCCAGACCTCCGATGAGCCCCATCAGGGTACTTTTGCCACTGCCTGATGGGCCGACGATGGCCAGCATTTCGCCACGTTGAATATTAATTGAGATATTCTTGAGAATTTCGAGCGGTTCGCTGCCAAGATACATCGTTTTTGATAGTTTATCTGTATGGATCACTGCATTTTGCATCGAGAAGCCAAACTCCTGAGGGCTTGATTAGGTATCAATATGTCATTAAATCATCAGCGCGTTGTGCGCTTCTATAAACCATACGGTGTTTTGACCAAATTTACTGACTCCAATAATCGCCCCACGCTGGCAGACTATATCGACGTGGCAGGCATTTATGCGGCCGGGCGTTTGGACAAAGATAGCGAGGGTCTACTGCTACTAACTAACCACAATGCCCTTAAAACCCGCTTAACAGAGCCCAGGTATGCCCATACTCGTACCTATCTGGTTCAGGTTGAACGTATTCCAGACGCCGGCGCACTGCGTCAACTTCGTGAGGGCGTTGACATCCGCAACTATCGCACGCGCCCCGCAGACGTTATGTTATTGCCCCACACACCAGACCTACCACCGCGCGATCCCCCGGTGCGCTATCGTAAGACCGTGCCAACCGCTTTTTTGCAGATGACACTCACCGAAGGCAAAAACCGCCAGGTCCGGCGCATGACAGCCGCTGTCGGGCACCCGACGTTGCGCCTGATCCGTATCGGGATTGGACCTATCACCCTCGACGGTTTACAACCCGGCGACTGGCAAGACCTCAGCCCAGACGACACCCGCGCCCTCTATTCAAGCGTCGGGTTGCGCTAATACACTCGGAGCCCAGCGCCATTCGGCAATGTTTCGGAAACGGTCGGCCGGGGTAGACAGATAGCCAAGCTGTACGCCTTGCAATCGCGAGTCGATTGTGTATGTATATAGCGGATAATACAAAGGCAGGGCCGGAGCGCGTTCAGCGAAACGTTGTTGCAACTGACGATACAATTCGACACGCAAGGCTCCTTGTTGCTCGCGGCGAGCGCGTTCGATGAGGTCATTCAAGCGCAGGTCATTGACACCCGCGTAATTCGCGCCACCCTCCGCCTGGCTCACATGCCAGAACACGTAGGGGTCAGGGTCAGCGTAGGGTGCAAAAGTGTATTCGACTATCGCGAGGTCAAAATCCCCCACAACCAGTCGGCTTCGATATGTCGGCCCCGAATTGGCGTCTACTGTCACCGTGAAATTAAGGGTAGCAAGCTGATCTGCAATATTTTCAGCAAGGGCGACAAGTTGCGGGTCGTTGATAACCAGAATCGACAATTCACGACGCATGGTGGTTGTCTCAGGTTCAGCAGTCGGTGTCGGTGCATCGTCGGCTGTGTCTGTCTCATCCGTTTCAGTGGTGGCAACTTCGGCTGAGGCGTCGTCTGCATCATCCTCAGATTCCAGCACTTCACGTTCGAATGAAACACTTTCAAGCAGCGCTTGTGCCTGTGCAACATCTTGTGGTGGGAATTGCACCCCGGCATCGTATGCCCATATACCGGGGATCAGCGGGCTGTTAGCCGGGATGACCTTGCCGCCAAGTGTCTGCATCACTGCTGATAGGCGGTCTATCGTCAACGCGAATGCCTGATGTACACGTGAGTTCGCAAGATATGACACATCATCGCGCTGCCAGTTGTAAAGTAAGACCCCGACAGCCGGTTGGGCACGGCTATAGACGGTTGCTGTATCCAGCGCGTTTAGAGCGGCTAACTGCGCTGCTGGAATCCCAGCAATGCTATTGACCTCGCCGCGTGCGTACGCTGCCAATGCTTCCTCCGTTGACGCAAAGGTGCGGAACAAAACACGATCCAACGCATAGCCGTTTTGCCCTTCAGAACGTTGCCGGAAAACTGGTGCAACCCGCAAACTGACTGACCATTGCCCGTCCAGCATATAGAGGTTTTCTAGCTGATAGGGGCCTGTGCCAATCGGGCTAAGGTTGAATGGATGGCGGTACAGTTCTGCAACCGGATACCCGGCCAAGACATGTGCTGGTAACACCCCGATTTTGAGCTGTTCAGGAAATGTTACCAGTGGTTGCACAAGCCGAAACCGGATGGTGTGGTCGTCAATAACCGTCACTTCGACGGTACGCCAGAAATTTTGCAGCGCGCGTTCACCGGGGAAATCAGCATCACGAATAGTGTTTATTGTGTAGCGCACATCGTCGCTGGTAAAAGACGTCCCATCATGCCATTGCACGTCGCGTCGTAACAGAAAGACATATTCCAGACCGTCACGCGAGACTTCCCAACGCTCAGCCAATAACGGGACGGTTTCACCGAACGCATTGGTGGTAGTTAACCCTTCAAACATCAGTGCGGTGATGTCACGGTCAATAGGGTTGAGACTGGCAAATAACGGATTCAGCTTGCTGACATTCCCAACAAGTCCCTCTGTAAGCTGGCCGGGAACAGGCGACAGCACATTGTTCACCGGGACCGGGGTAGGGATTGTGGTAGATGCAGGTGGCGGGGTGGCGGTTGTTGTGGTACCGACTGTCACTATTTCAGGTTCGGTTGTAGCGGCGGGGGTTGGGTCGGGTACAGTATCTGAATCATCGTCTACAAAGCGTAGATAGAGTGCGCCACCTAACAGAATCAGTGAGACTGCTAAAGCTATCAGTGGAATGCGTAGTGTCCGCAGCATAGGCCTCCTTCAGGGAAAAACAGCGGCAAAACAACAAAGGGGATGCCACACAACAATTGATGCCAATCGTTGTAAAGCACCCCCCGCCCCTATAAGCGGTAGAGCTAGCGCTTATATCAATCCGGTTGCGTAGATGTCAAATGATGTTGTTATTGAACCAGGAGTTGTAGAATCGCGTTCAGAATATACACGGCAGAAACCACAATCGTTAACTGAAAGATTGTCTTTTCAAGCCCACGGCGCGTGCGCTGCACAGCTCCGCCGCCAGACCCACCAAACAAGCTGCCGATACCACCCGAAGACCCGGCTTGAAAGAGAACCAGTCCGATGAGTGCGAAGGACAATATAATTTGAATGATCTGAAGCGATGTTTCAAGATCAGGTAACATGTGTCTCTATTCCGTAATGATTGAACAAATCGGCCCGAGTATAGAGCAAAGTCCTTTCAGTGTCGAGGTCACATTTCATCGCGCCCCTCAATCGCACGTTTCAACGTTACCTCATCAACATATTCAAGATCCCCACCAGACGGCAGCCCACGCGCCAGCCGCGTCACTTTTACGCCAGAGCCAGCAAGTTGCCGCTTAATGAACATTGCTGTAGCCTCACCTTCCATATTAGGATTGGTCGCTATGATGACTTCTAGCGTCGTATCGCTAGCTTCGACACGTTTAGTAAGTTCTGCAATCTTCAAATCATCAGGCCCAACACCATTAACAGGCGAAATGGCACCCAGCAGCACATGATAAAGCCCACGATAAGTACTGGTCCGCTCGATCGCCATAACATCTAGCGGTTCTTCAACAATGGCAATGGTAGAACGGTCACGTTGAGGGTCGCTGCAAATTGGGCAGGGGCTAGTTTCTGCAATATTAAAACAGACTTCACAGTGGATCGTATTCGCTTTTAGATTCTGGAGTGCCTCTGCCAAAGATAAGGAAACATTTTCCGGCACACGTAATAGATAATACGTCAGCCGACTGGCTGTTTTATTACCAACGCCGGGTAACCGAGAGAAAGCCTCGATCAGATCAGTTACTGCGGGTGGAACAGCATTATTGCTCAAGGTGAGCTTTCCTTCTAATCTATTCAGATTAGTTGTTTTGGGTGTCGTTGAATTATCGAGTATTCTAGCTCCCAGAATGGTAAACTTCAACATCAGATTCGCACAATTTGTATCAAATCGCTGTGAAATTATTGGCTCTCTCTAGACAACAGTGTATACAATGTATTATAATGTTTCTTAACGGCTTGGGTTTAATAATGGTTTGCAACCCAAAAACCGAACTGGTATATCAGTTATGAAGAGATGACATATGCACTTATGGGGGAGTCGTGCATTCTGTCTCAATTGAATATTCGTTGTCACCACAGTCTCGTAGGTATGTATCTACGGTACTTTTGGTGCGCTTGACTATGAAATGAAGAAGAAACGCATGCCTGAGATGACACTAGCTGAAAACCTGACAAAAACGCCCTTTGAGGCGATACAAGCATCACTTGAACGTGAGACTCCTTACGTTGTTGTTTATCCTCGCAATCGAGCCAGACGCGCTCTTTTGTCTTTAGCGCTTACCGATTCTAATCGACGCCTGTATTATTACAGTCTTCAGGACTCAGACACCGACCTACACACCTGGTTACATAATCTTTCCACAGATGATCAGTTCCCAACGGACTTCGGCGAACAGGTTCGTGGTGCCCTCGATGAAAAAGGGGTGCTTCCAGAAGACCTTGCACATGCAATGGCTGCCGATCTGGAACGCTTGCAGAGTGACCGCTTTGCCATTATCCTTGACGAACTTGACCGCCTCATAGAAGATCAAGAAAATGCGTCACGCTTTTTCACAGAGCTAGCCGTGAATATCCCTACACAGGCTCAGATCATTGTAGATGGTCGCCAGCTACGGCGGCAGCCCTGGCATACCCTAATTCTACAAGGCTATGCAGAAACCATCGGTGATTATGGCGCTATCAATGGTGGCATGTTTGACCGTGATGTTTCGGACCTGGGTCAAGTCGAGTTTTTCTCTTTGTCCGGCAACTCACGCATTGTCAGTGATGGTCGTTCTATCAAGTCATGGGATGGTAGCCTGCCTCGCAATTTGTGTTATTACTTCATAGAACGAAAGATGGTGACACGGCAGGAAATCTTTGACACATTCTGGCCACACCTCGGTGTTAAAGAAGCAACTAACGTATTCCATGTAACTAAACGCAAGATTTCCGAAAAAATTGGTTACGACATCACCGCTTACAGCAATGGCTTCTACGTACCCTCATCATCTGTGAAATTGATGTATGATGCGCGGCACTTTGAAGCGTTGATTGAAGAAGCCGTTTCTAACCCTGACGAGGTGAACCCTGCTGTATGGTATCAAGCCATTCAGCTCTACCGCCATCCATACCTGCAAGGTCTGGACATGCCGTGGATCATCGAGAAACGCAATCGCCTCAAAGAAGGCTATGTGCGTGCATTGATCGGCATTGGACGCTTCCACAAGCAGTTAGAAGAGCCAAATCGTGCGTTAGGCTACTTCCTGCGTGCTGTTGCTGAACAGCCCAACCGTGAAGATGTTCACCGTGATATTATGCAACTCTATTATGACGCGGATCAGCTCGACCAGCTTGTTACACAATATCGGCAACTGGAACGTATTCTGAAGCGGGACTATAACCTGAAACCGTCTAAGGAAACGCAAGCACTCTACACCATGCTAACAAATGCCTAACAGATAGCAGCGGGTTTTGCAGCACATATTGTTGCAGCAGCAACCCAGACGCTCAGGATGCTACACTATAACAGAGACCTTTAAAAGAAAGGTTTCTGTTATTTTTTGTCTTGACAGATTAGCTCTGCTTATGTCTATGCATCATCATCATAGAGGTAACGTACTTCGCACTGTGTGATAGTGTTGCCGTCACCATCAATAACTGTTAGTCGTAGAAAGTAGCTTCGGCTCCCCCCTGAAAAATGCCACGGTTGTAGCCGCCCGAGGTCACCAATATCCTGAATTGCGGGTTTCGCTAAAGCACTCATCGGCTGTATCTGGCTAAAAATCTGCCCCTCGCTCCCAACCAGGACCAGCGAATACGTATACATATCCGGATGCGCCACACGTCCTTGAATCTGCAACGGTAGATCACTGGCACGCAACAATGATGACTCTGGTGAGATAATCTGTACCAGTGGCATTGTACAGGTGTCAACCGCAATGAACGGTACTGTCGGAGATGGTGATGGCGGAATAGTGCCGGCAATTGTTAATTGTCCTGTTGTTGCAGTCTGCGTTGAGACCACAGGTGACTGCGCGAAATCTTCGATGGTGGCAAAACTACTGGCGATGAACACAATGTTGCACATCAACAGTATTCCAATCGCTCCCAACAGGTACTGATAGGGACTTTCTACCAGCAACATCAGCTTTCGGTATGTTGGCTGAAACCAGCCCAGTCCATACTGCTTCAGCCATGCATCGTTGATTATGTTGCGTGGTCCTGCGGTTGGACGCGGTTGGCCCGGGGGTTGTCGGTATTGCCGTTGATAACCGGATGCGTAGGATGAGCCTTGTTGACGGGGTGGAGGACGGTTGGCCGTGTCATGGTCTGCATAGCGACGCGCTTGCCCCCCTTGATTCGTATCGGCGGTGCGTTGCGCATTATAAAATGAATAGGGGACGTATAACCGACGCTGGCGGTCATAGGCCGCACGCTGGTCAGGGTCGTTGAGTACACGATAGGCATCGTTAATAAGCTGGAAATGTGCCTTGGCCCAGTCTACACGCCCTGGATTGACGTCAGGGTGATAGCGCTTGGCTGCCTGTCGATAGGCTTGCCGAATGTCGTCAGCGCTTGCGGTGGCTGGAATTTCAAGTAGGCGGTAGAAGTCTTGAGCGGGATCGTATCTGACATCAGTCATGCGTACCGATTAAGCCTTAGCTACGCCCAAACTTCTCTTCAGCCTCTTCAAATTCCTCAGTATTGACCTCAAGAATCACCATGCCACAGTTACGGCAGACGTCTGCATCAACCTTCGTCAAGTGTTTAAATGGTCGCAACAGATTACGTAGACGCTTGAGCTTCAAGCGCCGCGGTGCAAGGTACACATTTTGGAAGCCATCACCAAAGTCGACCATATACGCCGAGGCAAGATCATCAGAGCCACAGCGCGGGCAAACCCAACGGCGGCTTATTTGTAAGGGGCTTGAACTTCCGTCGTCTCGCGGTGGTGGTGGGGGCGAAACTGGCAAAGAATTATCAGACATTCGCGCAGCTATCTTTCTCAGATGTCGTAAACATTATAATCAGCAGCCAATTCTATCGGACCGTCAAAAAAGTGACGTGCTTCGTTAATTAATGGTGTCGGGTCACGTTCCCAAACTTCATAATGCACCAGCACTAGGCGCTTGCACCGGGCGTTCGCGGCGATTTGGCCCGCTTCGGCAGCGCTTGAGTGGCCATCAGGGTCATGGCCGGTGGCTTCGTGGATGAGCATGTCAGCACCTTCGGCCAGACGTTCAATATTCGGCACTGGTGCGGTATCACACGAATAACCAATGATTTTGCCAGCGTCTTTGCTTTCAATACGTAAGCCAATGGTTGGGATTCCATAATGCTTGACGGGCCATGAGAAGATGCGGAAATCCTCATTTTCTAGCACAATTTGAGACTCTTGTGGTAGCACCCGATGAAACGCAACCGGAAAGAATTGCGGCCAATCATCCCACGAAAAAGCAGACATCATGTCTTCGGTCCGTAGCAGGCAATGGTCCAACCCATGCACACGCAGCGGTTGCCGACGCCCCAACAACCACATGTGCATCAGCAACATTGGTACACCATAAACATGATCGGGGTGAAAGTGTGTCAAGATCATGTCGGTCACTTGATTGTGGTTAATGCCAAACCGACGTAATTTAACCATTGGGTTCGACCCACAATCAATCAAGACCGCGCTATGCTTGCCCTGTAAAACCAGATGTGTGTTGTCGTGGTCAGCATCTGAAACTGCTGCTGCTGCCCCAAGGATTATCAAACGTGCCATGTGTTCCTGCTTATACTAGAACCCAATTTCAAGTGCCATTTCCACCATACGTGGTGTCACCATCACTTCTAGTGTAGCAGCAATTATCAGCAAAGGCACAACGATTGCAAAATACAACTTGAATGCATCCCCAACAGCCCGCAACCACACTTCACCAACGGTCAGCTTCTTCATTTCACCTGTGATCGAACTGGCGGCATGCAGAATTAATGCGCCTGCAATCAGTATAGCGGGGACTTCAACAATACCATGAGGAATAATCGCCATGATAAAGGGCACAACGCTAATCCCGTTGAGCGCGATGTTGCCAAAAACATATCCTAGAATCCCAAACGGAAGCATGACCAACAGCGTTGAGAGTACGCCAAAAGTAAACATTCCCAGCACAAAAGCCACTGCCAACACGCGCAGGTTTTGTGTCAACGCCAACCCGATGACAGCAGGGTCACTTGCAGCGCTTTCCCAGAGATCACGCAGGTTGTTCAATAAGGCTTCATCACTATAGTTCCAGGGTGGGCTTGCGGCTGTTGCTTCGACACCGCTCGCACTGCCCAGGGTACTATCCCACGCAGCGAACAGGTCAATGGTCGTAACGTCTCCGCCAGTATCCTCGGGGGGGGGTTGCACAGTGTAGGGTACAGCAGACTCGGTAAAAAGTCGTGTTTCAATGGCCGTGTCAAAAGCAGCAATCGGATCAGGGCTGGTATCAGGTGGCTGACGGTCAAGCGGCAATGTGTAAGCTGAGGCTGAATACCACCCCCCGATAAATGCCGCCAGCAACGCAATACTGATCGTGGCCATCGAAGATCGCAACCTACCAAAGACAGGGAATACAGACCGTCGATACCAGTGCAACGGTCCATTTAGTGCAGGCAAAGGTTCTCCACGATTTTCGTGGGCATCACGTTCTTCATGCGTAATACCACGCACTTGATCCCAGAAGACACGCCCGGCCCACTTCAAGTCCAATGCATCAACTGCACGCCCAAGCAGTTCTTCACGGTTAAAGATTCGTGCCCCAGTCCGCACCAACAGCACAATGACAATCATCAGCCCAAAACAGATCCACCACAGTACGAAACGCCGATCAGGTTGTACCATCAGCAGGCTCTCAATGATGATCAGAATCGACATCGGCAAAATGATCACACTGGCCAGCAGATTGGCTGCACGAGTTGAAGTTGTCTGGCTTGAAATCACGACTGCACCGGTAACCATCACAATCGCTTGTACGGTAGTCAGGGTCAGGATCATCAGGACAAGAATCGGGTCTGGCCGCCATTGTTGGGCACCAATGATCAACCCACCAATATAAATTGAAATCCCGAGGTAGGCTGCCATCAGAGGTGGCAAGGTTGCGGCCAGCACTTTACCTGCATAAAGCTCGGTGTTGGTCAGTGGTGTAGACAGGAGCGGTTCAAGGCTACGGCGTTCTTTTTCACCCACGAATGTTTCGAGCGCGATGACCAATGAAATACTAACGGGGAAAAAGCCAACGATCATTGGCATGAGCGGCAAAAATGCCTCCGTTATTTCCCGGCCGTCGGCACCATAATCCTCAAACAGATTGATAAATGCTGCACTGGCAATGTTCGCCAATGCCGGAAAACACAATGTCAGGATCACAATCGGTGCCATAATGCGCCAGTCTCGGAAACTGTCACGCACTTCGCGCCGGGTGATGACCATCGCATTCTGGAAGGATTGCCACAGGGTTGCTTTATCGCCAAAGCCAACAGCTTCTTGTTGCAAATTACTTTCAGAGGCGTTCGCGGGGGGTTGCGGTTGGGTTTTGCTGATGGTACTCATTGTGTTTCAACCTGTCCTTTTTCGTCTTCTTCTACGATGTTGAGGTAGATTTCCTCAAGCGTTTTCGAAACACGACTGAGCGTCAGCACATCCACCCCGGATTCCATCAAATGACGGAGTACACGCGGATTGGTCGTCGCAGGGTCAGGTGCTTCGTACAAAATACGCCGTTCCTCTGCATCTTTTATCGTCACCACCTCCCCTAGCGCGGCTGTCATACCATTAAGGGGCTGCACCGTGCGGAGTTCCATCAAGGGTGGACCGATGAAGCGCGTCGAGAGCGTATCAATCGTGCCCTGTGCAATCAAGCGACCATGACGGATCACTCCAATAGTGTCAGACAGTTCCTGTGCTTCGGTCAAATTATGTGTGGTGAGGATAATCGTACGGCGGTCGCGGCGCAGTTCCATAATCGCGTCACGTACCAAACGGGCACTTTGCGGGTCCATCGCGCTGGTCGGTTCGTCAAGCAGCAACACTGGTGGGTCATGCAACAACGCACGCACCAATGCTAGCTTTTGTTTCATCCCTTTGGAATATTCGCTGACTCGTTTATCGAGGGCGTTTCCCAGTCCGAAACGTTCCATCAGTTGCAATGCACGTTTCTGCCGCCCGTCTGACGATAAACGGTAGATACGCCCGAAGAAGTCGAGATATTCTAGCCCACGCATCCGTTCATAGAGCCCATGCTGCTCAGTGAGTACACCGACACTGGCACGCACTAATGCTGGTTGCGCGACGACATCATAGCCGGCCACACGCGCAGTCCCCGCACTGGGGGCTAAAATAGAGGTCAGCATTCGAATCGTCGTGGTTTTCCCGGCACCGTTCGGCCCCAGGATAGCAAGCACCTTACCCGGGTCTACAGTGAACGTGATTTTATCAACTGCAAGGAAGTTTCCGAAGTACTTGGTGAGGCCTTCTGCTTCAATCATGCAAATTCCTTCGATCAGTGAACATTTAGCGTATCGCCACTGGTTCTTATTCTACGAAAAAACGTCCGTGAAGAATCTACAAATCTTAACGACGGTGCGTCCATGCGTCATCACAGTAGACGGTATTGACCAGTTCATCGGCATGCTGCTGTTCTTCCGCCGACAGTTCGTCTGCTGTGAATTGGATATTGAACGTCTGCTGAAAGCCCTGCACGACCAGCGGTGCTATCGCGTCCCAGTGCAAGCATTTACCGAGAACAGCTTCGAATGTGGTGGCGCGTTTTTGAACACGCTGACGGGCAGCGCGGCGTGCCATTTCATCTTCAAAAGCCAGAACCTCTATAATACGCGCAATATCACCATACAAAGGTAATGTACCATGCTGAAGCACCGCATCCCCACGCCTTACCTGCGCGCTCCCGATGAGCTTTTTACCCTGCGCAGTAATCTCATAGTCAGAAGGCATTTCGAAGCAAACCGGACCAGTGATTGACGACCGCTGTTCGGTCGGTGTGGCGGCCAGTTGTTGAGACAGGTGTGCATCTGTGAGTTCTAGCGCAGCCAGTAGTGCCCGGCTCAACCGTCGATAGCTCTGTACAATGCCACCGGCTACCAGCGGATCGTCTTTGGGGAGCGCAACGCTGTACGTTAGTTCATCGGTGTGTAAAATGGCTTTGCCGCCGGTTGGACGACGCACGAGGTGCCAGCCATAAGCTGTGAGACGTTTGGTATCTACATCATGCATTGGTTGATTGTAGCCCAACGATAAGCAGGGTGGCTCCCACGCATACAGGCGCAGGGTTGGCGGTGCCAGGCCGTTGCCAACCGCCGCCATGATAGCATGGTCAACAGCCATGTTGGTTGCACCAGAAAAAGCCCCATCAACGAGAAGTCGCCAGTTCAGCATATGCGCTATCATAAAGTCCTGTTAATATCAAATCCATGTTTATTTTAGGCTTTTTTGGTTAAATGCATATGAGATGAGGCTGGCTACCATTTTTGCATGATAATTCAATTTACTAACTATCGCTGGTGGACTGGCTTTACGGGTAGATGACGTTGATACTGCCAGGCGGGTGGAGTACAAATTTACTACTGAATGTTCTATTGCAAGCAAAGATCACACCAGCAAACGCAAGCGCCAGTATGGCTGTTCACGCTATAGGGAGACAAACACCAAACAATGGATATTTTTGGCATCGGCACCGCAGAAATTCTGGTTATTGTACTGCTTACATTAATTGTCGCCGGCCCCAAGCGCAGCGTAGAATGGGCACGCCAAGCTGGCGTGTGGATAGGGCAACTGCGTGACCTGTGGCAACGGATGATGGAAGACTTACGCAACGAAGTTGGTGATGATGCGGATGAAATTCTGCGGACAGCCGACGAGTTTCGGCAAACAGCCACCGACTTTCGGCAGCAAACCTCGGTACGCAATCTTGCCGGGCGGGCACTGAACATGGCAGAAAGCAGCAAACCCAAACGTACAAAACCTACAGCATCAAATGCAGCCGCCAATGGCTCAGCCAGCAACGACACATCTCGCTACAACGCCTGGACAAAGCCTACTACCCCTTCCGAAGACGATACCACCGCGCCCGACAACGCACCCAGCGACGACTAGCCCCCTGACCAATCACGAATGTATAAGAAATCACTCCCAACTGTGCGGCGGCTGAGCTTGGCAATGTTGGGTTGTGTGCGCTTGTAGTGATTGCGGCGTACACGTTTGTAAATATGGTCTACGAAGTCACGTTCAAAACCTGCATCTACAACCGCGTCAATTGAATAGCGCTCATCAATTAACAAATATAGCACCTGGTCGGCAGTATCATAGCTGTAACCAAGCTCGTCCTCATCCGTTTGACCGACCCACAGGTCCGCTGACGGGGGCTTACTGATGATACGTTCAGGAACGTCAAGCGCGGCTGCTAGTTGCCGTACCTGGCATTTGTACAGGTCCCCAATAGGTTGAGCCGCAGCGGCACTATCACCATACACTGTGCTGTAGCCCAACAGCGTTTCGGTTTTATTGCTGGTGCCAAGTACAAGTGCGTTGAAGGCAGCAGACTGGTCATAGAGGACAATCATTCGTTGCCGCGCCATAATATTCCCACGACGCATGTTATCCATTTCCGGGAAGCGCTCAAACAGTGGTTCAACCATTGGCGTGATTTCGACAGTTTCATGCGGTATGCCTAGATGCTGAATTAGCGCATCAGCATCGGTCAGGCTATCTTCGTTCGACGTCCGGTATGGCATCCGCACCGCCAGTACATTTTCGGGACCCAGTGCGCGAGCCGCAATAGCTGTACTCAACGCCGAGTCTATACCACCACTCACCCCCACCACAGCCCGTTGAAACCCATTTGCATGAATTTCATGTTGCACAAAGCGCGTCAAAATCTGTTCAGCAAGGTCGGTGTTGATCGCTAAATGCGGCAAAATGTGTGTTGGAGCCTGCTTGAAATGTGTTGATTGTGCGCCGTTGATGCTCATGTCAAATTTCCTACCACTAGATGAGGCTGATGAGGGAGGGACTCGTTGTTGCAATGATGTTGCCCTTCATACCCCATCAGCATAACAAAAGAACGCCTTGCTGCACAGGCTCTGGGTAAGGATGTGAGCAATGTATCAGGCGAACCCGGGTTTTACTCACTGGCTTCTTCAGTGGCGACGGGTTCAGCGTCGTCGGTCACGTCATCACTGCTGGTGTCCTGTTCAGGGATGAACTCGTTTGTGTAGGCAGCGTCGAGATCATCAATTTCGCCGCGTAGCAGGTCTGCGTCCAGCAAAATAGCTTGAGTCGCTTCCCATGCATCGGGGTCAGTTTGCCCAATAATGTCAGCCTGCCACAATTCCACACTGTTAAGCAAAACCTGGCGCTGTGTTTCGAGTTGGTCATCTGGCAAATCGACATAATTTAGCGAGATATCGAAGGCGGTTTCGGGGTCTGCAACGGTGTCGGCAATACCCTGCACCAACGCATTGACCATCCCACGCACCAGTTCAGGATTGTTCTCGATGGTGGTTTCATTGGTGACAAGCCCATTCGCAACCAGATTGGCATAGTCTGCCACCGGGATAACACGTACGTCGTAGCATTGTGAGATTGTCAGCGGTTCATTGACAACATACACAGTCGCTGCGTCAAAGCGTTCGGCACACATGGCCTCGGGTGCGGAAAAGCCAATCGGCACCAACTGCAAGTCACGTTCTGTCAGGTCTGCACTTTCCAGCAGCGACAGAATGCCGATATAGCTTGCGCCTTGCAATGCGGGGATGCTCACGTTACGGCCGTCAAGGTCAGCCGGGGTTTCAATGTCAGAGTCAGCGGGCACAACTACACCAACGGGGAAACGGTTGTACCATTCCATGACGTAGACAAGCGGTTTTTCGACGCCCCGACCGAGCAACACCTGCTCACCGCTGACAATACCAAATTGCAGGTCATTGAGCGCGATACGGTCAACGCCGCCGGCCTCATCAAAGCTATATTCAAACTCGATATTGATACCATTGTCGGCGAAGTAGTCGTTTTCAAGGGCAACATACATCGGCGCAAATTGGACACTGGGAATAAAGCTGAGAAATAGCGTCACATCGCGCAGGTCATCGTCCTGGGCGGTGGCGGTTGGCGTAGGCTGGGGAGCGACGCTCAGGATAGTAACCAGCAACAACAGGGCGACAATAGAGAGCGTTAGTGTTTTTTTCATTGGTAAAGATGTCCTTATGTGTGGATACAGGTAAATGACTGTTATTGACCTGCTCGTTTCCAGCGCAGCAGAAAATGCTCAACGATGGAAACAATGGTGTACATGGTCAATGACATAGCTGTGAGGAGAATAACGCCGATAAATGTCTGCGCCGGGTCAGAGATGTTGCGGCCCCTGAAAACCAGAAAGCCAAGCCCTTCTGTGGCGCTGTAGAGTTCACCCACCGCCGCCCCAATAACGGAGAGCGTGACAGCAATCTTCAACCCACCGAGGATTTCTGGCATAGCGGAAGGGAGTTCCAGGTGCCAGAAGACCTGGAAAGGGTTCGCGCGGTTCGCCCGCATTAATTCGCGCAGTTGGGGCGACACATTGCGGATACCGACAATCGTAGACACCATCAACGGGAACCAGGTAATGAGTGCCGCGATGACAATCTTGCTGCGAATGTCGGGGCCAACCCAGATAATGATAATTGGCGCAATGGCAACGACAGGGATGGCTTGCAAAAAGATCAGGTAGGGGATCAATACATAGTTCAACAAACGGATGCGAGCAATGAAATAGCCCAGTACAAAGGCAAAAATCGCTGCAAAGAATAGCCCGTATAGAGCCTCACGCAGCGTAACTTCGAGGTGCCGTTGCAGGCTTCCGTCTGCCCACATTTCTTCGAAGCGCAACCATACCGTGTCAGGGTGCGGTAGCATAAACGCCGGGTAACGTCCAGATTCAGCAGCTTGCAACCATATCTGGTACATAGCATATGCAATCAGCGGTGCAATAGCCAACCGCCAGTCTAGCAGACGTAGCAGTTGCCGCCGCAGGTTATGTTTGCTAAACGCTGGACGAGTGACACTTTTGCGCTTGTCGGAAAGGTCTGTTGCTGACATGCGATCCTACCCTGTAAGTTGATGCAGGCTGATCATTGGGGCAGGAAAACAAATACGAGGCGTACGGAACCACAACAAACAAGTGCCGAAACACGCAAAATCGCCATAACTGGCAACATACGTACACTGTTTATTGTGATGTAGCCTTGCGTACAAACGATACTTCTCCCATCCGGACTGTTACCGTCGGCCCTGGAATCTCACCGGGTCCACCGCTGACTGTTGGCACAATCAGACGGGTCACGGGCTAAGAGGTGACCCTCTATTACCGTCGGTCGGGAATTACACCCTGCCCCGAAGATCGTTGCATTTTTCTCAATCTATATTTAGATTATACTGATCTGTAATGTGGATGTCAAAAGCAATCTTCGCGACGATGCTTATTGTGCTGTATAATAAACCATGGTTTGGAAACGCGAATAATAATTGGGTGAAAACGTCTCATGACAGCAATTCCCCGAATACTGGTGGTTGACCCGTCAAGCCACCTTGGGCCCATTGTGCGTGCAGCAATGGCAATGCTTGACCGCCGCTATATTCTTGTTGAGATTCCGACAGCTAACGAAGCACTTGACGAAGTCTTTGGTACTGAAGTCGATTTAGCAGTGACCAGTTATACGCTTGACAGCAATATGACCGGCATCGAATGGGCCGAACGTGCAATCCGTGAACGCGCCGGCGCACAGATTGTTGTAGTTGCCGAGCGCAACGACCCACGTCCAGACGACGCCCTGCTCAAAAATGCATTCTTCCAGTTTGTACCCCGTGCTTCTGGTGAGCGTTTTCTGCGGGCGGTACGCATTGGGCTAGACGGACAAGAAGTCGTTGAAGCCGAAGAAAGTTCTGGTGAAGGTCTTGACCTGGGGCCAGTTCCCGACATAGAAACCAACCAGACGCGGCAAGTCCTGATCCGTACGATTGGCGAAATTGGTGCAATTGGTGGGCTGATCGCTGACCGTGCTGGGCGCATTGTTGTCGATGAAGGCGCAACCAGCTACGTTGACAAAGAACAAATCGCGCCGCTGCTGGGCCCGGCGTTTGCACAGGTCGTGAAAGTATCTCCTCAAATCGGGGGAGATGGTTTTCTCCTCAAATATTATGAAGGTGACCAATACCTGCTATTTGGGCTTTCCATCGGCTATCACTACTTCATGATGATTTTGCTAACACCGTCACGGGGTGCCCTCGGCTCAGTGACGCGCTATGGTCGCCAGGGCGCACGTGAGATTGCAGACCTGCTTGGCGACGCTGCCTGGCGCTATACCGAAGCTGCATCAGAAGCTGAAGAAACCACCGAAGCTGCTGAAGAAGCACCCAGCATGGAAGACTCGCAGCAGATGACCGCTGAGCAGATCACCTCCAAACTGATGGCTCCTACGCTTGAACCCGTTGGTGATATGGATATTGATAGCCTGTTCGGTGATGTTCCATCCGATGATAGTGAATTTGATGATCTATTTGGCGATGAAATGGGACTTGATGACCTGCTAGACGATGACGGCTCAGTCAGCTATGAAGAAGCGCAAGATATGGGGCTGCTAGGGGACTAAGGTTGCGGTCAATTCGCTACCAATACAGATGATCATCTTATGGCAACATCCGCTTTTCGTTCTGAATTAGTTTGGTGAGGACCATCGCGTGCCAGCGCAACATGATGACCCGATGATTGGCCGCTTGATCGGTAACCGCTATGAGGTGCAACGCCTGATTGGTAAGGGCGGCATGGCCTATGTTTACATGGGCACAGACACCCAGCAAAGCCGCGAAGTAGCCATCAAAATAATCACACTCCAGCGTGACCGCGCCAATGAGCTGATGAAGCGTTTTCAACGCGAGGAACGGGTCATTCGTCAAATTGAAGAACACCCCAATATCATTCAGATCTACGATTCTGGCGCAGAAGATCAAGATACCCATTATTTGTTAATGGAACTGATACGCGGTGAAACCCTTACACAGCGGCTGAAACGCTATCGGCGCAAGGGTGAGTTCATGCCCTACGATGAAGTCTACAACATCCTTTCCCAAACTGCCGATGCAATTGACCATGTGCATCGTCATAACGCCATCCACCGCGATATTAAGCCCTCTAACATTATGATTGAAAAGGGCACTGATCGCGCTGTATTGATGGACTTTGGGTTGGTGATGGACTTTGCTAACAACACAACGCTCGGCACAGCCTTCGGAACCCCGCGCTATATTTCCCCTGAGCAAGCGATTTCGTCACAACAGGCCGTCCCACAAAGTGACGTTTATTCACTGGGGGTTGTCTTGTATGAAACGCTCGTCGGTAGTACCCCCTTTGATGAAGATTCGGCAATGAGCATGGCCCTCAGCCATATCACAAATGCGCCCCCGCCGCCGCGCTTCTTTCGTGATGATATTCCTGATGAAATCGCTGAGGTTGTACTGAAAGCACTGGAAAAGCAGCCACAAGACCGCTACCAGACCTCACGGGAGCTGATGGATGCGTTGCGGGTTGCCATTGCGGCGGTGCAAGACCCAACCTATCAGGCCGAACCGCTCCCGGTAGAAGACACATCGCTGCGCGTGCTGCCAGCTACGGTACCGCATGACTATCCTGACGACGCAGGACAAGCGCCACGCGGACTTTATGACACGCCCAGCCAGCCTGCTATCCCTGCACCAATGCCGCACCCTGACAGCGAAACAGTCATGCAGCCAAATCAAGATGAGCCAGAACAACAACGGCGCACGCTTCCTCTGGTGGTCGGGTTAATCGTTGCAGCAGTGTTGCTGCTGGCTGTTGGTTTCCTCATGTTGGGTGGCAACGGTGACGGCAATGGTGACGCCAACGCAGGCGGTGAAGCACGCAGTGAGGATGCAACATCTGAAGTTAATGAAGATAACGGGACCAACGCAACAGGGACCATCGACTTCCCAACCGCTGTAGGCTTTGACCCCAACGACGACATCCATCTCTATTACAGTAATGCCGATGCCACCGGCAGTGGCGACGAGGCTTTTTTCATCTACAACAACACCAATCGGACGATTGATCTGGTTGAGTATCGCTTTGCGCTGCCAGATCAAAGCTCTAGCCTGAATCCCTTCTTTTTTGGCGACCAAACACGGCGTATTGCCCCCAACACCTGTATCCGTATTTCGCTAGAGCGACGTAGTATTTCCAATAGCCCTGCGGTTTGTAACACCGAAAACCTGACAGACATTTATCATCGCCGCAAAATACAGCAAGACTATTTCTGGGTATGGGATACCACCGCCAACCCCAACACCAACAGCTTCCTTGTGGTCACTGACGACGGCCAACAAGTGCAAGAATGCCTTATCTCAGAAGAGGCCTGCTCTTTCAATGCGACAAGCAGCCAGCCCTGAGGAGCTGTGTCGCTTCACCTATGACTGTCACCGTTGTTCCCTACACGCCGCACTATGAAACCATTGTTCGTGATTTAGTTACTCAGAATGCGCGTGTGCATTACCATCTCGACTGGCATTCATTGGATACGTGGCTGCACATTGCGCGTGAGCCGTCAATTCTGGTCTACAACGCCAACCATCAATTGACCGGAGTGATATTGTTTGCACCACCGACGGACGGGTATGTGTGGGTGCGAATGGTTGCACTACGGCGCGATACATCACCAGAGTTCACGGTGACGCTCCTTCACCAGTCCATTTTACAGGCAAAACAATGGGGACTAGAGCATATTATGATGCTGGAAACTATCCCCTGGTTGAAGTCTGCAATGCAGCAGGTTGGCTTTCACCTTATTGATCATATTGTGCATTTTTGGCGCAATGCCCGACCATTGGAAGCCCGACATAGCAAGCAACAGCATGTGCAAGTGCGCCTGGCAACTGAAGCAGATGTTGCTGCTGTTCTGCATGCAGACCATGATGCATTTGCACCGCCCTGGCAATTGAGGGAATATGACATTCACGCCATGCTTCCTAAAGCTCTGTTACTGACAGTCGCTGTGTCGAATGAAACTGTGGTGGGCTACCAACTTTCGACCCAATATTATGATAAAGTTCACCTCACCCGGCTGGCAGTGGTGCCATCTATGCAGCGGCGGGGGGTCGCCTCAGCATTGATCCGCCATCTCATTGAGCAACACCCAGCGCGTGAAATCACCGTCAACACCCAGCAGAGCAATTTCGGGTCGCGGCGCTTTTATGAAGGCTTCGGCTTCCGTCGCCTAAATTATCGTACCCCAATCTGGCATAGAAAGATCGCACCGCCATGACAATTGTGTATCAAGAAACAGATGCCGACCTGCAACGTCTTGTATCGCGCAAGGTTGCGATGGTCGGCTATGGCAATCTCGGCCGGTCCTTCGCACTCAATTTACGCGATAGTGGCATACAACTCACCATTGGCAACAACCCGGATCGGTATGCAACGCTGGCTGAAAATGACGGCTTCACCGTGAAGTCTATTGCCGACGTTGCAGCAGCAGCAGACACACTACTGTTGATTATCCCCGATGAGGTTATGCCACAACTCTATTTAGAGCAGATTGCACCGCATCTGCGCACGGGTGACATGCTGGTCTTCGCCTCTGCCTATAATGTCGCTTATGGCTTTATCGAGCCACCTTCCTACGTTGACGCTGCCCTCATTGCACCTCGAAGCCTGGGGGTTGCTGTGCGAGATGGCTATCTCAATGGCCTGGGGTATCCTGCTTATGTGGCGGTAGGACAGGATTATACTGGGAAGACGTGGAATCGTTTGCTCTCAATCGCGCTGGCCGTGGGAGCCTTGCGACAGGGTGCGGTTGAAGTCTCTTTTGAGCAGGAAGTCGAGCTGGATTTGTTCTTTCAACAGGCACTGCTCCCTGCCATGCACCATATGCTACTGACCGCGGTCGATGTGTTGGTCAATGAAGGCTATCCGCCTGAAGTCGTGCTGACCGAGTTGTATCTTTCGGGCGAATTGGCAACGCTGTTGGGCCGGGCGGGAGTGGTCGGCTGGTCAAAAGCGCTCAAATTGATGTCACCAACGGCACAATACGGTCTGTTCTCGCGGACATTGCAGTTTCAAGAGATGAAAACCAAACGCCAGATGGAAAGCATTTTAGACGACATTCGGCGGGGAGATTTTGCGCAAGAGTGGAACGCCGAATTCCGTGACGGGTATCCACGTCTGGACCTGATGCGTCGTCGCTTCGAGAACTCACCGATGTGGCGCAATGAACAAGAGGTGCTGAACCTGCTACGTGGGTTGCAAACAGGCAACGAAGACGGTGATTTCCCATTCGATGAATAGTGCCTTTTCGAATTGAAGCCGGTTGCGTGATCTGCGGCTAGGATTTTGAATGCCATCGTTACCTTTTGCGCTATAATAAAAGTGTATACTGATTGTTTAGAGGGGAATACGCATGAGCGAACGTAAGATTCGTGTACTGATTGCCAAGCCGGGGCTTGATGGGCATGATCGTGGTGCCAAGGTGATTGCCCGCACCCTGCGTGATGCTGGTATGGAAGTAATCTACACCGGGTTGCGCCAAACACCAGAAATGATCGTCAATGCTGCCCTGCAAGAAGACGTTGACGTCATTGGGCTTTCTATTCTTTCTGGGGCCCACCTGACGCTAACCCCGCGTATTATGGAGCTATTGCGTGAAAATGATATGGAAGATGTGAAGGTGATTCTTGGTGGCATTATCCCCGAAGAAGACACTACAAAACTTAAGGAGATGGGTGTGGCCGGTGTCTTTGGGCCGGGCTCTGACACGAGTGATATTGTCTCGTTTATCAATACACTGGAATTGGTCTAAGTAGGTATGCCGGATGTTGAAACCCTCGCCCAAAAAGTTCGCGAAGGGCATCGCCGCTCCATTGCCCGCGTGATCTCTCAAGTTGAAAACAATACCGACCTCGCCCAGCAAGTCCTGCGCAGCTTATTTCCCCACACGGGTAATGCCTACTCTATCGGTGTAACCGGTGCGCCGGGCACAGGCAAAAGTGTGCTGGTCACAATGCTTGCTGCTCATTTGCGTGAGCATGACTTTCGGGTTGGGATTATCGCCGTAGACCCCAGCAGCCCCTTCACAGGTGGGGCCGTGCTTGGTGACCGCTTTCGGATGCGGGACATCAGCAATGACCCGGGCATTTTCATTCGCAGCATGGCCGCGCGTGGTCAACTTGGTGGGCTGGCGCGAACGACGTTTGATGTCATGCGTGTCCTTGATGCAGCAGGCTTTGACTTCGTGATTATTGAAACCGTGGGGGCCGGGCAAAACGAAGTTGAAATCACCCGCGTAGCTGACACCACAGTCCTTGTCGAAGCGCCGGGCCTTGGCGATGATATTCAAGCCATTAAAGCGGGGATTCTCGAAATCGCGGATGTTATCGCCGTCAATAAAGCCGACCGTCCCGGGGTACGCAATACAGTTCGGGCATTGCGGGCTATGCTTGAATTAGGACATCGCAAGCGCACAGTTACGCATCATGGTCAGCTTATGCAACAGGATGACGGGGCACCCACTGTTGTTGACGATATGTGGATGGTGCCGATTGTTCAGACGATTGCGACTGAAAATCAAGGTGTTGAAGAACTCTACAGTGCTATTCAACAACACCGGGACTATGTGGTAAGCTCGGGGCTACAAGCAGCACAAACCCGGCAGCGGCTGCGTGATGAGTTGATGCATCGTCTGCAAGCAGCACTGCTGCGAGATTTGCTGGCACAAACAGCCAACACACAACTTGATGCGGTGCTTGAAGAGGTGCTTGCACGTAAACTTGACCCGGAAAGTGCTGTTCAAACCTTGTTACAAAACGTAAGGAAATCGTAGTGGATCCCGTACAACTGATGATGCTGGCGTTAGGCTTAATTGGTATAGGCTATGGTGGTTTTGTGTTTTACAAAGGGCATCTTGAAATCTACCATGTCCGGCGTGGTGAATTCTTGCTATACACCGGCCCGGCCGCGCAATTCGTTGGCGGTGGCATTGCGGTCGCAGGTCTTGGTTCGGCGGTGCTAGGTGTCGCCGGGTTTTCAACGATCCCGATTATGATTGGGTTGTTGTGCAGCACTGCCTATTTTGTCAGTCGCTATATGGCAAATCGTCTGCAAGCTGGCAGCAGCGATTTTTCCCTACCAGACAAAGATCGCACACAATAGCACATTCGCCGCGCCATAGCATGCTGTATTCATCTCAAAAAGACTCACATTTACCCTGACTGGAAAGCAAGGCGTCATGCAAATATCCCCTGAAACCATCGAACAATACTTCCAGCAATATCAGTGGAGCTATACACGCAGCAGCACCAACACCTGGATCACTGGTGTGCGGACTTCAGTTTCGTCTTTTCGCATTTTCATCCGTATCAGCGACCACTGGATTTACTTTGTCATTAACCCTTTCGTTGTTGCCCCACCTGATGAAGAAGATCGGATGCGGCTTTACTACCATGTGTTGCGGCTCAATCTCGATATGAATATGGCCAAATTTGGGCTCGACAGCGATGGTGACGTCTTTCTAGCGGTCGAGTTACCGACTGAGAACTTCACTTATAGCCACTTTTCCGATGCACTCAACGGGATTTCACATCATGCTGAACGCTTATACAGCGAAGTCTTCAACCTGGCGCAGAATGCCGACTTAATGCGTGGGCGGTTTGACCATGAACTTGGCATGGTGTCTGAGGAAGATGAGGACTACGACCGCGATGATGACGACGACGCAGATGATGAAGCTGACCTTTCTGAAACCATGAAGCGTGAGGTGTCGCGCTTGTTATCCTTACCGCCAGACGATGTGAACCTGCCAGACGATTATGATAGTGATGACGACGAGCAGGGGCCAATTATCGCTGGCAAAGAAGTTCGGATTGTGAACGATGATGACGGGAGTGTGCGTATTGAATTTGAGACTGCCCACGATCTTGATGATGATGAGGCCGAAAATAAGTCCCCAGATGCTGATGAACATGATGAGGATACCTCGCTGGCGGCACCATCAAGCCAGGTTGACCACAGCGCCGAAGCTGACGATGCAATTAGCTCCGATGACACTACTACCGCTAGCGCGCCTGACAATGCCGAAGATGACGACCCCAATGATGACCCTGAATCTGATGACATAACGCCGCAGACCAACTTATGACCAGACGTGAGCGTGACGAAACCCCACGACGCCTTGACCCTATCAGCCTCATGATTAGCACGGTGAGCATAACGGTGCTGACATTGTTTTTGTTTTTCCCGTGGCTAAACGTTGAGGCGCAGATGACTGGACTGGATATAGTTTCTGCTGATGTCACAAGCTCAGGGGTTAGCCGATTACCGCATATGGAAGACGCGCTGATTCCAAACGGTATCGTGATTGTGTTGCCGCTGGTGCAAGCCAGCATCCTTTTTCAGTACATCCGGCGCATGTTCAGCACTGAACGCCCCCGCCGCCGCCCAACAACTGTTGGGGCAGTGTTGGTTGGTGTTCTGGTGACGCTCGGTTGGATGTGGAGCTATACCGTTGAAACCACCGACCTCTTTAACCTGAGCGACCGCGAGGACCAGCAAATTTTGCTAGAAAATGTTGATAACGAGTCGCTACCACGCCCACAAGAAGGCTTTAGCGGCTATACCAGCGGCGAAGTAGTCAATGAACAGTTTACGGTCGAGTTCTGGTTGTACGTCATGCTCAATTGCGCTTTGCTGGTTCTTCCGTGGTTAGATCAACGTCTTGAAGCACCGCCGCCTAACTATTGATCGTCATCTTCTGAATGCAAGTCAATAAAGTAGCAATGGGTTTCTTCATCATACGTAAAACTGAATTCATTGACCCAGTCTGGCATATCGTCGCCTGTACAATAGATGTAAAATCCCCAGTTCTCGGGACGCGGCGTTTCTAAAAATTCTTCTTCAGAGACATCATATATCACCACCCGACGCGCATAATACCCAATGTGTGGGCCTTGCGGCGGTATGTTCGATATAACTCGTTCGTCTGGATCAGTCCGTTCCGCGACTTGAATACCCCATGAATAACGCTGCTCGTTCAGGTCATGTGCAAACAGCTCAGTCCCCCACTGATAACTGCCCCCGAGGAAAGCGAGCAACATCAGCGTCAACACCGAACGCCAGAGCAGTTTGGGCGGGGAACCGTAAGCGTACAATACGTACATAAATCCCATCGCGGCCCAGGCACTTAACGGTGCAAAGATATAGTAGAGATAATAGCTGTGAATGTAGCTCCCCTGCCAGAATAGCAATGCAAACGTGCCCCCTGCGACAAACAGCACACTCAGACCATCCGCATTGGCTTTGTCACGTCTGCGCCACGCCAGATAGCCAACAACCAGTGTAAACAATGGCACCACGGGCGTTGCTAGCCACAGCAACCGACTCCCCATCTGGATGAACCAGGCGGTTGCTGTGATAGGTTCAGCGTTGTCGGTGTTGGTTGTACGGATCAAGAATGCGTCTAGCAAAGTTTGAAGAAAATCAGGCTGTTGCACAATACTTAGCACCAATAAGCTGATACCGCCCAAGCCTGTACCCACCCACAAGCCAAGATACCGCCGAAAGCCTTGAATCCGTGCTTTCCACCACTGAAATAAGAAGAAAAATCCAACGAACAGGTACCAGCCCCAACCAATAAACGCCCCGATGAATCCCAAAATTCCCACCGCAATAGACCATAACGCTGAAAGTCGCTGCGGTCGGCGTTGGTGCAGGTTGAGAAACAGCAGCACCAGCAACAGGGTGAACTGCTCGTGCCCGATTTTGCCGCTGAAATAGATAAGGATGGGTGATAATCCAAAAAACGCGATGCTAAGCATAGCTGTGCTGCTGTCGCTATATCGCTGTACCAGCGCAAAAAGTAGGGCCACTGTCACAAGTGAGGCAAAAATTGGGGCAAGGCGTGCTGTGAATTCGGTGTTACCAAAGGATTCTATCGTCGCCAGGGTAATCAGCGAAATGCCGGGAGGATGGTTCTGGTATACGATCCACTCTTCAGGGGGGGCCGGTTGCACATTGCGGATTTGCTGCAAGCGTGCGTCCCACAAGCCATAGCGCTGATAATTTTCAGCCGCGTTAACCCATGTAACGTTATCCCAGTCATGATGACCAATAAAGGGACGTGTACGTTCCCTCGTAAACAGAAAAAAGATCACCAGCAACAGTAACGCGACCAGAAGAATCACCCTTGAGTTACGCACAGACTTCTCCACTGTTGATAATGCTGTTTATATACTACTGGCTATCATAGCAGGGGTTGACACAAAACAAAAAGAAAACACCACATGCGGCCGAAACCACATATGGTGCTTGGTGACGCTGGTGGGCGATATTGGGATATCGTGCTTAGTCAGCAACCCCAAACGCCCGGTCTTCTACAGTGAACAGTTGCCCGTCGGTGCGCCCAAATACTTCTGGGAAGTAGAACGCATAGCCTTCGGCCGGCATAGTCTGGAACTCACCCGGCACCGTCGCTTGAAGCTGATAGGTGTAGGTGTAGGTGCCACGCGGCAGGTAGTCGGCGTAGAGGTTCACCTGTTCGTCGCGCAGTTCGGTATGGTCAAAGTACCACCAGCCCCAGAACCAGCGCCATTCGTTTTCATCGCTCGGCACAAGGCCAGGGCCGTCGGCTTGTTGGCTGGTCGTCAGCAGATTGGTGTCTACGGCTTCTGTCCCGGCAGGGATGGGGTCTTCGAGTACAAAGTAGTACACATCTTCCGGCAATGTGATTGTCAGGCGCACATTAACCGTATCACCCACCGTCGCGCTCGTGATCGGCGTTTCAGGATCATCTTCAGCGAAATATTCGCGGGTAACAGTGATACCCCGGCTCAATTCGCTGACCTGGCTGGCGGGCAGGCGCAAGTCAAGGTGCGCAGTGTAGTAGAGTGCCCCTTCACCCTCATCCCGGCTGATAACAAGACGGTTGAGGTCGTCCAGCAACAGGTCTTCTACTGCAATACGGAGCTGGTTCTCGTCGCGCACGTTTTCTGGCGTGACGTCCCCGCTCAGCACTTCATCACGGTTGAGCGAAACGGTGTAGTCGTAGTTGCCCTGTAGCTCGTTGGTCAACACCATCCAATCAGTGAGCGCCAACAGTGCCCAGACGTTTTCTTGCGTCGTCTGCCAGTGGTCGCCATCACGCGCCACCATCAGCCAGCGCACGGCGTTTGGCAGCAAGTCGCTCTCAGGGGTGGTCTTGATGAGCGCATTCAGCACAAGCGATGTTGTGCGCGTATTGCTGCCCCAGTTCCACCAGTCGCGTTGAGCTTCTTCCCAGTGAACACCCGTTGCAGAAACAAGTGCGTTCGTGGTGAAATCGCTCACAAGGTCATCAATTTCACTGGCGGCGGGGAACAGCGCATGATACGCCATCGTAAGGTAGGCCCGCCCCGACAGTGACATATTCAGGCGGAATTCGTAGAGCGCGTCAAAGTCGGACTTGCTACCCTCGCCATCTTGCGCCAGCACATAGAAATAGAATGCCTGCCGATTCAATTCCCAGTAGCTTGCGTTGATAGAGGGGCGGATGTAGTTCTGACGAACGAAGTTCAGCGCGCGGTCAATCATGGTCTGGTCTACGTCAAAGCCAGCGTCTCGTGCTTCGATCAAACCCAGTGCTGCATAGGCCGTTACCAGCGGGTTACTTTCCATACCCGTAAACCAGCCCCAACCGCCATCCGTGTTCTGTTCGCGTGACAACTTGTCCAGCGCGAAGTTCAATGCGTCAAAGAGTTTGGCTTCCAGCGCCGGGTCTTGAATCCCCAGGTCACGCAAGGCGCGGAAGTTGGCGATATTGGGCAAGAAGCGGCTGACCGTCTGCTCAATGCACTGGTGTTCATAGTTTTGCAGATAGTCAAGCGCTTCGGTGGTGGCAGCAGCCAGTGATGGTGACGCATTCAGCACCAGATCACCCTCGATAAACTCAAAGCGGGTTGGCAGGCTAATGCCTTCAACGCGGGCCCCATTTTCGCGCAATACGCCTGAAGTGCCAACACGGTCTGGCGCAGAGTAACGATAAACCGGGATAGTGCCATCCGGGCCGGTGGCCAATTGTGGCTTGGCGGCGTCCTGATAGCCGTCTGCACCAATAGCGATGAAGGTCAGGTCTACAAATTCGACATCCTGCACCACGACATCCCATTCAGCGCGGCCGCGGCCATTGGCGGGGATCGTCAGGGTAGTGGTGACGTCACTTTCAAGGGAAACGCCTGTTGATTCGAGCGTGACTTCAACCGTTTGTTCTTCGGGCGAATTGTTGTTGACCACAGCGGCCAATTCAAGGCGGTCATCTACGACGAAAAAGCGCGGGGTCGTGGGGCGTACCAGTAGCGGCAACGTGGTCACCACTTCTGTTTCAACCTGACCAACTTCGGTTTCGGCTGTGATGACGCGCGCGTCGAAGGTCCAGGTCGTGAGGTTGTCTGGCAGTTCCAGCGAGACCGTAGCAAAACCGTTTTCGTCAGTCACGACTTGCCCTTCCCAGAGTGGCGTTTGCTGGAAGTCTTCGCGTACTTCAACAGCGGGCTGCTGTGCCTCACCACCGCCACCCCCTGTTTGTGGCATGGCGTCCATTTCGGCATCATCAGCAAAAGCGGTCGTCGCAGTAGGCGCACCCGCAGCGCGGTCTGCACCGCCGAGTGATTCCTCAGTCACTTCCCTTAAATCATCATCCTCACCAACGGTGCGATCCGTGATGCGGTCGAGCAAGGCTTCCAGCGCTATGGTGGTTCTGATGTAGTTGGGTTGGAAGCGGTAGAAGGTGTCTACAACAGGGCCACTATTGGGTGGCAGTAGCGTCAGAATCGCCTTATCGGTCAACGCGACGCCAAGTTCAGCCTCAACCGGATTACCCTCAGCATCGGTGACTTGCACGTCAAAGCTGAGCGTGTCGCCGGGTTGGGTGGTTTCGGCAGAGGGTGTGACGGTAACGGTCAGGGTTTGCGATGTAGGTTTCACCTCCAGCGCGATATTACCGAGTTTGTATTCGGGGTTAGCGCTTTCGTCGTCAATGCCTTTGACAACCGCCACGGAGACGTGAATCGTGGGCACATGACTTTCGATAATGGGCAATTCATAGACCAGCGTGCTACCTTCGACTTCGATGATCTCAGTGGAAAGAATACCCTGGCGTTCGGTGGTGACGAGTACGGTCGAGCCACCAGAATAGGGCAACGGCACCAGAACCTCAGCCGTTTCACCGACTTCATAACTGTCCTGATTGGCAATGAGGTCAATGGCATCCGTTGGTTCGCCCCACCACACAGATTGCGAGCCCGTCACGTAGAAACGGAGGCTACTACTATTCAGCCGTTCGCGTTCGTCCAGCGTCGTCGCCCGCACACGGAAAATACCAGCGTTGGGGGGGGTAAACGTGTAGCTCACGGTGCCGTTTTCGTCCGTGAAGACCTCAGCAGTTTCGACCTCAACTTCCTCACGTTCCCATGTATAGCGGCCAAATTCGCCTTCAACCGGGATACGTGACCAGCGTAACTCAACGAAGGTGAGGGTGATACGTTGCTCGGCACGGGGTTCACTGTCTGGTGTCACACTGATGGCGTCAATTTGAATCGGTTCGCCTTCACGCCCAAAATAGCGGTCAGAACGCAGCCCAACGTAGGCATTTGACGGATGCACCATAACACTCGTCCGCCCGCTGATGGTTTGCAGGCTTTCGTCCGTCACAGATGCTTCAACGCTAATGGTGGCCGGCACAGGTGACCCTATATCGGTATTTTCTGTCGTAATGATGAAGTTACCACTACCGTCAGTCATACCTTCGCCGCTACCGACAAAATACTCGAAAAAACCCGGAATCGTGCTATCGGTGAAGGTGTAATTACCGGGGCCGGCGTAGTTGAAGAAGGCTTGCCGGGCCAGTGCGTTCCAACGGAGTTCGGCATTGCTCACCGCACCGCCTGCAAAGAATGTCGCATTGGCAACCGCTGTCAATTCGTCCCCACGGAAGATGCTGTCTTGCTGGGCAGTCACGCCAACCTGAAATTCAGGGACACGGAACTCTGCTACGGTGAAACTCACTGATGTCCAGAATGAAATACCGCCGACATTGATCTGAGCTTGCCCTAACGCTGCGTCTTCGGTCAGTTCAATCGAACCACTGAAGGTACCAAACGGGGTCAGTTCAAAGTCTTCGTCGATCAGTAGGCTACCGTCAGCAGCAAAAATCCCAACGTTGACAGCACGTAGATTCGGAATGGTGAAGTCCATGTCATCCTTCTCGCGCAACATCCCCCGGAAATGGACAGTTTCACCGGGACGATAGATAGGACGATCCGTATAGACATAGCTTTCACGGGTGGGTGGTGTCCCCGAATCATAGGCTTTCCAGAGCCCATAGGCACCAGCCCCGTCAGCAATCACCGAGAAAAAGTCGTTCTCGCTCAATTCAACCGGAGTGCGGAACAGCCCGTCTGCATCCGTCTGGCCACGTGCAATCGTGTTGCCATCCTCATCAATAACCGAGACGGTGGTTTCTTGCACGGGTTGGGCGCTGGGCATGTCTGTTACCCAGACAAGCGTTTCTTCTGGGGCACGTTTGACGGTCAAGTTCGCATTCACAACGCCAACGGTCACGGAATACACCTCACGACGATTCTCATCCCAGCGGGCCGGCATATCCATGCGCAACCAGTAAAGGCCGTTCGGTAGCACACCGCCTTCTTCACCTGCGAGGAAGATTGCTTTCGGCACACCCGGTATGCCTTCAGAATCGAATGTCTGCGTCCATTCGCGCACGAGGTTGCTGTTGCGGACATAAGGGGGCAGTTCTTCGCCATAATGACCATAGTCCAACACATCACGGCTGCTGCGGCCAAGGGTCATCGGGTCAAGCTGATAAAGCTGGAAGTTGACTTCAGGTTCACCGCTAACCATCACCGAAAGGCGCGTATTATTGCGATAGCTACCCGTAAGCTGTAAGCCGCCTGACTGCGTGATAGGATAGGCAAAGGTTTCGATGTCGCGTGTGGTGAACTCGAAGGTGTAGTCCGTCTGGATGGCGTTGCCATAGATGTCCTCAGCACCCGCCAGCAGCGTGATCTGGTACGTTTGCAGCGGTTGCAGGTTAAACTGAATGCGCAGATTGCGGTTGCCGTTGACGAATGGTTCCCATTCGGTACCTTCTGGCTCGACATGAATGCGGTCAGCAAATGTCTCAGTATTCATTGGTGACTTGAACGTGATGTTAGCACCAAAACCGGGATACACATCGGTTTCACCGTTGCGGGGTGTCGTGCGTTCAACACCGGGCAAGGGCACAGTAGCAAACGACTGTGAATAGCCGCGATCCAACGATGCTTCACCGGCTGCGCTCCGGGCAGTGTCGGCAATATTCAGAATGTAGGTTGTCTCAATTTCGAGGTTTTCGGCGGGTGAGAAGGTCAGGACACTGTTGTCGTCGTTCCAGCTAATGTCGCCTTCTACACGCTCACCCCGAAACAACAATGCAAACGCATCCGCCGTGCTGGCAGGTTCCATCGGCTGGCTAAAGCGAACGGTGAGGTCTGCATCAAGCAACACGTTTGAGGCACCATCAGACGGCTGAATGCTTAGAATTTGCGGTGGTAGGGTTTCAAACGACCATTCGAAGGACTCGTCCAAGACTGCACCATCAACGGCGGTCAGTCCGGCATCGACCGTTACCGTGTAGCGTGTGCCGCCCTGCAAGGCCGCGTCGGGGGTAAGCATGTAGATTGAGGTGTTGAGCCATTCGCCTTTGCCCGAAATGTCGGGGTCAACCGTAATCGGGCTTGGCAGCGCATCCATATCCTCAGTGACACCCAAAGCAACCACCGGGCGGTTGAAGGTCACGACAATACGTGCGTCGGCTGTAACGCCTGTTGCATCGGTGTCGGGCACAATCGTTGACACTGCCAGCGGGCCGATAGTTTTGACCGCAGTGCGGAAGGTTTCTTCCAGTGTGACACCTGTCAGGGCTTGCGCATCCTCTTGAATTTCAATCGACAATTCAGTGTTACGCGGCCACGCTTCGGCAGGGACAAATTCGACGGTGCGGGCGTCTGTCCATGTTAAAGAGCCATCAAGCGCGGGTTCGGTTGAAAATGCCGCCGCCACGCTGTTCTGGTCCATCGCCTGGTCGAATGTAATGCTGAGGGACTCTTGCCCGGCAAGCTCTACGCCCGGCAGGGGCCATATATCAATGATGCGCGGCGGGGGGTCGCCTGCATCTTGTGAATAGGTAATGCTGTCTGGCCCAAGCATGAGGCTTGCTACTCCCAGCAACACCAGAAAAAGAATGGATTTACGCATGTCACTTTCCTTCTTACAATATGCTTCGTTTGGATTCTAGAGCGGTGACGACGGTGTTCGGCAATTTGTTCCCAAAAAGGCAAAATTTGGCGTGAAGATTCTATTTTTGACATCGCATTTCCCTTTCCCGGCGCGAAGTGGTGGCGCCTTGCGGGCGATGGGTTTGATTGAAGGCACAGCAGCAGCCGGGCATGAGGTCTCGTTGTTTTGTTTCGTCAATGAACCACCACCAGACGACACCCCGCTGCACGACATCTGTGAGCATCTTATCACGAATCCTGATCCGGTGCGCACCACCCGCGACCGTCTGCGCGACATCATCTTCACCCGTTATGCAGACATGGCACGGCGTTTCTGGTCAGAACCAGCCGCAGCAACACTGCTTACGCTACTAGAGGATCATGAGTTTGATGTTGTCCACGCCGAAAGCATCGAAATGGCGGTCTATTTATTACCGATACAGGCACAATTCCCCGACTTGCCGTTGATTTACGGTTCACTCAATGCCGAGGCCGACCTGCAACGTACCATTTTCAACGCCGAAAAGCAGCACATTAAGCGCTGGCCGGGTGCGGTGTATTCGTGGATACAGTGGCAGCGTTTGACACGGTTAGAATCAGCCATCGGTGACGCTTCTGCCCATGTGCTGGCCGTGAGTGAAGCCGACCAAACACTACTGGCGCAACTTTCATCAACACCCATTACCATCGTCAAAAATGGCATCTATGTTGCAAATTATCAGCACAACGCGACAGCAGCAGAACTGGGCCCGGCAGGCATCGTCTTCACGGGCTCAATGCGTTACCGCCCGAACGTGGACGCCGTGACATGGTTTGCTACCGATATTTTGCCGCGCATCAAGCACCCAGACGCACAATTCTACATTGTCGGGCACCGTCCACACCCGCGTGTAGAGGCACTAGCCGAGCATGAACGAGTCGTAATCACCGGGACGGTCGATGAAATTGCACCGTACTGGGCCGGGGCTGCCGTTTACGTTGCGCCGTTGCGGATGGGGAGTGGTACACGCTTCAAGATTCTAGAGGCAATAGCGGCTGGGTGCGCAGTGGTATCAACGACGATTGGGGCGCAGGGGCTCGGTGTGGTGCATGGAGAGCATTGCTTGCTAGCGGATACTGTCGAGGACTTTGCAGCAGCGGTGCAACAAGTCCTTAAGGATGCAGCCTTACGCGCACGTTTGGCAGCGGCTGGACAACACTTTGTGCAAGATAATTTTGACTGGTCAGTGATTATTCCACACTTGCTAAAGGTCTATAAGGGTCTTGAACGCACTTAGTTCAGGACTGTACAACAACTTTGGCGGGTAGCCAGAAGCCGAAGGTACTGCCCTGTGCTTCCGGCCGATAATAGACTGCCCCTTCATGCTGGCGGATGACGCTCTTAACGAGGCTCAAGCCCAGCCCGGTGCCGGGAATTTCTTCAGTGCCGGGTTGCTTAGCACGGAAGAACGTCTGGAACAGGCTCTCGCGGGCGTGTTCGGGAATGCCAAGCCCATTGTCACCCACTTCAACGTATAACTGCTCGTGGTCCAGTGAAACAGAAATCGTAATCTGTCCCACTGTTGGTGTGTACTTGATGGCATTGCTCATGTAGTTGGATAATGCATGTGCAAGCTGCACACGGTCAGCACGAATGATCAAAGCGGGTTGCGGAGGCTCAAAAACAACAGTATGCTGCTTGTCTTTAATCTGGAACGTAAACTCTGCGATAATGTTCTCGATCAATTGAATCATATCGACATCTTCAAGATTCAATTGCGCGGCCGCCTCAACGCGCTCAAAGTCTAGCAATTCTTCCAGCATTTGCGCCATCCGTTCATGTGAACGATGAACGCTTTCCACCATCTGGCGATGCTCATCAGAAAGCTGGTCACGCAAATCCTCAGACAATAGGCCAAAAAAGCCAACGGCTGTCGAAAGTGGATTGTTCAAGTCATGGCTGGCCATACGAATCATGCGCGATTTGAGTTCGGTCAGTTCGCGAAAGGCGGTTGTATCCGTCAATGCGCAAATAAGATGGCGTTGTTCATCGCTACCAACAGGGGTAAGGCTGTTCAGCACCCAGCGTTCCTCACCGTCTTTGCGCCAGATAGGATAATCTACACGTGTGACTTGACCATATTTGGCATTGTGCATGCTCTGGACAGCAACCTCACGATATTCGGGGGCGATCATCTCAGTGAAGAGACGCGGATTGTCCATCAGTTCATGTTCACTGTAGCCTGTGAGCTGGTAGCATGAAGGGCTGATAAAATCGAACGTTTCCTGCGCGGGGTCATAAGAACACACCAGGTCGCCAACTGCTGAGAGGATATTGCTAAGTTCACGCTGCGAATAGTCTAACGCACTTTGCACACGATGGTGGCGGATTTCGTGGTCAATAAGTTGCGTCCCCATTAACAGAACGCCGTTTTCGCTGTCATTGATCTGTAGGTGGCTGGCACGCGAGAAAAGCCAACGCCGCTTGTCATCGCGAGTCGTGAAGCCAAGTTCACCTTCCCAGTACCCGTCTTGCGCTAAATGGTCGTAAATAGCGGCCAAATGTTGTTGTCGCAAAGCGTCCGTCGACAAAATGGTGGCAATTGGTTTGCCAATGATCTCTGCAGAAGCATACCCAAAACATGTAGCGGCGGCCTTGTTCCAGGCAACGATTCGCTCTTGTGCGTCAATACCGATCACGAAATCAGGTAATTGATCAATTAAAGTTGATTGTAGCACCACATCGACCTTGAACTACTAAGCACAAGCGCACCAGGGGCGACATGTGCGTTTTACTTTTTTTCGCAGCAACATGCGCCGAAGACGACATAGATCATACTGTAGCCCGGGTAAGCTGTAAAGGAAATTTGAGGTTAGGATGCCCTAACCCACGACATATGCTAAAGCGTGGTGCAAGTGTGGTGCAACATTCGATAGTCGTCAGTCAAAATCAAGACTACGCACGCTCACCAAAGCGCCGTTCGGTGCCGCTGGCAATCGCCTTAATATTGGTGCGAAATTTATAGAAGATCATAAGTGGAACCATGATATATAGCAGGTAAATCGGATCATCATTGCGGATGAAAATAATTGTAATGGAGGCCAGCGCAACACAGGTCAGCACTGCAAGTGACATATAGCGCGTCACAGCAACAATCGTTGCCCAGACCATCAACGCCACGGGCCACAATACAGGAGGCGCGAGCAATAACCAGGTGCCACTAGCTGTCGCCGCACCTTTGCCGCCACGGATACGCCCGGTTAACAGTGACGCAAATATTGACCAATTGTGCCCCGTAACGACGGCAATCGCACTCACAATCATCGCCGCTGACCCATCTTCACCGGGGACGAATAACCGCGCCAGCAACATTGCCCCGACGCCCTTCAAGACATCGAGTATGTACACGGCCAGTCCCCATCCGTAGCCCAAAGCACGGACGGTATTGGTTGTGCCCATATTACCGCTACCGATCTCGAAGATATTGATTCCCTGCAGCCGACAAATAATGTATGCTGTCGGGAAAGAGCCGATCAGGTAGCTTGTCAACAATATGACAACGACTGTTTCTATAGCCATCCGAATATTCTCATCCCGCCACGTAGCGAACGTTATTATTGAGCATATATCATAACACGAATTTTATCCAAACGTTGCGCAGACTTGATCTTAAAATCAATTTGTGGCGAATGCATGAAAGCCGTAATGGGGTATATATGTTAGGATAGCGAAGCACTTGGCTGCACACTATAATGCTCATCAAGCTTTCATGGTACCAGATTAGGGCTAAAACACTATATGTCTCAAATCTATGTCTCGCTCGTTTTCCACAACCACCAGCCGGTCGGCAACTTTGACTTTGTTTTTCAGGATGCATTCGACCATGCATATCTTCCATTGACGAACGCGCTTGACCGGCACCCGCAGGTCAAAGTCGCCATGCATTTTACAGGCCCGCTTATTGATTGGTTGGAACTTAACCAACCGGACTATCTACAGCAGGTCAAAGCACAAGTCGCACGTGGACAACTTGAAATTTTGTCCGGTGCGTACTATGAACCCATCCTGACTATGCTTGACGACGACGATAAGCTCGGACAAATCGCTAAACTGAATCACACCGTTCAGCGTCTGTTCGACACAACCCCAACCGGAGCATGGCTAGCAGAACGTATCTGGGAACCCCACCTGCCACGCGCCCTGAATCAAGCTGGGATTGACTATACCCTCATTGACGATAGCCACTTTGTCGCGGCTGGCTTTGGGCAAGACGAGCTTTTTGGCTATTTTGTGACGGAAGAACAAGGCTACCCGCTGAAGCTCGTCCCCACACAAAAACGCTTGCGGTTTATGATCCCCTGGACCACCGTGGCCGAAACGATGCACTGGCTGCGTGAACAAGCCGAGATGGGCATGCCTTCTGGCAAGCCGCCAATGTGGGCTGTCATGGGCGATGATGGCGAAAAATTTGGCATGTGGCCGAACTCATACGCCACCGTCTGGGAAAAAGGCTGGATAGATGCGTTTTTTGAAGCATTGATCGTCAATAGCGACTGGATCACGATGATTCACCCGGGGGAGTATGTAAATACATACCGCGCGAACAATCTCGCCTATCTGCCATCAACCTCATATACGGAGATGGGCGAATGGGCGCTGCCTTCTCCACAGTCTTACGTCTTGCGTGACCTACGCGAAGGCTACGAAGTACAGCTCGAACAACTCCCTGACTGGGACAAAAACCGCCGTGAAGAAATTGAGAACGTCCTGCACTTTCTACGGGGCAGCTTCTGGCGCAACTTTCTGGTGAAGTACCCAGAAATCAACCATATGCAAAAACGCGCCATGACCATCAGCAAGCTAGCCCATACCTTGCCCCCCAGCGAGCAGCGTCAAAAAGTGCTGGACGCAGTGTGGGCGGCCCAGTGCAACTGTGCGTACTGGCATGGCGTTTTTGGCGGCGTTTATCTATTCCATATCCGTTCAGCCAACTATACCAACATTATTCGTGCCGAAAGTATGCTTGATGATCGCGTTGGTGTTTGGGCAGAAATCAGTGACTTCAATGCTGACAATCACGACGAAGTGATCGTTGGCAATGGGCCGCTGTTGATGATTGTTGATCCGAAAGATGGCGGCATGGTCACTGAACTAGATTATCGCCCTGTTTTCTACAATCTCGTGAATATCATGTCGCGCCACCCTGAAGGCTATCACATGCAAATTCAAGAAGCCGCGAAGACCAATATGCTGATGACGCCTGAAGACGACCCGACCCAGTTTGAAGGGGAGCCGATCATGGCTAAAGAACGCGGTCTGGAGCAGGTCATTTACGTAGACTGGCATCGACGCGGTATGTTCAATGACCATTTTCTTGGCCCAGAAACAACCCTGCATAATTTTGAGGCTGTGCAATATCCAGAACAAGGCAACTTTGTAGACCAGCGTTACGCACCCTCTCTGCACAAGACAGAAGACACAGTACGCACAACCCTCAAGCGTGATGGTGCAGTCTGGCTGGGTCAGGTACATTTACCGGTTCGCGTTGAAAAGACGTTCACGTTGCACGCTGGGGAAACCAATTTGCAAGCACACTATACCGTTACCAACATCGGAGACATTCAGCTTGAGACACGTCTGGGCGTGGAACTTGCCTTCGGCTTTGACGGTGGCGACAACCAGCACTATTGTCACCTCGAAGTCGCGTCAGAGATGCTTGGGCTCGGCGGGAGCCATGCCCTGGAAAATGTCGAAGGCTTCAAGGCAGTCACCCAGATTCGACAGTTTGCGGTTGAATTTAGCTGGAGCCAGCCCGCAACATTCTGGTCATTCCCACTCGCCCCCATCACACTCTCTGAAGGCGGCTTTGAACGAGTGCATCAAGGTGCCGTGACCATGCCCATCTGGAATCTATCGTTAGCACCGGGTGCAAGCTGGGAAGTTGACATTTCGCTGGTTTTCAGTCCCTTAAATTAAGGTGCTTAGCCTGAACCTGTGCGGGCTTCACGTAAAGCATCGCGCGTAAATACAATTTGCTGAGGAATATTGACTTCGGCCGTGCCATGCCAACCAAACGTCGTCATGTATTCAATGGTTACAAAACCATGATAATTGACGGCGTTGAGGTCGCGCATTATCTGGTGTAAGTCCAGTGTACCTTCTGCAAAGTCGCTCTGTAGTCGTTTGGGGGATGCTTGCCGAATATGGACATGCGCTGTGAATTCTAGCAGCGGCTTGATCTTCTCCCAACTTAGTTTTTGCACAACAAGGTGCGTTGCGTCCAGCGTCAGGCTAAGGCCCGGCACAGCTTCCATAAGGATCAGTGCTTGCTCTGGTGTTGTAACGGCCGAGTCCATGTGCAGTTCAAATGAGACGCGCAGATCATCATCCTCAGTTACATCAAGCATCTGTTGCAGCGCCGGGACCGCTCTGGCAAGGCTATGCTCGGGCCCATCGGTGTGCAAAATTCCTGGCGAGACAGTGATCCCCGGTGTATCCAAAGCATTTGCAAACGGAATCAGGCTTTCAAAGAGCTTAAGCTGGCGTTCACGCCGTTCAGTTTCGGGCGCGTTGATATAGGGTAGCATCAGATAGAAGTCGGCCAGTTGCAAATTAAAGTCTTGCAATGTGCGATTAATGCTCTCAGCCGCTTGAACCGGTTTTTGAGCAGCTTGCACCAGGTCAATATGTGGCCCGGTGCCAAGATCAATATACCGAAAGCCCAACCGCGCTACCGTAGCAACCGCTTCTACAAATGAATGGTTATTAAAGCCCCACGCATGGCAAGAAAAGTCAAGCATTAGAGTCTCCGTCAGTGTTCGCAAGATCGGGCAAGCTACGGGCCAACGCCTCGGTCACGTCGAGCTGGTCACGGTTGCCGAGCAAAATCAAGCGCGTGCCAGGTTCAAGGATGGTCGCCGTTGTCGGGTTGCTAACCCACTTTCCATTGGGAAGATACAGCGCCAGGATATTCGCGCCTGTACGTCGTCGCAGATCAACCTGTCCGATAGTTTGGTTGGCAATAATCGCGCCATCTTCAACAATAACCTCCTCCAGTGCTTGTTCGATCTCGGTCGAGGTAGCAGTGATGTCTAGAAAATCAACCACATGCGGGCGCAGGGCAAGGTTCGCCATACGACGCCCACTGATTGAGTATGGTGAAATGACTCGATTTGCCCCGGCGCGCAACATTTTCGGTTCGGAATGGTCATCAATCGTCCGCGCGATAATTAACAGCTTGTCGTTCAACCCACGTGCAGTCAGTACGGCATAAACGTTGGTGGCATCACTCCCCGCACAAGCAACAAGTCCGCGTGCCTGCTGAATACCGGCTTCCAGCAACACATTGTCCTCTGTCGCGCTTCCGGTGACGCAAATGTACCCGCGTTCCGTGGCATCTTCAATCGACTCCTCACGAACATCAATCACCACAAAGGGGCTTTGCTCAGCGTACAAAGCCGCCGCGACTTCGCGCCCTACGCGCCCAAAGCCAACGATAATAAAATAATTTTTCATAGTGAACAAGCGTTCCTCTTTTCGACGTGCCGCCAGGTTAACCAGCACCTCACCTGTTGCAATGTATTCGATTGCACTGGAAACCCCGTAGGTAAACAAACCAATCCCAACCAAAATCAGCATCACCGTGAACACACGCCCCACTGGTGAAAGCGGCAGCACTTCACCAAACCCAACAGTTGAAAGGGTAATCACCGTCATGTAGAAGGCATCAACCGCGTTCCAGCGCTCAATAATCATATATACGATTGTGCCCAGCAAGGTTGTGAGCCCCAGCCCAATCCCAACAAGCTGAATCTGCACCCCTTCCAGCAATACCATCAGAAATTCTCGAGGTTGGGCACTGGACTCACGCAGGCGTTCAAACCGACGGTTGGTTTCTTGCACGAGATTGTGAAAGCGGCGTTGAACTTCACGGCGGATCATAACGGGAGGGTTTCCTGTATCGTACGATTGGCGAAGGGCGATGCAATATACGTACAACAATTGTAGTCAACTTTAGGAATCACGACCAGCTACTCGTAGTATATGCGCGGCCGACAACCATAAACCAAAAAAAGTTGGAAAAGCATCTTGACTAAACAATAGTGGAGGTTGTATCATGTTGGCACAATGAAACAGATGCGGGTTTAGCTTAGCGGTAAAGCGTCTCCTTGCCAAGGAGAAGAGCACGAGTTCGAATCTCGTAACCCGCTCACATCAAAACTTCGGTAATATGCCGAGGTTTTTTTGTTGCCTATGTATCGTCCGCTGGCACTTCGTCGGCAATCCATTGCAAATATTGCTGCGACCCCATCACAACAGGCATCCCAATAATTTCGGGTACATCATAACTATGATGTTGCTGAATTGCAGCCAACAGCCGCTCTTTGAAGACTTCTGACCGTGTTTTGATGACCATCAACACCTCGCGGTCGTCCTGCATTTCGCCCTCCCACATATAGAGTGAATTGACTGGTAACAGGTTTGCGCAGGCGATGAGCTTTTGCTCAAGTAGATGTTTGGCAAGTTTGCGGGCTTCGTCTTCAGAGCCAGCGGTGACAAGGACGACCAATCCGGTTTCCATAGTGCGTTCTCCTTCAAACAAATTTGGCGACGGACTACTGAACAGGTTCAACGAATTCAGCCACGCCAAAGACCTGATCAAATTCGGGGTTATAAATCACCAGGCTACGAAATTGCAGGACTTCCAGGTCGTCAGGAAGCTGGTAATTCTGACGGCCAATGTTCCCGGTGAGTTGCCCAATCTCAACAGCTTCAGCCTCAAACTCGTCGCCACCCTGCGGGTCAGCGTCACGGCTAAGGTAAATGCGTAAATTGAGCCCCGGCCCATTGTTAACTGTGAAGTCACCGTCAATGCCAGAGTCCAGGCGCAAGAAGACCTGTTCATTTTCGCCTGTTGGGGTTGTAATGCGGAAAATCTGCGCACGTCCACGAGCATTATGGATGGCGTCACGGGGTGGGGCAAAAACACCACGACTGATTTCGGTGATAATCGGTGAGTCTGAGATGTTCAAGCTCGAACGAAGCGCTTCGGCCAGTTCTTGCGGTTCGGGGTCACGGCGCGGAAAGTCGTTTTCGGGGTCCATCGCTGTTTGTTGTGCAACCGCATGGGCCGGGTTATCATCAAAAATGTCCTGCAACACCTCACATTCAGCAGCACTGACATACGCGGCACATTCAAAAGTATCGTCTATGTTGTCGTCAACCAGCAACGGCTGCACTTCGGGTATCCAAAACGGTGAGACTACCCACAACGCCGCAAAAGCTGCGCCAATGACAATCAAACTCCAGTTTGTGTATCGTTGCATATGTGAAATTCAGACATTCCCTGTCAAACGACAATGCGCTATACCTCTATAATAACTGATAGTGGCAAACAGATTAAGATTGAGTCCTGGAATGCAATCAGTCCGTAATAGCTTGATGATCCTTGGTACATTAGTCGTTGTGACGTTTGGTGCATTGGTCGCGACAACTGGTGTTGAAGATGCCTTCAATTCTATTTTCGAAGGGCCGCGTGACCTGTTTTGTGAGGTCACTGGTTTGTGTAGCAACGAACCAGAAACATTTGTACGTGAAGATGAACTCTATACCGTTATCTGGGAACGTGGTGTGCTTAATGTCGGCAAGTTTGATGTTATCGGTGGAACGTATCGCGCCACCCGCCAGGTGGTACTGGCCGAAGCCAGTATGCGGATGCGGGCTGATGTTAGTGTGACGTTGGGCATCAACCTGGAGCTACTGACCGAAGATGACATCCTTGTCGATAACGAAAACAATACAGTCAGCGTAACACTTCCGCCTGTGCAACCGATTGACTGTTTTCTGACAGACGTCGAGTTCTTTGACGAGGTGTGTTTGGGGCAATGCGACGAACTTCGTGCTGACTTGCGTCGGAATGCCATGAACGACACACTTGCACGCGAAGATTTCAACGCAGAATATACCAATTCTCAGGAACAGGCCCGCTTCATCATTGGTGATTTGCTCGATCCTGTCACGCAAGACTATGCACTCACGTTCACTTATGACATGACTACGCCACCGCCAATTGCAGGTTCAAACTGCCCACGACCATGAAAAAACATGTACGGTGGCTGTCTTTAGGCGAACAAGCATAGAGCAACAGTAGATAGAACGCTTGCTGTGCGCATTGTGCAAAGCGTTGAAGCGTCATACAATCGTGAACAATACTTGACTATCTGTTGCACCATGCCGAGCAAAAACGAAAAGAGCTTCTGATGACGCTTCCTCCTTCTTTCCAGCCAAAACATTTACTACCGCTAATTCCGGTAGTGGTTGTCCTGTGTGTAATCGCTATCATTGCGTTAGTATCCCTGACAGGGGGTGATGATGACGATGACAATCGGGTCAGTGACCGGCCGACTGTACCTTCATTCCCAACCGCTGGCCCAACGACAACGGCAAACGCTACCGAACTCGCGCAAGCATCGACGTCAACGCCGTTGCCAACCAGCGCAGCCCCCACGCCAACGCGCTTCCGTGGGTTCCCGACCCTACCTGTGGCCCAACCCCCACCGGCACAACTGCCACGTGCTGTGCAGATTGTCTCGCCAGTGAGCGGACAAACACTATCTAGCACGGTCACCGTCTGGGGGAGTGCTAGCGATCCTAACTTTGCGCAATATACGCTAGAGTGGGGGCCGGACCCGAATCCGGCGAACCTCTGGTATCCGATTACACCTTCCGCTGTGACACAGGCCGTGCAAAACAGCGTGCTTGGTGCGTGGGACACCACACTGGTTGCCGATGGCACCTATCAGATTCGTATCCATCTATACTTGACCAATGTTGTTGAGCAAACCAATGTCGGTGTGCGCAACTTGATCGTCAACAATCAGGTTGAGCCAGAACCCGACCCGGTGAATAACCCCCCGGTCATTAACCCCATCGCAGCGGTGGAAATGGAACGCGGCACAACCACGACCATTGCGCTCGGCATTTCTGACCCCGACGGCGACACCACCGAATTTATTGCGACCAGTGACAATACTCAGGTCGCTAGCGTCACACCCAGCGGACAGGCCATCACGTTACTGGCGAATCAAGTTGGTGTGGCGACGATTCGTGTGCGGGTTATTGATGGGCGCGGCGCACGGTCCGAAGATAGCTTCCTCGTGACGGTGGTAGAGCCACCTGAACAAAACAACCCACCCAACGTCGCGCCAATCCCCAGCCAGACGCTGACACAGGGCACAACACTGGCCGTGCCCGTAACGATTAGCGACCCCGATGGTGACGCCATTCAGGGTTTCGCCGCGACCAGTGCTTCGCCGAATATCGTTCAGGTGACAACCTCGCCCACGACCAATCGCATTAACCTGACGGGGCTTTCTGCGGGCACGACGACTGTCACCGTGCGGGCAACAGACGTCAACGGAGCCGAATCGCAGCCGATGAACTTCTCGGTAGTGGTCAATCCACCCGAGCCAGATAATAACCCACCCTCCATCGGGACTATCAGTGGTCAAAGTCTGCTGGAAGGCGATAGCGTCGAACTTGACCTTTCTATCAGTGACCCGGACGCAGGCGACACGCTCACCACAAGTGTAAATGTCAACAATCCGTCCTTTGCATCTGTTGAAAAACTCTCCGAAGAACGAATTCGTATCAATGGACTGCAGGAGGGTACAACGAACGTAACTGTCACCGTCCGTGATAATGAAAACGCCGCTTCTAGCACCGTATTCAGCGTTAATGTCAGCGCACCGCCACCACCGAACCAACCCCCGAGCATTGGCAGTATTCCGGCACAAACGGTTGAAGAAGGCGACACCATCAGCATTGATTTGGCACTCAGCGACCCTGACCCCAATGATGTACTCACCTTTTCGGCAACATCTAACGCCGCCAACGTCGCGACCGCCGGTCAGGTTGATGACGATACGATGAGTGTACGCGGTGTCTCGGTGGGTTCGGCACAAATCACCGTCACGGTGGGGGACGGGAACGGTGGCAGTGCCCAGACGACGTTCTCTGTAACCGTAGAACCTGCCCCGGTGCCCAATCAGCAGCCGACCATTGACGCTATCCCCGCGCAAACCGTCGAAGTCGGGCGCACACTTGAAGTGTCGTTCAGCTACGGCGATCCTGATGGTGATACTTTGACGATATTTGCCAGCGCAGGCGCACCCGATGTCGCCACCGTTTTCCAGAGCGGGGTGAACACCTTAACTGTATCAGGTGTCAGCGTCGGCAATACCCAGATGACGGTTGAAGTTGACGATGGGCGCGGCGGCACGGCAACCCGGACCTTCCCGGTCACCGTTGCCCCGGCCAATCAGAACCCCACGATTGCCAGCATCCCCGAGCAAACGTGTCTACAGGGTGCGCAGTTGCCTGTCTCAATCACAGTTTCAGACCCCGACGGCGACCCTATCACCAATGTGAACGCCAGCAGCCAGAATCCGAACCTTGTTGCAGTCGCGTCAGCCGACACAAGCACGGTGAACTTGACCTGTGCAAGCCCCGGTACAGCGACCATCGTCGTTGAAGTGACCGATAACCGTGATGGCATTGCATCCACAAGTTTCTCGGTAGTGGTTAACACGCCCAATCAAGACCCGGTGATTGACCCCTTGCAGCCCATCAGCGCGGAAATTGGAGCCACTCCCCAGACTGTCGCCCTGAACTACAGTGACCCCGATGGCGACCCGTTGACGGTCGAGGCTACGTCGAGCAATCCGAACGTAGCGGCGGTTTCACTCAATCCTGAGCAGACGCAACTCACGGTGTCATTTGGCAACACGGCCGGCGAAAGCACGGTAGCCGTCACAGTCAGCGATGATGAAAACGCTACTGCCACAGCTACATTCACCGTAACGCTGACGCAGCCGGCCAACCAGCCGCCCACACTCGCACCGATTGGACCCGTCACCGTTGAAGTCGGGCAAAACACCACCACCACCTACACTGCCGCCGACCCCGAAGGTGGACCCATCACGCTACAAATTAGCGCCGCGCCGCAGGGCATCGCCACCGTCACTGACCTCGGCAATGGGCAGCTTCAGGTTACGGGTGTCGCCGCCGGGCAAACCACGGTCACCGTCGTCGCGACCGATAACGCCGGAGCCACCTCCGCACAGCAGGCCTTTCAGGTCACCGTGACTGAACCCGCGCCGCAGAATCAGCCGCCCACGCTTGCACCGATTGGACCCGTCACCGTTGAAGCCGGACAGAGTACTACGGCCACCTACACTGCCGCCGACCCCGAAGGTGGACCCATCACGCTACAAATTAGCGCTGCGCCACAGGGCATCGCCACCGTCACTGATCTCGGCAATGGGCAGCTTCAGGTTACGGGTGTGGCCGCCGGACAAACCACGGTCACCGTCGTCGCGACCGATAACGCCGGAGCCACCTCCGCACAGCAGGCCTTGCAGGTCACCGTGACCGAGCCTGCTGCACCGCCACCCGCACCGAATCTTCCCGGTGTACCAGACATTGCAGAGATCAGTGACGGTGGCGATGCCCTGTGGCGCAGCGCTAATTTGTAGCGTGATGGGTCCACCTTCGGGGTCGGCG